>JBDHYI010000062.1:0-2511 GCA_039811265.1 Chitinophagaceae bacterium | reverse complement strand
AAAACCTAAATTACACTAAATAGGGGTAACCATAAAAAGTTACCCCAACCTTTATTTTTTTATCGGACAATAATAATTTTAAATATGAAATTTACCAAAAAAACAATTTTCGCTTTACTGCTTATGGGTTCAATTTACTCTTGTCAAGAAAAGGATAAACAAAGTGACACTAAAGAATTCAGTTCTCTCCCAAAAGGCATTAAATTTATTGAACCTTCCTATATAGATAGTTCAATAAAACCTGCTGATGATTTTTACCACTATGCAGGTGCTAACTGGCTAAAAAACAATGCAATTCCGGCATCGGAAACTCGTTGGGGAAGTTTTAATATTTTAATAGATTTTAATGAAAAAGTATTGAAAGAACTTCTCGAAGAAGCTTCGGACGGTAAAAACGCAACTAAAGGTAGTCCCGAACAAATGGTTGGAGATTTTTATGCATCGGGTATGGATAGTCTGAGTATAGAAAAAATGGGTATTACCGCAATACAATCGGAATTAGATTTTATAAATAAAATTAATGATTATAACTCTTTAATAAATGAAATAGCTCGTGAAACCAAACAAGGATACAATCCCATCATTGGCATTTATATAGGACCTGATGATAAAAATGTAAATCAAGTAGTTTGTAATTTTTATCAAGCCGGTATCGGACTTCCCGATAGAGATTATTATTTAAAAAATGATACAAGAGAAAAAGAAATTAGGGAAAAATACCTCACACATATTAAAAATATGCTGGTACTTTCAGGTGAAACAGAAGAAAATGCAGCAGCACAAGCATCAATAATTATGAAAATGGAAACCGAACTTGCAAAAGCAAGTATGGATCGTGTTGAAATGAGGGACCCTTATAAAATGTATAATAAATTTACTTTAAAAGAATTTTCAAATAAAACCAATCAATTTGATTGGATATCTTTCTTGGAAAAATGTTCGATAAAAAACCAAGATACAGTTTTGGTATCTCAACCAAATTACTATGCAACGCTATCAAAAATGCTAAGTAAGGAGAGCATTGATAATTGGAAAGTTTATTTAAAATGGCATTTGATAAGTAATATGGCGCCGTTTTTAAGTCATGAATTTGATCATGAAAACTTTGCTTTTTATAATAAAATTTTAAGAGGGCAACAAGAACAAAAACCTAGATGGAAACGTATTTTAAATATTGTAGATGGTGCGATAGGTATGCAATTAGGCAAATTATATACTGACAAATATTTTACTCCTAAAGCAAAAGAACGCATGGTAGAACTTGTAAATAACTTACAAACGGCTTTTGAAACAAGAATAAATAAATTAGACTGGATGGGAGATGAAACCAAACAAAAAGCTAAAGAAAAACTTCATACTTTTATTAAAAAAATCGGATATCCGGATAAATGGAAAAGTTATGATGGTTTAGAAATTTCAAAAGAATCTTTTATTAAAAATTTATTAGCTTCAAATCAATTTGAATATCAATATGAAATTAATAAATTAGGAAAACCCGTTGATAAAAGCGAATGGGGTATGACTCCGCCTACTGTCAATGCTTATTACAACCCAATATTCAATGAAATTGTTTTCCCGGCCGGGATTTTACAATATCCGTTTTTTGATTTAAACACAGATGATGCTGCAATTTATGGAGCAATAGGAGCGGTAATAGGCCATGAAATGACACACGGATTTGACGATCAAGGTTGTCAATATGCCGCAGACGGAAATTTGAAAAATTGGTGGACGGATACTGATAAGAAAAATTTTGATGCAAAAACGAAAATGGTTAAAGAACAATTTGATAATTACACTATTTTAGATAATAAACATGTAAACGGAGCTTTAACTCTCGGAGAAAACATTGCAGATTTAGGAGGGATTACCATTGCTTATGATGCATTCAAAATGACAGCTCAAGGTAAATCAAATGAAAAAATAGACGGCTTCACTCCAGACCAACGTTTCTTTTTAAGTTGGGCTCAAGTTTGGAGAAATAATATTCGTGATGAAGAAGCAGCACAAAGACTCGTTACCGATCCTCATTCTCCGGGGGTATTTAGATGTAATGGACCTTTATCCAATTTTACACCGTTTTATAATGCATTTAATGTGAAAGAAGGAAATAAAATGTATAAACCAGAAAACCAACGAGCTCAAGTTTGGTAGGATTACTCGAAATTACACATTTATCATTTAGATAAAATAAAAAAGAGTGCTTATTTATCATAAGCACTCTTTTTTTGTTGGGTGCGGGCGGAGGGACTCGAACCCCCATGCCGCAAAGCACTAGATCCTAAGTCTAGCGTGTCTACCAATTTCACCACGCCCGCTTAAAATTTTGAAGGAGTGCAAAAATATTCAATTTATTCATTAAATTAAATTTTTATAAGATTTTTTTAGTCAATAATTATTATTATCGTATTATATTGAATAATACCAATTATAAATATAAATAGTCCAAAATTTGATTATTTATTTTTTTGCTTTACTTATGGACTATATAATAAATACATCATGGCACAT
>JBDHYI010000061.1:0-2545 GCA_039811265.1 Chitinophagaceae bacterium | reverse complement strand
GCACATAGCAGAAATGCATTGATGTGTAAACATAGAGGAGCTTTAATGTGTAATGTAAAGAAATTTTGCGGGATGAAGGGTGAAAATTGCAGATAAACATTCATTTAAAAAGAAACCAAAAAATATAAAACACAAAGACAAAATTAAAATTAAAGGTTTATCATAATGAATAACTTCTTCGGAAAGGATGCTACAAAGATTTAAAATAATTGAAGAACCAATTGTTCTGACCTGTTTTTGTCATTTTGACCGTGATTATGTTCTTTAATATTATGAAGCTCAAAATTGCATACAAGAGCTTCAACAATAGTCCTGCGATTTTCAATATTACCACCTGAATGGTAGAAATGGTCTTTAGTTACAATATTAAATTTGTTCCAAAACTTTGCAATCATTTCATTTTTCCTCCAATCATTATGATGCCATGTTGAAAGAATGAATTTTGCTTTAGTTTTTGAAAGCAAATTGAAGAGATATTCTTCATCTTGTTCAGTCCAACCATTGTAATAGTCAACATATCGTCCAAAGTAAGGTGGGTCACAATAAATGATATCATCCTTTGTTGCCAAGGGAATAATTTCTGTAAACGGTTTATTGTAAAAAATCCAATCTGGTTCAGGCATAATTATTTTTGAAACATTAGAAACCTGATTACAAATTTTAGTTATGTAAGATTGAGCAAAACGGTGAGGCTTTTTGCAAAACGGGATATTCCAATTCCCCTTTTTCCCGAATCTCATCATACCATTAAATCCAGCACGGGATAAGAATATAAAATCAAAAGGAGAAAAGTTTTCATTAAAGCGGTCTCTAATTTTCCTGTAATGTTCATAACCATTATCTGCTGCTTTGCTTAAAAGTTCACCTTCATTTTCTAAATATTGACGCATTAATGGAGCAGTTATTTTTTCTTGTTGAATTCCTTTGTAAAAACTTACAATATGCGGGTTTGTATCATTGAGGATTGCCTTTTTATATCCTGAGTTAAAAGCTACAACACCAGTACCCAAAAAAGGCTCAATCCATTTACCTTTAACTTTTGGAGCAACATCTTTAATCCATGGAATAAGTTTGGTTTTTATTCCTTGACTTTTTATAGGGGGAACTATTACTTTCATTTACTTTTCTTCTTTGTGCTTTTAATAATAAGTTTACCCAACAAATCATTTCTTCCTTTAAACTCTAAGAAATCTTTCAGTTTAGTGATTTTAATGGTAATCCCGTCTTTAACCATTGTGGCCAAGCCGTAATTTATCCAATACTCGTCAAACCAACGCTCTCCCAAGTTAGCAAATATTCCATTACAGTTTTTAAGGTCATCAATATTAGTAATTGAACCAATGTTTGCGGTATTTTTTGAGCCTTCGGTTTCGTTTGCAATTTCCCATTTTTCTGCAACAAAGAAATCAAAATCTTTAATAACAGAGGTGATAGATTTAAGATGCTTGATTGATGTAACTTTTCTTTCACCAACTTTTATTTTTGGGGTTTCATATTCTTCTTCCAATTCTTGAACCTGGAATATTTCAGTTTCATTAATGTTGTTAACATCAGCTCTGGTATAAATGATTCCTAAACAAAAATGACCAGAATATTCTGAATAAGGGAACTGAATGTTTTTGCTGCTTGTTCTATCCTTAAAATATGTACCATGACTGCCTAATGTAAAACCGTTAATATGTCCAGGAAAATTAGGATCCCGATAAGTGGTTTTTAGGTCAACTGCAAATTTTATTTTTTCGTTGTCCTTTTTCACGAAACTTATGTCCGGATACCAGTTTTGCTTTTCAGCTAATACAATATTATAACCTAAATTTTCCGCAAATTGCAAAATCTGTGGGAAAATATGAATTTCGAGAATCTTTGAAACAATTTTTGTGTCTGATGAAATTGTGTAAATATTTTTGAAAACATCTATAAAGCCTTTCACAGTCCAGTCACCATTGTCAGTCGAAACATAATCACTCAACTTTTCAGTAAATTTTTTTAAGTCAGCTTTAAATTTCTGTTTAACTTCCCCCTTATCATTAAATTTCATATATCAAATATATTTTGAGATTTTAAGATTTTTTTCGATAGCAAAGTAATCTACATCAAACATTTTTTTTGTTTACATACTTTGCACGTTTTTTATGAATGAAATCTGATTAACAAACCATTTTTAAATTTCGCAACATAAATTAAAAAATTATTTTTCAAACAGGAACAACCATAAACAAATAACTGTTGATAAATGTTACCCCTCTACTAATTTATTGTCAAACCCTTTTTTAATATACACTGCAGAATCTTGTTCAATTAGTAAAATAAGCAAATACTTCAATTATAACTTCGTCAAATGGAATGGTTCAAAAAATATGGTAAAACCTATTGGGCAAAACACATGCGCAAAAACAGTCTTTGGACAAAGCGGATGGCAAACTGCAAATCAAGGTCAGCAGTAAAAAAAATGATTAAACGTTTTATGGTTGATAGAGACAATAATAAAGTGCACTAATTTAAATAACAGTAGCATTATTTTGTCATCTCAGCAATAGCCTCAAGT
>JBDHYI010000060.1:0-2955 GCA_039811265.1 Chitinophagaceae bacterium | reverse complement strand
TACAACCTGCACGAAGTGTAATAGATTTACATATTGAAAAAATAACAAACGAATGGAAACATTTAAGCAATTTCTAAATTTTAACCATAAAATTAAAAGAGTTTGAAAAATGGTATAATTTGGCTGTTGCTAATAAACAACCTTCATTAATTGTTATACATGGCGTAGGAAAAGGAAAATTAAAAGAAGAAATACACGAATTATTAAAATCTAAAGTAGAGGTAAAAAATTTTATTAACCAATATGATGCAAGATTTGGTTATGGTGCTACAGAAATATTTTTTAAATAGTACATTTGCAATTACTACAAACCCGAACTATCGTGCTGTGCAAACAGTAAGGAAAGTCTGGACAACACAGAGCAATTCACCAGTGAATAGCTGGTTATGTTAAAAACATAAAGAAAGTGCCACAGAAAATAACTACCTGCTTTTGCAGGAAAAGGTGAAAATGTAAGGTAAGAGCTTACAATAAGGTGTAGTAATATACTTTATGGGTAAACCTTGAATGTTGCAATGCCACGTATAGAAACGTTTGAGAACTGCTCGTTCAAGTTTCAGGGTAGGCAGCAAATGATTGTAACAGTAATGTTGCAACAAGATAAATGATAGTAAAAAAACAGAATCCGGCTTACGAGGTTTGTAGTTACTAAAAAACAGGCATTAAGCCTGTTTTTTAGTTTTAACTAAGTAATTTTTTTCAACAATAAAGCCTTTGCTAAGAATTATGTACAAGAAACAACTAATTACTCAGTTACTTCTTCCATTCTTGCATAATTTAATATGGCATTTATTGAAGATTTTCTTGGGGAAGACATTTGTAATGTATCTAACTGTTTCATGGTTTTCCTGACTTCCGCACTATGATTTTATTAAAATCATAAGTAATTGATAATGTTTGTATTGTTGTCGATATATTTTTGATTTTGGGTGTTAATTTTACTTTTTACCTTTGTTTTTATGTTTGTGAGACGGCTAAAACATAAAAATGGTAAAACTTATATTCAAGTAGTTGACAAATCAGCTGGTTGCTATCGTGTTATTAAAAGCTTCGGCTCATCAGGTAACCTATCAACAATTGAAGAACTTGTTGCCAAAGCAAACCAATGGATGAGAGAAGAGTCAGGGTTAATTGAAATTGATTTTGAAGACGAAACTACAAAGTTCAATAACTTACTGAGCAATATTACTTCACATAAACTTGTAGGGATTGATTTGATTTTAGGAAAGATTTTTGATGAGATTGGGTTTAATAAGATTGAAGATAAACTTTTTAAAGACCTTGTACTATATCGTTTAGTTTATCCAAAGAGCAAACTAAAAACCACAGAATATCTTTATCGATATGAACAAAAGGAATACTCTGAAGATGAAATCTATCGATATTTAGACAAACTCAACGGCTGCCAAAAAGAAGTCGTTCAAAACATAAGTTATGAACATACAAAGGGAGTCCTTGGAGGCGAAGTAAACATTGTCTTTTATGATGTAACGACTATCTATTTTGAAATTGACAACGAAGATGAGTTGAGAAAGACAGGTTTTTCCAAAGAGGGGAAACACCAAAATCCACAAATTGTCTTAGGGCTATTGGTAAGCAAAAACGGCTATCCATTAGCGTATGATATTTTCGAGGGAAATCAATTTGAAGGATATACTATGCTTCCAATAATTGATTCTTTTAAAAACAAGTATGCTTTAAAGCAACTTGTTATTGTTGCTGATTCCGGATTAATGTCCACTAATAATATTAAAGAGCTACAATCCAAAAAATATGAATTTATATTAGGAGCAAGGATTAAGAATGAATCCAAAGTAATCAAAGAAAAGATACTAGCACTTTGCCTTAAAAACGGAGAAAGCCAAATCATTAAAAAGGGAGGTTTAGATTTGATTATTACTTATTCTGATGACCGTGCAAAGAAAGATAAATATAATCGTGAAAAAGGACTTAGAAAGCTTGAAAAACAGGTAAGAGTAGGGAGGCTTACTAAGGCTAGTATTAACAACCGAGGATATAATAAATACCTAAAACTTGAGGGTGAGGTAAAGGTCATTATCGACAAAGAAAAATTTGAGCAGGATACCCAATGGGATGGTTTGAAAGGATATCTGACTAATGCTAAAATGAGGAAAGAGGCTGTTTTAGAGAACTACAGTCATTTGTGGCGTATTGAAAAAGCTTTTAGAGTATCAAAAACAGACCTAAAAATACGACCAATCTTTCATAGAAAACAAAAACGAATAGAAGCACACATCTGTCTAAACTTCGTTGCATACAAGGTTTATAAAGAGCTGGAACGCCAGCTTCAAGAAAAGAAATCAGATTTATCACCTGAAAAAGTAATTGAAATCTTGCCAAGTATTTATCAAATTGAAATTATAACACCGCAAACTAAGAAAATCATAAAGAAAACTCTTCTCCTTACAGAGGAACACAAACTGTTAAATGAGCTTTTTGATTTTGGGTGTTAATTTGCGGAAGTCAGGAAAAAGACAATTATTCTACTTATGAAAATGTTATAAATAATAAAATTTCTCGTTGTAAAGATGGCATAGATCAAGTATAAATTAGTTGTTAGAACAAATTGTAAGCCCAAGTAATATTTTTAATTACTTTTTTCTCGCTAATACTATATTGTTTAAATAAAAATCGTAACGCTTTGGGAGTATTTTATGACAGAGTAAAAATAAGCTGTTGCAAATTATCATTAATGGAGCTCTAATATTAGAAGTAATAAATTTTATCTTACCAATTAAAAACATAGATTTTAAAAAATGCTCTCGTATATACACCATTTTCATTTGGTGTAATGCGGTTGCAAAATCGCCTGTTTTATCTAAAGCTAAAATTTCAAATCCATTTTTTTCCAATAAGTTTTTCAATGCAAATTGAGTATATCTTGCATAATCGTGTGGCACTTCATGTTCATTCCATACAAAAGGGCAAGTAATT
>JBDHYI010000059.1:0-2960 GCA_039811265.1 Chitinophagaceae bacterium | reverse complement strand
GTTGTTACTAAGGTTTTTTTTCTTTACTTCAAAACGAAAACAGGAAAGAATGTATATTCAAGACCAATATAGAACTTGAAGTATTTTATGATGTGGGTTATATAAATTTATTGTTCCGGAAATAATGCAATCTATAGCTATGTTGATTTGGCAATTAATGAGATTAAAAATATTAAGTAAATACTGTATGAAAGTTTTAATGATTTTTGTTTCGTTAGCCATTGTAATTTCATCTTGTTCACAATCTCAAAGTTTAGGCCCAGGCTATGAATTTGATCTTTTTAAAAATACACCTGAATGGGAATTAGCTAAAGCAGTTGAAAAAGAAGATACGAATAGTATAAACAACATTCTGGGGAAAGGTGTAGTAAATATTGATTTTCAAGAACCCGCGTTTGGTCGAACCTTATTACTTTTAGCTGTTGGAAATGATAAATTATATTCTACAAAAGTGCTTCTTGAAAATGGTGCTAACTTAAATATTGCAGATTTTGAAAAAATCAAGCCTATACATGAAGCAAGCCAATTTATTTCATTTAAAAAAAATACACTTCAGATTTTGAAGTTGTTAATACAATACGGTGCTAATGTTAATGATATATTGGTGAGAACAAAAGGTAATGATACAACTTATTTTTATATACCTTTTATGGGTGCTTGTGAAAGTTTAGCTTGTGCTAAACTTCTTATAAACAATGGCGTTAATTTATATTTAAAAAATAATACTGGGTGTTGCGGGACCACTTATGCTGCTTGGGCAGCGATGCTGCTTCACAATGAACTGGATGAAAATATTTATGTAGCAAAATATATTATAGTTGATAAAAAAATCTCTGTCCCAAAATATATTGATTATAATATGCCAAACAAAAGCCCTTCTGATATTTTTTATTATCTTAATTATAAAAAATTCCAGGATTCTCAAAAAGAAAAAGCAAGACAAGATATTTTGAATTATCTAAAGCAAATTGATTTTCCAATGAATGGTGTTTATAAATAGGTAAATTAAAATGTTTAAATTAAAATAGTATTTTACTACTTTGATTAATGAAAATAATTGATTCAGGTTCTTTTGTCACAAGAGGAAAGTTTTAATCCTTTTAGTTTGGAGATGTAGGCAATTAGCTCTGCTACAGCCATGAAACCACAGACAAGAAACAAATATAAAAGTGGTATACGTTGAAAGAAAGTTTTTATGTGGATGATTATGAAACATTTTTAAGGAAGTATGATGCGCTGAAAAAATTATAGAGTAAGGTAAGTGATTTTTATTCTTAAATCTTTGTAGTAATAAGCACTACTATCCGCTTAACTTTATTACCTTCCAACCTTGCAAAAATAAGCTAATAAGGTTTTATAGATTTGTGATGATTGTTGTATTTGCTACTAAGGTTTTTTCTTTGCATCAAAATGCAGTGCAGTCAAGAAATGTTTTTAAACCTTAGTAGTAAAAATGCACCACTAACTACTTAACCTTATTACCTTCAAATTCTGGAATAAATAAACAATAAGAGGTGGTAAAAACAACTGCTATTATGAAAAGGAGGACATCTTCATTAAAATGTGAAACCCATGTTTGATTATTTATATTATCGCTTTTACCTCTTGGGAAAATTAGTAGGTAATCAGGATGAACCTAAATCAAAAGCCATGTACATGTTTATGGTATTTCAAGCATGGAATATTCTTACATTAGTAATTTTTTTTGAGAGAATAACTAAATTCATAAAATCTGGAATTAATCCAGTTTATGGTATTCCTGCTTCAGCAATTGTGATTTTTCTCAACTTTCTCCTTTTGTACAGGCGTCATTATAAAATAGCTAAGAAATTTGAATTGGAAAGCAATCAACAAAAGAAAAGGGGATTTATTTTATTAGCTGCCTATATCATGATTTCTATAATTTCCTTTTTTTTAGTTCTTCCGACAAGGAATATAAGTGGTTGAAAAATATTTCTATCTGAATGTTCCTATATGTGTAAATTATTTGTTGTTCGAAATGGTTATTTAATATGAAAAAATAAATTCTATTATAACTTGTAAGACCTTAAGTATCTTACCAAAATATTGAAAAAAAATTAAATAATTTGTATAATGTAATCAAAAAAAATGTTACTATATAAACCCAAATATAATACTGCACAAATACACAAAAAGTTACTTAACTGAAAACTTTGCTCACCCAAGAAGATGGCTCAACATAATTGTGTTAGATGAACAGTTGAAACCCGTTATCTCCAATGATGACAACAACAGCAATTATGAAAAGGAGGACATCTTCATTAAAATGTGAAACCCATGTTTGATTATTTATATTATCGCTTTTACCTCTTGGGAAAATTAGTAGGTAATCAGGATGAACCTAAATCAAAAGCCATGTATTTATTTTTAGTTTTTCAAATTATTAATTTATTTTCTTTAGCAATGCTTGCAGCAAAATTTGGGTTTATTATAAGTGGAGATATACCGCTTACAATTGTTGCTGCTTTTGGTATTTTTATTATCATTTTGAATTATTTCATTTTTTATCGAAGGCATGACAGTATTGCTGTTAAGTATATTACTGAAAGTAAAAAGCAAAGAGAAAGAGGATTTGTTATTTTAGCTACATATATTTTAGTTACAGCAATTGCTGTTTTCTTAGTGCTTCCCTCTAAAAAATAAAAAGAACATTAAAAAGTATTTGCGATTTCACTCAATAATATTTTCATACTTATTTTCAAGATGTGAATGAAATTGGAAAAATATTTCCTTGAAAATTTCAAAATTTAGAAATAATGCCAAACGAAAATTTTGTAACGCAAGATGTCATGGAAAAAATAAATACAAGGTTTAATTTTATGAGAATAGGCTGGTATATTTTTTATGCAATTATACTCTCATTTATTATATATGTAGTTACGGTTATTATTGAGGATACTCAAAGTTTCTCTGATATTTATTTATTAAAAAGATATTTT
>JBDHYI010000058.1:0-3084 GCA_039811265.1 Chitinophagaceae bacterium | reverse complement strand
AACCACCATTTCAAGTGCCACTTGAAATCTATATTTTGGTTGATAAAAATGATGGCTCTACCTTTAGAAAACATTACACCTGTTAAACCATTAATATGCCAGTTGTTTTTAACCAACATAAATTCAAAGGATTTTCATTGATAGCTGAACTTGTTTTATTAATTAAAAAAATGTTTTAAAGCGAAAAAGGAGAAACAGAGAAAAAAAAGATAAATATATGTTTTGCAGTATTCAGATATTAAAAGGAGAAATAAAGTTCAAGAAAAATAAACTAAAAAGATTGCATTTAGTGAAAAAGGAATTATTCAGAAAAGTTTTTTATGAAAGTAAAATTTTCAATTTGTGTCTATAATAAAGCAAATAAAAAGGATGCAATACATTGATTTTCTTGTAAAGAATAAAGCCACTGGAAGTTTGAACTCATTTGCAAATAAAAATAAACTTAGTAAAAGCGGTTTGATGAATATACTGTTAGAAATGAAGGAAATAGGGTTTCCTATAAAATACAGCAGGCAGTATAATAGTTATTATTATGAAGAAGATGGAGCCATGGTTAAATGCTTATTTATGAGAGATGGGCAGCGTTTATCAAAAGATGAAATGCGAAATATAAATACTGCGGATCTTAAAAACTTGTGTTTCTCCAATATAACTATTTTCGAAATATGCGAAAAGAAATGAAATTTTAATTCGTTCCACTTATAGTGGTATTAAACATTGGAGCTTTGTGTTGTAAAAATTTTTTAACACACAAAAATTTAAGCAAATGAAAAAAATTAATTTGAACAATCTGCATCATCATGCGATTGAAGTCCTTACAAGAGAACAATTGAAAAATATTTTAGGTGGAGATTCTCTATCTACAACCAGGTGTAAAGACAAATGCACTACAATTCCTGATAGTTGTCCTACAGGTTATTTTTGTGGAGAAATTAAATACCCAGATGGGAAAACATGTTTGGGTTGTGTTCAAAATGAATTGAGGCACTAAGATGTATTAATTGAATGAAAGATATGACAACTATTATTTTTGCCATATCTTTCAATATGTATTTCCAACATTTTTTGCGTGTATTTTTTTGTTGTTATAAACTTTAGTTTAAAATGCAAGTACTGTGTTCAAAGAGCATAACAATTATTGCTTCTTTTTTATTTTTTAATTTAAACGCTTTTCCTCAACAAGATGAATTAAAACTACCTGTAACTATAGTACAAAATTTTGGACCATTTTACCCATTTTTTATCCCAATAGATATGAAGGGTTCAAAAAGAGACGAGGGATTTCAGTACACTTACCCGAATGTGAAAGGCATCCCCCCCGATTGGAAAAATATTCAACAGGCAGTTATCAAATTTGATCCCAAACAATTTTTGTATCAAAATTATTTCAATGGAAAAATAAATAAGAATGATTTCAATGATCTTCATACCCTGGTTAATGACGACAGTCAATTCACAAAGACCACTATAAAATGTTTTGTAAATATTGTAACCGGAACAGATCAATACGGGAAAAAATTGGTAATTATAGACGAGAATAATAATAATGATTTTAGTGACGATAAACCATTTCAACCAATCACAATTGATACAACAGAAATGGCCATGAATGAGAACATTGATAAAGTAAAATATCAAAGATTTACAGGCAATAATATTATAAACGATTTCGCGCCAATAATAATTGCATCGAAAAACAAAGGACTGTTTTATAGTATCCCTGAATATGCAGTTTCACCAATTGAGAAAGACGGGCATGATTATAAGATATTGACAAGAACAGCTTATTTTTTTTCAAGAAGTTATAGAAGGGTACAAATGATCTGTATTCCTGATTCTGATAAATTAAAAATAAACGAGGATTCAATAATTCAACCTGGGGGTTTTCTTAAAATTGACAATAAATATTATAAATTTCATGAACTAAATCTTGATAAACCAGAACTTATTTTAACTGCAATGAAAAGTACTGGAAATGCCATTGCTCCACAGATTGGTTTTAAAGCTCCCGCATTTGCGGGTAAGGAAATTTTGTCAAACGAAACAATAGGCTTAAATCAATTTAAAGGCAAATATGTTTTTCTCGATTTCTGGGGAACATGGTGTGTGCCTTGCTTAGAACAAATGCCTTTAATAAAAAATGCCTTTAATAAACTTAGTAAAGACAGTATTGTATTTATAAGTATTGCTTCTGATGATAACTTAGATGTGCTGAAGAAATTTTTAATAAAAGAAAAAATTACATGGTATCAACTTCTTTCCCGTGAAATAACCGATAATTATAAAATAGAGTATTTCCCTACATCATTTTTAATTGACCCTTACGGTAAAATAGTTGCGAAAAATATTGAAGCTACTGCATTAATAGAGCAAATAAGAAGAATAATGAAACAGTAATTAAAGTTCATCATATATGTAAATCAACTTTTTCCAAAAAAGAACTGATAAACATTTTGAATGATAAAAGTATTTCAAAAGAAAAAATTGTAAAGACTGATGATGTTTGGTATGATAAAATATTTAGAAACATGACTATTCTGTAATTCTTAAAATTGAGGTTTTGGGATGCCATACAAATTTTCAATCAATATCACTAAGACAGACTATTTTTTAAATTTTTTGATGCTAAAAGAAATTGAAATTTTCATTGGGAAAACAATGAAAAAAACAACCGCCATTTCAAGTGCCACTTGAAATCTATATTTTGGTTGATAAAAATGATGGCTCTACCTTTAAAAAACATTACACCTGTTAAACCATTAATATGCCTGTCGTTTTCATTCAACATAAAACCAGGGAATCAACATGGACAATTCATCATATTTTTTTGATAAAAAAAATTTGTTTGCAAACAAAACAGGAGCAGCCGAAAACCTTTAGAAGAGAGTAGGCATAACTTAAACACAATTAAATTATTAAAAATGAAAACTGATTTTGGAATTCAACTAACAGGAGTGAAATGAAAATGGTAAATGGAGGTCAAAAAGATAATGGCGGAAGTAGCTGCCAGGCATTAGTTCAGCAGGGTTCAAACTCTCAAGGAACTGTCGTTATTGAAGGATTAAGTAGCGGAGCAGCTTCTTC
>JBDHYI010000057.1:0-3168 GCA_039811265.1 Chitinophagaceae bacterium | reverse complement strand
TTGATGAACTCTTAAGTAAATGTTTTTTTTTGATTATTTTTGAGGTGTAAGGCGGCTACCGAAGGTTTAGTTCAACAAACAAATTGGCAAGAGAGCGGGTGAACAGCTTCGATTGAGCAATAGTGCAAAGTTGAACGATAGTAATTCTATTCAGCATTTGTGCTACAAGTGCCGTCTTCGCCAAGCTGAAAAACGTTGTAAGCAACCATTAAAAGACAACGGACATGACAAAAGACATCAGCAGCAGTTCAGATACTTCACCACCATGTGGCACATTTATTTTTTGCAAAACAAACAGCCAGCAAAAAAATAAAAGAGCCACACTCTTTAACATTATTCATCAACAAAAAACATAACTTTAAAAAAAAATAACATGAAAAAGATATTAACATTAATAATCCTAACAACAATATTTATAAAAGGATTTGCACAAGAAATACCATTAGACATAGTTGACAGAATAAATACTGTTGACTACATTTTTGAAGGTGAAGTTCTCAACTCTCAAAGCTACCAGCTAAGTACTTCACATGAAATTTACACTTCTAATCTCATTAAAATATCAAAAATATTTAAAGGCGATTTAGAGTGTGGTACAGTTGAACTAATTACAACAGGTGGAATAATAAACAATATTCTAAGCAGAACTAGTCATACTTTACAACCAGAAAGAGGCGATAAAGGGATATTCTTATGCAAAGCTAATTGGCGTGACGCACCGCCAAATAATTTTTGGAATGCAACGAATAATCAACTTTTAGGCGCATACTTCGAAGACCAAAGTTTTATTTCATATTCAATTGAGAATAATCAAATAATTGCACATGATGTACTTGGTTCATTTGACTCATTAGCACAAGTATATAATCTTGCTCAAATTATTACAGGATTTAATTATATCGTTTGCAATGAAGAACTGAATTTTATCTCTAAGCCTAACATTCCAAATCCTGATTTAACTGAAACATTCATACCTTACACAAAGGCTCAATATGATGAAAATCGAAATTGGATAGAATATCAAAAAGAACATTATATAAGAAAGAAAAAGAAAACAAGAGCAGGAGATACAGTAAGCTACTATATTTTCAATCCAATTGTTACGGGTACAGCTACCAAGTACTTTGAATTTGATATTAAAATTTCAGATAACATTTGGACTAAATATCTAGACATTTGTTACTTGAGAATAAAATATCCTACTAATATTTTCGGAACGAATATAGTTGCTAGTAATAATATTACGATTACTCGAGGAAATCTAATTGCTGATACTAACTGTTATGCAAACCCAATTCCAAACGACTTTATGTCCGATGCATTTACAGTTGATATTACAGAAAAAGTTTACTCACAATGCAAACAACAAATAACAGCTATTCCTAATGGGCTTATTCATGTAAAAATGAAGATGAATAATTGCATTCCAAACAGTCCAATTTCATTTCAAGACACTGTAATATTTGGCGGATTAAGTACATATATGAGTGAACCTCTATATGCTGATTTCCCTAACGACACATTTAGTACTGCTTATGATACATTCAAAGTATCACCACCAGTAAATATTCCAAATTGCGTGGCTACAATTACAAGCTTTTCACCTGATACTGTGAGAGGTGGAGTTGGAGATACCTTAACAGTAAGAGGATTTCAATTTGGACCTATACAAGGCAATGGCAATTTGTATTTTACCAACTCTGAAACACCTACAAACAATTCCTATATCCCTCTAGAGCCTTCAGATTATTTGCTGTGGAGCGACACACTAATTAAAATAATTGTACCATCTATTGATACAGGCGCAAACGTAGACCCAATTGGTTCATGTAAATTTATCATCCAAAACAATGTTGGAGAAAAAGATACAGCAAATCAAAGATTAGAGATTTTATACTCAATCTATAATTACCGTAAACCAACAGCAGAAAAAGTTCCTGAAGTATTTATTAAAAGGCAGAGCGATGGATATAGATTTCACGTAGATACTCTGATTTATCAAAATGATTCAGCGATGTGGTGTATACAAAAAGCACTTTATGAATGGCGTTGTGCTACGGGAGTAAATATGTACATCGAAAAAGATACGTTTGGATTACCTAAGGTGCCATTCTTCGATAGCGTTAATTATATTTTTTACACTAATCAAGGTTTTCGACCTGCGGTAACACATTCCAAATTTTATATTTTTAATACAAATACTATACCATTAGCAGAGATAGACATAGAAATCAATAAAAATATAAAGCCCTTTCATTATGATACTTTAGGTGCAGTTCCCAAAGGGAAGGCGGATTTTTATGCAATTATGTTGCATGAAATTGGACACGCTGTTCAACAGAACCATGTATGCGATACACAAAAAATTATGTATGTATATCAACAGCCAGATACAGCAGTTATTCCTTACAATAAACGAAAAATATTTATCATGAATGATACTTCGGCATTCCAAGGAGGCAGAAAAAGTGTAAATATTCCATTAGATGCAAATGCACAAGCCCTGTTTAATGGGATGGTAATTTTACCAATTTGTCAAGGATATACTTTAATTAATACCGTCGATAAAGAAAACAATGTTACTATTTATCCTAATCCATTTTCTAATTTTATTACAGTTAAAGTACCTGATAACGAAAAGCTATTATCGGTAAAACTGTTAAATAATAATGGACAAGTTGTTTACTCAACCGCAAATTTTGGTGTCGGTGCGAATAAGGTAAACCTTCCCAATCATCTTACAAGAGGCCTGTATATACTTGTCATTGGAACTGATAAGTCTACAACAACTAAAAAGGTAATTCATGAATAAGCTTTTAGTTTTCTTGCTAGTATCGACACTTATTTCTTGTAACGTACTTCAAAGAAAGAAATCAAAACATAATGTAATGCCTGTAAAATCATGGTATCAATTTGTTATTTATGACAGTGCACTCTATCACAACCAGTTAACCAATCCTATTAAAATAGGAGGTGATAGATGCAGTGACTGTGACTATGTTATTCGTAAAGACAGCATTGTTGTTAGATATATTAGAAATAATAAAGAGTTTCTTGATACAATAAAGAATCCCTTTGAATAACGATATAATGTCTTGTCCTAAAATAGGTTTACACAAAAATGTGTAAAAATGGACAATAAAAGTAAAGTCATTTCAGGGCTAAAAA
>JBDHYI010000056.1:0-3395 GCA_039811265.1 Chitinophagaceae bacterium | reverse complement strand
TTCGAATCAGACCATTCGATCAGCCAATCAGGAGTTTGCTCTGATTCAAGAAAATAATCGAAATCATCTGAAAGAATAATTTGAGAAGGGATAAAACCGATTATTTTGTTAGTTTCAGTATCCCCAAATTTGCTCCAGTCACTAATTGCCTCAAAGTCTCTTTTGCTGTCTTTACCTCTTTTATTATATTCAATAAATAAAAATTCAAATAATTCTATACATTTTTTATCATCAAGTTCTTCATCTAAATATTTACAAAGTAGATTTCCATCATCATCAAAAGTTGGCTTGAAAAGAAAAACACAATCATCGCTAATTTTAAAGATAGGGTACTCGTCCTTTAATTTTAGGATTTTTGCCAACCCTTCATATTTATCTGAAATAGTTGCTGTTTCATGGAGAAATGAATAATTCCGAACATACCAAACTTCATTTATAGAGTATGAGGTTTCATTCGATGCGAAAATTTGGAAATCGCCAAAATTCCTCCACCCATTTGTTGCTTCATAAAACAGTGCAAAGGCAACTTGCTCAGAATTTATTAAGGTTTTGTCCTCGATGGTTTCTATCAGATTACTTGCTATTTTCTCAATTAGATCATTATCTTCAATGTCAACACTAAATAGGTTTTCTATTTTCGTTTTTGGAAGTTCAAGTTTTTTAAGTTTCGAGATTAAAGTTTCAAGAATTTTAGTTTTTGTGAAATTGTCCGAATAAGGAAGTATTTCTGATACTTTAAGAGAATAAATTTTATCATCAATATCAAATTGAATTTCATTGCTTGAGGTTATTTCAGAAAGCCTAAACTCAATGCCATTTCCTTCAATTACGAATTTTGCTTTGATATTTTCAAAATCATCATCCTCAAAATGCTGAATAATGCTTGAAATAAGTAAGAATTCAAAACTGTCATTAGTAATATGCTTATCTGAATTTAATCGAATCTCATTCAATTCTGATATATAAGACTTGATAACTTCCTTATGCTTCAATAGAGGAAGAAATTCTTCTACCAGTTCGTGAATATTATCTAGGTCAGCTATTATTCTTTCAAATAATTCTTGATTTCGTAAAACGCCATCTAAAGTCCTGTAATCTTCAATTGATTTTGGAAGGAGGACAAAATCGTCAGCTAAATGCTCTTCAATAAAATCTATCAATTCATCCTCCGTTGAGTAATATTGTGTTTTATTGTTATCAACGGTAATTGCTATTTCATCTCCACTTTCTGAAAATGTTACTTTAGAAAATATTTTGGTTTCAGTTTTTTGGCAATAACGAAGTAATTCAAATGCCTCATTTATTTTTAAATCAACATCATTGACATAGTCAATAAGTTTGTCGTTTTCGGTTTTAAATGGCTGCTGTGAAAGAAATTTTAGAATTTTCTTACTAGGTGTTTTGTAGTCAGTTACTTTTCGAATGGCAGAAGCTAAATTCAGATAATCATTTATAGATAGAAATGAATCATTGTAAAATATTTCACTGTTCACCCAAAACTCATTTTCAGAAAATATGTAACGCTGTTTTGTTAAACTTTTTCCTCTATGTGTTTCGTCATCGTAATATTTAAGTATTGTAGAGTAGAAGTTGCTAATCGTTGTTTCGTCAAATTCATTTTCATCAATTATTTTATTCCATTTGGGGAAAATAATTGAAGGATATATTTCTTCTTGTTGAACTAAGAGATCTTCTAATTCTATGAAATATTCCTCTTTTTTAATTTGATACTTACTTAACCAATATTCAACCTTTGATGAAGAAGTAATTAACTCACCAATCGGCTTTATTTCGTTCTCAGAAGTCGAAAAAATCTCCCATTCTTTTAATGCTTTGGAGCCAACATTATGTAATTCTTTCACAGATAGAAACAGTTTCTTTTTTTCTGCTTCCATCAAATCATTCTCCTTTGTTGATAGTTTAATGTAATCCTCAAATACAGTCTTTTCACTGATAACCCTTAGGTATGAAATTTTTTCTGATGCCTTTTTACGGATTTTATCAAAATTTGATAAATCTATTTCGGTAGTGACTAAGTCAAGCTTGTTTAGAATTTGTGAGACGTCAAATATTTTATCAAATAAAGCTATAACCGATTTAGAATTCGATATTTCATTTATTGAATAAAAATATCCATCAGAGCATTTCAAGAATTGAATTTCAAAGAAATTATCATCAGGAATACTTTCATCAATTTCATTTATAAATAATTCTATTTCTTTCTCATTTGCATTTCTTAGCCATTCGTTTACGTTATCAACATTTGCATTTTCTATTAATGTGGCTATGTTCCATTTCTCCAAATCAAGTTTATCGGACTTACAAGCCTCTTTGACTAACTCCTTGTCATTTTTTACATTCCAATAAAACCACTGCTTATCTATTCCAAAAGCAATAGGATTAATGTCAAGTTCAGTTCCTTTTATTAGAACGTCAGCATTTGAGAGGAATTCATCATTGTAGCTGGGAACATTTTCTTTGAAGTATTCAATTAATGGGAGTAGGAATTCATTAACCACAAGCTGACTGTTTTGCCGTTGTGATATTTCAGAAAAGATAATGGCTTTAAATATATCTCTTGCTTTTTCTTTATTGTTTAGTTGATAATCGTTTGCTAATAAATCTTGAATGTATTGTGTTAAGTATTGAAAAGTATGAATATTAGATTCTCCTTGGTCGTCTAATTTTGTTCTATCAGTTACTTTTGCAAATGAACTAGCGTGAATTAAAAATGACAATCCGTGAGATTCGTTCCTCATCGGAAAGAATTGATAAATATTAGGTGCACTCTTTAAAGTTTCAAATTCGTCCGATTTGTAACCAAACATTATATCGATAGGACATTCGGGAAATTCAGGGTCTATTGTTTTGAATGCATCTTCATATGGAAATATTTTGACGTCAATTCTTTCTATCGGAATTCTCGTTACAATTTCTTTTTGTAGAATTACGGTTTCAAGAGTCTTTAATGTATTAAGTGAATAACCAATTCCGGAATTAATGTTTTTAAGTGATTCCTTAAGTTTTTTGTGTTTATTCTGTCCAAATTTCAAGAAGAATATTGAACCATTTTCAAGGTTTAATTGGTCCAATTTCCCCTTGTGTTTCAATAAAAATGTTTTCAATGCCTCCAGTTCTTCACTATTGTAGATAACTGTTTCATTAAAATCAAGTCCTTTGACTTTTTCATACGGCATTGTAGGGAAACAAGTCAGGGAAATTTTAAAAAGCCAAGGGGAGCCCTTACCATTTAAATCATTGTCGTGAGAAAAAATAGGATTTGTAAGAGAAGTAATAAAATCATCATATTGTGATTTTTTGAACGAACTTAAAATAACTGGACCGTGTAAATTTTCAATTAACTCTTTTGCACCATCTGATTTTCCAACTAACCT
>JBDHYI010000055.1:0-3408 GCA_039811265.1 Chitinophagaceae bacterium | reverse complement strand
AAACTTCAAATTTTTTTAAAGCGACAGTGGGCAGGATGCAATTAAAAATTAGTAAGGTAACTTTTTCAATTTGTTGAACTGAAAGACTCAGTTAAAAATGTGAGGATATATTCCTGGGGAAATATTTTATGATAAGATGTGAAATGTCCAGTTTTTTAATTAAAAAACTGGACAAATTAAAGCTAATTTTTTTAACGTATATTCAATTCAAGTTTTCTGTTAAGCCCCTGTTCAATTAATTTGTATAAAGTTGAAAGCTGGATATCAGCCCGCCCGTTTTCTATTCTTGAAATGTAGCTTTTTTATTCCAGTTTTTTCTGCCAGGGCTTCCTGTGTCAGGTTGGCCTTATGTCGTTCTTCCTTCAGAAGTTCTCCAATTACGAATGCCTGGGCCTTACTTTCAAATTCTGTCCTTTTGGGGGTACCAACCTTTCCATATTTTTTATCAAGGTGGTCATCCCAGTTCATTATTTTATTTCCTGACCTTTTTATTTTTTTCGTTTTCAACATCAATCTTTTTATCAATGAAATATTGTTTTTTAAGTTTTTCAGCTAAGCTTAATTCTTTTGGAGGTGTCTTTTGAGATTTCTTTAGAAAAGAATTCACCAGGATGATTAAATTCCCTTTATCAAAGAAACAAAAAACCCTATAAATATTGCTTTCATATTTAATCCTGATTACATAAATTCCATCTGTGCTTTTTATGTTGTCAAAAAATTTTTTGGGAATATGTTCGGCAGTTGTAACAATCTCGAAAACCCAATCAATTTTTTCCTTGATATAATCATTTAACGAAGGTGCTAATTTGTAAGCTATGTCAAACTTTTTTATATTTTAAAATTGCAGGTAATGCAACAATTTTATCAATTGAATGCTGTCCAGAAAAATATTAGACTTAGATATGCCCAAAGAAATAAGAATAGAATGTGAATTGTTGTTTCAAATTTTTTCCCTTTCCAAAGTTTTGTTGAATAAATAAAAAGCTGAAAAAATAATCGCAACCCCCAAAAGAATCCAAGCCCTAATGATATTGTCTTGCCAAGTTTTGTTTGTATTAAATCTGTCGCTGATGTCAAACAAAGTAAGCCGGTTAAAAACACAATAACAGCAATGAAAAATGTATGCACGGTCATCATTTGCCTGTTAATCAAACTCAAAGATTTCAATTCTGTTTTCCAGTTGAAATACCTGGGGAACGAGATATGAATTAATGCCAGGACCATCAGCAAAATCCCGATAATTTTAAAGTGTATTTCCATTATTATGCAGTACAAAAGTTGTAATAAAAGGTGTTGTTTTTATTTCCTGGCTTATTGTCAAACCAGCTTCCGTAAAAGTGTGCATCCATCTTTTCCATGAATGAAAATGAAACACTCCAAAAGTATAAGCCACAAAATTATTAAAGTCCCTTAAATGCTCTGTTACCAGAATTTGCCCGGATGATTTTGTAACCCTTTTCAACTCTTTAAAAAATTGAACCCTTTCATCGTCATTTCTTATTTCGTGGGCAGATAAAATTGCAAACGATTTGTCAAAAGTATTATCTGAAAATGGGAGGTTTGTAGTGGAAACAGAAATTGTTTTTGGATTAGGTGGATATGCAAGCCTTGCTCTTTTTATTGAAACTTCGGTATGCCTCGCAGGATTGTAAAAATCGCAGATTGTGAGATTCGTTTGTGGGAACTTTTTCAAAATTATTTCACTTGTTTCATCAAAGCCTGCATTGATGTTCAGGATGTTTTTATCATTTGTATTTTCAATCCATTTGAGTTGATATAAACCTGATAAATCATAAACATAAAATGAAACAATCAAAGAAATTAATAATGTTGAAATTGAAACCACTATTCCAATATTAAGCAAGGCTTGGATTTGTTGGGAAAATTGTTTTTTGATTAAAAAAAGAATAATAAAGATAACTGCTGCCATTAAGTAGAAATGCCAATTAAACCGGATAATATTTAATACGCCTTGAACAGGGTTTCGTTTTAATTCCATTTTTCAATTCTACCTTTTCTCCAATGATAAGGAACGTTTTTTATTTCGAAAGCATTTGCCAAAACTACGCCCTGAAGTTTTAAGTTGTTCAGAAATTCAAAATTGTAGCTTTCAATTTTTATAGGTTGTGGCACCCAATTCTGGCGGACACCTTCAATGATAAGAACAGAATTTGTTTTTGAATTATATGTAAAGGTATGCGGTAAAGGCCCTGCAAATTTTCGTGCATCTTTCCAATCAGAAAATGGTGAGTTTCCAGGAAGTTTTATATCACTATTGGTTGCATCAATTGTTACATGGAATTTTGACTTCCCTGATTTTATTGTTTTGAAATTTCCATTAATTGATTGCTGAATATCTGTTGTTGTATAATTGTAATGAGTGAAAATATTTCCCAGGATTTCCATTTTCTTTTTGTTTGTCTCAGACTTGATAATATACAAACCTCTTAATCGTTTTCCTGCTATTTTTTTATAACGAACAAAAATCCTGTAACCAATTAAAAAGAAATTATTTCCTAAAAACATTGGAAAGCCTTTTGGCCTAAGCCCTGATGTATCTACCATAGCTACAGCAATGAACGCCAATTTATCCTGGTAACAGTCGAGTTCCAAACATCCCGGTATAAATTTTTGTAGTTGTTCTTTTGGAACAGCAAAAGTCAATACGATTGAACTTTTGAAAAATGCTTCAACAGCAAATGGGTGATTTTTTAGTAAAGTCATATCCGGGTGGGCAGATTTATTTTTTTGTTCAGTACAAATTCATTGTAAAAAATAAGGCATATAAACATAAATGCAAAGACGATGTTCAGTTTACCCCAAAGCAGCAAATCAGGAGCCATAATAAACTCAATAATATTCATTGTAGCAATGACTATCATTTGAGCAATGGCATTGATTTTTGATTTGAATTTTGATAGAACCCAAATAGCCATTACAATTTCTGAGAGCCCGATTAGAATTGTTATCTTGTGAGAGTATTCATTTCCTAAAATTCTTGCAACAATTTGTCCGTGCCTTGGTACAAGGTTTAATACTTTACAAAGCAATCCATTTACTATCCATACAATTGCTATAAAGTAATTTAGGATTACATGTTCTTTTTTAACTGTCACTGATTATTTTTCTGGTTTGTTGTTTTTACTGTCAACATATTTACAGCTTAGCGAATTAGTTGATTGCTTGCTTTACAAATCTTTACAGGAAGCAAAATGTAAATTTAGTATAAAACCAATTGTTGAGTTATCAAAAATTAAACCTTTCAGATTCTTCACATAAGAATGGATGCACAAAATAATATAGGGATATTAAATAATTTTTTAAAGGCTGCTCTCCACCACCACTATCGCAGTAGCCATAGATTTTACATGAGAAATTGAGACATGAAATATAAAATTCATCGGTAGT
>JBDHYI010000054.1:0-3615 GCA_039811265.1 Chitinophagaceae bacterium | reverse complement strand
GCAGGACTAAATAAAATCCGTAAACCTGTCGCAGGATTAACAACTAAAAACTGTCAACTAATTTCAGGACGAGGCAACGAAAGCAAAGACGACTACGGGACTGTATATGTGTTGGAAACAAAAGGTATTCATTTAAGAAACGAGGACACCAAATATAAACAGGACGTATTTGCATTATGTAACGAATTGGGAGCAAAAAAGGCTTGGAAAGAACTGTTTGACGAATTTCCTGACCACGACTTTGAATTTCAAGTAGTGTTTGAGGACGAATGGCAAAATAAGATTAATGAACTAATGCAATGACAGCACTCTATAACTTTTAATCAACAATGTGAGCTAATGAAGAAAGAGCTTATTTCATTAAATTTCTTAGAGTTCAATCCAAAAAAGTTTGATACGGTTTTTTATTGTCAAAAATTAGACCTGATACCAGAGGAGAACAGGCGTAACTATTATATCAGAAATCTTAAACCATCTGATGATGCAGATAAATTTGAAAAATTTGCAATAGTATTTGAAGCCCAAGAAGGATTTGAAAGAAAGGTTATATCACATACCGAAAATATTGACATTACAAAACATCTTATTTTCTATAATTTAAAAAAGCTGTTACGAACTAAGGACATAAAAGATATAGAAGTAAACAAGGATAAATATCATAGAATTTATTTACCGATTGAAAAGTATAATGAAGGTGTTGAAACCATTTGGATAGAGCCATATTTTTTAAAACGGACAAACTCGTTTGGGATTTTAATTGACTTTAAGTTTTGGGTGAGCCAAGAATACAAGAAATCTCTAAATGCTCCTGTTGATAAAAGAATTTTACAACTTTCTGGAACTTTAGACAGCAGAGGAAATGCCAATAAAGCATTTTATCAATTCAAATTTGAAAAGTTAAAAAAATTCTTTAGCCAATACTATCAACCACTAAGCAGTATTGATATTGGTGGGGTAAATTTTCAGCTATCGCAATCGCTAACAGAAATAAATGCTCATTCTTTAAATCCCAAAATTTATCAATTTCACAATGACGTTGAAAATGCCTCTCCTTATTTTGGGTTGCAAAAGAATAAGCCTTATCAAAATCCTGAAAAAGAAACTAATTTTCTTTTTGTATTCAAGGACATTGATAGAAATATAGCCATTAATTTACTTAACGGTTTAAAAGGCATATCCTCACCTAATACATTTTCAGGTATTGAAAGTTTATTCAAAATTCCGTTTAATAATGATTGCATTAAAGGAAAAAAAGTTGGCGAACTTTCTTTAGAGGTCTTAAACTCTATCGTTGAAGAAATAAAGATTGAAAAGGAAAAAGGAATAAACGTTTTGCCCATTTTTATTACAAACTCAAGAGTAACTCAAGCAGATGACAAATTATATTTTCTAATCAAACATACTTTTACAAAAAATAATATCCCTTGCCAAGTAGTAACCAAAGACCTCATTAGCAATACTAAATCTCTAAGTTGGTCATTGAGTAATATTGGGCTTCAAATATTTGCAAAAGCAGGTGGTAAACCTTGGAAAGTAAAACCAGCAATCAAAGAAGGGTTGATTATTGGTATTGGAAGTAAAAATAAAGAAGCCTTTATTACGGATGAGAATGGCTTTACAAGAAAAAAAATCGAAAAATATCTGACCTATTCAGTTTTGACCGATAGTAGCGGTTTATTCAAAGAAATACAGATTTTAAGTGAAACAGATAATGAAGCGGATTATTATAAAACCTTAATTACGAAATTAACTGCCATTATTGAACAAGCGGTGAAAGATGGATATAAAGATATAGTCATTCATATTCCATTTAGAATTAGCAAAGAAAAGGTTTGGGATGTTATTTTTCAAAAAATATCTAATGACATAAATGTTTCTGTAATTCTTATAAACTCCGACCATAAGTATTTTGGGTATGATATATCCAAAAATGCTTTAGTTCCTTATGAAAGCACCTTTATTACATTGTCAGAATATGAATATTTGGTTTGGTTTGAGGGTTTACAATACAACAATGCTCCGTTTTCAAAACCAATAGGAAGCCCTATTTACATTGATTTTTGGTATTCAAATAACAAGACTTTATTACAAAATATTTCGTATCGAAAAAGCCTCTTGCAAGATTGTATAAATTTATCAGGTGCTAATTGGAGGGGCTTCAAAGCAAAGCAATTACCTGTGTCAATTTTCTATTGCCAAAAAATTGCTGATTTTTTGAAAAAATTTGAAGACTATGAGTTAGAGCATATTGAATTTGAAAATTTAAAACCTTGGTTTTTGTAATAAGATATGAAGAAATTTACAGATAGCGAACTAATAATACTTCTCGGTGCAGGAGCAAGCTGTGATGCTGGCATATTAAATTCTGACCAGATGATTAGCCGCATAGAGAATAAACTTAGTGATAACGATTGGAGAAAGTTCAAAGACCTTTATCATTATATCAAAAGCGTTCACTATCAAAAGCAAATTTTCAAAGGAGTAAACCCAACCAATGTTGGTTTCAATATCGAAGACCTTGTAAGTCTTTTGGATATTATTGTCGGTATCTCTAAAAGTGAAATTGACACTTACACATTTGTTGGTAGTTGGGAAAAGGATTTACAGCCGTTTATTACCAAACAAAGAGAAAATAGCTTAGTAAGCGATTTTAAAGAAAGCATAATAAAAGAGTTGAGAGGCGATTGGCTGATGCCTTCTGATTGGAAAAGCAAGTCAGGCTACTATAAAAAATTGATTGACTTCAAAAATGAACTTAGCGGATTTCCTCTGAAAGTTTTCACCTTAAATTATGACTTGTGTGTTGAGCAAAATCTAAAAGATGAGTTTACAGAATTAGGGTTTGATGAATTTGACAAATGGAGTTTCAGGCGTTATGACTATGGTGATACAAATAGCGAAATTAGCTTTTACCTATACAAACTTCACGGTTCTATAAATTGGCAAAAAACAAAAGATGAGCAGTTAGTAAAAACCGAAGGGGATATTAAAACCGATGACCTTGCAATTATATTCGGTATCAGCAACAAATTACAATCATACGACCCATATCTGTTTTACTTTTATGAATTTAGAGAACATTGTTTAGCTGCCAACCTCATTATCTGTTCGGGATATGGTTTTTTAGACAATCATATAAATGATGTAATAAAACAAGGGCTAAAAGATAACCCGAAGAAAAAACTTGTAGTTAATGTTCTCGAAGAAAAAGAAGTTGAAAAAATACAGGAAGAAATTGCAGATATTCTAAAAATACAGACAACCCAAATTGCTGTTTATAATAAGAAAGCAATTGAGTTTTTTAATAATGATTTGAAATTAGATAAATTTTCCGAACTCTTCCCAGAAGATGAAACCGACAAATCATTACCAACTGATTTTTAATATGCAACCCACAGGTGTAAGCACATTTGCAAACCGCTATAAGCCAACACACAGACCAAAGTTTGCAAAAGAGCTTCCACCTTTCCGACCCAAGAAAAAATTATTTTTTAAAACTCCCTTCCCTTCTAAAAATTTTTAAAACCGCCACCCACAGCCGACACGACAATGACAGCGAAACCCACGACAGACAAAGACTTGACAACACAGTGGACAGAACGCCAGCACCTAACA
>JBDHYI010000053.1:0-3788 GCA_039811265.1 Chitinophagaceae bacterium | reverse complement strand
TTCTATACAACTTTTGAAGGGAAAATTTAAACCAAAAAAAAATAACATGAAAAATTCGGAAGCAGCAGAACTTTTTAACATCCTCAACTCGGCAAAGAATATTACTAGATCATGAATTTTACAGATTTTAAAAACGGAGACATCCTTCTTTGTAGATATTCAAAATATAGCACTTGGTATAGATGGTTGTTTGCACATGGAATAATGCTTGTAGATGGCACTTATTACACTCATGCTCAATTTTATTTGAATAATGAATTAATAGAAGCAGACATTAAATTAAAAACCGTATCTGTTGATAAAAATGAAGGAGCAGAAATCCTGGTTCTTAGACCTAAACAGGGATTGACTCCAATCGAACTTCAAAAAGCAAATAATTTGATAAATCAATGGTTGGGCAAAAAATACGATTATTTTGGTGCAATATTTTCTCAATTGTTTTATAATTTAACTTTTAGGAAAATATGGTTAGGCAAGACAGGGCATAATACAGACAGGACTTTTTATTGTACTGAATTCGTTACATCTCTAATGTGGCACTTAAGAGGTTATTTCCCAGATCATGCTAAAATAAGTCCTTATATTTTGCATCAAAAAGCATCTTTGTATTATGAGGTTGTTTATGAAGGTATTGCTTAAAACAATAATTTTATTTATCGAATATATTTTTTTAATTTTACTAAAAAAAGTAATATGGCACAAGAAACGAAAAAAAGGGCGCAGCTATTCAGTCAATTAGCTGAAGCTTGGTTGAACCAAAATAAAGAACAGAGTAAATTCAATTTTGCTTTAAGCAAAATAAGAAAAAAAATAAAGAGCCAAGTAGAGGATTATCAAGATGAATTATCCGAACACAGAATCACTTTAGCTTCTGTGGATGATAAGAAAAATGTTTTAATTGACGCTCAAGGCAATTTTAGTTTTACTCCTGAAAACCATAAAACATTATTGTCAAAAGTAAAAGAAATAGGGAAACAAACTATCGAATTTGAACCTCATTTTGTAAATCAAAATGATATTCCAGAAAGTTTACCTTACTCTTATAGAGAAGCATTTGAAGGATTTGTAATTAAGGAGCAAGAAAGTGAAGAACCCCAATCTTAGTATTTTTACCTCAAATGGTAATCCAATTTGATACAAATGATTTAATAGAAAAATTTTACTTGAACGAAGATCAGGTAAAAAATCTTATTGACTTTTCTATCAAAGAATTAACAGCATCATTTGCAAGAGAATGGGAGAAAACAGCAAATCAAAAATTAGGCTCATCTAAGAATGAATACATACAATCATTAATTGTAGTAGATGAAGGATATGCAAAAGGAGCAGTATTGCTTAGAGGCTGGTTGCCTAATGCAGTAGAAAGCGGATTAGAACCGTTTGATGAAAAATGTATAGTTAATAAAAAAACCCCTATTTTTACAAATAAAGGATGGGTGGCTATAAAAGATATTAAAATAGGCGACTTAGTATTGACACATACAGGTAAATTTAACAGAGTATTAAAAACATTCAAGCATAAAGTAGAGAAAGAAGATAAAATTTTTAAAATAAGTTTTAAACATAAGGGGCGTAGTATTAGTAAAAATATTACTGTAACTGGCAATCATCCTATTCTTACAAACAGAGGATGGGTAAAAGCAGAAAGTTTAATGCCAGAAGATAAGATCATTGTTACTGCTGAAAGGTGTAGGAATTGTAATAAAATTTTTTCTATTAATTATGTGGATGAAAAGAGAAATATTTATTGCTCTAAATCATGCGCTGCTAAAGTTAATAATAAATTTAGAAGAGAGTTTGGTAGAATAGATTTGTCT
The DNA here is from genome assembly GCA_039811265.1 of Chitinophagaceae bacterium. Lineage (GTDB taxonomy): Bacteria > Bacteroidota > Bacteroidia > Chitinophagales > Chitinophagaceae > OLB11. Next base: position 1,971 of record JBDHYI010000053.1, on the reverse strand, counting down.
AAAGAAGCTAGGCAAAGTATATCAATTAAAAGAGCTGCTATAAATAAAGAGGCAGCAAGATTAGGAAAGCACCCTGCTCAAAAAGGAAATGGTTTATATAAGACAATTCAAAAATATAAGGAAAACGGAATAGGTTGGGGATTTCAAAGGAAGGAAATATATAGTGATGAAAAAATGATGTCTATTCAACATGATGCAGCAGTTGGATTGGGTAAAAAAAGTAAATTTTCAGATCCTGAAAGTAAAATTTGGCCTTATTTAGAACAATTAGGGTTTATCAGACAACATCTCTTTAAAAGAGATGAGATGAAGAAAAATAAATACGGTAATTTTTCTAACAAATGGTATTTTTTTGATTTTGCTTTAGTTGAAAAAAGAATATGTGTAGAGATAAATGGCGAAAGGTATCATACTAAGGAACAAGATAATTTAAAAAGAATAGAAGTAGAAGGTAAAGGATGGACTTATTTATCTTTTTGGTCAAAAGAAATATATAATAATTTGGAGAACTGTATTGATCAAATAAAAAATGTTTTAAGAAATCATAATGGTAATTTCTATTTTACAGAAACTTCTTTTTCTATTAAAAGAATAATTCCTAAAAGATTTGATTCCTTTCATAAATACAAATATAATTTATCTGTTGATATAGATAATAGTTTTATTGCCAACGGCTTAGTTGTTCATAATTCTGGCCTCTTAAACGGCCCTAATGCAAAGACGGGTAAAAATGGAGGCAAATACAACACGATTCCTTTTAAATTCGGAACTCCTGGAAGTAATGCAAACAGTTTTTCAGGAGGTATAATGCCTCAAGAAATTTATCAAATAGCAAAAGGTAAAAAGCCAGATCAACCAATAAAAAGAGAAGAACTACCTAGTAAATATCAAGAACCAAAAACAGTAACAATAAAACAGCCTCAAGCTAAAAACTTTGAACAGTACACTCACAAGGCAGCAATTTACGAAGGAGTAGTAAAAAAGAAAGATACAGTAACGGGACAAAATACTTATATGTCTTTTAGACGTGTCAGTGAAAATTCTGACGCAAATGCTTTTATTCATCCAGGCATAGAAGCAAGAAATTTAGCAGAAGAAACTTTGTCTAATTTTGATGTGCCGCAAGAAGTAGGGAAAGGAATCGACGCATACCTCAAGTCAATAGGATGGCAATAGCAAACGCAATCACAACAACAATTCCTGACTTAGTTCTTTTAGATTCAATTACTAAAGGAATTAATGCCATTCGCATTAACTATAACGCAGTTAAAGCTGATCCAACAAAGAACGTAAATACAGATAGTTTTCTTGGAATAATTTTTAAAGGATTATCTCAAATTGAAAATTTTGTTGCTTTCGATACGGCAGTTCAGTTGCTTATCACAACTCCTCAAAACCCTAAACACATCATTCCTAGTTTAAGTTGGAATCCAACTAGTTCAAAATATCCTTCAATCATTTTACACATGCCTAGTGAAAGTGATAAAAACAATTCACTAGGCATAGGAGAAGGTAATCAATCAGAACTGTATGATTCTACGTCAGGAATGTGGGCACCTCAATTTGTAAGAAGGTTTAATGTAAGCTATCAAATAATGATAATGAGCGATAACAAGAATGAAGTGATAGTTTTATATCATTTTATCAAATCGCTTCTTATCGCTCTTTACGATCACCTAGCTCAAAACGGAATTTCAAATCCTGTAATGTCAGGGGGAGATTTAAGTTTTCGTCCTGACGTGCCAGATAGAACTTTTATTAGACAGATAGGACTTGCATTTGAATATGAATCTTCATCAGCGCAAATAAATTTGAATCAAGTAATAAATCAAGTGAACGTAACTTTGTTTTTGGATGAAGACGAAGGAAGTTCGGAATCAGATTCGTGGTAGCCTTAATTTTAAAAAATGGAAGATCAATTATTTACAGTAGAGCAATTCTGCGGAATGAAAGTGGCAGAAAAAAGAATGT
>JBDHYI010000052.1:0-4613 GCA_039811265.1 Chitinophagaceae bacterium | reverse complement strand
CCTCTTTTTAAAGATTCATCACAAAAAATATAAAAACCCTTCATCTGTACGAATTTACCATAAGCTTTTTTAAAAACACCTGTGTGCATTAGCCCATTAGCATATTTGGCTTATACTCCTTTTCATATGTTTATAAAATTGCAAAATGTCCAAAATAGAACAATGTCATTGGAATAGAGAATCTCTCAATCCTTATATAATGGGTCTAACAAATTACTTATATCTCGTTAGTTCGTGTTTTTGGCCATACTTGATGCTTTAGCTTTTTCTAACATTCTTCGTTTTTTATCTTGCTTTTGTATATTGCAAAAAAAATATACTTATATAAGGGTTATGTTTTTCACCAATCATCCGGGTCGATAAATTTTCTCATTTTTTCTCTTTCTGCACTTCTCAACTCATATTCAATTTGTTTTTTTAAATAGGCTTTTATTGGAATAAGATAAAGTAAATTGTTTGATTTTTCTACGATTTCAAGTATATAGTGCCATTCCTTTGCACGGATTTCACCAATTATAACATCACCATTATATGTCCCCCCGTGCCCTATCCACCAAATTTTTTTGAAATTTTCGATGTCAGTATTCAAACTTAGATATAGTAAAAATGCTTCTTCAAATAGGTCTTTCATTGAATGCATCAAAACATCAAAGATGGCATTTAGTTTTTCACAATTAGTCTTGTATTTTGAAATAAAATTCAAAATAAAATTTTTTGCTTTTTCTTTTTGCGTTCCACTAAGGTGATGAAAAAAGATATTTATAGGGTGTTCTAAAACTCCGAAATGATAACTGCTTTCAATGATTAAGTTTGCAGCATTCTCAATCAATTCATTACAATTTTCAAAGTCCCATAAAAATGAAAGTTTATTATCTATATTATTGTTCCATTTATACTCTTTCTCTGTATAAAATATAGTAATGTACTCTAAAAGAAATTCAGAATTTATATGAAGTAATGCTTGTAATCCTACTCGATTATTATCAAAATTATTATCTATTTTTTTCTCCTGTTGTATATATGAATTTCTAAGCAAATCAAAATTATGTGCAAGCATTACGGAATATTTTTCAAAAAAGTGATATGAAAGCATGATTCGCAAATTATCATTTTTATTTTTTTCGTAAATAATAGAAAGTATTTCTTCAATGATATTTCTCTCTCTTTTTAAATTTTGATTTGAATCAGATTTTACTGCGATAAATTTTTCAAAACTTTCAAATTGTATATAACAATCTCTATCAATAGAGTTTATCGTTGTAAGTAATTCATTCAGGAAAAAAAAGTTTGTAAATTTGATAGGTAAGCAATCAAAAAATGCAAGTTGCCAATATAATTTATAGTCGTTATTCCAACTCATTATTAAATCCCATAATCGGAAGGACCAATCGGAAGATTTTTGAGCAATTATTCTGATTGGTTTATAAAGAGGGTCCAATCCAACAGGATAGTTTTGTAAAATACTTGCTAATAACTTGAAGCCTAATTCTTCATTCTTTAAAAAGTTTTCTTCAACTATAATATTCAATACTTGAATAATGCCGAATCTATTGTTCTCACCAAGAGAAAAGGTATTCTTTATTGCATTATTCAATGCTTGAAAATCAGTCTCGCTCTCAAAAGTGAAAGAAGTGCGAATATCCTGTTCTTTTAGTTTTTCAAATTCTTCGTATTTTTCAAATTCACATTCTTGTTTGCCCCATAAGGCGTTCCAATCTAATTTTCTAAAATATTCATATTCTTTGCTAGTAAATTTTATTTTGAGAGTTTGATAACTTTTGTCTTTAAGTTTTTCTTTGTTTAGCCATCGAATAAAGCCATTTACAAAATGGATATTTTGAAAATTTGTCGGATCAAGTTTGTTATCAATAAATGGAATTAGAATCGATAAATCAAATTCTAGGATTTCAGGAATTGCATCTCTAAATCCAGGTTTAAAATGAGAAATGATTGAAAAGACTTCTTTCGGATATGCTTCGTAACTCCCCAAAAGAGTTGTCCAAATCGTTTGCCTGAAAACTTTTGTTACCTCATAAAATGGAAGTGGATACTGATAAAATACGATAGAATGACCACGACCGCTTTTCGTGATTTGAAAATGATGAGCAAGGAATGTTCCAGAAAGTTCAAAGAACGCTTGAACGTAATGCAGTTGTTTTTCATTAAACTTTGCAATCAAAAGTTTAAACAGCTCAACTTGTCTTATAAAATTATACCTATGGTCGTCATCATCAAAAAGCAACTTCTCTTTTATTCTTCTAATAAGTCCTGGTAGTGATTCGGGCTTTTTTCGACAATATTCAAAAGCTAATTCTACTGCAGGAACAAAACTTTCGGTAAAATGATTAAATAGATTGCTAAGGAAATCTAAGGTTTTATCTCTGTCCCAAACAAAATCATTTGTTTCATTTTTTGTATCGTAATTTGGATTTGTTGGCTCGGTAAAATTTTTGATTTTGCTATGAAAATAGCTTAGCATTTCTTCCCTTTTGTAAAACCAAAACAGATTAAAAAACTCCAAAACTTTTGTTTCATCAGAATAAACAGAGTGAAGATATTCGTCTAATATTCCACTAATTTTTTTCAGTACACTGTCATAACCAAAAGAATTATTAGAAGGAATAACTGTGTCTGAAAATCTTCTTTTCCATTCAGAAAAATAGGTAAATAACAATGATCTAAAAGAAAGAATTTCATCTTTAATGAAAACCTTGTAGAAGAAATAAGTTGACATTACTTGCTCTGAAACTCTTGCATGATTGTATTGAACTTCTACTAATTCTCTTTTTTCTAACTCATCAATAGCTTCATTAAATTCATAATAATCAAGTCCAAACGTTTTTAGGATTGATTCTAGTAATTCTTTATTACTTCTGTCAATAGTGAAAAAGAACGAAATTATCCCAAGCGTTTTTAATAGAGTTTTATTTCCAAAAATGGCAAAGTCTTTTATGAAGGTTTTAAAATAAAAATCGTAGAGTTCAAATATTCTTTCCCCTTCTCCATACAGAAACCCGACCTGTTCTTGCTTTGCTAATCTTGAGGCCATAATTGCAAGTCGGGAATTTCCGTCAGCAATTTCTACAATACGTTTTTGATATTTTGAATTTTTGATTTCAAAAGAATCGCTACTGATTAACTGTGTTATTTCTTCATCAGTAAATTTTTTGAGTGTTATGGTTTGATATTCATAATCTAAACATTCTTTTTCTACTTCATTTAATGCGTATTCTCTAACTGTAATTAAAAGTTTAATATTCCCTGTGCGATTTTCTCTAAAGACTCCCAATATCTGTTTGAAATTTGGAAGTTGTCGGTTTGCATCATCAATCAAAAGAATATAATTCTTTTCTTGTTGTAAATAGATTTTTAAGTCTTCAGAAATGTCTTGGTCTTTTTTAGAAATAGCGAAAGCAGAATAATCTTTATTTGTCGACAAAAATCTGTTTAATGCTTCGAGTGCTATTTTAGTTTTTCCAACTCCTGGAGATCCTGAAATTATCAATAAATCATTATTGGATAAATGAGTTTCAATTTCAACCAACTCGGTTTCTCTGTGTAAGAAAATATTATCTAATGGTGTAGAAAGCTTACCTGCCTTATTGTTATATTCCTCAACAAAATTTTGAAGTGGTAATAATTGCCCTGTGTCAAGCGGTATGCCTAAAATATCTTTTGAAAGAATTAAATACTTGGAATAAATCTCTAATGCTAACCAATCTAAACCAATCATTTCAATTTTGACATTTTTGGATTTGGCATATTGAAAAATTTCAGTTTCTTTAACGACATCAAGACGTGAATTAAAAAAGATAATTATTTTGAAAACTTGATTTACAATATCATCAGACTTCATAGAGTCTAAACATTTATCAATATCCGCTTTTATTTTAACAACTAATCTATCTGCTTTGGTTGTGTATTCAACAAGCCTTAAACTGCCGTCAGCTAGGCGTAAAAATGTATCTGGTGTTCCTTTTATCGTTTTCTGTTTCCCAAATTGGCTTCCTAGTCTATTTATACTAGCTAATTCTTGTTCTCTCAAAAACAAGTAAGTATCACAAAGGTTTTGAAAGGCTGCACTACCAAGGCTTAAAATTTTTTTCTCGATTATTATTAGTCTACCGTTCATTTGTCAAAATTATTGTTTGTCAAGACTGGCAATTTTTTCTTTCTGTTTTGTAGTTAAAGCTAGTTTGTTCATTACTTGGCTTCACTTTTATTGACTATTTATTTGCTAAATTTTTTATTGCATCATCATCCCCGAAAAGCAATTTAATAGTTTGAATTTCTCCCCCATTGTAAATCTTGATAAAACTAATATCCAAACAATGAATTGTATTTTATTTGAAGTAATTAAATCCCTCATTTATATCTTCAAATCAAGCATCATTTTTCTTAACCCCAAACTCCTTTGTCAGCAATAAAAAAATAAAACCAATAACAGTCCCGGTTGTGCCATACCATGCATCTGTTATGTCGCGAGTATTCAGCAACGGCACCCAAAATTCATAAACGAAATTGGCTGATAAAATGATGCAGCCCAATCCCACAATACTTTTCAGTGGCACACCCATTAATATCCAGACATATCCAACTGTGGAATAAATAAG
>JBDHYI010000051.1:0-4826 GCA_039811265.1 Chitinophagaceae bacterium | reverse complement strand
CCTGCAAAGAAAGCAGCTCCTGCAAAGAAAGCAGCTCCTGCTAAAAAAGCAGCTCCTGCAAAGAAAGCAGCTCCTGCTAAAAAAGCAGCTCCTGCTAAAAAAGCAGCTCCTAAAAGATAGTGTTATAACTTATCACTATTACATTACCAGCGGTGTTGATAACGCCCTATTCTTTAAAAATTAGGAACGCAAAGCAAAAAGAGAAAGCTAAAAAAATTAAACGTAGTAATTACGTCAAAAAGCCCCACAATTTATGGGGCTTTTTTATTTTATAATATTCTCAGTTTATTCAGATTGTGCTTTCATATTATAATAGCCAAATTGCTTTTGAATAACTAAAATAATATTTGCATTAAAAAAACTTTACAATAAAAAGGTAAACTAAAATAATTTAAATAAAAGGTTATATCACATCTTTCTTACGAACAATTCCATTTTCTAAAATATAAACTTCCCCACTCTCATCACACTTTGCAATCCCTTCTTTGTCAAACTCGAGCCGATGACCATATTCGCTCATCCAGCCGATTTGTTTCGCAGGATTACCAACCAATAAAGCATAATCCGGAACATTTTTGGTAACCACAGCACCGGCACCTATAAAGGCATATTTTCCTATATCATGCCCACACACAATAGTTGCATTGGCTCCTATTGAAGCTCCTTTCCCTACGTGGGTTTTAGAATATTGCCCTCTTCGATTGACTCCGCTTCTTGGATTGGTAACATTGGTAAACACACATGATGGCCCTAAAAAAACATCATCGTCACAAGTCACGCCGGTATAGACTGATACATTGTTTTGTATTTTGACATTTTTGCCTAAAATAACACCCGGAGAAATGACTACATTTTGACCGATATTGCAATTTTCGCCAATCTCACAATTCGGCATGATATGACTAAAATGCCATATTTTAACGCCATTTCCAATTTTGCATCCCTCATCTATAATTGCACTGGGATGTGCATAATAATTTGATTCCATTTGTTTGATTTATTTTTAAATTAAACTGCAAAGATAATCACCATATCCGCTTTTCTTTAAAATTTCTGCTTGTGCTAAAAGCTCATTTCTACTGATAAATCCCATTCGATAGGCTACTTCTTCAATACAACCGATTTTTGTTCCTTGTCTTTTTTCAATCACTCTCACAAATTCGGAGGCATCATGCAAACTTTCAAACGTTCCGGTATCAAGCCATGCAGTGGTTCTATCTAAGATAGAAACATGTAATTTTTTTTGACTTAAATAATATTGATTCACATCAGTGATTTCATATTCACCACGCAAGGAAGGTTGTAGATTTTTCGCAATTTCGACGACATGGTTATCATAAAAATAAAGCCCGGGCACTGCATAGTTTGATTGAGGATTGCTTGGTTTTTCTTCTATCGAAAGTGCATTTTTTTGTTCGTCAAAAGAAACCACTCCATAGCGTTGAGGGTCAGAAACGGGATAAGCAAAAACAAAGGCACCATCTACATCGGTAAGGCGTTGCAGTTGGCGTCCCAAGCCATGTCCATAAAAGATATTATCTCCTAAGATAAGGGCTACTTTTTCTTTTCCGATAAAAGATTCACCTATTACAAATGCTTGTGCCAATCCGTTGGGTGTTTCTTGAATTTCGTATTGAATCTGGCATCCTATTTGACTTCCATCGTTTAGTAATCGTTTGAATTGTGGACTGTCTTCGGGAGTTGTGATGATTAATATTTCTTTGATTCCTGCCATCATTAACACCGAAAGAGGGTAGTAAATCATTGGTTTATCATAGATAGGCATTAGTTGTTTTGAAATGGCTTTGGTAATAGGGTATAGGCGTGTGCCGGAGCCACCTGCTAGTATGATTCCTTTCATGCTATTGTGCGTATTGTTTTTGATAATATTGTAAATATTCGCCCGAAGTCACATTCTTTAGCCATGTTGTGTTATTTAAGTACCAATCAATGGTCAAAGAAAGCCCTTCTTGAAATTGAATTTTGGGTTCCCAACCGAGTTCTTTTTTTATTTTTGAACAATCAATCGCATATCTCAAATCATGTCCGGATCTATCTTTTACGAAAGTAATATATTGAGAAGATGTTCCTTTTTTATTTCCAAGTTTTTCATCCATCAAATCGCAAAGGAGTTTTATTAAATCAATATTTTTCCATTCATTATTTCCTCCGATATTATAGGTTTCTCCAATTTTTCCTTTATGAAATATCGTATCAATGGCTTGCACATGTTCTGTAACCAATAGCCAATCTCGTACATTTTCTCCACTGCCATAGACCGGTAGCGGTTTTTGACGTAAAATATTATGAATGGCTAATGGGATCAATTTTTCAGGAAATTGATTGGGACCATAATTGTTTGAGCAATTACTTATTAAGATGGGTAGTTGGTAGGTGTGATAAAAAGCTCTCACCAAATGATCGCTAGAGGCTTTGCTGGCACTGTAAGGGCTTCGAGGGCTGTAAGGTGTTGTTTCAGTAAAATAACCGGTTTCATTTAGACTTCCAAAAACTTCATCTGTTGAAATATGATAAAAACGATTTTCGTATTTGCTATTTTTCCAATATTTTTTAGCTATTAAAAGTAAATTAGTTGTTCCTAACACATTGGTTTGAATAAAAGCAAGAGGGTCATGAATGGAACGATCGACGTGACTTTCAGCTGCTAAATGAATGACAGAATTTATTTGGTATTTTTCAAACAAAGCTTCCATCTCATTGTAATCACAGATTGATTTTTTTTCAAAAAAGTAATTTTCTTTCGATTCAATATCTTTTAAATTTTCGAGATTTCCGGCATAGGTCAAGCTGTCCACATTGATGATGGCATAATTGGGATAGCGATTGACTAATAAACGCACTAAGTGTGAACCGATAAAACCGGCACCACCTGTTATCATTATTTTTTTCTGAAAGTCCATATCATATACAAATGTAATACGAAAATGAAGGATATAAAACAGTTTTATCTTTGAAATTGTTTAACCCAAAAGATGAAATAAAAAAACATACAACTATGATTTTTTATTTCATAAAGATAAGTGTTTTTTGTTTTTTTCGTTTTGCTGTTATCATTAGTGTTTTCTTTCGTTCCTTTGTCTTGATACAAAGGAACCTAAAAATCAAGGCTGTATTGAATGTTGCTAAAAATTCGTCTGAACCATGATTTATAGGATTTAAAGATGAACAGGATTTTTTATTTTATAAAGATAAGTAATTCATTCGTAATTTTTCATTCGTAATTTTTAACTTTTAACTTTTAATTTAATCCACCACCACCTTTCTCACTTGACCACTGCACCGTATATAATACACTCCTTTGCTGTATTGTCTTACGTCAATTTCTTCTAAGTTGGTGCTGAATAGTAATTCTCCTAATGAATTATAAAACTCTTTTGTGCTGCCTTTGGGTACATGCAATACACTAAATGTCCCTTTTGTTGGATTCGGATAGATTTGCATCAAACCCCTTTCTGCCGTATTATCCGCTAACCCTAACCCATACACTGCATAGCAAGCTGAGGTGTCTGAACACTTATCACCATCATATATAATTATTGCATACTCACCATTGACTGTTGGGGTATAGCTTTGACCAGTGGCACCGCCTATCACCTGAAACGGATTGCACTGTATCCATTGATAAGTGATTCCTGCCCCTGATGCATTCGCTGTCAGTAATGCTCCCGATTGTGTCACTCCGGTATTTATTGAATGTGTATTTAAGGTGAGTGTAATTACGCTATCACAGCCATTGACTGTGGGTATCGTTTGTGTGTAAACCCCACTTGTGGTATAGGGTTGACCATAATAATGATACTTTGCACAAGCACTATCCGTAAGTGCTCCAATCCCATTTGTGCCTATATTTATTGTCATTACGATATTGCTATCACACTTTTGGGCATTCATAAACTGCTTAACATAAGTACCCGAACTGTAATATGTATATCCAAAAAGCGTAATACTATCACAACCGTTATAAGTTACAGGGTAGTTTGCTCCACAATAATGGTATTTAAGAATAAAACCATGTTGAGTCCATATATCAGGTGTAGTAAGTTCAAATACACTAAGTCCGGGGTCAAAGTCTATCGTATCTATAAATTTACCTGCAACATACATTGCTCCCATAGTATCTAACGCTACACTATAACCTGCATAGCCATTAAGATTTCCCATCCCTCCGGAAAGCTTTTGTGCCCATGCAAAATTACCTATGGTATCTAACTTAGAAATAAAGATGCTAGCTCCTCCCCATACACTAACAATTGGATATACACTAGGACCTGGGTCAATATTTACCATATTGTAAAATTGACCACCTAAATATATATTCCCACTAATGTCTGTTGTCATTGTACACTTAATTGGCAGATCTGCAAATCCCGGTATTATCTTAGCCCAAACAAAATTACCACTTGCATCTAATTTAATCAGGAATGTTTTATCAATTCCTATTTGACTTGGCAATATATAAACACCCGGTCCCGGATCTGCATCTATTACACCGGACCCATCAAATATTCCTAAAATATATGTATTCCCATCTTTGTCTATATGAACTTGATATTCCTCTGTATATACTCCAAAGGTATCACTGCCTACCTGCTTTGCTCACAGAAAAGCCTGTGCATTAGTATTCGTAAATGCAAATATACCCATTACGATAAGACTAATTATTTTTTTCATAATAAAATGTTTATTGGTTTATTAATTTAATTGTTATTGAAGAGTAATTATCTTTATTTATATGGGTAAAAACAAAAAGTATTAAACACTAAATACTAAAAAAGTGCGAAAAGTCGCACAAACACTACAATACA
>JBDHYI010000050.1:0-4843 GCA_039811265.1 Chitinophagaceae bacterium | reverse complement strand
GACAACAACTCAAAGCTGAAAAAGCAAAATTAATGTCTCAATATAGAGCAGCAGAAAAGAAAAAACAACAAGCACAAAGCAAGCAATTTTTAACTAAGCTTAATAAACTAAGAAAACAAATTAATAACGATGATATTTTACTTGGTGGACTTGTCCGAACTCTTGAACTAGTGAAGTCAGGAGACCAAGATAAAATTAATCAGCTAATTGAATTATCAAAAACATTAGCTGATTAATTATGCCTCGCAGAGCACATGCATTATATAGACTTGTCTATTTAGTGCTAATGTGCACATTAGCACTAGTCCACAAGTGTACTAGTGCATGTGTCCTGCGGAGCTATGATATAATTGTTCATTATTCTGAAACAAGTCTACCATGAGCAATTATATTTCAATCAATATACAAACAGCCATATCACCATCGCAAAGTATTCACCATTCAAACCGAAGTAGCTACATTAGTTATCTAGTATCAGAACCAAATACAGTTACAAAATATCGGCACGAATTATCATCAGCTAATATTGATAAATCAGATCTTAATAGAGTAGGACAATATTTTGAGTTACGAGCAATAGATATTGCCGATGACTACAAAAATTATAATCAGCGCTCTATGCAAAAAAATACCAAGCTTTACCAAGAAGCAGTTATCAGTTTTGGGCGTGAATGTTTTGAACAAAATAACCAAGACGATATCCTAAAGGCTACTGAAGATTTTTGTAATGATTTTGAGCAAAGATATAAAGTTAGGGTATTAATGTCTAGCTTACATCTTGATGAAGGGCATAAAGACAATGATGGCAAAATACAGCACAATTACCATACCCATCTATTAATTGAAAATTACAACTTTGATACACATAAAACAGGAATGAGGAAGGTTGACTATCGAAAGTTGCAAACAGAATTAGCGGAACGGTTTGAACACTTAGGCTTTATTCGTGGTGATCCCGAACGTAAAGCCCAACGACTAGAACACCGTGAATATCGCGAAATGATGGAACAGAAAAGACAACTTGAAAAAGAAATATACCTTGACCATTACGAGCCTTTATACCAAGACCATGAAAAGCTATCAAAAAATTATGATAATCTTAAAACACAAATTCAGCCTTTAGTAAATCAAGCATTCGAACTAGCAAAAGAGCAAAATCAAGAAATTAAAACCTATGATGACGTTACTAGGCTGATTAAGGAACGTCTAGAAAAAATGGAACAGGACTATAAAAAGGCTAGACAGGAATTAAAAGACAGCAAGGTAGCTAAACAGCGTGACTATCAGGAGTTAAAGCAAGAGTATGACAAAGCCAGAGAAACGTTAGAACGCTTACTTAAAAAGGAAATCACCAGCGCCAAACAGCAGGGATTTAAGCTCTACGAAGAAAAACTGGAACAGCAAAATAGCAGCATAGCTAAAAAAACCTTGCTCAAAGCAATCGAAAAACCGGCAATGCCATTAACTGTAAATAACCAGTTGTCAAACACAACGCTAGACAACATTAGCCAACTACTTGAGATTAAGCAACGGATAGAGGAAAAGCCAATTATCCAAGAGGTAATTATCAAAAAAGAAGTAGTTATTGAGGTGCCAAAGACCGTTGAAAAAATAGTCGACAAGATTATCGAGAAGCCCATTATCGTTAATGTTGATGAGAATAAAAGACTTAAAACCGAATTAGATGCAGTACAAGATGAACTAATTGAGAGTAGAAAAATATGGCGAGAAAGGTATAACGAATTAACAAAGGGGAACCGTGAACTTGGTGAGGAAAATGAACAACTAAAAGAAAAAAATGAGCGACTAACAAAAGTGAACAATGAACTTAAAATCGAAAGCAAGATGCTTTTCAGCGCCATAGAGCGATTTTTAGCGCTTGATATAGGGAAACGTATTACCGATAGTGCAAAAACGATTCTAGAGCGATTTAATGCAACTATGGAAGTCGTTAAATCAACTTTTAGCAAAAACGATGAGTTAGCAAAAGAAAATGAAGCCTTAAAAGAGCAGGTTCAACAACAGAAAGTAAAGGAATCAACTCATGAAATCAACAATGATTGGGATTTTAGTAGATAAAAATTCATTTTCATTATGGGAAAGTTTTAGTTATCTCTTGATCTATGCTAATTTGAGACATCATATTTTTTCCTAAGATTGTACATAAGCCTTTCTCTAGAGTTATTTACAAGAACAGGTTTTAACTTTTTTATCAATTTTTCATGGATAATTGCCAATTTGTTAGATTCGATAAAGTCATCTAATGCTGAAAAATCAATAGCATTATCTTTGTTTACAGTCTTTGATTCAGACATTTTAGCCTACTGCAAATAAAAATGGCTACCTGTAACAAGTAGCCCAAAATTGTTTTTACTAAGTTTATTGGATTAGCGTTGCAAGAACATACAGCGCCTTTCCTTACATGAAGGGTCAAGACATTATGATACAGTATCTATAGGATAAGTTTTAGTCTCTTAACCGGACAGGATTATAGCTTGCGATTTTTCTTCAAAGAAATTTTTCTTTACTTTTGACTATTCATGCAATAATTGCTCTTTCGTAGAAAAGTTCCTTGTAAACTTTTTCATAAAACGCAATCCTTCCTTATAATGCCGTATGTAAACAGCCTTTGCTACGGCATATTTTTTTCTTCACCTTAGGTATTTCCGATAAAATCAAGACTTTTACTTTGAAAGTTAGCTACGTGGGGAAGATTATTTTTAAACAACATCCTGGCGATTTATTGGAAATAATAGATCTTGAGAAACATAAGACTACTATAACGATAGACAATATAAAGCTTATGCTTACTGGAGGTATAAAACTGACTCCGGAAAAATATTTCTTAATTTCTGTAGAGTTTCCTACGGATAAAATTCGACGAACTGCTCTAATTGAAAAGTTAAATCATTTAAAGCTCAAAGGTGAAATCCAGGATTATTCCGTCTAACCAATTTTTATGGGGGTATGGGGGTGAGCTCGTCGAACCCCCATGTAAACCAATCATAGCCATAAAAACAGCATCACAATCGCGGTAAATCGCTTATCTTCAAAAACTGCTTCTCGTGCCTTAAAAACTCCTTCAAACTTACTCACAAAGAACACACAAATTTTGTTGAAAACCCTACAGAGTCAATTAATTTCAGGGGGTTACATGGGCATAGCTCGTTATCCCCCCTGATTTAATCTAATGAGCATAGCGAATTAATTGTTGGGGGAGGCTCGCTTGCGAGGGGGCAAAGCCCCATGAATAACGGCAAATTTCTGAAGTTCTGAGTTATCCACAGTAGTTATCCCTTTTGTAATATTATTTGTTTAATTGTTTGTACACATATTTACTACGACTTTTTGCTTATGTGTTAATTAAAGTTATCCCCAGCACTTATCCTTTTTTATTCCTTTTTATTCCTTTTTATTCCTTTTTAGACGCTGAAATCAATTGTGCTGCAACGGTCTTCGAGGTTGAATGCGACTAATTCGGGGTTGATATGCGACTAATTCGGGGTTGATATGCGACTAATTCGGGGTTGATATGCGACTAATTCGGGGTTAGAAAATTTAACTTATCCACACCCTTAAAAGCGACTATGATAAAATGGTCGCAATAACCCTTTTGGATATGGAAAAGTGGCAATCAAAAAACTTACAAAAGTGCAAAAATCTAACGAAATGAATCAGGCTAATTTTAGTGATTTTAGTTTGTCCTGCTATCGTGTACTTTTAAACTTAATTAGTCAAATTCAGCGGCATGGTGCAGAAGGTAATCAATTATCGCTTCCAGTCGTTAATCGAATGTGTTCACTATCCGCTAGTGCATATGCTGAAGAATTTCCATCAGTCGCTAATCGAGCATATGAAATTTTAAAAGACGCTACCGATAAATTAATGAAGACTAGTTTTTCAATTAAGACGGATAAGGGTGTTTTAAAAATAAATGTGTGTGCACAGGCTCACTACGTAGAGAATGAGGGGCGCATTGATATTGAATTCACTCAAAACATCATGCCGCATTTGGCTGAACTTGGTGAGAAGTTTACAATGTACAATCTCAATGAGATAGCAGGTTTTGGCTCAATCTACACTACGCGGTTTTATGAGCTTTTAATGCAATTTAAGACAACTGGAGAACTAAGAATTAGCATCGCTGATTTACGTTTTAAGCTTGGCTGTATAGATGTTTTAAGCAGATATAACGATTTTAAAAAAAAGACTTTTGCGCATGCAATAAATGAAATTAATTCACAGTGGACACTAGATGTTAAGTACGAAGAAATCAAAACAGGTAAAACCGTTACTGATTTAATCTTTACGTTCAAACCAACGTTTACCCGTAAAGCATATGACCCAATTCGTAAAAAAATGCGCACTCAATTAACTAGACCAAGACGTAAAACAGCTAAAGAAATGGCAGATGAGCAAGAATTAAGTTTGTGATACAATCAACTGATTAAGGAGTAAAAATGCATACCATCGAATACATTAATAAGCTAAAAAATGCTAAATTCAATGACGAACAAATTACTGCAATTGCTGAAATATTAACGGACATTGAAGAAAAACAAAAAGTAACTATTGTTACTAATGAAAAATTAGATAAGACAATTGCAGAATTAAAATATGAACTAATAAAATGGATTATTGGAGTTGGTATTATTTCAATAAGTACAATTAGTGGGATAATGTTTACTCTATTAAAATTAATAACACATTAGAGATTACTATGACAACATTACAAGAAAAAATTAAAGAACTAGAGACAAAACATAGACAACAACTCAAAGCTGAAAAAGCAAAATTAATGTCTCAATATAGAGCAGCAGAAAAGAAAAAACAACAAGCACAA
>JBDHYI010000049.1:0-5069 GCA_039811265.1 Chitinophagaceae bacterium | reverse complement strand
GCTAAAATATAAAAAGCACTCCGATAAAAAGAACTCTCCTCCAAAAAAGAGTTCTCAAAACGCTACATCCGGAACCACAGCGGATGATTGAAACCCCATAGAAAGAAAAACGACAAACAAGCTACCGAAACCTCAGTTCAACAGAGGCTTAAATCGCTGCTTCGCTTCGCTACACGCGTTTAAGCCCTATATATTATAGTGCAACGGCATTAGTCAAGTTGCCTATCCCGATAGACAGTTTTAAAGCCTCAGAACGTACTGTACCGGCTGATAATTTCTGGGATATTCAATCCTCTCGTTCTATTGATGCCATACGAATTGATTTGGATACAAGGGTAAATGTTTTGCCCCGTCAGTCTTTGTTAGCTGATGCTTTTGAATTAAATGCACGTTCGGTGGCTTCTGCACAAGCGGGCGCAACAGTTGAGCATTTGAAAGTAGCTAACCGCGATGATATTCTTGCAGAGGCGTTAGACTGCTACAACCAAAAAATACAAGATGCTGCTTCTATCAATGCACATTTATCAAATTTGGAGAATGTACAAAAAATAAATACAGTTGAGATGATACCTGTAGATGCCAGAGCAGATGCGTACAAGAAAATATTTGGCAACTGCTGTCCAACTCCACAGAATATAATCTGCAATTGCAATACTCCTAATCCTGATGCTTAATCTTTAAAAAACTAAGTTCCTGTAATGATTACCATTATAGGAACTTTAAACATATTTACAATGGCAAAAAATAAAAATAATAATATCTTCAATGTCGTAGTTGATAGTGATAAGGTACTTGATTATACTGCTATAACTGATAATGACAATAAAGTTTTAGGAACAGAAAAAAATAATGACTATATAGTAGAAGAAGAAAACTATAATAATAATGAAGGTATTAATAGCTGTATTCCTGTAGGTAGTGTAGGAAAAAATAAAGATTCTTTACCAGTTAATCACATTAAACTAAATCAGTATGAACTTGCTTTTGAATCTGACTATTTTACTAAAAAAAAAGTAGGGGTATGTAAAAATGGAAATGAAGTGTATGTTCAAAAAGCATTTGGAACTCTAACTTTATATAAAATTAAAGATAATAAAGAAAAAGAAGTTATTATCTCAACAAGTGCATTATCAGGGGACGGTGGTAACGGCTGTTTACCCAATAGTGAATATGCAACAGGTAGAAAAATTCAATACTATGTAGGCAACTTAGTTGCTCCAACTAATTTTGATGATGGTATTTATGAAACCTATGATATCAAAACTGAAAAAACAATATATAAAAAAGAACATTCTTACAAAATATATATTTATGAAGATTTTAAAGATAGAGGAGACTTTAGAATTCATCCAGTAAGGCCACTTAATAGTATTGAATATCGGTCAAATAATGGATGTATATCTCCATACCCAATTGAAGATTCAGTAAGTTTTTATGAGGAAATATCTAAAATACTTACTAATCCAAAATATGTGATTCCGTTGACTGTAAATATTATTGGTAATTTTAACATTACTGTAAAATTAAGAGATTATGTACGGTAAAATCTTAGTATTAATATGTGTTATTTGTTTGGATAATTATATAGTTTTTTCTCAGACTTATTTGAACTGCACAAACAACTTAGATACTTCCATTAATAATATTTCTATTATGGAAATTAATGAGAAATTACCAGTTCTTGTAAATTTAGGATGGGATGAAATTGGTTTACTTGAACAGAAAAAATATAACAACAATTCAATACCTTTTGAACCATTTTATTATAAATATAATAATTGTTATCTTATGGTAGCCGTACTTGAAGGTACGGGTCCATGTTATTTTGAAGTGGGGTTAAATTTTAAGGAAATTTCTAATAGGAGGCATTACAATTTCAAAAGCAGCAGAATTTTCTATACTAACAACAATATTTGCATTGGCATGTCGGAAAAGAAATTTATTGATGCTATGAAAAATACTCTTTTAGTATTTAATACTATCAGAAATGAAACTTATGCTATATACACTTTTAGTTGTGCTGATAAAGAAAATGAAGGATATTATCAACAAGGATTCAACATTCCGCACCAACCTGATTATATATGTAGGTATATTTTTTATAAAGGCAAACTTGTTAAAATGGGATTTGGGTATCTTCCTAGTTTTCCAACTATTGATTTAGACGGACTATAGTATTAATGTTAAAATAATAATTCTTAATCTGTATTCCCTGAATAAAAATTGTGATTTATCGAAATAATAAATCCTAACATGCGAACAACAAAACCCACTTCAGAACAATATTTACAAGCACATTGGGCAGGGGCGTAACGCCAACAACACCTGCCCAAAGAGCTTGTACCAAATATCAAAACATCATCAAAAAACAAATTTCATCACCCCAAACAAATCGCTTAAAGTGGCATCCTACAACATGGGTTTGAACGCAAGGCAGGCAGAATATCAAAGGCTCAACATTGTACTTTCTAAAAACTTTTTACCAAATCCAAGCACCTGCACTTTCTATTTCTGCCCTGCGTCAAGCCCAATCCATTGGCAAAATTTGCTACTTTAATTAAATTTATTTTATATATTTGTGTAGCAAACTTCGCCAATACAGCGGGCGTTATGTTCAACCCACGGAAACAGCATACCTGAAAGAGAAAAATAAAATATGAAGACAGAAAGCCATTCAATTAATGATGTTCTTGCAAAAAATGCAACATCTTTTTTTATACCACCGTTTCAACGAGCTTACGCTTGGGGAAAACCTGAAATCGAAAGATATTTTAGTGACATTTCAAGAATAATTGAATCGGAATTAGACCCAAAACAACACGATAAACTTGAACACTTTTTTGGAACAGTAGTAATAAAAGAAGAAAAATCTGGATTTGCGAATCGTTCTGTAGTTGTGGATGGACAACAGCGTTTGACGACAACTT
Organism: Chitinophagaceae bacterium; assembly: GCA_039811265.1. Taxonomy (GTDB): domain Bacteria; phylum Bacteroidota; class Bacteroidia; order Chitinophagales; family Chitinophagaceae; genus OLB11. Next base: position 2,142 of record JBDHYI010000049.1, on the reverse strand, counting down.
TAATTTTTCTAATCGCTTTAAGAGATTCCGAAACAGACCCGATAAAACAGGATTTTATAACTCAAAATTATCTTACAAATAATGCCTCTACATTTCAAGATAAAATTAAGCTAAAACAAGTGACTAAAGACTGGGATGCTTATCGGGCATTAATTAATAAAACCCAGTCCAAACCAGGCGTAATTAATAACGCCTATCAACTACTGATAAAATTAATTAATGAAAAAAAGAAGTTAAGTCCAGAAGTTGATTTTAAGCATTTCATTATAGCTATCCAGAGAATTAATGTTGCTGTTATCTTTCTTGATGAACGCCCATTCAAAGGAGAAGACCCTCAAATCATTTTTGAGACCCTAAATTCTTTAGGGAAGCCTCTAACCCTTTCTGATTTGGTTAGAAATTTTGTCTTGCTTAATATGGAAAGTAAAAGACAAACAGAAATTTACGAAAAAATATGGCATCCTAAAATTGAAGAAGTTCTACAAGAAAACACATCAAAATTCTTCCGTGATTATCTTCAATATAAGATGGCGACATCTTTAAAAGTAGTTAGCGACAACAACACAAAGGAATTATATCAACAATTCAAGGAATTTGTAGAAAACAAATTTGATGAACACAACGATTTTATTAACAACATTGTTCGATATGTAAAATGTTACAAATGGATTATCGCTGAATTTATTACAGATAAAATTTCCGAAAACTATAGTAACGATAAAATAATAAAAGAGCTTCTTAGGAACATATTCCACGACATAAAAGCAGAAGCATTTAAGCCATTCGTTTTGGGACTATTAGAATATCACCAATACACGGTTAACGAAGTTAGGCTAAGCGATGAAATTTTTATTAATGCCTTGGAATCTATCCGAACCTTTTTAATTAGACGTAGAATTTTAGGGTTAACACAAGGCGAGAACAAAAACATTGTAGTATTAAGTAGAAAGATAGAAGCAATTGCAAAAGGGAGCATTTCAATGTTCGATTTATTGACAAATCTCTTTTATAGACTTCGTTTACCTAACGACAACGAAGTTAAAATAGGCCTGATGTCAATGAATTTTTATGAAGGTTTAAAACAGTATTCAAAATTTATTTTAGGTAAAATCGAAGAACATAATACAAAAGTTGCAGTTGATTTTCGTAATCCAAAAATAACAATTGAGCATATAATGCCTCAGACCTTGGAAGATAGTTGGAAGGTTGAATTGGGCGAAAACTGGAATGAAATTCATAAAAACTATCTGCACAATATCGGAAACTTAATACTAACTGAATTCAATAGCGAGATTGGTAATAAACCGTTCAAAGAAAAGAAAAGAAAACTCGAAACATCTTCCTTGAATTACAGACTTGATATCATTAGAAGAAATATTTGGAATGAAAAGAACATCAAGGAGCATCAAGAAAATATGCTTAACTGGTTTCTTAAAACATTTCCTCTACCAGACTTATACAAAGAAAAAGCAAATTGGAATACTCAAACATTAGAGAACACAACATTTTCCCCTCTTGACATAGACGCAGGAGAGACGGCAGAAGGCAACAGACCTGTTGAGCTACATATCTTCAGTAAAGTTATAAATGTGAAATCTTGGCAGGATGTTTTTATTAAATTCCTTTTATTCCTAAAAGAAAGCCCTGATTTTGATTTCGATTTTATTATTGACAATCAAACGGAATTATTTAAAAGGGAAGAAACTATACTTAAATGGAGTGTGCTGAAAGAAATAATAGAATCAAACGTGGATTTGTCAAGCAGATACAAAACATTTGACGGTAAAGTATGGGATAAAGTGAAAGACTTAAATGATGATTTGCTTTTTATTCACATAAACATTTCAGCTTCAGCTTGTATGTCTAGAATCAGCAATATAATGGAGAAATTTAATATGGATGAAAAATCGGTTGAAATTAAATTACGATAAAACTGGGCTGCAACATAACGGCCAGTTTGCCACAATGGCGGGTAAACAGCTTCGATTGAACATTTTCGGTAAATTGAAAGTTCGTTCTTCGATTGAAGTTTATCGGTAAAAATCCGCCACTACGCAAAGCCGTAAACCGTCAATCTGTCTAAAAACTACCCTATCCTTTTTGAATTTAAATTTCGAAAAAAAAATTTAAAAAAACAATAAA
>JBDHYI010000048.1:0-5491 GCA_039811265.1 Chitinophagaceae bacterium | reverse complement strand
TTGGTACTTGTTCATTTTCATTAACGACAATCTCACCTTCTATAACCAATAATAAAGTGGAATAGTGTTTGGGGAAATTAAAATGAGCTTTACCACCTGCATTTAATTTTGCATTATATACATTTATAGGGCTAAATGTTTTGGCGCTACCTTCCACTCCCTGATATTGACCCGCAATTACTTCTATAACTCCGGCATTATTGTCTAAAGTAACTTTTTTCATCGTTTCATTTTCAATTGCCTGGTATTTTGGTTTACTCATTTTGTATTTTGAAGGCAAGTTTACCCACAACTGCACGACATGGAATTCTCCACCTGTTTTGCTCCACTCCGTTTCATGATATTCTTTATGCAATACCCCACTTGCTGCTGTCATCCATTGTACGTCACCTTCTTTGATAACACCACCGGCACCTGAAGAATCAGCATGCTCTACTCTACCTTTATACACAATGGTTACAGTTTCAAATCCTCTATGTGGATGTACCCCAACTCCTTTAGGTATCTCACTCGGTGGAAAATGGTATTTTGAGTTATAATCCAATAATATAAATGGGTCTGTATGGTACATATCTAAACGAGGATGGCTTGGAATAAAATTATGCACTCTAAACCCATCGCCCACAAAATGAGCCGCTCTTGGTGTTGCAACCATTTCTACATTTTTTGTATTCATCATTATTATTTTTTACTTACAAAATTGGCATTAAAAAAAGTAATAAACATTGATGTATGTTAAGAATTAATTTTGATAATTAAGAGTTTGTATTTTTTTCAACTCGCTCTTTCCTAATTCTGCTAAGACTTTCAGGAGTAATCCCTAAATAAGATGCAATCATCGATTGGGGGACTCTATCCACTATATCAGGATACAAATTAATAAATTCAATATAACGTTCTTCTGCTGATGCACTTAAAAGCAAGTTAATTCTTTTCTGAAGATGTAAAATATGATTGTGTAACAAGCGATCATTAAACCTTAAAAACGATTCTTCTTTTAATGATAAATTAAATAAAAATTCATGACTGACTAAATACACAATAGTATCTTCAATCGCTTCAATAAAATAAGATGATGGCATATCAAAAAACTCACTTTCACGAATAGACACAAACCAATTTTCAGGAGCGAACTGTAATATATGTTCTTTCCCTTTAGTGTCAATGGTATATTGCTTTAAAAGACCTTTTTCTACAAAAAAAGAAAACATCGGTTTATCACCTTCTCTGACTAAAAAACGCCCTTTCTTAAATTCTTTTGTTTGACATTGTGTAAGTAAATTCTCAATTTCATCCTTTTTTAAAAGTGTTTTTTGAGTGAGAAATTTTTTGAACAGCATATCATAACCTTTTAAAATAAAAAGAAAATATTTTATTTATATTCTTTTCTAAGTTCTTTGATATCTTCAATTAATTTTTTTACATCGGCAACATTGGTACCATCATAAGCACCTCTTATTTGTTTTTCTTTATCTACTAAAACAAATCGTTCTGAATGTATGAATTCAGGTAATTTGCTAGGATTCGAAGAATCAATAGCAACCGGCACCAAATAACTGTTAATAGCCATTTTATATATTTCATCGCGATTGCCGGTTAAAAAATTCCATTGATTAGGGTCTATATCAAACTTTAGTGAATATTCTTTTAATCTGGCGACGGAGTCTTCTTCCGGTTTTACGGTATGAGACAAAATAGCCACATCGTTTTGCCCTCTAAATTCTTGTGCTACTAATGTCATGTTTTCATTCATTTTGGGGCATATACCTTCACAGGTAGAAAAGAAAAATTCAGTAACATAAATTTTCCCGTCCATATCTTTATCCGTTATTGTTTTTCCGTCTTGATTTATGAATGAAAATTCCTCTACATGATGTCCGGGATTTCCATAAACAGGAAGATGTTTGGGCGCTTGACGATAAGCATAATAATAGTAACCTAAGAACGCTGTACTCAACGCCATAAAAAACACGAGTAAAAAAATTGATGTTTTATTTCTCATTTCTTTAATTTTATATTTTTAAAATATCCTCTTACAGAAAATTATTTGCAAATTTATACCATAAAGTATGATTAGAAATGATAAAGTTCTTAAAAGAATGATTTTATAGATATTAAAAAAAATGAAAACGACAATTAAGTTAATATGAAAATCCATTGCCAAATACTCACCATTTTATTATTTAGTGTATTTTTTTCTGCTAGTGCAAAAGATAAACGTTTAATAGATTTTATAAATAATCAATCATACTTTTTGAATATAAAAAATTTTGGCATAGGTATGCCACCTCATTTTGTGAATGGACGAGCACATTTAGGGGTTGAGATAGGTACTCAACATTTATTTATATCCAAAAAGAAATCTTCATTTTTATATCAATATTCTTTAGGTTATTTTTCTCAACAATCTTTACAAAGAGCTTTATTTTTAAGACCCGGTATCGGTTATCAAGGTTATTTTTTTAAACAATTTTATATAAAGCCTCAACTTCATGTAGCAGCAATGTGGGTACGTCAAATCAATGAAGAGTTTGTATTTCAGTCTAATGGAGAGTTCAAAAAAATATCATCTTCAAGAATACAATGGATGCCTTCTTTAGGTGCTGAATTAGGCTTACCCCTTTTTCAACATAAAAACAGAATATATCATGCTCGGGCAGGTTATGATTTTGGTGTGCAACTGCCTTTTAGTGCATTGTCAAAAATCCTACCGATCAATCAAATTTATATAGGAATTTCTTCTTCTATTTCTTCAAAATAATTATTGGAAAACATGCATTATAAAAAACTATTTTTCTACTCATTGATTTTTTTATTTTTTTTCTCTTGCAAAAAAAGAGAAACAGATTCAAAGGTTTTTACATGTAATGAAAATTTTGGATGGTCGGATACTTCATATAAACATCCGAAAAATATTATTTATACTAATCTGATTCAAAGCCTTACAGATAAAGGATTACCGGGCATTTCATTAATGATAGAAGATGAATATGGACTTTGGTATAAAAGTAGCGGGTATGCTGATATTGGCAGTAAGACTAAAATGCAGGCTTGCCATCTTGGCAAAATAGCAAGCGTTACCAAATTATTTACTGCCGTCATGATATTTAAACTAATCGAACAAGGAAAAATAAATATTGATGACCCTTTAAGCAATTATTTAGACGCTTCCATCATAAACAAAATTAAGAATGCTGACAAAGCAAGGATAAGAGATTTGTTGGCACATAACAGTGGCATATATGATGTAGTATTTGACCCTGAATTTATTTTATATACTTTCAATAATTTAGATAAAGAAAAATCGTATGAAAAAATGTTGAGTTTTGCTTATGGCAAAAAAGAAGCATTTGAATATAACACCAAAAGGGAATATAATCAAACATTAAATCATGTATTATTAGCGATGATAATTAATAAAGTGAATGGTGAAGATCAGTCAAAGATGTTACGAAATGAAATCTTTCAACCATTGATGATGACACATAGCTATATACGCCCTCAAGAAGAAATCCCTTGGGAACAAGTAGCAAAAGGGTATTATGATTATAGAAAAGAAAGCACTTTGCAAGACCTCACTGCTTTATATACCGGTGACGGTAGAGGCTTTACAGGCATTTATTCCAATGTAAATGATTTGCGAAAATTCACGAATGCATTGTATAAAGAGAAAATTTTAATAAGTCCATCATCTTTAAATATTATGACTGAAATTCCTTCGCTTGACACTACTTTGGCTTGTGCCGGTGCTTGTAGAGCAATGCAAATAAATGTTGACGGTAAGAATTTTACATGGTACGGTCATCCGGGAGGCGAAGTCAATTATGCTGCCGGTGCTTTTTATTGTCCGGAGAAAAAAGCCACTATTACCTATATTGTAAATTATGGTGTTGCTTTTACCGAAATGGGAGCCTATACTGACGACTATTATCAGTTTAGAAAAAAATTATTTTATGAAGTGAGCAGATAAATTAACGACTCATTTCTGCAAAAAATTTATGAAAATACGGTATTGTTTCTATTCCTTTAAAGTAGTTTGCTACATCGTATTTCTCATTTGGAGAATGGATATTGTCATTGTCTAAACCAAATCCCATTAAAACTGTTTTGAGCCCTAACACTTTTTCAAAAAGGGCAATAATAGGAATACTTCCACCGCCTCTTGTCGGGATTGGTTTTTTGCCAAATGTTGTTTCAAGTGCTTTTTCAGCGGCTTTATAAGCCACAGAATCTGTTGGCGTAACAACGGGTTCTCCACCATGATGTTCGGTTACTTTTACGGTTACATAATCCGGTGCAATTTTATTAAAGTGTGTTGTAAATAATTTGGCGATTTCTTTTGAATTCTGATTAGGCACTAATCGCATAGAGATTTTTGCAAAGGCTTTAGAAGGCAACACCGTTTTGGCTCCTTCACCTATATAACCACCCCATATTCCATTTAATTCTAATGTGGGCCTTACGCCTGTTCTTTCTAAAGTAGTATAGCCATTTTCACCCCATATATTTTTAATTCCTAAATCATTTTGATACTCCTCTAAATCAAACGGTGCATTATTAAGTGCTTCACGTTCCTCTTTATTTAATTCTATTACTTTATCATAAAATCCTTCTACTGTAATATGATTATTTTCATCATGTAATGAAGCGATCATTTTACTTAAAATAGTGATAGGATTTGCTACTGCACCACCATAAACTCCACTATGCAAATCACGATTAGGACCTGTTACTTCAACTTCTAAATATGCAAGCCCTCTCAGTCCGGTTTCTATACTGGGGTGTTCCATACTAATCATAGAAGTATCACTTACTAAAACAATATCTGCTTTTAGTTTTTCTTTATTAGCTTCTAAAAAAGGTCCTAAATTTGTACTACCAACTTCTTCTTCTCCTTCTATTATAAATTTCACATTGCATTTTAATGAATGGGTTTCATTCATAGATTCCAAAGCCTTTACATGCATAAACATTTGCCCTTTGTCGTCACATGCGCCTCTTGCATATATTTTGCCATCTCGAATAGTTGGTTCAAAAGGACCACTTGTCCATAAATCAAGAGGATCAGGTGGTTGCACGTCATAATGTCCATAAGTTAAAATCGTAGGTAGCGCAGGGTCAATTATTTTTTCGGCATACACGATAGGATGGCCTTCGGTTGGGCATACTTCAGCGTGGTTACATCCTGCTTTTAATAAAGCCTCTTTTACAGCTTCCGCACATCTTGCCGTATCAGCATTGTGTGTTGAATCAGCACTTATTGATGGGATTCTAAGTAGTTCAAATAATTCATCTAAAAAGTTTTCTTGATGTTCGTTTTGGTATTTAATACATTTTTCCATTTTATCTGTTATTTAAAGAGTAAAGATACATTGGTTTTCTTATTTATAATGAAGATTATGTTTTTCAAGCCAAAAAACAAGATAGGCGTGCCGAAGGCACGCCTATCTTTATCTCTCTACAAACTTAAAACTTAATCGTTTTTACGAAC
>JBDHYI010000047.1:0-5843 GCA_039811265.1 Chitinophagaceae bacterium | reverse complement strand
CTTATGGAGATTTTGTTGATGCAACTCCAATAATAGTAACAGGAAGTATTAGAAATGGACAATGGCAAACAAGTAGTATCAACTATGGTTCTTATGGATCAATTTATGGTTTTGGACTTCCCATATCTCCTATTGGCACCTATAATATTGGTGATCATTCCTCAACAACTGGTAATTCAATTCATTGGTATAATTGGAATAGTAATTTTATGCGAAAAATGGTGCCTGATAAAATTTCTATTTCAGTGGGGATAAATGGTATGTTTGGTATTTGGGGAGGCGCAGACCCGATCAATTTTACAATTCTTACAAGAGGTGAACCAGGCATATATATGGTACCTTCATTTAATGGATTTGTTGGTGGTGGAGAATCACTTTCAGGTGGATTAACTTTTACAACTGGGAATTTCACTGGTGATCCAAGGAATATAACATCTTCAATGCTTGCTGGCCCTACATATGGATACACAATAACAGGAGGAGATTTAGGTGATTTATCAATAGGTTATTCCTTCTCGCCAGCTGGATATGGCACCACTTCCGGATTTAATAATTATAGTATTGGCATTGGTATTGGAGAAGGTGCTTTTATAGGATTTCAGACTTCGACTTCTCCAGGTGTTGGGCCGATTTGGAAATTTTAAAAAAAATGAAGAGATTATCTACTACATGGCTTGGAGTTTTGAAAGCAATTTGCATTGCAATTGGAATCTTTGTACTCGGTCATAATTTAATGTTGTATGACGAAACAAAGACAAAGGAAAATATGAATGAATTTTACAAACAAGGGTTTTCAACAATTGTAGTAAGCTCGAATAGATATTTGAATAAATCCACAGAGTTCCATTTAAAAAATGGTTTAAAAGTATATATGATGCTTCCTCTTGATGATAAAATAATAATAGGCGATTCAATACAAAAACAACCAAATACCTTTTTTTATAAAGTTTTTCGGAAAAATGAATACAAATATTATTTATTTGGAATTTATAATTTTGAAAATCCATACTTGAATCATAAAATGGAATGATTTTATTTTTTCTCTTTCTCAGTGTCTATTAAACTAAATTAGTACGCTAAAGAAATTTTAAATAAAAAATCTGTAGATTCAATGATTGTAACAATGTTTTCATATTGATCAATATCATCAAAGATGCTTTTATTTACAAATGTTATTATCAAATATTCCACCTGAAAAAAATGCAAAATGATTTCTTCAATCAAAAACCATCTATTAAAGCTTACTATTTTTTGCGTTTGTTTATTTATAGTTAGTTGCAATTTTAATGCAACTTATGAAGACAGAATAGAAGATAAAAATGACGCACAAAAAATTACAAACACATTTTATGATTTGCTAAAAGCTCAAAAATATAAAGAAACATACGGCTTGTTTAGTAAAAGGTTTTTTCAAATCACAGATACTTCAAAATTAAATACTTTGTATGATGTTATTTCCCAAAGATTAGGTGCAATTGATGAGGTCAATTTAGATCATTGGAAAACAGAAATTATTAAAGGGAGTAATCCAAGTTCTAATTATGCTTTGTTTTTTTTAGTAAAGCGTGATAAATATGAATCAAGAGAGACAGTCTCATTGACCAAAGAAAATGGTTCCATAAAAATCGTAGGCTATAATGTCATTTCTCCCGGGCTTCTACCGGCAAATTCATCAAATCAACCAGAAATAAACAATAAGATTAATTGATTTTGAGGCAGCATTAATTTTAACTAACAAATATTTTTAAAAACATAATTATGGGATTAATAAAAGAACCACTTGATGTAGATTTTGTAGTTGACCCAAGGCCTTTGACTTCAGAGGAACAAAAAGTCATAAGTGAATTTATTCGTTCTGATAAAGCAAAACGCAAAAGCAAAGAGTTAAAGAAAAAAGCAAGGTTGAATCATAAAGTAAAACAACCTGTTTGATGAATCTTGTAGCGCCAATTTTTGAAGTTCAGAAATTAATTTAAAAAGAGGGTAATGTGACTTTTTTTCTTCAACCTTAGTAGAAAGTTTTTATATTTTAGATTCCAACCTTATTACCTTCAAGATTACAAAAAAATAAGCTAATAAGGTTTTGAAGATTTGTAAGGTCGCTGTGTTTTCTACTAAGGTTTTTTAATTGCATCAAAATGAAATGTAGTCAAAAAATATTTTTTCCCTTTAACCTTAGTAACAAATAAATGCTGATAACTTCCCAACCTTATTACATTATTCAAAATAATTTTTATAAAGATTGGATATTTCAAAAAATAAAAAATATGGGACTAATTAAAGAGCCAAAAAATATAGATCTGTCAACAAAATCAGAACCGTGGACAGAACAGGAACTTGCAGACTTTAGAAAAATAATGAATGCTATCAAAAAGAAAAATGCAAAACGTAAAAGCCGGATAAAAAATAAGTCAACCGGGAAACATGCATCAATGAAATCATAAACAAGATATAAATTCAATACAGGCACTGCGTTAGAAGAAAGTTTTGATGTGGATTATTATGAAATATTTTTCAGGGAGTATGATGCACAGATAGGAAGGTTTACGGGAGTGGATGCATTGAGTGAAATTTTAATGAAAATGTTACGGGTTTAATAACTTGTCTGCACAGATATTTTGTAAATTCGTAAGGTGAAAAAAAGAAAAAGAACAGGTCTCGATTTTGAGATTGATAAACTGACGAACTCAATTGAAAATGTAAAATCCGGAGATAGTTTTGCAACTGAAATCTCATTACTGACAAGAGCCGAAGTGAAAGGGTTGACAAAGAAAAACGGGTGGCAATTTAATTGGTTGTCTGAACTTAAAATTCCTGAAAGAGAAGTATATAAGTTGACAATTATAAATAACCCTGGAATTATTCAGGGAGTAATAAGCCTGGAAATTAAAACTGATCATGTATATATGCATCTGATAGAAAGTGCCCCTTTTAATATTGGTAAATCTAAAACTTATTTGGGTGTTCCTGGAAACCTTGTTGCCTTTGCCTGTAAACTTTCTTTTCAGCGCGGTGGAGAAGGTTATGTATCTTTCCTTTCCAAAACAAAATTGATAGAACATTATGAAAAAAGTTTAGGCGCTGTACATGTTGGAGGGCATAAAATGATTATTACAACAGAAACAGCATTAATTTTAACTAACAAATATTTTTAAAAACATAATTATGGGATTAATAAAAGAACCACTTGATGTAGATTTTGTAGTTGACCCAAGGCCTTTGACTTCAGAGGAACAAAAAGTCATAAGTGAATTTATTCGTTCTGATAAAGCAAAACGCAAAAGCAAAGAGTTAAAGAAAAAAGCAAGGTTGAATCATAAAGTAAAACAACCTGTTTGATGAATCTTGTAGCGCCAATTTTTGAAGTTCAGAAATTAATTTAAAAAGAGGGTAATGTGACTTTTTTTCTTCAACCTTAGTAGAAAGTTTTTATATTTTAGATTCCAACCTTATTACCTTCAAGATTACAAAAAAATAAGCTAATAAGGTTTTGAAGATTTGTAAGGTCGCTGTGTTTTCTACTAAGGTTTTTTAATTGCATCAAAATGAAATGTAGTCAAAAAATATTTTTTCCCTTTAACCTTAGTAACAAATAAATGCTGATAACTTCCCAACCTTATTACATTATTCAAAATAATTTTTATAAAGATTGGATATTTCAAAAAATAAAAAATATGGGACTAATTAAAGAGCCAAAAAATATAGATCTGTCAACAAAATCAGAACCGTGGACAGAACAGGAACTTGCAGACTTTAGAAAAATAATGAATGCTATCAAAAAGAAAAATGCAAAACGTAAAAGCCGGATAAAAAATAAGTCAACCGGGAAACATGCATCAATGAAATCATAAACAAGATATAAATTCAATACAGGCACTGCGTTAGAAGAAAGTTTTGATGTGGATTATTATGAAATATTTTTCAGGGAGTATGATGCGCAGATTGGAAGGTTTACGGGGGTGGATGCGATGAGTGAAAAAACAATTGCACAAAGCCCTTATCAGTTTGCTATAAATAATCCGATTAGTTTTAATGACCCGACAGGTTTGAAGATTGATTATAAAAATACGAGAGGTGAGTTTACAAATTGGAACCCTAATTTCGGGAGGAACGAAAGCGGCGGTTTTGTAAATAATCTTTTTGACTTTGCTAACTTGAGATACACAAATGATAATAGAAGGGTATAACCGTTTCCCGTAAAAAAGCAAAATAAAAAAGTATAAAGTCCTTAAAATATTTTGTGCAGCACTGTTGGTTATATCGTGCAACAGAAAAAACCCGTTGAGTTAAATACAATAGTACTAAAAGACCCTGTTAATAATGTTTATGATTCAATTTTTAAACTTAATAATTTATTGGATAGGCTACCTCCTTCGCAAATGGTAACCTTAGAAATTATGGCTATGCAAACAGTTCGAATATTATACAATTTAATTTAATAAAGGATAGTGTCCTTTTTATAGAAAGCAATCAGATTATAAATATAACTATTGATACTTCGCAGTCGCTATTAAGTAATACACCATCCGAAAAAAAAGAAATTGTTGTACTTACTCAATGCTTAAAAGAAAATTATTTATGGAGAGCAGGATATCAGATAAATGGCGCTGGTATATGGTTATATGATTATAGGGGAAGTTGTGAAAATGGTTTTTATGAATGCAGAAATATTTATTGCATTAAAAAACTTATCTGACACACTTCAAATAATGTATAGTTCGTTTGATAAAATTATTGACAGTAAAGGAAAGCTTATTCTTTGCGCTCCATGGGCTGCTGCAGCTTGATACAGGCGGGGTTTTGTATGGCTCCATGCCTGTATGTATTATACTATATATCCTGATGAATTTTTTTTGATAAAGGTAAGAAACCCTGCACCTGTGCTTTTCAATTGCATGATAGCTACCATCATTTTCTGTTTTGTATTTGTCAGGGTTATAATATTCAGGGTATTCAATTTCCATTTGGACAGTTGCTATAATATCATTAATTATTTTCAAGGCATTTTTGAGGAGAATCCTAACTGATGCAATTGTAAATGAGATACAATTCTGCATTAAGCGATTAGTCCATAACAATTGGTTTTTCACCACTGCTTTATTTGGGTTTTCATAACTGCAATACAGATGAAATCATCATTCGAAAATTCAGTTTCGGCATCTCCCAAATCCTTATTGTATTGTTGAACATTGGTTTCAACTTTTCGAATTTTTTCTTCTTCAAGGAGTGTATAAACAGCTTTGATTTTTTACGAATAATGTTATTGCTGCGAATAACATCAGACAAATTGCAAAAAATATTTTTGTTTTCATGGTATGTTTGGTTAAAGATTTTAGTTTTTACTTATCAATATATAACCCAAAAATCCCAACGAACAAAGCAAACCGATAATCAAGATTATTGGAATAGCAATATTTCGTTTCTTGCCGTCTTTGCGGATGTTTCTCCAAATAAAAAAGGACACAATCGCAAACGGATAAGCGAAAATAAGCGCAAACCAATACACCCAAATAATTCCTGCAAAGGAAAACCAAAGGGCAAATAATATTGCGAGTATAAATAGGAGGTCGTTTTTGGTTATTTTCATTTCGTTATTTCGTTTGTATATAATGTTTGTTTTGCAGTGTGTTTGGTTAAACTTGCCACTAACGTTTTTCGGCTTTGCGTTCGGGCGGGCTTTTTAGCACTACACTCGATACGAAGAACCGCACTTCAATTATACACAAAATTATCAATAAAAGCACGTCACCCCGCCTGACGCAAAATCGATGTTCAAGCGACACCTACGGTGAGTCCCTGTACACTCTAAAATAAACTTCATCTTTCCCTTTCACCAAAAATAC
>JBDHYI010000046.1:0-5921 GCA_039811265.1 Chitinophagaceae bacterium | reverse complement strand
GGCAAAGTCAAATTGTTGAACCAATTCATTTCTTTGAATTTGAGATGTCCATACCACGCAATTGTCATAAATATATTTGACAATATTAGTAGTCCGATTGTGTAAAGTCCTTTCATTAATTTGCTTCTGATAAATGTAGTTTATATTTCTGTCTGAATTGGATTTTAAGAAAATATGAGAAGGTTTGCTGAAAAAGTTGTATCATTTTGTTAGGAGCGTCTCGTTTGCATTGCCTGTAACTCATAAATAGACGCAAGTTAATATTTTATTTTGAAATCTAAAATAATTTTGATATTTTTTTTAACTTATATTGATTATTAGTTATTTAATATAGGGAATATCTAAAATGTGCAATACGTTATTTGAATAATATTTTTTGTTTTTGTAACTTTGGCTTTATTAAACTATTTATTTCGCGTATGCAATAAATTTTAATTTTATGAGTTTAGATATATCTAAATATAATTTTGAATATGAGAACATAAAGGAAATAATGTGATATGGATTCGTTATCCTAATATGATTTTATAAGGAATTTAATAAATCTTATACGTCTATTTAAATATATTAAAATTGATTAGTAAAATGTTGGTAAGTTAAAGGTAAATTATTCTGTTTAAATTTTCTATATAAGTTACATCAAAATAGGCTTTCACAAAAATACTGTTCATACTCTATATTGTTTTTTACTTTATTCAATTTGCAATATTGATAATTAAGAAAAAATTACTAAATATTGTTTTAGATTTTTTATTTAATATTATTAGTCGGTGAGCAATTTTAATGTAACAACAGTTACCAAAATTTTTATTTAAAAAAAATACCTTTGCACTCTTAATTAAATAAGCATGAAAATAATTATCATAGGTGGTGTGGCAGGTGGTGCTACGGCTGCTACAAGGCTTAGAAGAATGTCTGAACAAAACGAAATTATTATTTTCGAAAAGGGACCTTATGTGAGTTTTGCTAATTGTGGTTTGCCTTATCATATAGGAGGTACAATAGATAAAAGGGATGCTCTTCTTTTGCAAACTCCTGAAAGCCTAAAAGAAAGATATAATTTAGATACAAGGGTATTGTCAGAAGTTTTAAGTATTGATACTTCAAATAAAAAAGTTAAAATTAAGAATTTAAGAAATAATGAAATCTATGAAGAGAGTTACGATAAATTATTGTTATCTCCCGGTGCAGAACCTATCAGACCGCCTTTTGAAGGAATAGATTCTAATAAAATTTTTACATTAAGGAATATACCCGATATGGATAAAATTATTCAAAAATCAAATGAAGTGAATGATTTTGTTGTTGTCGGTGGTGGTTTTATCGGTCTTGAAGTTGCTGAAAATTTAATTGAAAGAGGGAAAAGAGTTCGCTTGATTGAATTAGGAAATCAAGTGATGGCTCCAGTTGATTTTGATATCGCAAGTTTTGTTCATCAAAAAGCAAAAGAAAAAGGATTAGAGCTATTATTGAATGTTGGTGTGCAAAAATTTGAAGATAAAGAAAATAGAATAGAAGTATATTTAAATAATGGCAACTCTATAACGACGGAAGCAGTTATTTTAGCAATAGGAGTAAAACCCGAAACGAAACTTGCTAAAGATGCAGGATTGGCTATTGGAGAGACCGGAGGTATTTTAACGAATACTTATATGCAAACGTCTAATCCGGATATTTATGCTGTTGGGGATGCTATTGAAGTGGCTCATTATATTCATGGGAAGAAAGTATTGATACCTTTGGCTTGGCCTGCAAATAGGCAAGGTCGTTTGGTAGCTGATAATATTACTTTCGGCAATCGATATGAGTATAAGGGGAGTCTAGGATCTTCGATATTAAAGTTTTTTGAATATACCGTTGCATGTACGGGTTTGAGTGAAAAATTCTTGAAAAGAAATCAGATTCCATATAAAACAGCTATTGTAACCAGAGGCCATCATGCAGGGTATTATCCGGGTGCAAAGAATATTGTATTGAAATTGATTTTTGACAATGAAGGAAAAATATTTGGTGCGCAAGCAGTTGGAGAAAAGGGTGTAGATAAAAGAATAGACATAATAGCAACTGCCATTAAAGGGAATTTATCTGTTTTTGATTTGCCGGAAATAGAAGTTACTTATGCTCCTCCTTATAATTCTGCTAAAGACCCTGTGAATATTGTAGGTTACACAGCGGAGAATATGCTTAATGGTAATCTCGATATGATTAATTATGACCAATTTTGGGATTTTGTCAAAGAAAAAAATGCTGTCATATTGGATGTAAGAACCCCACAAGAATTTGAAGGAGGGCATATAAAGGGGGCAATCAATATCAATGTTGATACTATAAGAGAAAATTTGACACAATTAGATAAAAGCAGAACTTACATCATCTATTGTCAAGTCGGATTAAGAGGTTATTTAGCTAACAGAATATTAAGAAATGAAGGATTCCATGCCGTTAATCTAAACGGAGGTTATAATTTATGGACTAAAGTTTTTGAATAGACGTATTTGAGGTTGTTAGAAATACCCATTAAGGGGTATTAAAAGTATTATTTTGGCAAATTATATTTGCAAAATAAGTGTTATGAAAAATATATTTTTGGTATTTGGTATCCTTTTATTTGCAAGTGTAGCCAATGCACAAATTCTCGGGAACTCATTAAGATTGAAAAATGACGGAAATTATGTTTCAATCCCGGATGCTTCCAGTGTGTCTTTAAATAATAAATTAACAGTAGAAATGTGGTTGTATTATCGTTGTGATAATAGTTCAGGCGAACTTATTTCTAAAGGTAGATGTAATGCAGGTAATGCTTGGAGTTATGGATTTAGAGTTACAGAAAACAAAACTTTAGAGTTGACAAAATGGTATTATGGTCTGCCAACTAATTGTAATAATTTTTTATGGGCAACTTTTAGAACAATAGATTCAATTAATTATAATACTTGGACACATATAGCACTTGTGGTAGATGATTTAGATGTGAAGTTTTACATAAATGGTGAACTTGCTAACAGTACACTTGTATCGGGTACGAATGGTATTGGGTTTCAACCTTCTGGCCAGCCTCTAAATATTGGTGCTTATCATACTGAAGGTGGTTCTTTTGTAGGTACTCCAAAATCGAATATTGATGAAGTGAGAATATGGCACGTTGCCAGAACACAAGCCCAAATTCAAGAAAATATGAATAACGAATTAGCAGGTGATGAAAATGGTTTGGTTGCTTATTATAAAATGAATGAAAGCGGAAATGGTGGTGGAATTACGATTGTGAATAGTGCTATTGGTAGCCTTATTCCTAATGGAGTTACGGTGGGCAATGCAATGAATTTGGAGTTTAATGACAATAGTACTATAATCAATGAACTTCCTATTTGTGGACCTATAGCATGGCATAGAGCTGACACCTTAGTGTTTAAAGATAATGGAATAACTTCCGCTTTAAATGGAGAGAATATCCAACAATGGAATGATTTAAGTGGTAATAACTATCATTTTAGTCAAGCAAATGCAGTTAAAAAACCAACATTATCCACTACAGCAATAAATGGCAAACCCGCTATCCAATTTGACGGTAACGATTTATTGCAAACTATAAATCAAGTAAATTGGAATAATACTAATGACAATGATGTATTTGTAGTTTGCATGAATACTTCTCCGAATGCAATGTTATACGAAAGTAGTCCGGATGTAAATACCAATAATGGCTCTTTTTATCTAATAGATAATTATACTTATGGAGCAAATGGAATTTCATGTGCCCTTAAAGGGAATAATGGCGGATTTAGAATTTTTAAAAATTTAAATGGCTTTATTCCATGTCCGAAAATTTATCAAGTGACAAATGATATGTCTATCCCCGGTTCAGGAGCAATAAAAGTTAAATTGAATAATAATACAATCAATGATGATAACGGATATAATAACGGAACTCCTGCTTTTGGATTAAAGCAACATTATTTATATACCGGTTCACGTTCTGACGGTACGTATGGAATGGTTGGTTATATTGCCGAAATCATTGCTTATCCTCATAAACTATCTCCTGCTGATGCAAATAAAGTTTATGATTATTTATATAAAAAATATTTCTCAGGATTAGGTGTTGCACAATTCAATTCTCTTCCATCAGGTGCTGTGAATTTTAGCGATTCAGTATTGTACGATGGTTCATGGAAACATACTTTTAATAGTAATGCAAATAATGAAATAATAGCTTCCGTTAAAGATAATTGTGTTGACTTAGGAGTTAGAAATGATAGTGTATTTGTAGAACCTATGGCTTTGCTACAGGAAGGTACTTATATGACTATGCGCCGCCATTATACAATTAAAACTTCTTTAAATCCAGCCGGAACCAAATTAGTAAGATTATATTTTGACCAAAATGATTTTGCAGATTTACAAGCACAATTAAATGGTTTAAATAGTATTAATCAATTAGGAGTAATAAAATACAATGGTGCAAATGAAGATAGATATTTTAATACAAGCGGAGGAACTATAAGCTTAATAGTTCCAAATCAAATTACAGCGGGAACTGCATTTGGAAAATATTATTTAGAATTTCCTGTAACAAACTTTAGTGAGTTTTGGATATATGCACCCGGGCTAACCCCTTTACCTTTGACATTTATTTCTTTTAATGCAAAAAAACAAAATGATGATGTGTTGCTTAAATGGAAAACTGCTGATGAAAAAAATGTAAGCCATTTTGAAATAGAAAGAAGTTTTGATGCAAGAAATTTTGAAACAATCGGAAAAGAAATCGCACTAAACCAAGCGGAGAATGTTTATCTATTTAATGATTTAACGATAAAAAATATTTTTGTACCAAAAGCCTATTATCGTATTAAACAAGTTGATGTAGATGGTAATTATTCTTACAGTCATATAGAAAATGTAGTTCTGGATAAAAGTTCCGATATTCAAATTGTTCCAAATCCTAATAAAGGTCAATTTACTATAGCTGGAGCCAACGAAAATTATCATACAATGTATGTGCGTTCAATAACGGGAAGTTTAATTGCAAAATATGATATTAAACAACAAAGCAATTTTGATTTGAAGTCAAAAATAAAATCCGGTATTTATTTTGTCACATTTGAAGGCGAAAACAGCCTGAAAATTACTCAAAAAATGGTAATAGAATAGATATATTGTGAAGTAATCCAGGTATGGTAAATAAATAGTCCAAAAATTGATTATTTAATATTAAAGTGATTTATATATTAGTCTAATATAAGTCTGAAAAAATATAATCAAACGCACAAGTGGATTTAACCATAGTCGGAGTTATTTCTTATATTTCTGACTGGATGAAATCGGCTCACATGTTTTAGTTTATAAAATCGTTTATTAGTAAAAGCTCTTTTGAATTTAGCCCATATTTTTTCAGCGGGATTAAGCTCAGGGCTATAAGGAGTTAAGAATATCAGAATAATATTTTGTGGTATTTGCAGTCTTTTTGCTTTGTGAATTGCGAAACACTCACAAATACAAAAAAATACAATAAAAATCATGAGTAAAAGCTCCATTATCTAGGGCAACTGTTTTTAAATAATCCCCAGCTTTGTTGCCTTACCAATAAGTATCGCCGTATTTTTTGCATCTAATTTTTCCAGCAGACTTTTACGGTGAGTGTTTACAGTGGGGACACTGATAAATAATTTTTCGGCAATTTCATTATTAGTTAATCCCTCAGCAATTAATAAAAGCACTTCTTTTTCCCTACGGGAGATTGGAGGCATTATGATTTCTTTTTCGCGGAGAGAAAGATTAGCTTCGTAGCTTAAAAATATTTTTCCCTGTTGTACTGCAACAATGGCTTCCAGCAATTCTTCTTTATCGGCATTTTTCAACACATAACCCGAAGCGCCATTGTCTATCATGTTGCGGATAAATGCCTGTTGATTGAAAGTGCTTAA
>JBDHYI010000045.1:0-6238 GCA_039811265.1 Chitinophagaceae bacterium | reverse complement strand
TGATGAACTCTTAAGTAAATGTTTTTTTTTGATTATTTTTGAGGCGGAAGGCGGCTACCGAAGGTTTAGTTCAACAGGGGTTTTGCGAAAAAGCGGGCTCAGTGCAAAACTCAACGGTAGTTCTTCGATTAAACATTTGTGCAAAACTGAACATTTGTGCTTCGATTTCCGCCACTTCGCCAAGCTGCTAAACCGTTAGCTGGCATTCTATTGGACACACCCTAATAAATCAATGAGTAAGAAAAAAACTGGAAAGACTGAATTTGTAAAATGGCTTGGTCCTGTACTTGACGCTTTACGAGACCTTGGCGGTTCTGCAAAACCGAGAGAGATAACAAAATGGATTGGCGAACATTTTAATGTTCCTGACGAAGTATTGAATGAACGATATGAAAAATCGGGTGTTCTAAAATTTCAAAATCAAATTGCTTGGGCAAGACAATACTTAGTTTGGGAAAATCTTCTTGAATCCTCTAAGCATGGCGTTTGGACACTTACAAATAAAGGTTGGCAGACAAAACTTAATGAAAAGCAAGGACACGATATTTTCTTAAAATGGGTTAAATACTTTCAAGAGCTTAGAGAAAACAAATCTGACGGTACTACTGTTGAAACCGAAGTTGAAAAAATTATTCAGACACAAGAAGAAACAGAGCCTGAAAATACACAAGCAAATATTAAACCTTCGCTTAGTGAAGTTTTGCAGACAATTTCTGCAACTGGCTTTGAACATTTATGCGGCAGACTTTTAAGGGAATACGATTTTGAGAATATTGAAATAACTCAACGTTCTCATGACGGTGGAATTGATGGCTATGCGACACTTAAAATAAATCCGTTTGTAAGTCTAAGTGTTTTTTTTCAATGCAAGCGTTATCAAGGGACAGTGCCTACTGAAAAAGTTGAGGCTTTTATTGGTGTTATGGAAACAAACAAAAGAAGTGTTGAAAAAGGCTTACTAATTACGACAGGTACGTTTGCAAAGGCTGCTTATGAAATTGAAAAGTCAAACATTAAATTAGAGTTGGTTGACGGCGACAAACTTGTTGAAATGTTTGAGAAGGTTGAACTTGGTGTAAAGCCTAAAACAATTTACGAACCTGACCTGACATTCTTTGAGCAATACCGTGACAAGACGAAGAACGCCAGCTAACAAAAGTATTTGCAAAAGCAGGGCTGGACAAAGTAACATCAGCTATGTGCTACTATCAACAGTAGTTCCAGCGGGACGTTCATTATTCAGCTTTAGTTCTTAACTTCAACTACATATTTTCAATTGGGCATTTGTACCGGGCTGGACAATCAATGAATTCCCTGCCTTCGCAAATACTCGAACGTTATCGGTAACCATTAAAAGACAACGAACATGATTAAAAATATCAGTAGCAGTTCAGATACTTCACCACCATGTGGCACATTTGTTTTTGCAAAACAAACAACAAGCAAAAAACAAAAGAGCCACATTTATTAACATCATTCAACAGTTTGATGTATTACTTTTACGAAACAAATTTTTTATAACAATAAATTTTTTTACAATGAAAAAAATAATATTATCGCTATTCACAGTAATAGCAACATTGCAAGGAATTGCACAACAATCAAATTTTGATACAAAATATTTAAAAGAAGACAACGTGTATCACTTTGATGATTTAATTAAACTAAATAGAACCAACATTTTTACAACATATAAAAATGAATTTGGTTTAACTGAATTTGATGAAATGAGAGCTGAAAGAACTATAGTAGAAGGAGAAAAAACATTTACAAAATATCTACAATACCATAAAGGATATTTAGTTGAAAATTATATGATGAATGCAAATGGGCAAAATGGCATTATACTTACAGCAAATGGAATGTTAGCAAAAGGCTTAAATGTAGATATTAGCACTACTATTAAAGAAGGAGATGCATTATCATTTGCACTAAATAGAATTGGTGCAACTTTGTATCCTTGGCAAGATGATGTTCGAGAAAATAACATTCGAGAAGAAACTGAAAATCCATTATATACATCATTACCAAAAGGAAAATTATTAATTGTCGCTAAAGCTGGTAATGAAACTAAATATGCATTAGCATGGAAGTTTAATATAGAATCATTAGTGCCTCATGAAATTCATAATATATATATTGATGCAAAAGACGGTTCATTGATTTATGATTTAAATCAAGAGAATGAGTATAGTCATAATATTTCAGGCACGGGGTGGACATGGTATAATGGACAATTTAGTAATTTAGGTACAGGGCACTGTAACACATGTACTAAATTTAGATTAAATTCTAATAATAATGTGGAAACTTATGAACAATCATCAGGAAATACTTATCCTGATAATAATAACAATTGGGTTGAAAATAGTTATTATGGATTCGATAATAGAAAAACAGCTCATTCTGCACACTGGAGCATTGAAAAAGCAAAAGAATATTACTTAAATAAATTTGGAAGATGGGGGTCTGACTATAATGGAAAAATAGTTTGGGTGTGGATAAAAGCATCTGATTTATTAAACTCTGGTGTAGATGACCAAGATAGAGACAGAATTCGATTAAGAGAAGATTTTTCAAATATTGCTGAACCAAGTGCAAATAATGCTGGGATAGGTTATAGTGTAGCTTCATTAGATGTTTTGGCTCATGAATATACTCATAATATGATTAGAAGAAGTTCTGGTCTTGTCAACTATGGAGAGTCAGGTGCATTAAACGAAGGATTTGCAGATATATTTGGTATATTAACTGAAAAATATATTACAGGTAATTATAATTGGAGTATAGGTGAAAATATAGGTTTAGTAAGAAAATTAGATAACCCTAATCTAGACTACTATATGGGTGGTACAAATTTTAATATCTATCAATCTAATCCATCTCCTGCTAAATGGGGTGAAAATATGGGCGTTTGGTGGAAAAATTCTATTTACCACTTTCCACAAACTCCAATGCCTGCTACTGCATCTGATGAAACAATTAGTAAAAATAGTGGTGTTCTTCGTCATTGGTTTTATTTACTTGCTAATGGTGGCACATATAATGGCGTAACTGTTCAAGGAATTGGTATTGATAAAGCAGAAAAAATAGCATATAATACATTTAATTGGTATGTTTGGAGTACAGCATTTTATATTGACTGTGCCAATGGATCAGTTCAAGCTACAAAAGACTTATACGGTTTTTGTTCTCCAGAACATAAAGCTGTTGTAAAAGCATGGAGAGCAGTTACAGGTAATTATCCATTATTAAATTGTCTTCCTTTTCAAATTGACGGGCAAGCTGTAGTTAAAACATCAACACTCTCTTTAGCTAGACCATCAACCTACACTATTCGATTTGACGAAACAATAAGAGATATAAACGCCGATAATATTATTTGGGCAGTTCCAAACGGTTGGAATGTTCAAATAAATGGAAGTAAATTAGATTTATTAAGTACAACAAATACAGCATCTCAAATACTAAAAGCAACCTATAGAGATGCAAATGGTAATGAATTTACAAACTCTATAACTGTGCATTTTACAGATGAAAATGTTATCGGAGATAATATTTTACCTTCATTCAAAATAGATCAAAATGAAGATGCAAAAAATATTAAAGAAGATGTGCTTATTTATCCTAATCCTGCCAATAATAATATTTCAATATTACTACCTTTCACAAAAGAGAATCCTAATTATATCATTTCTGATATTAATGGTCGAGTTTTATTAAATGGTAATATATATCAACAATTTGCAAATGTAAATGTATCTAGCTTAAGCAATGGAATTTACATCCTTCAAATTAAATCTGAAACTATTAATAAAGTACAAAAAATAATTGTACAAAAATAATTTATTGGGTGTGCCTTCGGCACACCCAATTTTTTTTTAATTATAAATAGAAAAAAATGAAAAAAATATTTTATACAAGCATAATAGTTATATTTATTATATCCACATCTCAAGCCCAAAAGATGAACAGTATTTCATACAATTTTGGAGCAATGTTTTTCACACAAAGTCACCAAACAATTAATATAAATCAATGGGGTATTCAATATGAAAGAAAATTTCAAAAGAAGTTTAATATTTCTTTTGCTTTCAATAAATGGACTACTTGGAATGATAAATTCATGCCTCGTCAAATTGGAACAGTTTATAATAAATGTTGGTATAGCTTTAACCCAAAACTATGTGAAAAAAAAATTGAATCAAGAAGTTTTTATAAAATGCTTGATGTAACTTTTTTAAAAGCTATGACAAATAAAAAGAAATTTGGAATATTGAGAACAGGTGCTGGTATTTCTTATACTTGGGGCATAAATAATTTTGTAGATTCCGTTATCACTTCTAATATACCTCCATTTGATAATATTGAAACGATATATAGTAAGCAACATAAAAAGTATATTGGAGTTATTCCTACTTTAGATTATCGTTATAATTTTTGGGGAAATAGAATTGCACTGGGTACAATAATTAGAGCAAGGAAATACATTGGCTTAAAAGACATTCAATTAGATTTTAATTTATATCTTGGGTATAATTTCTAGTAACAATAAACAACAAAGGAGCGACTACGTCGCTCCTTATTTAACACCCATACATGCAAACTCTGCTAAACAGAGGTAGGGAAATTTTAAATCCTCACCAATTCCACATTCAAGGTTTTCAATCCAGTCAGTTTTAAGTCCAAATCAAAAACCTGCTCCACAAAATCATCAGCACTAACCGAAATTTTATAATGCCCTTCCTTTAACTGTTGCCCAAAATCACCATACACATCCACAGGCACACTCACAGCAGGTTCGCCATCCAATAGAGCCAAAATACGACCATTCGGTATCACGGCATTCGTTACAGCCTCCTTAATATTCCCCTTAATGCCAGCCACAGCAGGGTTAATCAACGATAACAAATTACTAAACACAAACTTCGTCAAAATTTCAGGCTCATTCATAAAAATAACCTGTGCATCCTTCAACATCAAAATCCCTGCATGATAACACAAATTATTCGCCTTAATTTTCGTAGCCGTTTCCACACTCGTTTCCTCTGCCATTTTAAAATTAGCATACTGCACATCAAAATTATCACTAGCCGTTTTCTGCGTTGCCACAAAACCCACAGGCATATTATTACCAGCCGTCAACGCAGTAACATTTCCAGCATTTGCCAAATAATTTTTCACACTCGTATTCAACGAAACCATACTTTCCCAATCCTGCCTACTAGCATCCCTATAGCTACTCTGCCCAGCAATCACATACTGAACCTTTTGCACAGCAGGGTCAGTAAAAGCAGTATCAATATACGACTTCAAAAACTGAAAATTCTGCAAACAAACCTTGCCCATATTCACCACACCAATATGCAACAATTCACTAGCACCACTTCGAGCATCATCATCAGGCAACGCCTTTGCCAAAGCAATAGCCGTTAATGCCGAAGTCTTAAAAGGCAACGTGTACAACGCTTTAAAAGCAGTAAAACGTGCCAAATGAACACCATAATTACCCCATGCCGTTTCCAACACCGAGTATAAATCTTTTTGAGAGCAAGGATAATCCTTATTTACTATATCTGCCATGATTAAAAATTTTAGAATATGAAAATAAAACAAAAGCAAATACAACAAACAAACACATACAATTTTAACATTTACAGCCCCATAATTTTACCTTCAAATTAAAAAAACCTTTACGTCCTTTGTGAAAACCGTTGCGTTCTTTATGGTTAAATTTAAGCCAAAGTGTCATTTTGAATGGAAAGTAAGTAAAAATGGCTGTCAATTTCATTAGAATCCGTGTCAATCCAGCTAGAATGAATGTCAAGAACGCTAGAATAAATGTCAACCACGTTAGAATTTGTGTCAAAAAAGCAAGTAAGCATGTCAACAAAACAAGTAAGCAAGTCAAGCAAATTAGAATGAATGTCAAGGTAGAAAGAAAGCGTGTCAAGTTCATAATTGTTTCAGACAATCCACCCATATTGACAGACAAAAAAGACCCACTAATGAACAATGAAATACAAGCACATTTTGCAGGGGCGAAACGCCAACTACACCTGCAAAAAGAGCTTGTACTAAAAACTAAACTTCAACTACATCAAATATTCATCAAACCACACCAAACTCGAAACCAAACATAGACCGATAAAATGGCAACCGATAATATATAGGGCTTAAACGCGTGTAGCGAAGCGGAGCAGCGATTTAAGCCTCTGTTGAACTGAGGCTTCGGTAG
>JBDHYI010000044.1:0-7868 GCA_039811265.1 Chitinophagaceae bacterium | reverse complement strand
TTATGTATAACTGGATTGAAAAATATAAAGCCATAAATAATAATGCAGATACGGCAGCTTTGAAAAACAATATCACTTTTGAATTAATAACTCCAAATGAGGAAATAAAAAGCAGGTTGATTACCATAAAAGCATTCACACCTCAGCAGACTAAGGTCAGGGGGTTTAAAAATTTCCGTCTCAAAGTAAAAGCGCCCAAACCCTTGCTGGAACTGGCTTTGAATGCAGGCATGGGATTATATAACGCAATGGGTTTTGGGTGTGTGGAAGTTGGTTGAAGAAATAAAAAAAATGAAATGAATTCAGTAACTTTAAAAATTTAAGATATGACCGATTACCAGAAATATATAACTATAGAACCAGGCAAACGAAGTGGCAAGCCTTGCATCCGGGGTATGCGTATTACTGTTTATGATGTTTTAAGTTATTTAGCTGCCGGAATGAGTATTCAACAAATTATTCAGGACTTTCCAGAATTAACTGAAGAAGACATATTAGCATGCCTGGCTTATGCTGCTGATATGGAAAAGAAAACAAAAATTGCGGTTTAGTATTAGTGTTTATGCACAGCCTTTATTAAGTTATTAACAAATATATTTTACCATTATTATTTGTATTTCACATCCAAATATATTTTATTGTATTTTTGGAAAATGAAAAATCATTATAAAATCTTAATTGATGAAAATTTATCTGACCGGCTAACACCCGTTCTGAATGATAATTTTCCCGGAAGCAGCCACATAAAAAGTGAGCATCTTATGAAAAATGATGATATCATTATTTGGAATTGGGCCAAGGATAAAGGTTATTGTATATTAACCAAAGACTGGGACTTCAAATTTATGAGTTCAACTTTTGGTTGTCCTCCAAAAGTAATCCGTTTGAATTGTGGTAATAAAACCACCAACTATATCATTGATTTGCTGAAGCAAAAGGTTAGTATAATCCAGGAATTTTTAGCGGATAATGATAATTGCTATATGCAAATTCAATAATAATTTAATCGCACCGTTGAGGAATTGAAACTTATTTTTTGTTTTTCAAATCACTTTTAGATGTTTTACTTATCGCACCATTGAGGAATTGAAATGATTAAAATTAAAATGAATAAAACTGTAAGGTTAGTATAATATTAAAAATTACAACTTACCATAGAAGATTATGAGCTATAGGAAAAATAGATTAATAAGATTATCTATTTATAAAAAAGTAAAAGCGCCCAAACTCTTGCTGGAACTGGCTTTGAATGCAGGTATGGGATTATATAATGTAATGGGTTTTGGGTGTGTGGAGGGGGAAATTTAAAAAATTGTTACTTATGAGTTTAGATACAGTTTTAAAAATAGGGAGTGCATTAAGAAATGCAAAAGACAGTTTGAAATATTTCAAGTATGTTTCACCATGTCCGAAAGATAAAGATGGAAATTTTCCTCTGTGTGTTTCAATACCTGTATCAGAGGATTTTCAGTTTGATTGGAATAATATTAAGGAAGTTCCAGAAAATCAAAAAAATAAACTGTATTATCTGAGATTTAAAACATCTGATAGTGATGGTTTAATGAAATACATTTTTGGGGACATCTATTATTCTAAAACTGCCACAATTAATAAAAAAAATGGAAACATAGAAACTTCGGAAAATGGAGGTTATCGTTTGGCAGATCCTAATCATAGCAATGCAGCATATCGCCCAGGTTCATTTATAAGAGGCAATATGGATTTTCAACATATCATTAATGGGATAGATAATAATAAATCCATTCTTTTAAAATTCAGAAACGCTTTATCAAAAGATTTACCCATTTTAGAAACAATCTTAGCTAGTATTTCCTCAGTAGAATACTTTCTGCAAAATCCATTAGAAATAGATTTTTGCACTTTTATTAAAGATCAAAATCTAATAAAAGAATATACAATCAAACAATTGATTGAAAAGACAAATAAAACAACTTTAAAAAAATTAGGTATTGATCCAGATAATTCACTAAATGAAAATCAAAGAAAGAAACTAATTGAGTATGATAATGGAGTAATTTTCATACATTTTGAATTTCCTGAAGGAAAAAATTGGTACGATTTCAGTGAAGACTTCAATCTGATTAATCAGAAAATACTATCTGACTTTGTTGATAAATCATCTAATGGCCTGGTATTAAAGAAAACACTTTACAAAACACTTTGCTCTGGGGATAAGAAAAACGATATTCAATTCCCTAATTTTAGATTAGACGCAAAATATAAATCCAAAACTTTCAGTGATGAATCAATTCAGGATTTATTTTACTCAGTTGATTATTCAAAAAAAGGAACTCTAATCCCAGGTACTGATATAAAGATTATCATCTTACCTCGTGGTGAAAATCTTACATCCGAAGACTATATCAATTTTCAATTGAGTGGAGATGAAGAACAAATACTGCATGCAAATTCAGATGAGCAGAAAAATAAAGGAGAACCATTGTTTGACATTTTTGAAGAATTCAAAAATGATAATATCACTAGCTTCGATGTTATATTTTCAAAGAAAGGTGGAGCTACTTCTCCTGATGTGGATTTATCAGAAATATCTGGGCTTGAAAAAAGTAATATCAGAAAAACAAAACAAAGAATTGCTGATATAGCCAATTATATTTATCAAAATAGAAAAAAATATTTTCGAAACACAACAAAAGATTTTTATGGATTTACAATAAGTTCCTCTTTTAGAAATATTCTTGGCAGTCCTCAATCTGATACAAAGACAGGGAAAGTTAGCTTTAAGTCTAACCCCACATACCAGTCACATTTATTAAAAGTTTTGCCTTTAATTTACACAGACAACTATTATTTTGACCCCGATCTTTTGGATTCTTTTATTCAGAATATCGAATTTTCTATTCGTTCAGGTGATTCGAAATTCATATTTCTCAAATTTGATTTAGAATTCCTTTTTTCTATTCAAAACAATAAAAACAATAAGTATATGGATATTATCAATTCAGAAAGCTATCAGTTGGGCAACTTACTAGGTACCCTTGCTAAAAATTTTGCAGGTGAAAACTCGCCAATAAAATCTTTTGAAAAAAATTATGTAGGAAATCTATCCAGAAGGATAACTACGCTCGATGATTTTGTAAAGCTCAAAAATGATATTGAGCAAAAACTTATTATGCATGAAAAGACCAATTTTACATTTAAGACCTCTTATGAGCTTTCCCAAAAAGTGAAAGAATTCAACGGTATTTATGATAAAGAAGAATGTGCATTTGGCTTTTTAGAAGCATATTTCAAACCAATCTCTAAAAAAGAAAATTCTAACATAGAAACTGAATCATAATTTTTATACTCACAATAAAATTTCAATAATATGGCAAACGATACAATCAATCACAAATCAGAAATTCTGTTTTTGTATGATACAACTTACAATATTCCAAATGGCGACCCCTTTACTGGAGAACAACGCTATGATGAAGAAACAAAAAAAATCTTAGTAAGTGACGTAAGAATAAAAAGGTATGCCAGAACATACTTTGAAGAAAAAAATTTACCCATATATGTATCAGAAAAAACAGGGGCAGGTAAAACTGATTCAAAAAATGTTCTTGAATGGATTGCTAAAAATAGAAATCCTGATAAAAAAACTAATATCGCTGATTTATTAAAAGATCAAATTGATGTTCGATTATTTGGAGGAATTTCAACACTTGGAGACGATGCAAAAAAAATAAAAGTTGATGGGAAAGAATGCACAAATGGACATGTACAATTTACAGGTCCTGTACAGTTTGCATTACTTAATCCATCACTAAATAGTGTAAATTTAAGAATGCATCAAAACACAACACATTTTACCTCGAAGGCAGAAAATACTCAAGGTTCAATTGGCACAACAACTGTAGTCCCATATTCTGTTGTTCAAATTCATGGCTGGATAAATCCTAAAGTTGCTGAGGAAACCGGAATGACAGACAATGATTTAAAGCATCTTTTTGAAGCGCTATGGTATGGCACAAGTGGTGATGGCAGTTCACATTCACGAACAAAATCAGGTCAGAATTCTATTCTGCTTTTAGAGATTATTTATACATCAGCAAATAAAAAAGTTTATGGCATTGATCAACTAATTAAATTAAAAAATAAAAACGACAAGAAAGATGAGCAACTTCGTTCATTAGATGATTTTGAATTTGATTTTAGTAATCTCTTTTCAATTGTTGCATCCGATAAAATTGAAAAAATTAGATATTATTCAGAAATAAATGACATTACAAATCAATTTAGTGGTAAAGAAAATTTCGAAGAAATAAAATTCTAAAAATATAGTGATGAAAGCTTTCCAACTTACAATTTTAGGTAACTGGGGACATTTCAAGAAACCTGAAACGAACAATAATCCTCTAACACATGATTTGATTACTAAGACAGCTTTAATTGGGCTTATTGGTTCTGTTTTAGGAATTGACAGACAAAACATGAGGGTGCTGTTCCCAAAACTGTCTGAAGATCTTTTATATGGTGTACAGTTGCAAAGTCAGGTTAAAAAAGTTTCATGGGGATTTACAAGCAGAAATGCCATTAATCCAACTCAGTCTGGGTCACCTAAATATTTTGAATTTTTAAAAAACCCCTCTTTCAGAGTAACAATTGCACTAAAGGGACAACAATCAAAAAAAGAATTTGAAGAATTTTTAAACGCGGTAAAAAACGAGGAAAGCATTTTTACTCCTGTTCTAGGTTGGCATAATTGTCCTGCCTGTTTGATATTTTTATCAGAAGGCATCGTTTCAGAAATGCAAGAAGGTGAATTCGAAACATCGTCCTTTGTCTCATCTGACCACAAACCAAAAATAAAAGAAACATTCAGAGTGGGATTTGATAAGTTACCTACTTATCAGAATGATGATTTTTGGAATTTACCTGATAAATATATGCAAGTTATTTATCCTGATTTTCCTCATAAAATAACAGTCGAAGGAAAATATTTTGAATACCAAAGCAATGAAAATACAACTGAAAAACTATGGCTGATGTAAGTAAATTAAAATCCCATCCTGACAAGTTATTGTTTTGTCACATTAATGGGGTAATTGACAAGGTAAAGAAACTTACACAAGGATTAGCGGTAACTAAATTAGCTGAGTTAGCAGCAATCTTTCACGATCTCGGAAAAATTAATCCAAACTTTCAGGATAAAATCAATAAGAAAAAAACAACTAAGTATAGTCATCATGCTTATTTATCGGCATATGCCTTTTTTGTTTTTTGTAGCGATAAATCAAATGTGGAATTAGTTAAGACTTTTTTGAGTGATAAGAATTACCGAATGGAAGCAATTGCAGCCACTATTATCATTGCAAAACATCATGGACATTTACCGGATTTTTGTCCAAAATCAGATTTAGAAACTGATCCATATATCCTAAATAAAAATGAAATTAAAAATCTTTATAGTTTTTTAGAACAAGAAACAAATCACCTACCTGTAAATGAATTTATTTCAGATAGTTTTAAACATGATAAAAAATCAGAAGAATACAATGCAATTTTTAATGATCTCACTGTAAAAAAATTCTTCCTGGATAAGTTATATTTTAATTCAAAAGATATAAAGGATTATTTGGATTTTTTTCTTAATACACAATTTTCATTTGCTGCACTTATTCAAGCGGATAAATCTGATGCAATGGGCTCCTCAATTATTGATGAAGATAAATTTAAGATTAGAGAATTCTGTAAAATCTATCCGTCAACACTTGAACAATATACCTCAAAATTTACACAGGACAGTAGTCTGAATAAACTTAGAACACAAATTAGAAAAGAGTGTACAAATTCCATAAAAGCTTTATTGTCAAAAGGGGAAAGAGTATTTGAATTAACTGCTCCAACCGGTTCAGGGAAAACAATAATTTTACTTTCTCTAGCTTCTGAAATTATTCAATCGAGATGTGACCTTCGCATTATCTATGCATTGCCATTTTTGTCAATAACAGAACAAGTTGAAAATGAAGTTTTAGAAATATTCAAAGAATTTAAAGAAGAAAATTTTATTCAGCGAATTGATACCAAATCAAGTAATCATCAATTTGAAAAAATTCAAAGCCTGCTAGATGCAGACACAAGTCCAGAAAAAATACAGGAGTTAGATTTTTTAGCATTCATGGAACGAATATTTGCTTACCCTTTTGTTATAACTACTTTTGTTCGATTTTTTGAAACTTTACTAAGCAATCATAATGCGACACTTTTAAAACTACCTAATTTTTCAAAATCCATTTTCCTGTTAGATGAAATTCAATCTTTGCCACCAAGATTATACACCTTTCTTGTAGCTTTTCTATCAAAGTTCTGTAATAAATTTGACTGTTATGCGATTGTATCAACTGCAACTCAACCAAATTTTGACTTACCCGATGATAAAAGAATAAGAGACTTTTTTTATAGTTATGAAAGGCCTTCATCCTTGCTTAAACATGAAAAATATTTTGAGAATGATGTCTTTAATCGTTATCAAATTGATTATCGTAAAGAACCAATTAATATTGAAGAATTAAAAAATAGCATTTTAAAGGAAAAGGATTCAGTGTTGATTATTTTAAATACAATTGATGACAGTAAGGATTTATTTAATACAATAGAAGGCTCTCAAATATATAACGATGATGAATTATACTTACTAAATTCTCACTTTACACCAAATCACAGGAAAGAAAAGATACACATAATAAAAGAGCGCCTAAAAAATAATCGTAAGACAATTTTAATCTCAACACAATTAATTGAAGCCGGTGTTGATATTGACTTCCCTGTATTGTATCGGGATTTTGCATTAATTTCAAGTATCGTTCAATCAGCTGGTCGTTGCAATAGAAATGGCAGATTAGGTAGAATGGGAAAGGTGGTACTTTTTAACCTAATAAAAGAAGGAAAATCAAGAGCTAACATTATTTATGGCAAGGGAAAAGATAAAGACATATTGACCTTTACTAAACAAGCTTTGGGAGAAAAAGTTTCATTTCAGGAAAGTGAACTATTGGGAGTTCAAAAAATATTTTTCAATAGAATTGCCAATGAATTACAATTTGCAAAACATACACAAGGGAAAAATAGCTCCAAATTGGAATTTGATTTTTTGCAAGATATCTCCGAATGCTTATTTGCGAAAATTGGGAAGTTTCAATTAATTGATGAAGATGAATACGGTCATCAATTTCAGTATTATGTTCCAAAAGATAAGGATGATTTAAATTTTGAAAATTTATTAGAAATGAAGAATGACGCTATGTTTAAGATTTTATCACAAGATAAGGAATGGGAAAATGTCAAGATTTTAAATTTTAAAATTCAAAGTTTACTAAAAAAAATGGCTAATCAAATTGTTTCAGTAAGATTGAAGGATAAAGACCATGCGCCAATTTTAGCTCATCATGAAAACTATAATGGGATTTATAAAATCGACATGAATTCTTATTCGATTGAAAAAGGAATCAAAATATCAGGAGAAGAGATTTTTATTTGACTTTTATTCCCTCACCTTTCTCCCCTCTCCCCCATTCTCAAACACAATCCCATCGTTGTCTGCAACAACTTCAATAAACCTTTTTTGCTGATATTTTCAGCAGTTATATTCTGTCGGCCCGGTTCAACAAAAGTTTGCTACTTTTGTCAGTTATAAATGACAATTTTATGGATGTTTTGTATGAATACCACGACAATTTATCCAGGCAGGTCAGCAACTCTTTTTCCCGGTTCCTGGCAGATAAAATCAACTGGAAACAACGGATGCTCGCCATCAAAGGGCCGAGAGGTTCAGGCAAAACAACGCTGATGTTGCAATACATGCATTACCGCCTGAAACGCCCCAAAGAAGAAACACTTTATGT
>JBDHYI010000043.1:0-9741 GCA_039811265.1 Chitinophagaceae bacterium | reverse complement strand
TTATTTTATTGTTTTTTTAAATTTTTTTTCGAAATTTAAATTCAAAAAGGATAGGGTAGTTTTTAGACAGATTGACGTTTGGCGGTAGGACTCGCCTTTTCGCCGAATAGCGAATTATTATATGTGATAAGCAGGTGGAATATATATCAATATGATTTGCAATACGATACATTGTTTCATGTAGCAGGGCTTGATACAAGTTATAAAAAATTTCAGATGTACGATGCTTCTTATATGGGGCCAGACGGTAAATTGTATATAGGTAATTTTAATGGGTTAAGCAAGCAAATGAGCCGCATAGATAATCCCGATGTAAAAGGTGCAGGCTGTAATTTTTGTCCAAGATGTTTACGAGTGGATAGCGTTTATGATTGGTGGGGGGCCGGCACCCCACCTTGTATGCCTAATTATAGCCTTGGTGCACAAGAGTGTTGGCCTCTTAGCAATAATGATATATCAATGAAGAATGAAGAATTGGAGGTATATCCTAATCCTACGAGTAGTAAATTGATAATTGAAAATGCGAAAGGGAAAGAGAAGGAATTGTATAATATGCAAGGTCAGCTTATCATCAGCACTAAAGAAAACGAAATAGATGTGAGTAGGTGCAGCAAAGGGGTGTATTATATACGGTGCAACGGGCAAGTGAGGAAAGTGGTGGTGGATTAAATTAAAAATTAAAAGTTAAAAATTACGAATGAAAAATGAAGAATGAAAAATGAAGAATTACGAATTACGTTGTTGTTGATAGAGTCAAAGTTGGCTTATTATTTATTGAAACATTTTATCGGTTTAAATTCGTTTTGTGTAATTTTGGTTTAAAAAGATAAAAACAATTTTGTATATTTGTGAATACTAAAAATTAAAAAAAATGGCTACTATAAATCAAGAAGAATTATTTCAGAAAAAAATAAATGATGAGATTAAGATTGAAGCGAAAGATTGGATGCCTGATGATTATCGTCATACATTGATTCGACAAATCTCTCAACATGCACATAGTGAAATTGTCGGGATGCTTCCTGAAGGAAATTGGATAACACGCGCTCCGAGCTTAATGAGGAAATTGATTTTACTAGCCAAAATTCAAGATGAAGCAGGACACGCTTTGTATCTTTATTCAGCAGCCGAAACATTAGGAATTTCACGCGATGAAATGACTGAGCAATTGCTCACAGGAAAAGCAAAATATTCTTCTATCTTTAATTATCCCTCATTGACTTGGGCTGATATGGGAGCGATCGGGTGGCTAGTAGATGGGGCTGCCATTGTGAATCAAGTGATGTTATGCCGCACAAGCTATGGCCCTTATTCACGAGCAATGGTACGTATTTGCAAGGAAGAAAGTTTTCATCAAAGACAAGGTTATGAAGCTCTTTTGACATTAAGCAAAGGAAATGAAGCACAACGAAAAATGTTACAAGATGCAGTCAATCGTTGGTGGTGGCCGGCTCTTATGATGTTTGGTCCCAAAGATTCGGAAAGCTCAAATAGTGAGAAAAGTATTAAATGGAAAATTAAAAGACAAACCAATGATGAACTTCGTCAAAAATTTGTAGATGCCACCGTTCTTCAAGCAGAAGTACTTGGGGTTACACTTCCTGATCCGAAAATTAAATGGAATGCTGAACGGGGTCATTATGACTTTGGCGAAATTGATTGGGAAGAGTTTTGGAATGTTGTAAAAGGAAATGGAATGTGTAATAAAGAAAGAATAGCTGCTCGCATTAAAGCTCATGAAGATGGTCAATGGGTTAGAGAAGCAGCTGTTGCTTATGGAAATAAACAAAAACAAAAAGCAGCATAATTTTAATTTTTAATTTTTAAGAAACTGTAATGATTTATTAAGAACTCATTGCAGTTTTTTTTATATCTTTAATGTCCAAATAAAAAATTATGAAACCTGAATATATTCCTTTAAAACTCCATCATAACGAAGAAGAAAAAAAATTTGAATTAATCGTCAATCAACTACCTGTATTAATAGAATATGAAATCAGTGATAAAAATCAATTTACATTAGTACACACCGAAGCCGCTCCTGAGCTTGCCGGCACCGGTGCTGCACAAGCATTGGTAGAGAAAGTTTTTGAATATTTAGAAAAAAATCATTTTTCTATGATTCCGGAATGTCCTTATCTTTTTTCATTTGTAAAAAAACATCCTGAGTGGAAAAGAATTATGGATAAAAATTGTCCTCAGTATCAAACATTGGATTAATCTTCATCACATGTAAGTAATTTGGGTTAAATATCTATTTAGTTAGTTTTACTATACTTTTTAATTCATTCAGCTTCATCATGGCTTCGATAGGCGTTAGTGTATTAATATCTACATTTTCGAGTGCCTCTTTTATTCTTTTCAAATCTTCTTCTAAGCCATCAAAAATATTAAGTTGATATGTTTTGGTATTGATTTTTTTAAAGGGATTTTCGTTTGCTTTGCTTTTATTTTTTTCTTCTAATTGATACAAAATTTCATTTGCTCTTTCTACCAATGATGAAGGCATTCCGGCCATTCTGGCTACATGCACACCAAAGCTATGTGTACTGCCTCCTTCTGCTAATTTGCGTAAGAAAATTATTTTATTACCGACTTCTTTATGTGTAACATGAAAGTTTTTTATTCGTTCCAATTTATTTTCTAATTCATTCAATTCATGGTAATGGGTGGCAAAAAGGGTTAAAGGTTTATATGGATGATTATGTAAATATTCAGCAATACTCCAGGCGATGCTGATACCGTCAAAAGTACTGGTTCCTCTTCCTATTTCGTCTAATACAATAAGGCTACGTGGGCTTATATTATTCATGATACTGGCTGTTTCGTTCATCTCTACCATAAATGTACTTTCTCCTCCGCTTAAATTATCAGATGCTCCAACGCGGGTAAATATTTTGTCGGTCAATGGAATCATTGCTTTAAGAGCCGGCACAAAACTGCCTGCATGTGCCATTAAGGTTATCAAAACGGTTTGTCTAAGCAATGCACTTTTTCCGCTCATATTAGGACCGGTGATAATAATGATTTGTTGTTCGTCTTTATCCAGCATGACATCATTAGGTACATATTCTTCTCCTACTGTTAGGTTTCTTTCAATAACCGGATGCCTACCTTCTTCTATTAAAAGTTTAAAATCATTATGAATTTTTGGCCTTCGGTAGGTATATTGAATTGCATTATTGGCATAACATATCAAGCAATCGGCTTGGGCAATTAAATGAGCATTGAGCTGAATAGGCGTAATATAATCTTGCAGCTCAAATAACAGTTCATCATAGATTTGTATTTCGAGTGCAAGAATTTTTTCTTCGGCTCCCATTATTTTTTGTTCATATTCTTTTAGCTCCGGTGTGATATATCTTTCTGCATTGGCTAATGTTTGTTTTCTAATCCAAGTATTTGGAACTTTGTTTTTATGCGTATTGGTAACTTCTAAATAATATCCGAAAACATTATTGAATGAAATTTTTAAAGAAGTAATCCCTGTCGTTTCTATTTCTCTTTGTTGGATTTGCAATAAATAATTTTTGCTGTTGCTGGCTAATGTACGAAGTTCATCAAGCTCGTCATTCATGCCACTTGATATAAGCCCTCCCTTATTTGCCACTGCCGGCGGATTATCAACGAGTGTATGAAAAATTTT
The DNA here is from genome assembly GCA_039811265.1 of Chitinophagaceae bacterium. Taxonomy (GTDB): domain Bacteria; phylum Bacteroidota; class Bacteroidia; order Chitinophagales; family Chitinophagaceae; genus OLB11. Next base: position 6,095 of record JBDHYI010000043.1, on the reverse strand, counting down.
TTCTTTGATAAGAATACATGCATTCAATTGTTCTGAAAACTTTTTCAGCCATTCGTTTTTTGAATTAATTGTTTTTTCTTTTATTTCTTGAATGGCTTGTAATGACTTAGCCAGCTGCAATACTTCTCTTGGTGTGATTTTTTTCAATGGCAGCTTAGCCACTATTCGCTCTATATCTCCAACCTGTTTTATCCATTGAGATAGTGTATTTTTTAATTCTTGATTATTAATGAAGAATTCCGTTGTATTTAATCGTTCTTCTATTTTTTGGATATTTTGGAGTGGTAACAACAACCAACGTTTTATCATTCTTGAACCCATTGGGGTAAGGGTATTGTCCAAAACCTTTAAGAGCGAATTTCCATTTTCTTTATTGGTATCAAGTAATTCTAAATTTTGAATAGTGAATCGGTCCATCCATAAAAAATCATTTTTCGTAATGCGTTGTATGGATGTTATATGAGAAAGTTGCTGGTGTTCGGTTTCTTTAAGATAATGTAATATAGCGCCGGCGGCAATAATTGCATGTGGAATATCTTCGATTCCAAAGCCTTTTAAAGATAGCGTTTGAAAATGATTAAGTAAGGTATCGTTAGCATACTGTTCGGTAAAAATCCATTCGTCTAATAGGAAAGTATAGTGTTTTGTACCAAAGTTTTCTTCAAAAAATCTTTTTTTATTTTTTGGATAAATCACTTCTGCCGGTTTGAAACTTTGTAAAAGTTTATCGATATATTCTTTATTTCCTTCTGTACAAAAAAACTCTCCGGTAGTAATATCAACAAAAGATATTCCTAAATTATTTTCTTGTATATAAAGCGCTGCTAAAAAATTATTTGTATCATTTTCTAAAAGCTTATCATTGGTTGCGGTGCCGGGCGTTACTAATTCTGTAACGCCCCGTTTTACAATACCTTTGGCTTGTTTTGGGTCTTCAAGTTGGTCGCAAACAGCTACTCGATAGCCTGCCCGCACCAGTTTATGCAAGTATGTATCTAAGGCATGATGCGGGAATCCGGCTAACTCGGATGTGTCGATATTCCCATTATTCCGTTTAGTAAGAGTGATTCCAAGTACTTTAGATGTAATGATTGCATCTTGTCCGAATGTTTCATAAAAATCGCCCACTCTGAACAATAAAATAGCATCAGGGTATTTCGCCTTGATTGCTTTATGTTGTTGCATAAGAGGTGTATCTGTACTACTTTTTGCCATTAAGTTGCTAAAATAATCAAATTGTCTGTTTTTCTTTTTGAAGACAGGTTATTTTAATGACAAAAATGAAAAGTTTGGTTTACTTTTTACTTTTTACCTTGGTATTGAATGAATTTTTATCAATATCAAAATTTAATGAAACGACAAATAATCTTGCTTTTTTGGCACTTAATGAACTTGAATAAAAATTGTTCAAATAATAATTTAAATAAATACTTGTACCCTTCCATGACATACCTGTAAATACTGACGATTGCATTAAAGATGCTTTATCACTAAAGAACTCATTCTCTTTGTAACTTTTTTTGCCATTATAAAATAATTTATACTTATAATTAAAAGCCAATCCGATATCTGCGCCTAATGCAATATAACTTTTTTTATCTTTCAGAAAATATTTTATACCAAGCGGTGCTCCTAATGTATATACCCTTTCTTTGGTTTTGATGGAATCGGTTGGCTTTAAAATTATTCCAATATTGCGTAACTGAAATCCGGTAAACGGTACTACTTGCTTTAATATATGAAAATTAATATCTACACCGGTATTAAAAAAATAAGAAAAGCGGGGAATTGATTTATATTTTATTGCCCCTAATTCAACTTGCGAAATTTGTAACATTGCGCCTCCTATACCTGTACTAAGCGTTACTTTTGACTGTGTAGGAATATCTTTTTTTTCTTGACTATTTAATACAAGAGGATGTATGAATAAAATGAATAGATAAAAAAGATGTCTCAGTGCCATTTTTTATTTTTGACAAATATAATTATCTGTTTTTAAAATATTTTTTTTTAAAAGTTCTCTTTCCATTTTTGCTTCTTTAACTTTGTCGTTTTCATATTTTAATTTATAGAACTATTATGCTTTTATTACAAACACTAAGAACACAAAAAGATTTTGTAATTGACCGTTTAAAAATTAAAAATTTTAAAGACCTTTCTTTGGTTGATAAAATTTTAGATATTGATGAAAAAAGAAGAAAAGTACAAACGCAATATGAAGAACTTTTGGCAAAAATAAATGCTGCTTCTAAAGAAATAGGTAAGCTAATGGCAAGTGGACAAAAAGAAGATGCAGAAAGAATTAAGCAAGAAGTTTTACAATATAAAGAATCTACTCAAAGGCTCACGAAAGAATTAGAAGAGTTAGAAAAACAGCAATATGAAAGTTTAGTCTTGCTCCCTAATTTGCCTCATAGTTCAGTGCCAAAGGGAGTTAGTACAGAAGATAATGAAGTAGTTCGCTCCGGCAATGATATTCCAAATTTAGACGAAAAAGCATTGCCACATTGGGAGCTTTGCAATCAATATCAATTAATCGATTTTGAATTAGGAACTAAAATCACGGGTGCCGGATTTCCGGTTTATAAAAACAAAGGAGCCAAATTGCAACGAGCCCTTATCAATTATTTTTTAGATTATAACATACAAGCCGGCTACACCGAATATCAACCTCCTATTTTAGTCAATACCGATTCGGCTTATGGCACAGGACAATTACCCGATAAAGAAGGACAAATGTACCATGCGACAGTAGATGATTTTTATTTAATACCAACTGCCGAAGTGCCGCTCACGAATTTTTATCGTGATGAAATATTGAAAGAATCGGATTTACCTTTGAAACTGACAGCCTATACACCTTGCTTTAGAAGAGAGGCCGGAAGTTATGGAAAAGATGTTAGAGGCTTGAATCGTTTGCATCAATTTGATAAGATTGAAATCGTTCGTTTTGCTCATCCTGACACGTCTTACGATGCTTTGGAAGAAATGGTTTTACATGTTGAAAAGCTTATTCAAAATTTAGGATTACCCTATCGTATTTTGCGTTTGTGTGGTGGGGATATGAGTTTTGCATCTGCACTTACTTATGACTTTGAAGTGTTTAGTGCTGCTCAAAAAAGATGGTTAGAAGTGAGCTCTGTTTCTAATTTTGAAACATTTCAAACAAACAGAATGAAAATCCGTTTTAAAAATGCAGATGGGAAAACGCAGCTAGTACATTCATTGAATGGCTCTTCATTAGCTTTACCTCGTATAGTGGCATGTATGCTCGAAAATAATCAAACAGAAAATGGAATTAAAATCCCTGATGTATTAGTGCCTTACTTTGGTGCCGAATGGATAAATTAATAAGAATTTTTAAAAGAAAATTAAGCGGTTTTTAAAGCGGTAAAATAAGATTTTACGCCTTGATAAATACCGAATGCAGCAAAAGAAAAGAGCAAGTCTCCAAAAAGACTATTGAAGAAAAAGGTGCTGGCTAATTCACTTTTATAAAACGGAATTGCCATTGCATAACATTCAATAAATCCTTGTAGATTCATTGGATATAGTCCACTTAAAAAAGTACCAAAATTAGAAAGGATGAAAAAAAGCAAACTACCTCCGATGCTGAATCCGGCGATGTTTAATACTTTGCGATTGGTAAGTAAAGTGCCCGTAAAGGTTATCAAGGCTAAAGCGCCATAATTCACGAATTGTGAAATACCATAAAATCCGGGAGTGCTTGTCAATAGTCCGATTCCTATATCGGATAAAAGCATTGCTAATAGCGGAATAGCGTAAGCAATCGGCTTGTTGGATAAAATAGAACCACTAAAAATACCCAAAGCAGCCACCGGTACTAAATGATAAATATGAAATTGTGCATTGAATATTCTCATCAAAGCAGTTAAAACAATCACGACTAAAACAATAATAATTTGTGTGTTATTTTTATTCATTTTTGTTGCTTATTTTAATTTTCAAAGATAAAGATTATTTTTTAGACATTTCATTTTTTAATCCATCAATTACTTTTACTTCCACCGCATCATGCCCATACAAATCGGCAAGATACACAGAAACCCAATCTGTCAAATTGATAAAATAAATTGCTTTTTCCCAATATGTACTTCCTTCAATTATGATGTCTTGTATATGGTTAGTATATTTTTTTACAACCTTTTTTAAATAACTCAATCGTCTTAAATTTTTTTCAAAATCTTGTTTATGGTAACAAAATTGTATCGCTATATTTTCTTGTGGCAATTTCCAACCTACAATTTCATTATGTGTCATTTCAGGAATTACATTATGCCAAGCAAGCACTTTTGCATTTTCGTTGAGCTGTTGTTTATAACGAATAATTAATCCTTCATAACCTGCAACTGTATATAATAAAATCGTTTTTTGATATGAGAATTTGGCAATTTTTTGAGCTTGAAGATGTATCTTTTTTTGTTCTTTTTTAATTAATTGTAAGCCGGAAAGCAATTCGGTTTCTATATTTTTCTTAATAAGACCTACCTGTTTTAATACAAAAAGGATTTGCACCATTGAATACCCCAAACAAGCTCTTGGCGGCATTCCGCTCGGAATAAGAATGCAAGGAATTTTATTTTTGTTTGCATATTTTTCCAATTCTCCCCCTGATGTTATACAAACAATTTGTGCGTTCTTTTTCTTTGCGATTTGAATTGCATTCAATGTTTCTTCTGTATTTCCCGAATAGGAGCAAGCAATAAATAAAGTTTCTTTATCGACACAATTAGAAATGAAATAATTTTTTTCAACTATAAAAGGAATAGTCAAAAAAGAATCACAAAAATCTTTTACAATACTTCCTCCAATACCACTACCGCCCAATCCGGCAACGAATACTTTATTAAAATTTTTGTTTTTAAAAGGAATTGATGCACTTTTACCAATCTGAATTGCTTCAATAATTTGATTGGGAAAATTTATAACTAATTCTTTCATTTTCATACTGACTAAGTAGGCAAATATAATAAACTTCATGAAATCGAACCGAATAATAGGAGAAAAAGGAGAAAGCATTGCATGTCAATATTTGATTGAACAGGGTTATACGCTTATAGAAAAAAACTGGACAGCAGGACACAAAGAAATTGATATTATTTGTAAAGAAGATGAGCTGTATGTGTTTGTCGAAGTGAAGACTCGCAAAGTATTAAAGCAAGGATTGCCCGAAGAATCAATCAGCGAACAAAAGATTAAAAGTGTGACAGATGCAGCGCTGGTTTATTTAGAAAATAAAAAATATAAAGACATTCGATTTGATGTCATTTCAATTATTTTGAAAAACGAAAACCAATTTGAACTGCTTCATATAAAAGATGCTTTTTACTAATTGTGGTTGAGTTATTGAAGTCAATTTGAAGTCAATTTTTCTTATACCCAAAAATCGAATATGGCTTTGAATTTTTAATAGATTTCAGTTTCTCCTTTTTTTGTTAATGATTATAAAATTTCAAAATAAAGATTTATACTTATAAAGTAAATCACAATATAATTTGCTAAGTATTGAAATGAAACGGCAGGATTAACGTGATTGTATGTTGAAAATATTTATGATTAATTTCATTTTATTATTTAGTTATACAATGAATGCACAGTATGATTACGGAGTAGAATACACTGACGCAACTAATAGCTTTATATATACGGACAATCAAGTAGTAGTGCGGTTTACGCCATCAAATAGTTATAATAATGATGGTTTTGTAACCTTTAGACCTATTAATAACACAAGTGCAAAAGAAGATTTATTGATTACTTTGGTAGATGAATGGGGTTCCAATACACCTTTTAGAAATGAGCCAATAGTAGAAAACGAGTATCAAATTACAGATAAAGGTATCGCTATCAATATAAGTTGTAAAAATATGGATGTCACATATAGGATTCTGAATATGATGGGTGCAGTTGTTTTACAAGGAAGTGCAGTAGATGGGAAGATAGTATTTCTAAAATCTAATTTTGCAAAGGGTTTATATGTTATTCATATAAGCAATATATAATCGCAAAATCGAAAAGTATCGGTTTAAAGTTCCAAAAGTAGCACTTTTTAGCTGTATTTAAAAGGCTGTTAT
>JBDHYI010000042.1:0-10893 GCA_039811265.1 Chitinophagaceae bacterium | reverse complement strand
AGATTAAAAGTGTTTGCGGATTTGAGTATGTATTTGCAGGTTTATTTTGGTCTATATAATATGTATATTTGGTATTATAATCATTAACAAAAGAGGGAACGAAAGAAATAATCCATTGTAAATTCAATAACACATTCTATTATTTGTTATAAGAAAATTCTTAGAGTATAGTTGGAGTTAAATTTTTTTAAACACCAAAACTTTCGCCGCATCCACAACTACGGCTTGCATTGGGGTTAACAAAATTGAAACCTTTACCGTTTAATCCGTCACTAAAATCAAGCTCTGTATTGACTAAATATAAAAAACTTTTTAAGTCAGTAACAATTTTGATTCCTTTGTCTTCAAAGACTTGATCCATAGCTTTCACTTCATTATCAAAATCAAGTCCATAGCTTAAGCCACTACAGCCACCACCGACAACACTTACTCTTAAAAAATGAGAACTGTCTAATTGTGCATCTTGCATTAATTGCAATACTTTCTCTTTAGCACGATCGCTGATATAAATTCCATTTTCTGTTGTTGTGAACATAACCCAAAATTGATATACAAAAATAATTATTTTTTCCAACTCGAAAAATAGATGTTACTTATAATTGGTATTTAAAATTTAATTTGGGTTAAATAAATAAGCATTTTAATATTTGTATTAAATATTTAAAAAATGGATGAAAAGGCTCAAAATATTTATTATCAAATTGCTGAAAGAATTGATTTTGTCAAAGAAAAAACAAAATTAAAATATAGTGATATTTTAAAAGCAATAGATTTTCGCTCGGCAGATTACAAAAAACTTTTTAATGATTGGGCGGGCATTTCTCCACAAACTTTTTTTGAAGGGATAAGTACAGAACATATTTATAATTTACTTAATGAAAAAGAAAATAGTTTGTTTAATTCTAATTCATATAAGGATTATGATTATCAAAATAAGCTACATAATCCACAGATAATAATTGAAAGGATGGCCTTTTCTGAAGGAGAAATAACAAAAAAGAATCAAATTATTCATTATAGCTTTTCTGATAGCCTTTTTGGGAATGTCATTATTGCATCTACATCAAAAGGAGTTTGTTATATTGCTTTTACCGAAGACAAAGCCAAAGCATTATATGATATAAAACAAAAATTTCCCAATAATGTTTTTTATAAAAAAGAGGATGGGTTTCAAGAAAATGCTTTATCTTTTTTGCAAAAAAATAAAAAACAATCAAGCAGTATTACGCTACACTTAAAAGGAACCGATTTTCAAATACAAGCTTGGAAGGCACTTTTAGAAATACCCATAGGGCAACTCTTAACTTATGGAGAACTGTCAAAAAAAATCGGAAATCCTAATGCATCTCGTGCAGTTGGGACCGCTATTGGGAGCAATCCGATAGCTTATTTAATTCCTTGTCATAGAGTAATAAAATTCTCCGGAAGTTTTGGAGGTTATCGTTGGGGAAATACAAGAAAAACAATCATTATTGGTTGGGAGATGGCACAAGTTAAAACGTAACTGAACAATTGTTCTTATATGCTTTTTGATTTTGTAAGAATTAGAGATGAAAGTATATTTACAAAATGAAAAAGATACTTTTATTAACTTTTATAACTTGTACACTATTTTCAAGTTCAACAATTATGGCACAATTACAAAGAGGCGATATTAAAAATGAGCCAATGGAATTCAATGTATTTGCAGAATCATTTGCAGATCTTCAAGTTTTACGATATCAAGTTCCGGGATTTGAAAATTTAACACTTAAAGAAAAATTACTTTGCTATTATCTTTACGAAGCCGCACTTTCCGGAAGAGATATTATTTATGACCAAAAAAGTAAAAATGGAATTTTACTTCGTAAAACAATAGAAGTAATGTATAAAAAAGGAGGTAGCGGACCTGAGTGGGAAAAATTTAAAGAATATTGCGGACGTTTTTGGTTTAGTAACGGAAACCACCATCACTATGGTAATGAAAAATTTATTCCGACTTGTTCTGTTGATTATTTTAAAAAATTACTATTGAGTTGCAATCCAAAACAATTACCATTACAATGGAACGAAACATTAGAGCAATATTGGGAAAAAGTAAAACCTCTTTTCTTTGATTTAAATGTTGAGCCAAAATGTGTTGACTTGAGACCGGGAATAGATAATGTTGTTGCATCGAGTAATAATTTTTATGAAGGGGTTACTCAAAAAGAAGTAGAAGCTTTTTATGATAAAATGCCTACAACAGGAAATGCACCAAGCTGGGGATTGAATAGTAAATTACTAAAAGAAAATGGAGTTATCCATGAAAAAGTATGGAATGCAATGGGGATGTATGGGGGGGCTATAAGTAAGATTTGCTATTGGTTAGAAAAAGCTATTGGTGTGACAGAAAACGATCAACAAAAAAAGACTCTTGAATTATTAAAAAGTTATTTAGAAACAGGAGATTTAAAAACCTTTGACGATTACAGTATAGAATGGGTGAAAGATACCGAAAGTAAAATAGACGGTATTAATGGATTTATAGAAGTATATCTTGATGCCATCGGGAAAAAAGGAAGTTATGAAAGTTATGTGAGTCTTAAAGATGAGGAAGCTACAAAACGAATTTCAGCAATTGCAAAAGAAGCACAATGGTTTGAAGATAATTCCCCATTGATGCCACAACATAAAAAGAAAGAAGTAAAAGGAATTATTGCAAAAGCAATTAATGTAATTGTTGAGAGTGGTGACTTAGCACCTACCACAGCTATCGGAATTAATCTTCCAAATGCTGATTGGATAAGAAAAGAACATGGAAGTAAATCCGTTTCATTAAGTAATATTATTCATAGTTATAATATAGCAGCAGCACAAAAAGGAAGTCTGAATGAATTTGGAAATAATGACGAAGTTATTCAAAGAATAAAAAAATACGGAGCATTAGGTTCCGATTTGCATACCGATATGCATGAATGTATAGGACACGCATCAGGGCAAATTAATCCCGGTGTAGAAACGACAGATAAAACATTAAAAAATTATGCAAGTTGTCTCGAAGAAGCAAGAGCCGATTTAGTAGCCCTCTATTATATACTCGATCAAAAATTAATTGATATTGGCGTGATGCCAAGCCTCGAAGTAGGTAAAGCAGAATATGACAGCTATATCATGAATGGATTAATGACACAATTGACTCGTATTAAATTAGGAGATGATTTAGAAGAAGCACACATGAGAAATAGACAACTTAACGCAAAATGGGTTTATGAAAAAGGTAAAAAAGATAAGGTAATTGAATTTGTAAAACGTAATGGAAAAACATACGTAAAAATTAATGACTATAACAAATTAAGAACTTTATTTGGAGATTTATTAAGAGAAATTCAAAGAATAAAAAGCGAAGGCGATTTTAAAGCAGGGCAAAATTTAGTAGAAACATACGGCGTGAAAGTAGATCGCACTTTACACAAAGAAATTTTAGATAGATACGCTAAATTGAATATAAAACCATATAGTGGATTTATACAACCAAAATTGATACCTATCATGGATAATGGAGAAATCATAGATGTACGAATCGAATACCCAACTTCATTTTTCAAACAAATGATGGAGTATGCAGAAAACTACAATTATTTAGGAACAAAAAATTAAAAATTATTATAAACACAAGCATAAATAACATTACTAATGAAGTGGCAAGGAAGAAAAGAAAGTGAAAACATTGAAGACCGCAGAGGGATTAGCGGAAGACAAATAGCAATAGGAGGCGGTGGCTTATCTATTATTTTGTTAATCGTAGGCTTGCTCATGGGTGGTGACCCTCAACAATTGATTGGAGATTTTTTGTCCAACAGCACAAGCACTACTCAAACAACAACTCAATATAAAGAAACGCAGGCTGAAAAGGATTTGAAAAGTTTTGCCGCAGTTACATTAGCCGATAACGAACAAGTATGGACAAAAATTTTCTCAGAAAATGGATTAACTTATGTCAAACCGACTATGGTTATTTTTTCTGACGAAACAGAGTCGCCTTGTGGGATGGCAAATGCACAAACAGGTCCTTTTTATTGTCCAGCCGACCAAAAAGTTTATTTGTCGCTTAATTTTTTTAACGATTTGACACAAAAATTAGGAGCTCATGGCGATTTTGCTTTTGCCTATGTAATAGCACATGAAGTAGGGCATCATGTACAGAATCTGTTAGGCACAACAGCAAAAATGAGGAAAATGCAATCACAAACAAATCAAGTCGGTGCCAACCGCTTATCAGTTGCCTTAGAATTACAAGCAGATTTCTATGCTGGTTTGTGGGCGCATTACAATCAACAACTAAATAATGTGCTCGAAGACGGAGATATCGAAGAAGCATTAAGCGCGGCTAATGCAGTGGGAGATGATCGCTTACAAAAGCAAGCCCAAGGTTATGTCGTACCCGATGCGTTTACACATGGCACTTCAGAGCAAAGGATGTACTGGTTTAAAAGAGGTTACACAAGCGGAGATATTCGACAAGGAGATACGTTTAGAGAATTACTTCAATAGCTTTTTCTTTTTTTTAAAATGAGCGAAACCTTTGTTTATGAAAAAATTGAAGATAATCATCTTCCACTCTCTTTAAATGAAAGCAATGTTCATTACCTATTTCATGTACTGCGGAAAAGACAAGAAGATAAACTTATTATCGTAAACGGCAAAGGACTAAGATTAGAAGCCAAAATTATTCATATCTCTAAAAAAGAGTGTGATGTAGAAATAATTGAAAAAAAAATATTCCCCACCTCAAAACCACAATTGCATATAGCCGTTGCATTTACCAAAAATATAAATCGCATCGAATGGTTTCTTGAAAAAGCGACAGAGATAGGAGTACAGGCTATCACACCCTTAATTAGCAATCGAAGCGAAAAAATAAATTTTAAAAAAGAAAGGCTTGAAAAAATTCTTATTTCGGCAATGTTGCAATCTCAACAATATTATTTACCGATACTACATGAAGCAACACCAATAGAAGATTTGATTAATCTAAATTATGAACAAAAATATATTGCTTATTGTAGTGATGAATATGAAAAAAAATCTTTACCAAAAATATTCGAGCCTCATAAAGATAGTATTTTCTTAATAGGACCCGAAGGTGATTTTATGAAAGAAGAAGTATCTTTGTGTTTAGAAAATAATTTTAAAATTATTCAATTGGGCAATACAAGATTAAGGACGGAAACGGCTGCTTTGTATGTTTGCACTTTATTTAATGCTTTGCAATGAAAAAAATATTATTAGTATTTTTAATTTGGATATTGAGTTTATCTGCTTTTTCTCAAAAAATGAAATTAGGGCTTTTAGTCTATGGCGGAGGAGGTGATTGGTATGCTAACCCCACAGCATTAAAAAATTTAGCCATTTTTTCCAATCAAAATTTAAAAACAAATTTCGATATACAGGAAGCACAAGTTGAAGTCGGGAGCAGAGAGATTTTAAACTACCCTATTTTATTTGCAACAGGTCATGGTCGTATTATGTTTAGTGATGCAGAAGCACAAAATTTAAGAAACTATTTATTAGCCGGTGGCTTTTTACACATTGATGATAATTACGGATTAGATAAATTTATAAGACCCGCAATGAAAAAAGTTTTTCCTGAGTTAGACTTTGTAGAATTACCTTTTAATCATAAAATTTATCATCAAAAATTTGATTTCCCTAACGGATTGCCTAAAATACATGAACATGATAATAAACCACCAAAGGGTTATGGCCTAATTTATCAAGGACGATTGGTTTGTTTTTACACCTACGAAACCGATTTGAATGATGGCTGGGAAGACCCCGAAGTGCATAAAGACCCCGAAGAAAAAAGGCAGCAAGCTTTAAAAATGGGAACGAACATTATACAATATGCTTTTATGGAAAAATAAATTTTAATTTTGCTTGTTTAGCACAAAACTCCTTTCTATGAAGAAAATAATTCTTATTTTAATCGCAAGTATTTCATTTCTATCTTGTAAAAAAAATCAAGATATAGATGACCCAAATCAAAATATAAGTACTTCAAATTTGAGCATTCAATTTCATCACAAAATAGATGGACAAGCCATTGAAAAAGACAAATTAATTTATACCAATGAAGCCGGAAATCTCTATAGTGTCAATCTTTTGAAATATTATATATCCGATGTGCGATTGATTAATGATCAAGGAGAAGAATTTAAATTGAATAACTATGATTTAATCAATGCTTTTGATTCAACAGGAAATTTTTCAAGCATAGAGGCAAATAATGTGCCGTATGGTAAATATATATCCATGCGATTTGCTTTAGGTATTGATTCTATCAGAAATCATACCGGAGCACAAGATGGTGATCTCGATCCGATACATGATATGATTTGGTCTTGGAATATTGGATATCTCTTTTTTAAACATGAGGGATTTTTTATTAATACAAATGGAGACACTGTTAAAATGGAATATCATTTAGGAACGGATGTTGCTTACACGAATATTACAGTACCGATAGACATGAAAATAAATAGCAATAATAAAATTTTAAATATTGATTTTAACTTGAATAATATGTATAAATCGCCAATGGTTGACTTTAACGCAAAACCGATCATGCACAGTCTGGATGCTGCTGATATTTCAATTATTTATGCTCTAAAAATAAATGCCCTTATTGCTTTTTCGTATGCAGGAACGAATTAAAATTTTAATTCTAACATCACCGGGCAGTGGTCTGAATGTTTGACCTCGGGCAAAATTTTTGCATCTTTAATATTAGTGACTAATGGATTTGAAACATTGATGTAATCAATTCTCCAACCTTTATTTTTACTTCGAGCGTTTGCCCTAAAACTCCACCATGAATATTGGTGTGCCTGATTGTTTTTTAATCTGAATGAATCTACCATTCCGGATTCAAAAAAACGATCCATCCAAGCTCTTTCTTCCGGAAGAAATCCACTGCTATTTTTATTTCCTTTTGGATCATGAATATCTATTTCTTTATGACAAATATTATAGTCACCCGCTATCACTATTCTATCATTAAATTTTGATTTTAGAGAGTTCATAAAAACTAAATAGTCTTCCAAAAACCGCATTTTATACGCTTGTCGTTCATCGCCACTACTACCGCTTGGGAAGTATGTATTCACTAAAACAAAATTATCAAATACAGCTTGTAAAACACGCCCTTCATAATCGGCTTGTTCTAACCCACAACCAATAATGATATCATTAGGTTCTTTTTTAGAGATAATACCAACTCCACTGTATCCTTTCTTTTGTGCAGAAAAAAAATATGGTTTATAGCCTAATTCTTTAAAGGCATTTTTATCAATATCGGTTTCGTGTGCTTTTGTTTCTTGAAAGCAATAGATATCGGCGTTGTCTTCTGCAATCCACTCTAAAAGCCCTTTGCCAATGGCTGAACGAATTCCGTTAAGATTGTATGATATGATTTTCATAAGTATGCTAAAATAAAAAATGACTTTCAAAGAAAGCCATTTTTTAAAAAATATTGATTAATTAATAATTATTGTTTAGTAATTCTTTTTACACCCATCACTTTTCCTTTTGCATCAGAAAATTGAAGTAAATATACTCCTTTTGAAATATTGTCAAGCGGCACTCTGATTGGGTTTGGTGTACTGTTATCTAATTTGAAAGTAGCTAATTTTTTACCAATTATATTAATAACATTTATGTTTTTAACTTTATTGTCAAGTATGTTTAAGTTAATGAAGTTTGTTGCAGGATTAGGATATATCGAAACAACAGAATTGATATCAAAATCAGCAACTTGATTTGGCCAACTATAAGCAATGAATGTAATAAATTTATCATTCACGCCATCATTTATTTTAAGTGTAATATAGTTGTTTCCATCAGTCGCACTGGGATCTGCTTTAATATCTACATAAAATTTAGATGTTTCTCCCGGATTTATAGTAAAATTATAGGGACCATTAGCGGGTGGAGGATAGCATGTAATTTTATCACATATTCCTGATAATGTCCATCCTGTTAGTAAAAATTGTGATTCTTTAACCCAAGTAACTGTAATCGGGTTTGCAGTATTATTTACTATTGAGTCATAAATCAAGTGTGTTTGGTTGTTTTTGGCAACTACTTGTGTTACAGTATCGTGATATACAGTAACTTGTGCGCCGGCATTTATAGTAAGAAAACAAGCAAGGAGTATAAATAGATATTTCTTCATATAATTTAAATTTAAATCAATGTGCAAATTAACTTATAAATTTTATAAATTATCCTTTTTTTTGTTAAAATATTTTATAATTCTATTTTTTTTATTTCCCTTTGCATATAATTTAATATTATTTAAAATGAAAAAACTATTACTATCTATTCTTTTATTGGCAAGCCTAAATATGGCTAAAGCCCAATTGCCGGACGGTGCTATTGCACCCGATTTTACATTGACAGACATTAACAATGTAACACACAATCTCTATAATTATTTGAATCAAGGGAAAAAAGTTTATATTGATGTGTCTGCAACATGGTGTGGTCCATGTTGGAATTATCATAATACTCATGCTTTAGATGACCTATGGGCTCAACATGGTCCTGCGGGAGCACCGGGAGTAAATGCCAATACAACAGATGACTGCATAGTATTATTTCATTGAAGGAGACACAAGTACTAATAATGCAGATTTGATGGGAACCGGAAATAATACACAAGGGAATTGGGTTGCCGGAGTATCACATCCGATAATAGATGTGCCAAATGGTTCAACTTTCCCATCTGACTATAATATAGCTTATTTTCCAACAATTTATATGATATGTCAAGATAAAATTATTAGAGAAGTAGGGCAACTAAATGCAGCACAATTATATGCAGCAGGTTCTTCTTGTCCGGCGGCATTACCAAATGCATCAGTTGATGTTGTGGCTGCTAATCCTTTTCCGTCCCCTAAATATATGTGTGGAAATATGTTATCTCCAACTTTAAAATTTGTAAATTATAGTACCACTCCATTAACAAGTGCTACTTTAAACATAAAATATAACGGAACCACTATTAATTCTTATCAATGGTCAGGAAATGTTGCAGGAAATGGAATTGGGACAATTAACGTACCTCAATTTTCATATAATACAGCCACAAATTATAACGGGTACAGTTGGGAAATTGTTGCTAATGGAGATGTAAATCCTGCAAACAATTCTAAAAACTTAGATTGGAAAGTTTATACTAACTCTAATGCAAAATCTACAGATTACGCAGAACCATTTAGTGCGGCTACTCTTCCAAACAATTGGACTTTACCAAATGGGATTGCTGAAAATTATATTTTTCCTTTTGCAGGTGGAGTAAATGGTATTCCACAAGTTAAGGGCCCTGATGGAGCAGCTTCACAGGCATTATTATTTGACTTGCTAGATATTCCAGGCGGTGCAAATCAAGCATTGACCGGTATTGTTTCTAATGTTGATTTTAGTGGAAAACCCTATTTGACTTTTGATTTCGATTTAGCCCATGCTAATAAAACAGCACAAACAAATGATAAACTTGAAGTATTGGTATCATCAGATTGTGGTGGAACTTGGAACTCTGTTTGGAATAGATCTGGAGCTACATTAAATAATGACCAAGGGCTTTACCCGGCAACTGCACCGAATAATATATTTATACCGGACGCAGCAAACGATTGGCAACATGTAAGCATTAATTTAGACAACTATAAATCAACACAAAATTTATTGATTGCTTTAAGAGCAACGGCTTTACAAGCTAATAATGGAAATGCTTTGTTTGTAGATAATGTAAAAATATCAGGAAATACTCCTGCAAGCTTAACAGATAATCAATTCAACCAAATCGTTTCACTTTATCCAAATCCTACAAATTCAAATATATTTGTAAAAGGATTAGTTGGAAATGCAAGTATCCAAGTTTTAGATGTTTTAGGAAATATTGTTTATTCAAATCAATATCAAAATATCAATGGAAATATTGAACTGCCTACATCTCAATTAGTCAATGCTAATTATATTATTAAAATTACTCAAGAAGGAAAAACTGCGGTTAAACAATTCGTAAAAATGGATTAATCCAAGAAAGATTGTATCTTATTTTTAAACAAAAAAACATCAAGCTTAGCTTGATGTTTTTTTGTTGAGTTTCACTCAAATAATGTTTTAGGAATTGGGGGTTAAAAAACTTGGATTTAGTTATTAATGAATTTCCCTTTTTGAATATGACCTTCTTTGGTAATGAGTTGGTAGAAGTATACGCTTTGAGGATTGTTTTCAATGTTTATATTTTGGTATTGTTGGCTACTAGTTGTGTGGTGGATAGTTTTTCCGGATATGTCGTATAGGGTAAACGTATAGTTTGTTGAGTATGGGTTTTGTATGGTGATTGTTTGATTATTGTAGCTTGCATCGTCCTAAAAAAAGTTTACAAGTTAAATATTAAATCCTATTGTTAGTTTACAGTTGTTTTTTATTCCTGACATTGGTTTACAAATATAGTTTTTTTCTGATAATAATTCTTCCATAATTTCTCTGTTTTTAGTGGGTTTTGTGAATGATGTACTTGATTGGGTGTGAGGTTACTGATACTTAAGTGAGGTCTGTCATTATTATACAACTGAATTACCCTGTCCAATAATTCTCTGGCTTCTTTAATATCATTGACTTCATAAGCATCTAAGTATTCTTCTTTGATGATTCCGTTTACTCTTTCTGCAATAGCATTTTCCAATGGGTCGCCATTTTCGGTCATAGAGATTTGAATGTTGTTGTCCTGCAATAGCTTTACATATTCCCTGCTACAATACTGGATACCTCTATCGCTGTGGTGCGTGAGCGGCAAATGGCTCTCTGCCCCTTCAAAGGCAGAGAGAGCCATTTGCAGGGCTTGGATGCTCTCAATGGCTTCTA
>JBDHYI010000041.1:0-11023 GCA_039811265.1 Chitinophagaceae bacterium | reverse complement strand
GAAGAAGCAGTTAGTGCTTTTAAAAAAACTTTAGTTGTATTTGCCAAGAAGCTGTAGAAGTTGTAAAAAAGAGATTTTAGTAATAAAGTTTTTAAAACAATACAAAAAGTAGAAGATTTTATCTGTAATCAAGTTAAATCAACTACAAAAGAAACTACTAAATCTATATGCAGTTATCTATATATTTTTTTTAATAACTATTGGTCATCTTTATAAATCATTTTGGTATTATTATAGAAATAGAAGTAAAGGCAAATGACTCAAAAAGCAAATTAAAACTACGCAAAGTCCGGTTTTACGATAGGATACTCAAACGGGAATTTGAATTTCTGACTAACCTTTTCGATATGTGCCCTGACTTGATAGCAGCCATTTATAAATTACGTTGGCAAATCGAATTACTGTTCAAGCAACTCAAAGAAAACTTCCCGTTAAGATATTTTCTCGGAAACAATGAAAATACCATCAAAATACAGATCTACTGCGCTCTAATCGTAAATTTGTTACTGACCATCGTACAAAAACGTTTAAAACGAAAGTGGGCGTTCTCTAATCTGGTTAGTTTCTGCCGAATCCACTTATTTAACTATCTTCATCTTTACCGCTTCCTGGAAAATCCGGAAAAAGACTGGCAAAGAAAGCAAACAAATTTGGAACAGTTAAGCCTTTTTTAACCCTCCGAGTGGGGGCTTACTTTTTAAAAATAACTCTCGACAAAAAATTACTACCTGATATTCAGATAGCTAAACATCTTTTTGCACTAACTATCATTTTTATCGGACGATAGTGATAAATAATTTAAAAAGGAACGAATATACGACTATACAATATATGAATTTTGGTAAAATTTTCTTATAACAAATAAGCGAGTGCTTAATTTGGGTTAAACGCTAATGACATAAAAGTAAATTTAACAACGCGGCGTGTATATGGACAATAAATAATATCTATTAAATTTATAGCTTAGAAGTAAAATTTTTTGGTGTTTTATGATTGCAATCGTAAAAAAGCATTGTATATAGTTATATTTTTGCATTGAATTTAAAAAATTTTAAGTATGAGAAAGAAACTAATTATCACATTATTGTTAGCCTCTCCATTGTTTTTTGTAGCATGCGGGGGAAGCAATACAGAAGAACAATCATCAACTTCAACCAGCGAATCAAGTACTGCAACAGAAGCTCCTGCAGAAGCGAAAAATGATATTGCAAGTTATGATCCAAAGAGAGGTGAAGGAAAATTTGATGCATCTAATGTTACAGTAGGACCTTTAGATGCAGCGATGGCTACAAAAGGAAAAGCAATTTCAGAAACAAAATGTTTTTCTTGCCATAAGCTAACGGATGAAAAACTTGTAGGACCCGGATGGAAAGGTGTTACCAGCAGACATGAACCTCATTGGATTATGAATTTTATTACCAATCCTGATGCAATGATTGATAAAGATCCGGAGGTACAATCCCAATTAGAACTTTGCTTGGTAAGAATGCCAAACCAAAACTTGGCTGATGAAGAAGCAAGAGAAATTGTAGAATTTATGCGTCAAAACGATGGGGCTAAGTAATATTTTGAAAAAACTAAAAAAAATTTAAACTAAAAAAATAAAAATATGATAAATAAAAAAATTGTATTAGGAATGATGGCAGCATCTGCTCTTTATTTTGGCTCTTGTAAGCCTAAAGGGGCTGGAAATGCAATAAGTGGTGATGCTGCATCTAAAGTTTATGTAGCTCCGGGAAAGTATGACGAATTTTACAACTTCGTTTCCGGAGGATTTAGCGGACAATTAAGTGTCTATGGTTTGCCAAGTGGAAGATTACTTCGCGTAATTCCTGTATTCTCTGTTGATCCGGAAAAAGGATGGGGATATAGTGAAGAAACAAAACCAATGCTTAATACCTCTCATGGTTTTGTGCCTTGGGATGATTTGCACCACGTAGAAATGTCTATGACTGATGGTATAGCAGATGGTAAATGGGCTTTTGTAAATGGTAACAATACACCTCGTTTGGCAAGGGTTGACCTAAAAACATTCCGCACAGCTGAAATTATTGAATTGCCTAATAGTGCAGGTAACCACAGCTCACCATTCGGAACTGAAAACTCAGAATATATTGTTGCGGGTACTCGTTTTAGTGTGCCGGGCGATTATGATAACGGCGATGTACCTATCAATACCTATAAACAAAACTTCAAAGGACATATCAGCTTTGTAAGTATTGATAAAAATACAGGTGAAATGAATTTGGCTTTCCAATTGAAAACACCGGGTGTCAACTTTGATTTAGCTCGTTGCGGAAAAGGAAAATCACATGGATGGTTCTTCTTTAGTTGCTATAATACAGAACAAGCAAATACACTTCTTGAGGTAAATGCTTCTAAAAATGACAAAGACTTTATTATGGCTGTGAATTGGAAAAAAGCCGAAGAATATATCAAAGCTGGTAAAGGGAAAAAACAAGCTGTGAAATATGCACATAACAAATACAGTGATGAAACACACACTGCAACTTCTGAACTAAAAAATGAAGTGACTGTTTTAGATGTTGCAGAATTCCCTGATATCGTTTACTTCATTCCTTGCCCTAAATCACCGCATGGTTGTGACGTAGATCCAACAGGTGAATACATTGTAGGTAGTGGTAAATTAGCTGCTTTACTACCAGTATTCAGTTTTGATAAAATTCAAAAAGCGATTGCTGATAATGCTTTTGAACAAGAAAAATACGACGGAGTTCCTGTTATAAAATACGAAGCAGCTCTGTATGGTGAAGTACAAAAACCGGGTCTTGGACCATTGCATACAGAATTTGATGCTAACGGAAATGCTTACACATCATTCTTTGTATCTTCTGAAGTAGTAAAATGGAATATCAAAGACTTGAAAGTATTAGATAGACAACCAACTTATTACTCTGTAGGTCACTTATTAGTAATGGGGGGTAATACTAAAAAACCATTTGGAAAATACTTAGTTGCATATAATAAAATTACAAAAGACCGTTATTTACCAACCGGTCCAGAATTATCACAAAGTGCTCAGCTTTATGACATCAGTGGTGATAAAATGCAATTAATACTTGATTTCCCAACGATAGGCGAACCTCACTACGCACAAGCTATACCTGCAAGTTTAATAAAAGACAATCAGGTGAAAATATTTAATATCAACGAAAATAAACATCCTTATGTAGCGAAAGGAGAAGGAGAAACTAAAGTTATCCGTCAAGGGAATCAAGTACATGTTTACATAACAGCTATCCGTTCTCACTTTGCACCAGATAATATTGAAGGGGTTCAAGTAGGCGACGAAGTTTACTTCCACGTAACTAATCTTGAACAAGATTGGGATGTACCTCACGGATTTGGCGTGAAAGGTGCAAATAATGCAGAGCTTTTAATTATGCCGGGTGAAACATCTACTTTAAAATGGGTTGCTGACAGAGTTGGTATCTTCCCTATTTATTGTACAGACTTCTGTTCTGCACTACACCAAGAAATGCAAGGATATGTAAGAGTATCACCAAAAGGTAGCAACGTTCCATTGACATTCTCTGTGGGAAGCAATACTGCTGCTCAATAGAAAGAATAGTATAAAAACTGTGATATTGTTTCTTTAAAAAGGGGCAGGGTAGATTTATAAAATTGAAATGCCCCTTTTTTATTTACTAGTATGAAATTCCTAGCCAAAACAATCATACTCTTTAATGAAGATTAAAGAAAAGAATAACAATTTAAAAAATATTACAATGAAACAAAAAATTTCAATGCTCTCTAAAATATTGGCAACTATAGCTGCTATAGCGCTGGTTATATCACTAATGGTTCCTCTTTGGAGCATTTATTTAGATGCCCCTCAATATCCCGAAGGGCTTAGATTACAAATATGGGCAAACAAAATAGCAGGAGATGTTGATATTATCAACGGGCTTAATCACTATATTGGTATGAAAACACTACATACTGAAGATTTTATAGAATTTACTTTACTTCCATATATTATAATATTTTTTGCAATACTTTTTATTGCAACTGCTTGGCTTTTCGGCAAAAAAATGTTGAATGTTTCTTTTCTCCTTTTCCTAATTTTTGGAATTGTTTCAATGGTAGATTTTTGGAAATGGGAATACGATTACGGACATAATTTAGACCCAAATGCCGCAATTAAAGTTCCGGGCATGGCTTATCAACCTCCTCTAATTGGATTTAAACAGCTTTTAAATTTTGGAGCATTTTCTATACCTGATGTGGGAGGGTGGCTATTTATAGGTGCAGGTTTTTTAATGCTTTTAGCCGTATTGAATGAAGTAGGAATTTTAAGTAAAGTTTTCAAAGGGAAAAAAGCATTAGCAATTATCATTCCAATTTCTATTATTTTTTCATCTTGTGGACCAAGCGGACCTGTTCAAATCAGCTTAAACAAAGATGCTTGTACATCGTGCAAAATGACAATAGCCGATGGTCATTTTGGTTCGGAAGTTGTTACAAAAAAAGGGAGAGTTTATAAGTTTGATGACCTAAGTTGCCTTTTTCATTATTTACAAGAATTAAAAGAAGAAAATATCGCTTCATTTTATGTAAATGATTATAATCAAGAAAACCAATTAATAAATGCAACAAAAGCTTGGTATATTAATAGCGAAACACTGAAAAGCCCGATGGGCGGTAATATAGCAGCTTTTAATTCAAAAGAAGATGCAGAAAAAGCAGCTAAAGATTTACAAGTAGAAGTAAAAAGCTGGAATGATATTAAATTGTAGAAAAAAAGATAATAATGTTTTTCTCAAGAACGATATGGTTTTTATTATTAGGTATCCTTTTTTCGGTGATAATCCCATCAAAAAGAGGTTTCTCTATGATATTGAAAGTAGCACAAGACCAACCGTTTAAAACCATAAAATCGGCAATTGAAAATGCAAAGGATGGCGATACGATTGAAATAACGAAAGGATTATATAAAGAAGGAAATATTATTATTGATAAACCGATTACTTTTTTGGGAAAAGATTTTCCGATTTTAGACGGGGAATTAAAAAACGAAATTATTTCTATTAAAAGTGATAATGTAACCATTAAAGGATTGCAACTCCAAAACTCCGGACGTATGGTCATGAGCGACCCCGGTGCCGTTAAAGTGTATGATGCAAAAAATATAATTATAGAAGGGAATATACTTTTAAATAATTATTTTGGAGTGTATTTGCAATATTCAAAACATTGCCTTATAAAAAATAATTTTATAAAAGCCACTCAAAAAACCGAAAACCAATCCGGAAATGGAATCCATTGTTGGAAAAGTGATAGCTTACAAATAATAGGAAATAAAATTGTAGGGCATCGTGACGGTATCTATTTTGAATTTGTAAAAAACTCTGTAATATGGCGTAATCGATCTTTTAACAATTTACGTTATGGTTTGCATTTTATGTTTTCAAATGACAATACTTATGTTACAAATTATTTTAGAAATAATGGAGCCGGTGTTGCCGTGATGTATAGCAAAAAAGTTACCATGATTAATAATACAATAGAAGATAATTGGGGAGATGCAGCTTATGGAATTTTGTTTAAAGAACTTTCAGATTGTTATTTGTCGGGAAATACTTTTTACCGAAATACTACCGGAATTTTTTTTGACGGTTGCAGCCGGACACTTTTAGAACGAAATACATTTAAATCTAATGGTTGGGCACTCAGACTGCAAGCGAGCAGCATTGATAATCGTTTAGAAAAAAATAATTTTATCGGGAATACTTTTGATGCCACTACAAATGGCACATTGACATTAAACCATTTTAGTGAAAATTATTGGGACAAATATGAAGGTTACGATCTAAATAAAGATAAAATAGGAGATATTCCGTATCACCCGCTCAGTTTATATTCCGTTATCATTGAAAAAAATCCACCCGCCATGCTGCTCTATCGTAGTTTTATGATTAGTCTTTTGGATAAATCGGAAAAGCTTTTGCCATCTTTAACACCGGAAAATTTTATAGATAAATCACCCAAAATGGTGCCTAATAAAATATGATAGAAATAAAACACATAACGAAACATTTTGGAAAGTTTAAGGCATTAGACGACTTAAATTTATCATTACAACAAGGTGAGAGTATTGCCTTAATAGGTCCTAATGGGTGTGGGAAAACAACTTTAATCAAATCTATTTTAGGAATGGTTTTACCCGAAAAAGGTGAAATTATTTTTGAAGGTAAAAATATAAAGAAAGATATTTCATACAGGAACCATATAGGCTATATGCCACAAATCGGGCGTTATCCCGAAAATATGACAATAGGTCAAGTCATTGATATGGTGCAAGGTATTCGAAATTGCAGTGAAAAGCTGGATTATACGCTTTATAATGAGTTTGATATAAAAAATTTATTACACAAAAAAATGAGAACATTGAGTGGAGGAACTACTCAGAAAGTAAGCGCCACCTTGGCTTTTATGTTCCCTTCTAAAGTATTAATCCTTGATGAACCCACGGCAGGACTTGACCCTATCGCATCAGAAATTTTAAAACAAAAAATAATTGATGCAAAAAACAATGGCACATTAGTACTCATTACTTCTCACTTATTGAGTGAATTGGAAAATATAGTCAGTCAAATTATTTTTATGCAAGAAGGTAAAGCCATTCTACATAAAGATACTGAATTACTTAAAGAAGATACAGGGCAGGAGAGTATTGCAAAATCAATTGTTTACTTATTAAAATCAGGAAGTTTATGATGAGAATTTTGAAATATGTAATCATTGATATATTAAAAAACCGAGTAGTCATTGCATATACGATTATGTTGGCATTATTTTCATGGAGTGCTTTTAGTTTGGAAGATAATGCAGCAAAAGGTTTATTAACATTACTCAATATTATTTTATTGACCGTTCCATTGGTATCTGTTCTTTTTTCTACTATTTATGTATATAACAGCAACGAATTTATCGAACTTCTTTTAA
The DNA here is from genome assembly GCA_039811265.1 of Chitinophagaceae bacterium. Lineage (GTDB taxonomy): Bacteria > Bacteroidota > Bacteroidia > Chitinophagales > Chitinophagaceae > OLB11. Next base: position 4,054 of record JBDHYI010000041.1, on the reverse strand, counting down.
GCCACCCAATAAAAAGAAGCATGATATGGAAAGCTCTCTTTTCCGGTTTGTCATTAAGTATGACCTTAGCTTTTCTTATTGGCACAGGAATACCACTTTTAATATTTGCGGATATAGGTACGGCATTGTTGATGATAGCAGGAGGCAGTTTATTGACAATTATCTTTATTGCCATAGCGTTTTTATGTAGTATTCTTACCCGTGATAAGGCAAAGGGTATAGGATTATCCATTATGTTGTGGCTTTATTTTGCTTTATTATTTGATGGCTTGGTATTATTTCTTTTTTTCCAATTTGCTGATTATCCAATTGAGAGTGTAGTAGTAGGCCTAAGTGCATTGAGTCCGATTGATTTATGCAGAATATTAATATTGATGCGATTGGATATATCTGCAATGATGGGATTTACGGGAGCTGTATTCCAAAAGATTTTTGGTACTCAATGGGGGCTTTTATTTTCGTTTGGTTTGCTTACCATGTGGAGTGCTTTTCCATTTTATTTCTCACTTAAAAAATTTAAAAAGAAAGATTTATAATCCTTAAAAATATAAAATATGAAACAAGATATTTTAACAAGAGAAGATATTGATTATATAGTAACCGTGTTTTATGATAAGATAAAACAAGATGAGGAATTAAGTCAATTTTTCACAGAAATAGTCTCGGTTGACTGGGTAAAACATATTAATTTGATGAGTAGTTTTTGGGAAAATATTTTATTTTATACCGGCGAATATGATGGGAATCCATTAATTGCTCATAAAAATTTTAATGAAAAAAAAGAAACCAATTTTATGCATTTTAAGCGCTGGCTTGATTTGTTTGAGGAAACCATTAATGAAAAATTTGAAGGACCTAATGCTATTAAAATGAAAAACCATGCTCATGCTATTTCAATGGTCATGGTAAAAAAAATATAATGGGGCTAAACTCCATTTATAATTTAAAGCAAAACTTTTAGAACTTTACCCACATTTATTGTGCGGTATTTGGAAAATAATAATCGGTATAAAAATATTTTTTTCGCTCTCTGCGTTTCATGTTGTTGATTTCATCTTGACGTTGTTTTTCAAACTGAGCTTCTTTTGCAATTTTCTTTTCTTCCAAATCTTGAGCATCTTTTACAATCATATTAGCGAGATCTGTTTCAATACTTGCCTGAACCGACTCCACAATACGACCGACTTCTCTATTTTGATGAAAGACGATAAATGTAGGCACTCTTTCAATTTTATAAATTTTTTCTTCTTCTTTAAGACTTCTTTTTTCTCTATCTACTGCGTACATCTCAATTACAGATAAAGGTATCTGAGCTTCTAGAATTGTTTTATAAAATTTAGGAAGCAAATCTTTCGTATCGCTACACCATGTACCTACAAAAACGACGAATCGATAATTTCCCAAATTGTCTGTTAACTGTTGAATGGCATTTGCATTAGGCTGATAACTTTGAGCTCCTTCGTCAAGCCAAGAGCATGAACTTTCTTTTAATAAATCGCTCATTTTTACTTTTCCGCGTAGCAACGGTTTGGTAGTAACCTTATCAAACTCTCTCACATAGTTTTGCCCCAAGCTATAAAGTGGAGACATAAGCATAAACAAAATTCCAACTAATATTAATCTCATTTTATTTTAAATTTTAAGGGAGAACAAATTTATTATTTTTTTTCCAATTCTTTATCTAAACTATTTTTTAAGCTGATTAAAAATGATTTTATTTCATTTAAGGTAGCCAACATGCTCATATCGTCTTTTACTTTGTTGCGACTATCTTTCAAATATTCTCTTGCTCCTTCTAATGTCATTTTTTTCTCTTTTACTAAGTGAAAAATAACTTTCAAATGGTTGATGTTTTCAATATTATAATAGCGATCTCCTTTTTTATTTTTCTTGATATTACCAAGAAATATTGGAAATTCTTTTTCCCAAAATCGAAGCATCGAGGCATTCACCTTAAACATAGCAGCAACTTCGGTAATGGAATAATAAATTTTTGTCAAACTATTCAAATTGGGTGTTTGACTGCCTTCGAGTTGTTCAAATAGTGAGAGTTGATTCATGGTTTATTTTATAATATCAAAAATATGAAATTCTTTTTATACTCTTTCCGGTAGTTGTTTTAATGTTTCTAATAGAAAAGTCCAAAATTTTTGAACAGAACTTATCTGTACTCTTTCATCCGGAGAGTGGGCTCCATATATATTTGGACCAAATGAAATCATTTGCATGTCAGGATAATTTTGACCTAAGATACCACATTCAAGTCCGGCATGACAGGCATTGACATGAGCTTTAGATTGAAACATTTTTTCATAAAGTGCAGACATGATTGTCACAATGGGCGCGTGAGGATTCGGTATCCAACCCGGATAGTCGCCTTTAAATGTAACGCTTGCTCCTATTTGCTCAAAGCATGCTTTAATCGAATCCGCTAAGTCAATTTTTTCAGATTGCACTGAACTTCTCGTTAGGCACTGTATCGAGTATTTGCCATTATCAAGCTCAATGCGAGCAATATTATTTGAGGTTTGTACAAGCGATTCAATATCGGGACTCATTCTATAAATTCCATTTTGGCAACTATAAACCGCATTTAGAAATTGTCTGACAAATATACTGTCTGCAACAGTTTCAACCTTTTCAATCGACATCAATTGAAGCTCAAGGTTAGGGTCTGTCGTTTTGTATTCTTGTTTGAAAATTTGTTGGTATTTGCTGATTTTTTCTTTCAAAATAGATTCATCCGTACTTTGAATACCTATCACGACAACAGATTCACGTGGAATTGCGTTGCGTAAACTACCGCCATGAATAGAAACTAATTCAAAATGAATATTTCTACTTAAATTCCATAATATGCGATTCATTAATTTATTGACATTGGCTCTGCCTTTATGGATATCAATTCCGGAATGCCCTCCTGTTAGCCCACTGAGTTTGATTTGAAAAAATAAAGAACTTTTGGTAGAACTTGTCACATAATTTCCGTCTGCCGTAACATCAATGCCTCCGGCACAACCAATAGTTAGTTCATTGTCTTCTTCAGTGTCTAAGTTTAATAAAATTTCCCCATTTAATAAGCCGCCTTTTAACGCAAAAGCTCCCGTCATGCCGGTTTCTTCATCAATCGTAAAAAGAGCTTCTATGGGTGGATGCTGGATGTCCTCAGAAGCAAGAATAGCCATGATAGCAGACACCCCGATTCCATTATCGGCACCCAATGTTGTTCCTTTTGCTTTAACCCAATCACCTTCAATTTTCATTTCAATACCCTGCGTTAAAAAATCAAATTCAGTGTCTTTATTTTTTTGATGAACCATATCTAAGTGGCTTTGCAATACGATAGGTAGTCTTGTTTCCATTCCTTTACTGGCAGGCTTTTTAATGATGACGTTTCCTACCTCATCAACGATTGTTTTTAACTGGAGTGATTCACCGAATTGTTTTATAAAAGCAACTACTTTTTCTTCTTTTTTGGAGGGACGTGGCACAGCGTTTAAGTCACAAAAATGGTTCCATAAACTTTGAGGAGTAAGAGTTCTAATTTCTTGATTCATTGAAAATATTTTTTGACTTTTTATAGTAAAAACAGAATGGGTAATTTGTGTTTAAAATTATTTTATTTACAAACTCAAATTTACTCATTGTTTTGCAATTATTTACATGTTTGATAAAATTAGATTTTTTTCATAATAACGATCAAATATCTGTGACACCAATAGAAACTTAATTTTATGTTGTGATGGGTATGTCGAATATTTTAGTAGGTTTTAATAGATGCAACGACATATTTACTAATCTCAAAGTAATATATATATATACTTTGGAAGACGGAACACTTCTTCCTCCTTATGATTCAAATAGATTAGAACGTTCATCTTTCTATAAATCAATTATTCATATTTGATAAGTATGCGATAAGTATTACCTAAACCCTGATTCCGCATTCGCTTCTTTCCTGACTTGTCCACCCCTGGTTTTTAGAAAAACTAATCGACTGAATATTAGTGTGTTGTAATTGAAAATATTGTATTTTGCTGACCTAATGGGTTAA
>JBDHYI010000040.1:0-12544 GCA_039811265.1 Chitinophagaceae bacterium | reverse complement strand
TTTCCCCAAACACTATTCCACTTTATTATTGGTTATAGAAGGTGAGATTGTCGTTAATGAAAATGAACAAGTACCAACAGACAACTTGGTGTTATTGGCTAAAGATGGTGAAACATTTGATATTGAAGCTAAAGAAAACTCAGTGATATTAGTTTTGAGCGGTGAGCCACTTAAAGAGCCTATTGCAGCACATGGGCCTTTTGTAATGAACACAAGAGAAGAATTGGTACAAGCTTTTAATGATTACCAAATGGGAAAATTTGGATTTTTAGAAGAGTAGTTTGAGTTTAATGCGAATCATATATTGAACAATTAATAAAGAAAGGGAATAATTTTGAAAATAACTTTTAAAATTATTCCCTTTCTTTTTCATAAATAAATCATAATACAAATAATTCTACATATATAAACCATGCAAATCATTTACCTTTGTACTTATGGAAGGTATTGTAAATAAAGTTGCAGAGAGCGGTATTATCACATTAAACTTAGAAGATTTTTTACCAAAATCAATAGTAGCATTTGATTTAAAACCTTTTTTATTTATGGAATTAATTCTGAAAGAAAAAGATTTTAGAGCTTCTCTGCAAACACACGATTGGAAACAATATGAAGGTAAATCTGTCTTTATTACCTGCACGGCTGATGCTATTATACCGGCTTGGGCTTATATGTTAGTGATGAGTTATTTACAACCTTATGCAGCGCAAGCTATCGTATCGTCTGAACAAGATGCGCCCAAAACATTTATGTTGGAACTTATCAATAATATTGATGTCGAAAAATATAAAGATGAACGCATAGTTGTTAAAGGATGTGGTGATATTCCTATACCAAATGAAGCCTACGCTGCCATAACATTTCGCTTACGCCCTGTTGCAAAAAGTATTATGTATGGCGAGCCTTGCAGTACCGTTCCTATATTCAAACAGAAAGTTATAAGAGCTTAAATCATTTAAAATTATTTTATGAACAAACATTACTTAACCTTACTGAGTGTAATAGTATTTTATACATCTTCATTATTTGCTCAGAACTATAATAATCCAAGATATTTTAATAAAGACAATAATGTATCCAATACAAATGACAATTCACAACAAAATCAATTTCGTAAAGGGAGCTTTCAACCATTGCAAGTAACATCACCCGAAGTGCCAAAATCTTTTACCCTTTTCGGCGAAAAAATACCCCTTGAAATTTGGGATGTTAAAGAACGGTTTGATAGAGAACTCTTAGTGAACACTTATATGCAGGGAAGTACATCTTATATCATAAAACAAATGGGAAGATGGATGAAAATTATTGAAGAACAATTGAGAGCCAATAATATTCCCGACGACTTTAAATACTTATGTATTGCTGAAAGTGCATTGCAAAATCAAATTTCAAAAGCCGGTGCGGTTGGCTTTTGGCAATTTATGAGTGGAACAGCTCCAAGTTTTGGTCTGTATATTGACAATGAAGTGGACGAACGCTATAACCCAATTAAATCAACTGAAGCAGCCTGCCGATATTTAAAACAGGCATACGATAAATTTGGAAATTGGACTGCGGCTGCCGCTTCTTATAATTGTGGGATGGGAGGCTACAATAGCGCTTTGACTAATCAGCAGGAAAATAGTTTTTATAAATTATTACTTCCTGAAGAAACCATGCGTTATATATTTAGAATAGCCGCCCTTAAATACATTCTCGAAAATCAAGAACGATTTGGATTTAGACTTACTGATGATGTGGTATATCAACCTCTTAAACTTCGTAAAGAAACTATATCTGGAAATATCGGAAACTTGGTTGCTTATGCTAAAAGTAAAGGCACCGATTACAAAACATTAAAATTACTCAACCCATGGTTAAGAAGCAATACGCTTAACAATTCAAAAGGTAGGACATATACCATACTACTTCCTAATTACTAAGTTCAATTTTTCTGCCTCTATTGAGTTTTCCAAAATTTACAATTGTAAAAATGAAAACAAAATCAAATAAAATTATCTATGGCGTTTTAATAGTTGTATTGCTACTAGTTGTTGTTTTAAAAAAATTTAATATTCAAAACAATTCTTATGTCAATGCACAGACAAGCACTCAAACAAACCCTGATTCAAAATTTACAAAACAAGATATCCCTCAAAATGCAATAGATGTTTTGAATTACGTGAGAAAGTATCATCAACCTATGTCGGGATATGAAGGAGGAAGAGTTTTTAAAAACAGGGAAAAACGCTTACCTATTTATGATGAAAAACAACACAAAATTTACTACCAAGAATGGGATATTTATCCAAAAATAAAAGGTAAAAACAGAGGCGCAGAAAGGCTCATTACCGGTAGCAATCAAACGGCATATTATACCAATGACCATTACAACACTTTTGTTTTAATTCAAGAATAAAACTATTTAAACATGATTCAATTCAATAAAAATAATTCTATATATATTGATGAAGAAAATGATACTTATTATTGTCTTATAAAAGGAGAAAAAATAAATTCTATTCAAGATTTTTATATTGAAATAAGTAAATCACTTTCCATACCTGCTTATTTCGGACAAAATTTAGATGCACTTGAAGAAGTTATTCATGACCTTAATTGGATTGAAAACAAACAAGTCTTTTTAATTATTCAAAACGCTGAATCTATTGAAAACAACCTAGAAGATGATTATTACGAAATAATAGATATTTTGAATGATTGCGAAAACTCAAAATTGAAAACCATCCTTATTGCATAATTATTTACTTTTTGTATAAATAAAATAAACGTGAAATTGATTTTTAAAAATGCTTATCTAATGTACAATATAGGTTAAACTAAATTCAGGTTGTGTGGATAAATGCTTAAAATAGAAAACCGATTCATATTTATCTTTACAAATAATAAATTATAATATTATGTCACATCAACATGCGATTCATGCCTATTGTATGAAAACAAAAGAAAAAAATGTACTTATGCAAGATGCAGTCATCACCAAAACAAGTCGTGGAGGTTATATGGCACAAGGGCACGATGGTAAAGGTAATAAAATGACTACTATGCTCAGCAAAGAAAAAGCAGAAGCAGCCGTTAAAGCCGGATTTGCCAAAATGGGTTAAATAGACCTATTATTTGTCTAATTTATTATGCAGTAAGAGTTTACTCTTACCTTGTCATATTTATTAAATAAATTTTCAATATGACAAAAGATTGTAAAAAGTACTTGTTTTTTATTTCTAAAGACAAAATTGTTTCATAAAATGCCTAAAAAAGGTTTTTTATTGGAAAAATATTGTTTTTATTGAAAAAATATTATACATTTGCACTCCAAAAAAAATTAAAACAGGTAGTTATGCCTACAATACAACAATTAGTAAGAAAAGGAAGAACAATTATTCGAGCAAAATCGAAATCACCCGCATTGGATTCAAGTCCACAAAAAAGAGGTGTTTGTACTCGTGTTTATACTACTACACCTAAAAAACCAAATTCAGCTCTACGTAAAGTGGCGAAAGTTCGTTTAACAAATAAAATAGAAGTTATCGCCTATATTCCGGGAGAAGGACATAATCTTCAAGAACACTCTATTGTATTAATCAGAGGAGGTCGTGTGAAAGACTTACCGGGTGTACGTTATCACATTGTGAGAGGTAGCTTAGATACTGCCGGCGTAAAAGATCGTAAACAAAGTCGTAGTAAATACGGAACTAAAAAAGAAAAACCAAAAAAATAATTTAATCACAAACGGGATTCTCTCAAAGTAAAGAAGTAGAACTTGAAAATATTGAGAAATCCTAAAATAAAATTTACAAAAAATGAGAAAACAACAACCCAAAAAAATCCCTTTAGCTCCCGATCCAAAATTTAAAGATCCATTAATAACTCGTTTCGTAAATTGTATGATGTGGGATGGCAAAAAAAGCATCGCATTAAATATTTTTTACAACGCTTTAGAAAAAGTAGAAAAAAATCTTAACGAACCGGGTTATGACGTTTGGAAAAGAGCTATGGAAAATGTAACTCCAAGCGTGGAAGTTAGAAGCCGTCGTATCGGAGGTGCTACTTTCCAAATCCCAACAGAAGTAAGACCTGATAGAAAAATCTCACTTACTATCAAATGGTTGATTAGATACTCACGTGAAAGAAATGGTAAAACAATGGCTGATAAATTAGCAAATGAAATAATAGCCGCTTCTAAAGGTGAAGGTAACGCAGTGAAGAAAAAAGATGATACACATCGTATGGCTGACGCAAATAAAGCATTTGCTCACTTCAAAGTATAATTTAATTTCAAATTATCATATTATAAAGCACCTCTTTTTGAGGTGCTTTTTTTATAAATATTTTCGTTTATTCTTTTTGATTGACATTCAAAATTTTTTAGTGATTTTAATCTTTTAAACATTAAGATTAATATAAGTTTGTAGTTAGAGTTTTGAATCTAATACAACATCTAATACAACAATTTACAGATACGAGCTATATAGAATGGTTCGCATTTTTATTTGCAGTAATACAAGTGGTATTAGCTGCACAAAACAATATTATTAATTTTTATGCCGGTATTATAAGTACAGCAATTTATACTTACCTTTTTTTTGGATCCGGTTTATATGCAGAAAGTTTTTTAAATTTTTATTATTTTATAGTGAGTGTAACAGGTGTTTTTCTTTGGGGTAAAAAAAACAATCAAAAACCAATACCAATACAAACTTTAAAGAAAAAAGAATGGGCTTTGATTTTGTGTTTTAATTTAATTGTATTCTTCTTCATTTATTTTATATTAAAAAAATATACCAACAGCACTGTTCCATTTGCTGATGCATTAGTAAGCTCTATGGCATGGTCGGGTACTTTTTTAATGATATTTCGAAAAATTGAAAACTGGATTTTTTTAACTATTTCAAATATTATTGCTGTCCCGTTATTGCTTTACAAAGGATTGGAGTTAACATCCTTACTTTATATTATTTATATAGTAATCGGTATCATTGGCTTTATAAAGTGGAAAAAATTACTCAATACCATTTAGCCTAAATCCAAATTAAGCATTAGCGTCTTTGCAAAAAAATAAGCTGCCCGATTGTGCAGCTCATTTTTTATCTAATGAAAATTTTCTATTAATTATTTTCCATATAGCTTTCGATAGGTTCACAAGTACAAATTAAATTTCGATCACCATGCGTATTATTTACACGGCTCACAGTAGGCCAAAATTTATTTGTTTTTACCCATTCTAATGGAAATGCTGCATCTTGACGAGAGTAGGGGCGGTTCCAATCGTTTGCAGTAATTACCCATTGAGTATGTGGGGCATTTTTTAATACATTATTTTTTGCATCTATTTGTTTATTTATCACAGAATCTATTTCTTTTTTAATATTCAATAATGCATCACAAAAACGATCAAGCTCTGCCTTATCTTCACTTTCTGTAGGTTCTATCATTAAGGTACCTGCAACAGGGAAGGATAAAGTCGGAGCATGAAATCCATAATCCATTAAACGCTTAGCGACATCTTCAGCTTCTATTCCATGTTGTTTAAAAGGACGTAAGTCCACAATAAATTCATGAGCACATGTACCATTAACGCCGGTATATAAAATTTTATATTCTTTTTCAAGACGACATTTCATATAATTTGCAGTTAGAATTGCATACTCTGTTGCTTTTTTCAGTCCTACGGCTCCTAACATTTTAATGTAAGCATAAGAAATAAGTAAAATGCTGGCACTTCCGAAAGGTGCAGCGCTTACAGAGTGTATCGCTTTTTCTCCTCCTGTTTTTACAAAAGGATGTGAAGGCAAAAATGGTGCTAATTGTGATTTTACACAAATTGGCCCCATCCCAGGACCGCCACCACCATGCGGAATTGCAAATGTTTTATGTAAGTTTAAGTGACAAACATCGGCACCTATATTTCCCGGACTTGTAAGCCCTACTTGTGCATTCATGTTAGCACCGTCCATATAAACTTGTCCTCCGTTTTCATGAATAATATCACAAATCTCAACTATGGTTTCTTCAAACACACCATGTGTTGAAGGATAAGTAACCATTAATCCGGCTAAGGTATCTTTGTATTGTATAGCTTTATTTCGTAAATCATTTACTTCAATATTCCCTTTTTCATCACATGCAACAATAACTATTTTGAACCCGCACATTGCAGCACTTGCAGGGTTTGTACCATGCGCTGATATAGGAATCAATATTACATTACGGTGCGCTTCATTACGACTTTCATGATATGCTTTTATCACTAATAATCCAGTGTATTCACCTTGTGCGCCTGAATTTGGTTGTAAACTACAAGCATCAAAACCTGTGATTTTACACAAATCATTTTCGAGTGTTGTAATAAGCTCATCATATCCTGCCCATTGGTATTTAGGTGAAAATGGATGGAGTGAACTCCAATGAGGATTGCTTACCGGCATCATTTCAGTTGCCGCATTCAACTTCATAGTGCAACTTCCTAAAGATATCATAGAACGATTAAGGGCTAAGTCTTTATCTTCAAGTGTTTTTAAATAACGCATCATTTTGCTTTCACTATGATATGTTTTAAACACGGGATGAGTTAAATAAGCAGAAGTTCTTTTCGCCCAATTTGGAATTTGTGAAATATCTTCTGATATAGTAATATTTTTTACTCCAAAAACAGATGCTATTGCGGTTACATCTTGAGGTAATGTAGTTTCATCTAAGCTAATACTGATGTGAGTATCATCTACTAAATAAACATTGTACCCTTCTTTTTGTAATTGAATGAAAATGTCATTTGCATTTGAAACTTTAATTCTTAAAGTATCAAAATAATACTTGTAAACAACTTTCTCACCCAAAGCATCGCCTAAACATTTTGTATAAGATGAAATGCGGGTTGCAATATTTTTAATTCCTTGTGGCCCATGATACACTGCATACATAGCCGCCATATTGGCTAATAATGCTTGAGCAGTACAAATATTTGAAGTAGCTTTTTCTCTGCGTATATGTTGTTCTCTGGTTTGCAAAGCCATACGCAAACAACGATTCCCTTCTGCATCAACGCTTACACCAATGATACGACCGGGAATAATTCTTTTATGTTCTTCTTTAGTTGCAAAATACGCAGCATGAGGACCACCAAAACCCATAGGTACACCAAAACGTTGTGCACTTCCCAAAGCAATATCAGCACCTAATTCGCCTGGAGGAGTCAATAAAGCTAATGATAAAATATCACAAATCATAGCCACACCACAATGATGACTTTGCGTTTTTTCAATAAATGATTTATAATCTTCTATACTTCCTTCTGCATTAGGATATTGAACAATAGCTCCAAAGTATGTATCATCAATATTTGCACTTGCAAAATCACCAAATACCAATTCCACATCAACAGGTTTAGCTCTTAACTTCAAAACTTCAATCGTTTGAGGGAATATTTTATTATCTACAAAAAAACGATTTTTATCATCTTTACCAAATGCTCCATTTAAAAGAGTCATTGCTTCGGCTGCTGCGGTCGCTTCATCAAGTAAAGATGAGTTGGCAATAGGTAATGCTGTTAAGTCACTAATCATTGTTTGAAAATTCAGTAAACTTTCTAAACGCCCCTGTGCAATTTCAGCTTGATAAGGTGTGTATTGTGTGTACCAACCCGGATTCTCAAAAAGATTACGCAAAATGACACTGGGGGTTATCGTACCATAGTAACCTAATCCAATATAATCTTTATATATTTTATTTTTTAATCCCAAATCGCCAATGTGTTTCAAATATTCAAATTCGCTCATTGGGTTTGATAAGTCTAAATCTTTTTTAAGTCGGATAGAAGACGGCACTGTTTTTTCTATAAGCTCATTGATAGACTGTACACCAATTGTTTTGAGCATTTCTTGTGTTTCAGATTCATTAGGACCAATATGTCGTCCCTCAAATTCCTGTTGTTGCTGATGATAAAGTTGCATTATTAATAGTTTTTATTATTTAAAAAAATGATTGCAAATTTAATTTAAAATACGATATCCGCAATATGACCAAAAGCATAAACCATTAACTTTGATTTCAGTTTAATAAGTTTACATGCAAAAAATTGATTTGGATATAAAAATTAAAGGGGCTAGAGTACATAATTTACAAAATATTGATGTTACCATACCACATAATAAATTGACTGTTGTAACAGGAGTGAGTGGCTCGGGCAAATCTTCATTGACAATGGATACGCTTTTTGCCGAAGGACAAAGGCGTTATATAGAAAGCTTGAGCTCTTATGCAAGGCAATTTATGAAAAGTATGCAAAAGCCCGATGTGGACTCAATAGACAGTTTATGCCCTGCTATTGCCATTCATCAAAAAGTCAGTGCGCGGACTCCACGCTCTACGGTTGGCTCTATGACTGAAATAAACGATTATATTCGATTGCTATTTTCAAAAATTGGTAAAACATTTTCACCTGTTTCTAATAGAGAAGTAAAAAAAGATGATGTAGCAGATGTTTTTGATTTCATTCAAAATCTTAAAGAGGGAACAAAAATTCATATTCTTATCCCTTTACCAAGTGAAATAAAAAAGAACCCAAATTATTATTTTGAAGATTTACTACATAAAGGTTTTAGTCGTCTTTTTTTAAAAGAAAATAAAAGTTATATTCTCATTGAAGATCTACTGAATGAGAAAAAAACAGACTTGAAGTTTCAAGATTATTTTATTTTAATAGATCGGTTAGTCGTAAAAAAATTTGAACAAGACGAGCTTCATCGAATCGCAGATAGCATTCAAACCGCTTTTGACGAAACAAACGGCGACCTCTTTTTAGATATAGAAAAAAAAGAATTTATACACTTTTGTAATCGCTTTGAAACAGACGGTATCCGCTTTGAAGAACCAAGTGTGAATTTCTTTTCAAACAATAATCCTTATGGGGCCTGCCCTACATGCGAAGGGTTTGGTATGGTTATCGGAATAGATGAGAATTTAGTATTGCCAAATAAAAATTTATCATTGTATGAAGGTGCTGTTGCTTGTTGGAGTGGTGATAAAATGATACAATGGAAAAGGTCATTTGAAAAAAAGTATTATAAAAAATTCCCAATTCATAAACCCATCAAATCATTGTCAAAAGAAGAGTATGATTTTTTATGGAATACAAAAGATGGTATTAATGATTTTTTTGAAATGCTGCAGGAAAATGCTTATAAAATTCAATACAGAGTACTGCAAGCAAGGTATAGAGGTAAAGCAAAATGTCAAACCTGTCACGGCACCCGATTACGAAAAGATGCACTTTATGTGAAAATTAATCATACTGATATTGCTACTTTATTTGACATGCCAATTATTACTTTATTTAATTGGTTTAAAAATTTAAAGTTAAATGAGCATGAACAAACAATTGCAAAACGAATTCTTATTGAGATTGAAATCAGATTACAAACACTCTTAGATGTCGGTTTAAATTATTTAACACTGAATCGTACAGCTAATACATTAAGTGGTGGCGAAAGCCAACGAATACAACTGACTCGTGTAATAGGAAGTAATTTGAGTGATAGTCTTTATATCCTTGACGAACCGAGTATAGGCCTGCATGCTCGAGATACTCATCGACTCATAGGTGTTTTAAAAAAATTGAGAGATTATGGTAACACAGTCGTTGTAGTAGAACATGACGAACAAATGATGAGTGAAGCAGACCATATAATCGATATGGGACCTTATGCCTCTTATTTAGGAGGTAAAATAGTTGCAGAAGGGAACTTATCATCCATTTTGGAAAATAAAGAAAGCCTTACCGCAAAGTATTTACAAGGAGTTTTAAAAGTAAATATTAATAAAAAAACAAGATCAGGCAATAATATAATCACATTGCATGATTGTTATTTACACAATTTAAAACATATTACCGTTGATATCCCTTTGAATAAATTAGTTGTATTGACAGGTGTCAGCGGCTCCGGCAAAACAAGCTTAGTGAAAGGTATTTTATATCCCGCATTGCGAAATACAAAAGGAGATTTCTCCATAAAACCGGAATGTTTTGGTGAAATTACCGGCGATATAAAATCTATAGAACATGTTGAAATAGTTGATCAAAATCCTATTGGTAAATCCTCTCGTTCTAATCCTGTCAGCTATATAAAAGCATTTGATGAAATTCGTTCTTTATTTAATCAACAAAAAATTTCAAAAATAAGAGGATACACTCCAGGGTATTTTTCGTTTAATGTAGATGGTGGTCGTTGTGATAATTGCAAAGGAGAAGGTGAGATTACTGTCGAAATGCAATTTTTAGCAGATGTACATATTTTATGTGAAGTATGCCATGGAAAGCGATTTAAGAAAGAAGTGCTCGAAGTAACTTATAATGGGAAAAACATTGCAGATATTTTAGATATGAGCGTAGATGAAGCTCTCGTTCATTTTGAATCACAAAAAAAGATTTATGATAAAATTAAATGTTTGCATGACGTTGGGTTAGGGTATATAAAATTAGGCCAATCATCCGATACGCTAAGTGGTGGAGAGGCACAGCGTGTAAAACTGGCTTCCTTTTTAGATAAGAGTTATAATGGAAAAAAAATATTTTTCATTTTTGATGAACCCACCACCGGTTTACATTTTCATGATATACAAAAATTACTCAATTCATTTGATGCTTTAATTGAAAATGGTCATTCCATTTTGGTCATCGAACACAATGCTGATATTATAAAAAATGCAGATTATATAATTGATTTAGGGCCGGAAGGTGGTGAAAATGGAGGAGAAATACTTTTTACCGGTACTTATGAAGAGCTATTAAAATGTTCAAAAAGTTATACTGCAAAATATCTTAAATAAAAATAAGTTTCGTTAAAAAATTAAAAACCGATTTGCAATAAATACAAACCGGTTTTAGGGGAATTAGGATAAAGCGTTTGGTTTAATGACTTACTAAGCTTTAATGATACTGACTAATTAATATTAGTTTCGAAAATTATGATTTAAAATTTACTTGGAAATTGTTTGGCAATTCCTTGTGATAATCCGTCGGCAAAGTGCATCATATCAGCGAAAGCAGCATCATAATCTATAGAAGCTTGGTTGTAGTCCTTTTGAAGTAAAGCAACTGAATAAGCAATTGTTTTTGTGATATGATCATCCATGTGCATACGCATGTGACTTTGAGTCCAGTTTTCCGGGTTAGCTGTTGAAAGAAAATCAGCTATATCTTTTGCATTTGCTCTCCAATTTGCAACAGCAACATCAAGTTCCGCCTGATTCCCATTTTGCGCAGCTGTCAATACCGGCACTGCTCCATTTATATGATCTTTGAGTAATGCTGTCAATTGGTCGCCGGCAGCCTGTCCATAATAAGGAACTATTGCAGCCCCAATGTCCTCTTGGTTTTTTAATAAGCGTGTTAAATTTGAATTAAGAGCGACATTATTATTGAAAAAAGCATCAACAGTGAGATAAGTGTATTGCATGTGATCTGCCCATAATTTATGCATAGCATCATCAAATTCTCTATATTTTTCTGAACTCATAGGATTCACACTTGCAGTGATATTTTCTTTTTTACAACTTTGTAATGATGTTAGTATGATTAAGGTTAATCCTAATAAACTTAATACGCGTCCTACTTTTTGAAAATTTATTTTTAGTGTTTTCATAATTTGTGTATTTTACTAAATTATTTTTTTGATTTTTTAACTACTTCAAATTTACTTGGGTATTGTTTTATAATTCCTGCTGATAGTTCTTCTGCCATTTCTTTCATGTGATTATTAGCATCATCATACTTTTTAACGGCACTTGCAAAATCTTCTTTTAATAAATCTACTGAGTATGCTGTTGTTTGATCAATATGTGTTTTCATCATTTTACGCATTTCATCTTGTTTCCAATTTGGATTTGCTTTAGCAAGAAAGTCCGCGATATCTTGTGCATTAAGGTACCAATCATCAAGTGCTTTTTTAAGAGAAGCTTCATTATTATTTTTAGCGGCGGTTAGAACAGGCACCGCTTCTTGAATATGAGTAGTAAGTAAAGCAGTCAATTGTTCGCCTGCGGCTTGACCATAAATCGGTACAATAGCAGCTCCAATATCTTTTTGATTTTGTAATAAACGATTCAAATGACTTTCTAAACTCTTAGGATTATGGAAGAAAGCATCTACCGTTGAAAATGTCCATTGCATGTGATCAGCCCATAATTTTTGCATAGCGCTTCTCAATTCAACTTTTGGATCTCCTTTACCGCAAGCATCACAAGCCATTGCGGTATTACTTACAAATAATGTGGTAAGCATCATAATTGATAAAATAATCTTTTTCATTTTTATAAAATTTTAATTGTTATATAAGTTTAGAGTATATGATTATTAAAAAGGTTACAGAAACATAAAATTTTTTTTAAAGTAATTGAAATATAAAAATATATAAAGAGTAAAGGCTTGCCGATGGCAAGCCTTTACTCTTTATAATAATACTTACGAACTAAAGCTTAATCGTTTTTACGAACTTTGCTTGTGAAGGTCAGCTTGTTGTTGCTATATACTTGTACTGTATATACGCCACTT
>JBDHYI010000039.1:0-14530 GCA_039811265.1 Chitinophagaceae bacterium | reverse complement strand
AAAAAACTTATGATAGTGAAAGTGAAATATTTTGAACTCTATTTTGGTGTAAATGAAATCAATATGAAGTATTTTTTTACAACAAAGCGTCTAATAAAAAGATAGATAGCCTTCGTTTCGCGAAGGCTATCTATCAATATGACAAGCTTAAACTTTTATATTTATCCGCATTTTGAGGAGCCGCAATCTTTACAGGTTAAGCATCCTTCCTGATACATTAAATTACTTGAGTTGCAATTGCTACATTTTTGACCTTTTACTTCAGCTCCTTCCGGTATGAATCGTTTTAGCGCGCGAGCTACTCCGTTTTTCCATGTATTGATTGATTCATTATCTAATTGCAATCCATTTATAAGTTTGATTACATTTTCAATTTCCATTCCATGTCTTAATGTACCTGAAATTAATTTTGCATAATTCCAAAACTCAGGATTAAAGTGATGTGACAAGCCTTCTATGGTAGTTTTGAAACCTCTTTGATTAACATATTGGAAATCGTATCTCGTTTTTCCATCTTCATCATTATTTTTAATAATAAAGCCTTCGTTTACCCATTTTGGTAATAAGAAACCATCTTCATCATCAGCCAATCCGGTAAAGATTTCATAAGGTTTATCATCTATAGTTCCTACAAAAGCAATCCATTTTTCTTTATTATTTTGGAATCTTACGACATCTGCTCTTAAAACTTGTGGCCTTTTAGTAGGGAACTTAAATGACTTTTCGATATTAGTATCTTCTTTTTCTTCTTTTTCCTCCTTTTTATCATTTGAAATTAGCACACCGGAGCGCGAGCCGTCACGATAAACTGTTACACCTTTACAACCTTCCTCCCATGCAGTTAGATAAAGTTGATTTACTAACTCTTCACTTGCTTCATTTGGAATATTAATAGTAACTGAAATAGAATGGTCAACCCATTTTTGAATAGCACCTTGCATTTTTACTTTACTTAGCCAATCTACATCATTGGATGTCGCTTTATAGTATGGTGATTTTGCTATTAGTTCATTAATTTCTTCGTTGCTGTAATTTAAGGTAGTGTCAATATTATTAGCTTCCATCCATTGTTTAAATTTATGATGAAATACAACATATTCTTCCCATGAGTCTCCAACTTCATCAACGAAATCGACTCTTACATTTTTATCATTAGGGTTTACTTTTCTTCTTCTTTTATACACCGGCATGAAAACGGGCTCAATACCCGATGTGGTTTGAGACATCAATGATGTGCTTCCTGTTGGGGCTATTGTAAGAAGTGCAATATTTCTACGACCATATTTTTGCATATCTTCATAAAGCTGTGGGTCTGCTTCTTTAAGTCTTAAAACAAAAGGATTTTTTTCTTCTCTTTGTGTATTGTAAATAATAAAAGCGCCTCTTTCTTGTGCCATCGTTACAGATGAGCGATATGCAGCCAAAGCCAATGTTTTATGAATTTTTACTGAAAATCCATTTCCTTCATTGCTTCCATAGCGAATCCCTAAAGCTGCCAACATATCTCCTTCCGCAGTAATACCCACCCCTGTTCTTCTACCTTCTTGTGCTTTCTTTTTTATTTCGAGCCAAAGGTTTCTTTCCACTCTTTTGATTTCTTCATCCTCTGGGTCTTCATCAATTTTTCTTAATATATCATCTACTTTTTCAAGTTCTAAATCAATAATATCATCCATCATTCTTTGTGCGTAAGCAACATGTTTTTTGAAGAGTTCAAAATCAAAATAGGCTTCTTTGGTAAAAGGATTTACAACGTAAGAAAAAAGATTGATTGCTAAAAGCCGACAAGAATCATAAGGACAAAGTGGTATTTCTCCACAAGGGTTAGTTGAGATGGTTTTATAGCCTAAATCAGAATAGCAATCCGGTAAAGATTCTTTAATGATGGTATCCCAAAAAAGAATACCCGGTTCTGCAGATTTCCAGGCGTTATGCACTATTTTTTCCCATAGTTCTTTAGCTTGGATGGTTTTGCTGAATTTGGGATTTTCACTAAATATAGGATATTTTTGGATATATTCTTTATTTTCTTTCACTGCTTTCATAAATGTGTCGTCGATGCGAACAGATATGTTGGCGCCTGTGATTTTTCCTTGTTCTAATTTTGCATTGATAAAATCTTCTGAATCGGGATGGTTTATAGATACAGAAAGCATCAAAGCTCCTCTTCTACCGTCTTGTGCTACTTCGCGTGTTGAGTTGGAGAATCTTTCCATAAATGGTACTAATCCTGTAGAAGTTAGTGCTGAATTTTTAACGGCAGAGCCTTTTGGTCTGATGTGGGAAAGGTCATGCCCTACACCACCTCTTCTTTTCATCAATTGTACTTGTTCTTGGTCTATTTTCATGATGCCGCCATAAGAATCACTTTCTCCTTTATTACCAATTACAAAACAATTGGAAAGCGATGCTATTTGAAATGGATTGCCTATACCGGTCATAGGGCTTCCTTGTGGAATAATATATTTGAATCCTTTAATCAAATCATATACATCATCGTAAGATAATGGATTAGGGTATTTTGATTCGATTCTCGATATTTCTTCAGCTATTCTTTTGTGCATGTCTTCCGGTGACTTTTCATAAAGTCGTCCTTCTGAATCTTTGAGTGCATATTTGTTTATCCATACTCTTGCTGCTAAATCGTCTCCTTTGAAATATTTTAATGATTCCTGATAAGCTTCTTCATTAGAATAAATTTGTGTATATTTTGATTCTTTTGAAGTCTTCATATTTTGCATCAAATTGAAATTAGTATATATGTCGAAGTGCATGGGTAAAGTATATATTTTTTTGGGTTTTAAAAGTTAAAAAAGGTAGCTACAAAGACTTTTTCCAATCTAATTTTTTTTTTCTTTAATCATCTTTTGAATTTACTCAAGTCCTTATTATCTCCCTTCAAAATCTTTCCAAATATAGTTAAGTAAAAAATAGTTCAAAGAGGGTTTTATCCACTACATGTTTAAAAAATGTATTCCTTTCCCAAAAGACAATGAATTTGAATGAATTGAGTTATTTTGATTATTTTTTCACATTTTAAGAAAAAAAATGGGGACAACTAAATTTTAAAATTTGAAAAAAATTATTTCATTTTTCTCCAATCCCAAGGAGCAATTGGATGAGGCATGCTCCACAAGCCTATTTTTTGTTTTTGTGCTTTCATTTCTAGTGCTGCATATTCCTTGCTTGTAGAATATTTTTTAAAATGCCAGGCTAATCCGTTTTTTACTAATTCTTTATTCAAATTCATTCCATCTTCCAAAATCACTTCTGCAATTAATCGTCCATTGCGATCATATTGATTATGATGTTGTAGTGTCACATATTTCCCAAAAGATTTTTGAGCTACAAATTGTTTTGCTCTGTTACCAAAATCCTGACTTTTTTCAGGACAATCAATATGAGCAAATCTAACGGATAGAGGTTTGTTATCAACAAGGATTACAAACGTATCTCCATCTTTAATTTTAATTACTTTGTAAGGTGTATTGAGAGTTGCTTTAGGTATTTCTCCTCTATTATTTTTTGCTAATGTATTTTGAGCAAAAAGATTATATCCATTAATAAAAAATAGGTAGAAAAATATTTGTAAAAAAAATTTCAAATTTTAAAAAGACATTATTCGATATCCAAAATTACATCATTTTGATCGACCATTGTTCCATCTTTTAAAACGATTGATTTTATTTTCATATTTTTGGATGCATTCACCGTACTTTCCATTTTCATCGCCTCTATGACAAACAAAGGGATTCCGGCTTGTACCGTTTCGCCATCTTTCACCAATACTTTTGATAAGCAACCTTGTAGCGGTGCACCTATTTCCGTTTCTGAATTAATAACTTTTCTATGTTCTACTTTCGTTGATACAATTTTTTTATCTTTTATTTTTAAATACCTGTTTGCACCATTTAAACCGAAAGAAACAGTTCTCATTCCATCTTCATCAGGTTGAGATACATATCTCAAAGTTACGTGAATGACTTTTCCTTTTGCAATCGGAATTTGAATTTCCTGACCGGGTGATAATGGGTAAAAGAAAGAGGTTGTAGGAAGTATATCTACCCTGCCAAATTGGTTGAGATGTGTATAATATTCTTCAAACACTTTGGGGAACATTTGATAGGACAGGAAGCCTAAAAAATTTGATTTAGTAAATTTTTCTTGAAATGATTGAAAGGCTGTATCAAGGTCAATGTCAGGTAAGATATACTGTGTAGAAGCAGAAGTCTGGGGTGAATTTTTTAATATGATTTTTTGTAATTTTTCCGGAAAACCTCCATAAGGAATACCGATTTCTCCTTTGAAAAATCCTATAACAGATGCCGGGAAAGAATGATTTTGTTCTTCGTCTAAAATATCTTCAGCCGTCAGATGGTTAGCCGTCATAAACAAAGCCATATCTCCCACTACTTTACTGCTTGGTGTTACTTTTACTATATCCCCGAAGAGCTCATTTACAACTTTATAATTTGTTTTAATTTGTGTTAGTTGTTCGCCTAATCCAACGCCTTCTGCTTGTTGTCTTAGGTTAGAATATTGTCCGCCGGGTATTTCATTTTCATAGACTTCTGCTGTTGAAGATTTTAAATCGGACTCAAAAGGATAGTACATATCTCTTACAGCTTCCCAATAATCAGAATGTTCATTAAGTGCTGCTAAATTCATATTTGTATTTTCTCTTGGATGACCTTCAAGAATAGCTACTAAAGAGTTCAAATTTGGCTGTGCAGTAGTGCCACTAAAAGAAGCTATTGCACAATCGATGGTATCAACTCCTGCATCAATGGCTTTTAGATAAGTAGCTATTTGGGTTCCTGCAGTATCATGTGTGTGTAATGCTATCGGCATATTGACTGTGTCTCTTAGTGCAGCTATAAGCACTTCAGCCGCCTGAGGTTTTAATAAACCGGACATGTCTTTAATCGCCAACATGTGAGCTCCCGAATCTTCAATGCGTTTGGCAATGTCTAAATAATATTGAAGATTATATTTATTATTTCCTTTTTTTAGTACATCCCCGGTATAGCATACAGAGGCCTGTGCTATTGAATTGGTATATTTGGTTACATATTCAATAGCCGGCAACATGGATTCGAGATTATTGAGCGAGTCAAAGATTCTAAAAATATCAATTCCGTTTTGTGCAGCTTCTTCAATAAATTTTCGAATGACGTTTTTCGGATAAGAAGAATATCCCACTGCATTACTTCCTCTAAACAGCATTTGCAAAAGAATATTTGGCATTGCTTTTCTTATTTTTTGTAACCTCTCCCAAGGACATTCATGTAAAAAGCGCAAAGCCACATCAAAAGTAGCACCACCCCATACTTCAGAAGAAAAAATACCATAATGTTGTTGGGAAAAACTGGGAGCAGCTTTTAAGACATCTTCTGTTCTCATACGAGTAGCCACTAATGATTGATGAGCATCTCGGTAAGTAGTATCGGTAAATAAAATTTGTTTACTATTACGGATTTGCTTCATTAATTCTTCTCTTCCCACTTTATCTAACAATGTTTTAAACCCATCCGGTATAGGTAAATTAGAGTTGTAATGTGGTGTTTTTCGTGTTCTGAATTTTATACTTGGATCATACGTTTTAACATCAGGATGACCGTTTACGACAATATTTCCAAGATAATTTAAAAGTTTAGTAGAAGAGTCTTTTAATTTTCTTAGTTCAAATAATTCTGGATGGTCTTCGATGAAGTTCACATTGCATAAACCTTTTTTAAAAGTTTCATGGCTGATAACTTTTTCTAAAAACAAAATATTGGTGCTTACGCCTCGTATCCTAAATTCTGACAATGCCCTCAACATTCTTTGAGAAGCGCCACTGAGTGTTCGTCCTGATGCAGTAAGTTTTACTATCATCGAATCAAAAAATGGTGATATTTTCATTCCTTGATAAGCCGAACCTTCATCAATTCTTATTCCATAACCGCCTGCATTTCTGTACGCAATCAGTGTGTTGTAGTCTGGTTTAAAATTATTTTCAGGGTCTTCTGTTGTGATGCGACATTGGATAGCGTAGCCATTTATTTTTAGACTTTCTTGATTTGGGATATGAATTCTCGGATCTGAAAGTAAAATATTTTGAGCAATTAAAATTTGACTTCTTACGATGTCAATATTCGTTATTTCTTCCGTAACAGTATGCTCTACTTGTATTCTTGGATTGACTTCAATGAAATAAACCTTCCCTTGTTGGTCCACTAAAAATTCAACCGTACCTGCGTTATTATAATTTACTTTTTTTGCAATTTTTATTGCATAATCATATACCGCATTTTTAATTTCTTGAGAGAGGTTAGGCGCCGGTGCGATTTCTACTACTTTTTGAAAACGCCTTTGAACAGAGCAATCTCTTTCAAATAAATGTACAATATTTCCTGCATTGTCTGCAAGGATTTGTACTTCGATATGCTTTGGCTTGTCAATATATTTTTCAATAAAAATCGTTCCATCACCGAAGGCTTTTTTGGCTTCTCTGCTTGCTTCAAAAAAAGCATTTTTCACTTCTTCTTTTTTTCTG
Source organism: Chitinophagaceae bacterium (assembly GCA_039811265.1). Classification (GTDB taxonomy): domain Bacteria; phylum Bacteroidota; class Bacteroidia; order Chitinophagales; family Chitinophagaceae; genus OLB11. Next base: position 7,992 of record JBDHYI010000039.1, on the reverse strand, counting down.
ATAACTCTCATTCCTCTACCACCTCCACCGGCAGCGGCTTTCAAGATAATAGGAAACCCAATTTTTTCGGCAATATCATCTACTTTATCTATATCACTTTCATTTAATATTGCATCCTCTATTACCGGAACATTTACTGAACGAGCTAATTTTTTAGCTGCTATTTTATCCCCTAATTGCTCCATTACTTCAGGTGCAGGACCTACAAATACGATTCCTTCTTCTCTACAACGTCTCGCAAATTCGACATTCTCACTCAAAAAACCATAGCCGGGATGGATAGCATCTACTTGGTTTTCTTTTGCGATTTGAATAATTTGCTCAATGTCTAAATAAGGTTTTAAAGGTTGATCGTCTTCACCTATTTGATAAGCTTCATCGGCTTTATAGCGGTGCATCGAAAAACGATCTTCATAAGTATAAATGGCAACAGTAGTTATACCTAATTCTGCTGCTGCACGCATGATACGAATAGCTATTTCTCCTCGGTTAGAAATTAATATCTTTTTAAACATTTATTTTATTCTTATTTTTTTAATTTAACTATTTTTATTTAAATGATTTTATGTATGCATTTAACACATTTCAAAAAGTAAATATTTTATCAATTAACTCCATTGTAAAAACAGTGATTTTATATTTTAAAATCATAAAAAAAATCACTTATGTACATTTGTTATTGGGCAATAAAGATTGAAAACAAATAAAAAAATACCTTTATCTGATAGTATTAAATAACAAATAAATCTACAAACTCATTCACATTCATTTCAGACACTTTATCAAAATTTAAAGTATGTTCTAAAATATTTTTTTGTTGTTTATCTGCAAACATTCTGGCAAGATTGATTTTATATTTTTTAATCAATTCAGGAATACCTTCTTCTCTTCTGCGTTTATGTCCTATCGGATATTCAACTACTACTTCATCTAACACGGTTTCATCATTCAATTCAATTGTTAGGGCATTAGCAATCGAACGTTTTTCAGGGTCATGATAATCTTTAGTAAATTGAGTATCTTCGACACATATCATTTTATCACGCAGAATATCAATTTTAGGATCTGATGCGACATTGTCTTCATAATCAGCAGCCGTTAATCGTCCATAAAGTAAAGGTACAGCTATCATGTATTGGATACAATGGTCACGGTCAGCCGGATTGTTCAATGGGCCTTTTTTATCTATAATACGAATAGCGGCTTCATGTGTTCTGATTGTAATTTTTTTAATATCATCACAAGTTTTACCTTTTTCTTTTAATGTTTTATGAAGTGTCATAGCGGCTTCGACAGCAGTTTGAGAATGGAACTCAGCCGGGAATGAAATTTTAAACAACACATTTTCCATTACATAACTTCCATAAGGTCTTTGAAATTTAAATTCATTTCCTTTGAAAGAAACATCATAGAAACCCCATGTTTTAGCTGTCAAGACAGATGGATAACCCATTTCGCCTGTTTGGGCGATAAGAGCTAATCTTACGGCTCTTGATGTGGCATCACCGGCTGCCCAAGATTTTCTACTTCCGGTATTGGGGGCATGTCTATATGTGCGTAGAGATTGACCATCAACGAAAGCTAGTGATATTGCATTGATGAGTTCATCTCTACTCAAACCAATAAGTTTTCCAACGACTGCGGTAGAGGCTAATTTCACTAACAAAACGTGGTCTAAACCTACTTTGTTAAATGAATTTTCTAAAGCCATAATGCCTTGTATTTCATGAGCCATTATCATTGCTTCTAGCACTTGTTTCATTTTTAAAGGCTCTTTATTTTCTGCAATATTCGTTCGAGATAACCAATCGGCAGTAGCTAAAATACCTCCTAAATTATCTGAAGGATGCCCCCACTCCGCAGCTAACCATGTGTCATTAAAATCAAGCCATCTGATGATAGCACCAATATTAAATGCCGCTTGAACAGGATCTAATTGAAAGGGAGTACCAGGGACTTTTGCTCCATTAGGTACAATAGTTCCTTTTACGATAGGTCCCAATAATTTTGTACAAGCAGGATAAGTCAATGCTTCTAATCCACAGCCGAGTGTGTCCAAAAGACAGTAATGGGCAGTTTTCCATGCTAATTCATTTTTAATTTGATAATGGAGGACATAGTCTGCAATATCGACTAATACTTTATCCGGTTGTGGTCTTTCGTTTGAAATATGAGATGACATGTAAGGTATTAATTTAAGTTTTAAAATTTATATTATCTTGATTTTAATTGAACGAATTTTCTGTTTTCAGGTCCGATATAATTTGCGCTCGGGCGAATTATTTTTCCATCTTGCCTTTGTTCGATGATGTGTGCACTCCATCCTGTAACTCTTGAAATAACAAAAAGTGGCGTAAACATTAAGGTTGGCACACCCATTCTGTGATAGGATACAGCTGAAAACCAGTCAAGATTAGGGAACATTTTTTTCTCTTGCCACATAACTTTTTCAAGTCGTTCTGCAATTTTATATAAAAGCATATCATCTGCTTCTTTTGAAAGTTTTTTGGCAACATTTTTTATCACGATATTACGTGGATCTGAAATTGTGTAAACCGGGTGCCCAAAACCGATTATTACTTCTTTATTTTCTAATCGTTTTTTAATATCCATTTCAGCTTCATCCGGAGAACTATATCTACTTTGAATATCAAAAGCAACTTCATTTGCACCGCCATGTTTTGGTCCTCTTAAAGCTCCGATGCCTCCTGTAATAGCAGAATACATATCTGAGCCTGTTCCGGCAATTACTCTACATGTAAAAGTAGAGGCATTAAATTCATGTTCTGCATAAAGTATCAAAGAAATCTCCATGGATTTTACCCATGAGGCAGATGGTTTTTTCCCATGTAAAAGGTGCAAAAAATGCCCTCCAATAGTATCATCATCTGTCTCTACGTTTATTTCTCTTCCATTGTGTGAATAATGATACCAATAAAGTAATGCCGATGCATAAGAAGCTAATAATTTATCTGCTATATTTCGAGCACCGGCCAAATTATGGTCTTCTTTTTCGGGCATTAAACTCCCTAAAGCGGAAGTATATGTGCGAAGTACATCCATGTGATGAGCATGAGCCGGAATTTTTTGTAAAACTTCTTTTATAGGTTGAGGCAAACCTCTTAATGATTTTAATTTTTGAACATAGGCTTTAAGTTGTGAGTCTGAAGGAAGTTCGCCATATATTAATAAGTATGCTGTTTCTTCAAAACTTGCTTTACCAGCAATATCTAAAATGTCATATCCACGATAATGCAAGTCATTGCCACTTTTCCCGACACTGCAAAGTGCTGTATTTCCAGCAGCTACACCGGATAAAGCCACGCTCTTTTTGGGTTTAAAAGCTGTTTTTGATTCTTTAATATTTGTCATTTTTTATTATTTTTAAAAAGTTCATCTAATTTTTGTTCATAGGAGTAATATCCAATATTTTCATAGAGTTCTTGTCTTGTTTCCATTGTATCCAGTACGTTTTGTTGCGTACCATCTTTACGTATATGTTCATATACATTTTTTGCAGCTTTATTTGCAGCTCTGAAAGCAGACAAGGGATATAAAATCAATTCGACACCGGCTTCTTTTAACTCCTCTACGGTGTACATTTTTATCATCCCGAATTCAGTAATATTAGCCAACACAGGTATGCCGGTAGCCTCTGTAAATTTTTTGTAATAATGCAAATCAGGAACTGCTTCCGCAAAAATGAAATCGGCTCCGGCTTCTTTATAGGCAATTGCACGTTCGATTGTTTTCTCAAACCCCTCATTAGCAAAAGCATCTGTGCGGGCACCTATTACAAACTGATCATCTGTGCGGGCATCAGCGGCTGCTTTTATACGGTCAACCATTTCTTCTTTTGATACGATTTCTTTGCCGGGTCTGTGACCACAACGTTTAGCTCCCACTTGATCTTCGATATGCAAAGCGGCTGCTCCTGCTTTTATCAAAGACTTCACAGTGCGGGCAACATTAAATGCTGATGGTCCAAAGCCGGTATCAACATCTACCAATAATGGCAAATCACAAACATTGGTAATGCGGTTGATATCAATCAATACATCTTCTAATGTAGTGATACCCAAGTCGGGGATACCTAAAGAGCCCGCAGCAACACCACCTCCGGATAGGTAAATTGCATTAAAACCGGCATGCTTTGCCAATAAAGCATGATTAGCATTAATCGTTCCGACTATTTGCAACGGATTTTCTTTTGACATTGCCTCTCTAAATAAGGCACCCGGGGATTTTTTACTTGAAAATTGAGTCATTCTTATAGTTCTAAATTCTATTGTGCTAATTTTATTGTTTCTATTTTTAATCTTTATAAAAATAAAAATTGAGGTCAAAATTAGAACTATTAAAATTATTTCACAATGTTTTTAAAAATTAATTATGAATTGTAGAAATATCGCGTTAATTACCAATATTAACCATCCAAAATTGTAATGATTTTTTTCAATTAATTTAATATAAAGGCATTACAGAATATTATAAAGGGAAAATATAAGTTTTATTAATTAAATCCAAATTAGGGTTTAGAAATTTATTTAATCAAGTTAAAATAATAATATTAGAACAATGATTTTTGAACAATTAAAATCAATTTGAAATAGATTTTATCTTATATCAAAAAATCAAGAGTGTAATTTGGATTAAATATTATCTAAAGGACTTTTAACTTTATTCAATGAAACATCTGTAATATGAGTATAAATTTGAGTTGTTTTAATATCATTATGACCTAATAGCTTTTGAATTAGAGAAATATCCGTTCCCATTTCCAATAAATGAGTGGCGTAACTATGACGCAATCCATGAATACCTATATTCTTTTTAATTTTAGCTTTTCTCATAGCAGTTTTGAAAACCATTTGGGCACTACGCAGTGCATAAGCCCCTCCATATTGTCCTTCAAATAAAAATTCTTTAGGTTGATATTCTTTATAATACTTCCTCAAGTCATCTAAAATAGATTCGGGTAGGTTAACATATCTATCTTTCTTTCCTTTACCTCTTCTAATAAACACTTTCATATTATGACTATCAATATCTGAAATCTTTAAATTTACAATCTCGCTTACACGCAACCCCATACCATAACAAAGTTTCAAAATCAGTTGGTGTTTTATATTTTCTGTTGATTCAAACAAACGTTTTATTTCTTTAGCATTTAAACTTTTTGGCAGTTGTAAAGGTTTCTTTGGTCTTGGTATATCAAAAAATAATTTGTCGTTTTTCAAGACTTGTTCATAATAAAATTTTACTGCATTAATCCTACTATGAATTTGATTTTCTGATAACTTTAAAATTTGGATACAATATAAGAAATAGCTTTGTAATCTGTCTGTGGTCAAACTATACACCGGGATATTTTTAAGAATATATAAGAGCTGTGCAAACTCTATAGAATAAGTGCGAATAGTATTTTCACTATAAGCTTTCAAACGCAAAATCTTAAGATATTTTTCAAACTCTTTTTTATTGACTTCTCCAATTTTTGTTAAAACTTTTTTTGAAGTATCTCTAGGAGGTATTTTAAACAAAGTGCGATAATTTTCTTTATCCGGAACATACCAACATTTGGCTGATTGGCTCCAATGTGGTTTAATATTATTTCTCAAATGATTAATCAACTCTCTATCATTAGGAAAACGAATCCATATCACATTATTTCCTTTATGTTCTCCATATTCAAAATTATATTTAGATATATCTAAACTCATAAAATTAAAATTTATTGTTTACGCGAAATAAATAGTTTAGTAAAGCCAAAGTTACAAAAACAAAAAATATTATTCAAATAAAGTATTGCACATTTTAAATATTCTATGTATTAAATAACTAATAATCAATATAAATTAAAAAAAATATCAAAAATATTTTTAGATTTTAAAATTAAATACTAACTTGCGTCTATTTAGGAGTTATGCACAATGCGATTTGAACGTTCCGTCTAAAGATAACCCGAAGTAATTTTGTACATTTGTAGTTATGAATTGAATTAACGAAAAGAAAAATGTTGAATAAAACCAAACATACAATTATAAATGGCGACAGCAGACAAATGAGCGAACTCAAAGATGAAAGCGTTCATTTGATTGCTACATCACCACCTTATTGGCAACTAAAAGATTATGGAACGGAAAACCAAATTGGATTTCACGATGACTATGAAACATATATAAACCATCTGAATTTGACTTGGCAAGAATGTTTCCGAGTTTTACACAAAGGCTGTCGCCTTTGTATCAATATCGGAGACCAATTTGCTCGTTCAACTTATTACGGTCGTTATAAAATTATTCCTATTCATACAGAAATCATTAAGTTCTGTGAAATGATTGGTTTTGACTTTATGGGACAGATTATTTGGCAGAAAGCAACGACAATGAATACTTCGGGAGGAGCAAGTATTATGGGAAGTTATCCAAATCCGAGAAATGGAATTGTAAAATTGGATTTTGAATATATTTTGTTGTTCAAAAAACAAGGAAACGCACCCAAGCCGACCAAAGAACAAAAAGAAAATGCTTCAATGACCAATGAAGAATGGAATACATACTTCAACGGACATTGGCATTTTTCGGGAGCAAAACAAGATAAACATTTGGCAATGTTTCCCGAAGAATTACCACATCGTTTAATAAAAATGTTTTCATTTCCAGGAGAAACCGTTTTAGACCCATTTATGGGAAGTGGAACAACAGCATTGGCTTCAAGAAACTTGAACAGAAATTCTATTGGCTATGAAATCAATCCTGATTTTATTCCGATTATAAAAGAAAAAATAGGAACTGATGATGCTTTTACAACAGTTGAAACAGAAATCATCAAGCAACCTGAATTAAAAACGGATTTTGAAAAACGAATAAAAGAATTGCCTTATCAATTTGTGGATACGCATAAGTTAGACAAGAAAATTGATGTAAAGAAAATTCAGTACGGTTCTAAAATTGACGCAAACAGTACAGGAAAACGAGAGGAATTTTTCTCTGTAAAAGAAATTATAAGTCCAGAGCTTGTTCGTTTGAGTAACGATTTGACTATTCGCTTGATTGGCATTAAACAAAATCCCACAATCAATGGAAAAGCGACCGAATATTTAATAAATAAAATTCGTGGCAAAAAAGTATTTTTAAAATACGATGAAGTCAAACACGACAACGATAATAATTTAATGGCTTACCTCTATTTAGAAAATAAAACTTTTATAAATGCTCATTTATTGAAAGAAAATTTAGCATTGGTAGATAATTCCATTGACTTTAAATACAGAACGAAATTTAACACATTTATCAATGGCTAAAGATTATTGTACAAAAACAGAAGGAGAAGGGTTTAAATTCAAACACGAAACTCTTTTAAATTACGCCTTAAATCGTTGGGGACTGAACAAAGCGTATAGTGTAGGAGCATTAGCCGAATTAATTCGGGATTGTGCCCCTAATGATTACAAAGAATGGGAAGAATATTATTTCACAAAAGGAAAACAAAAGAAGAAAAACGGAATAAATATTACTCGTGAGTATATAACTTCTTTAGGTCAAACGCTATACATTAAACTATCTGAAGTTGTTCAAAGCGAATTAGCTTCTATCACAGAAGAAGAATGTATAGACTATGCTTATAATTTAGTTCTTCGTAGAACTTATGACGGTTATAGGACTGAAATCGAAACAATTTACGGACAATTGGAAGGTGCAATTGGAATGAAGATTGAGCCAGCACCTGATAATTGGGACAGAGCATATAGTGTTGATTTTTTCGTTCAAGTTGGAGAAAAGTATATCGGTATTCAGATTAAACCAATTGAATCTGGACAAGCCTTAAACCAATATCAATGGATTGAAATGCACAAGGTAAATCACGAAAATTTCGAGAAAAAATTCGGAGGAAAAGTGTTTTTTGTTTACTCAACCAAAGTCGGAGGAAAAAAGAAAATTTACAATGTCGAAGTTATTGAAGAAATAATATCAGAAATTGAACGACTGA
>JBDHYI010000038.1:0-15577 GCA_039811265.1 Chitinophagaceae bacterium | reverse complement strand
ATGATGGTTTGGTGATATCACAAAATGGCAATGTGGCTACCATCATGAATAAGGAGAACAGTAGTTTGATGTTGGGAGCCAACAACAATAACCAAATTACCATTACAAACGGTGGAGCTGTTGGGGTTGGAACGACAACACCTACTACAAAATTGGACGTAAACGGACAAATACGTATGCAAGGCGGCTCACCCGGAGTGGGAAAATTGATGACTTCGGATGCAAACGGAGTGGGAAGTTGGAGTACAGCAGCCGGAGCAGGATTGGTAAGCGGTAGTGGTACAATAAATACAGTGCCTAAGTTTACACCAAATGGTAATACTTTGGGAAATAGTATGATAACAGATGATGGTTATAATGTTGGTATAAATAATCCATCTCCGCTTTATAAATTAGATATATTATACAGTGGAGCTTATGGTATGCGTGTGAAATCAGCATCAGGTTTCGCAACTATGGATGTGGATGCTAAAGATGGATATGCCGCTGTGCGTTTTGCAAACGATAATATTACGCAATGGGGATTTCAAAATAATGGAGCAAGTAATAATTTTTCACTTTTTGAATATGGAAATGGGAATGCTTTATATGTTACAAAGGGTACTAGAAATATTGGACTTGGTACTAATACACCTAAAAATAGATTAGATATAAGTGGTAGTTTAGCTGTTGGTTCAACTTATGCCGGTACAAATATTGCACCTACTAATGGTGCTTTAATACAAGGGAACTTGGGGGTTGGAACTACTACACCAGCATCCAAACTTCATGTTAATAGGAATGATGGAAATTATTTAGTAAGTTTATTTGAAAATTCTTCAGCATCTAATGACAGAAGTGCAATGGTTGGTATAAAAAGTGGAGCTCCTGCATCAAACAATACATGGTATTATGGTGTTGGGGGAACAGGTAACGGTTTAGGATTGACTTCTAATCAATTTTATATTGAAAATTTAGGTAAAGGAGCAAGATTTAGCATTGATACTTTAGGTAGAGTTAAAGTAGGAAAAAATATATCGGCCTATTCTACCTTTAATATTGGTGGAAATAACTATTACGATACTGCAAGTATTACATTTAATACCAAAGGAGAAGTATTTAATATTAGTGTGAATGCTGACGGGCAAATGCAATTTATACCAAATTCTGGTGGACCTACAGGAACTGCAGCAATGACGATAGATGATGATAATGGAGGACGAGTGGTTATTGGTACTGTAGCATCCATGCCTTCCGGTTATAAGCTCTATGTTAAAGATGGGATATTGACAGAAAGACTTAAAGTAGCCGTAAACGGATCCGGAAATTGGGCTGACTATGTATTTGCAGAAGATTATAATCTTTTACCATTAGACCATGTAGAAGCCTTTATTAAAGAGAATAAACATTTACCAAATGTTCCATCAGCAGAAGCTATGGCTGAAAATGGATTGGATGTTGCAACAATGGATGCAAAACTAATGGAAAAAATAGAGGAATTGACTCTTTATTTAATTGAGATGAAAAAAGAAATCAAAGCTTTAAAAGCAGAGAACGAATTAATTAAAGCAAACCTTAAAAAATAAAGATTATGAGAGCATTATTAATATGGATAATGTCAGTATTAAGCATATCTAGCTTTGCTCAATCTGATTTTTATTATTACAAAAATGAAAAGATTCCTTTACAATTGAACACGCAGAATTTATATATACTCACATCATTAAATTCAAAAGATGCATTAGATAAAAAGTTAGAAGGCAAAGCATCCATTGTGAAATTTAAAAAGGATATTTATCAACAGCGACTTATAAAGGATCATAAAAACAGTTCAGATAAACTCATTAACCCGAATAATTATTATGCCTTAGTACATTACAATAATCCTTTATCCGAAAGTGAATTAAACAAAGAAATTCTTCGTTTAAAATCAGACCCAACAATTATAGGAGTTTCGAATGGATATAATAATATTGACAATGATTTAGTCTATATCACAAATTATGTATGGGTTGGATTGAAATCAGAAAATGATATTACCAAGTTGTCACAAGCACTTACCTCAATTAATTATTCCATCGTAGGCCAAAATCCTTTTATGCCGGAGTGGGTCATGGTTGTGCCTAATGATAAGCAAGCCATCAATCCAATTTTGGCTGCACAAAAACTCCACGAAACAGGATATTTTAACACGGCTGAACCTGAATTAATTGGTGGTAAGCTAAATTGTACAAATGATACTTTTTTTGCTCAACAATGGGGATTAAGTAATACCGGTCAAAATGGAGGTACACCCGGAATGGATACAAGAGTATGCACAGCTTGGAATTATACAACAGGTGCAAACGCAGTTGATATTGCAATTATAGACGGAGGGGTTGATCTTACTCATCCCGATTTGATAAATAATAAGCAGGATGACGGATATGATGCACAGACAGGGTCATCACCATCGGTTGTTTATTTCGAACATGGAACAGCTTGTGCCGGTATTGCCGCAGCATCAGGAAATAATAATCTTGGGGTGGCTGGTGTCGCATATAATGCAGATTGGTTTTCTGTTTCTTTCGATATTCCCACTACACAGGGAGTACTTGCAGATGCATTTAATTGGTCTAGAACTCATGGTGCTGAGGTTATGAGTAATTCATGGGGTTCCTCTAACAGCAATATGGTAACACAGGCAATAACAAATGCAGTAACATTAGGACGTGGAGGGCTTGGTTGTGTAGTGCTTTTTTCAACGGGAAACGAAAATGCTAATACTATTAGATACCCGGCTAATTCCATACCTGAAGTCATTGCAGTAGGAGCCATGAGTCCTTGTGCCCAAAGAAAAAACCCGTCTTCTTGTGATTTAGAAGGGTGGGGAAGTAACTACGGTACGGGTTTGGATGTGATGGCTCCTGGTGTTCAAATTTATACAACTGACGAACAAGGAGCTGCAGGATATACGAATTCAGATTATATTTCTAATTTCAATGGGACATCATCTGCATGTCCCCATGCAGCAGGAGTAGCAGCCCTCATTTTGTCTGCCAACCCTTGTCTTACTCAAGCACAAGTAGAACAAATCATGAAAAGAACTGCAAGAAAGGTAGGTTCTTATACTTATAGTGTAAACTATACAGATGGAACTTGGAATGATGAAATGGGGTTTGGGCTTCTTGATGCAGGCGAGGCTGTAAAAATGGCTTCATCTACGTATTTACAAAATTTGACAATTAATGGAACCGCAACTTATAAAGGTTGGTTTATACCTGCCGGTTACAATGTTAATCCTTTCATACCACAAGGGAACTTTATCACGAATACCGGAGCTAACGTAACTATTAATGCATTGCATGAAATAGATTTTAGAACGGGTTGTGACTTGAAAGGTACTGTAAATGCTGTGATTACTAACCCGGGAAGTTGTACTACCTGGTAGATAATTTAATTTTAGTTATAGAAAGATTATCTATTGTGAAGTAGTTAATCTTTCTATTTTTTTTTATAATTTTAACAGATTACTCTAAGTAATTTGAAATTTGTGAAAATACCTTTCTAAAGGCGCTTTGTAAAAAATATTTATTTTTACCGCTTTTCCCCAAAAATTGACCATTTACTCATTCATCCCTACCGAATTCTAATTTTTTTTAAAATAAGAATTTATACAAAATTATATTTGTATTACAAAATTTTTTAACTATGAATAAAAAGAAAACCATCCGACTTACAAGTATAGTGTTTTTCTCTTTTATTGCAAGTAGTGCATTTTCCCAGAATACATTCAATGTAGCCGGTAACACAGCAACTATCAATGGAGCTACATTTGATTATTCAATTGGAGAAATGACACTCGTAAGTACAGAGAGGAATGCAAACCTGATTGTAACACAGGGATTGTTACAGCCTACCGGTTTGGGCAGAAAAACCGAAAGCACACCCACTTCACATTCACTTACACTTGACCGCGTCAAAGTCTATCCGAATCCCACCACAGATTTGCTTTATGTAGAAACATTTGAGGATAATGAATCCACAGCTGATTATCAATTGTATGATGCTACCGGTAAATTGATAATATCAAAAAATGTTGCATTGCAAGCCGGAGCGAACAAAATATCATTTGATATGCAATCTTATGCTGCCGGGACTTATTATCTGATGATTAAACAAAGCAAAGACGAAAATTCAACCCTATCATTTAAAATTTTAAAAACAAATTAATCCCTAATCAAATAAACCTAAAACAATTATTAACTTTTAAAAAGAACAACTATGATTTCAAAATTAAAATTCATGATGGCATTTGCTTTTATCTTTTTAGCGTCCGCCTTGTACGCTCAAGTGCCACAATTATTCAACTATCAGGGCGTTGCACGCGATGCAAAAGGGAACCCTATGTCAAACCAGCAAATTTCGTTGAAGTTGACGATATTACCGTCAGCGGATGCGAGTGTAGCGGAGTATGAGGAAACCCAAATAGTAAAGACAAACGAGTTTGGACTTTATACTCTACAAATTGGTAATGGACATGCTATAAACGGCGAAATGAAAACCGTAAAATGGGAAACGGGCAATAAATACATCCAAGTAGCCATAGATCCTAAAGGCGGCAATGATTTTGTGGTAGCGGGCACCTCACAGTTATTATCTGTTCCTTATGCATTATATGCAGACAAAGCGGGCAGTTCACATGACAAGACGAGGACAGGGGCTGTGAGTTCAGCAGCCGGTCATGTTGCAGGAGATGCTAATTATTTAACTAAGTTTACTGCTTTAAATACTATTGGTAAGTCTTTATTGTTTGACAATGGCTCGAATGTAGGTTTAGGTACTACCTCACCATTAGCCCGATTACATTTGTACTACAGTACATCCGGCATATTAGAGCATATCCGTATGCACAATGGGGATGCTGCCGGAGCCGGTCGTTTTACGATGTATAATGATAGCACGAACAGTTATGCGACGTTTACGAAATACGGAACAAACCGCCCCGGAGGATATAATGCATTTTATCCTTATGCGAATTTGTTAGCGTTTGGTAACAATGGTATAACAGCGGGAGATGGATTAGGCCGTTTTTTGATTAGCACAGCCGGTAACGTAGGTATAAGTTTATTCAAATCAGGCTCTACGCGATTAAAATTCCATGCTGATTTTACTACGGAGAATGTTGGTATTGGAGGTAATGCAGCTCCTGTATCGCGAGTTCATTTAAATAATACAGAAGGGACATTGCTTGATTTAAGATTAACGAATAACACGAGCGGACATACAGCGAATGATGGTTTGGTGATATCACAAAATGGCAATGTGGCTACCATCATGAATAAGGAGAACAGTAGTTTGATGTTGGGAACCAACAACAATAACCAAATTACCATTACAAACGGTGGAGCTGTTGGGGTTGGAACTACCACACCGACCACCAAACTAGATGTAAACGGTCAAATCCGTATGCAAGGCGGCTCACCCGGAGCGGGAAAATTGATGACTTCGGATGCAAACGGAGTGGGAAGTTGGAGTACAGCAGCCGGAGCGGGATTAGTAAGCGGTAGTGGCACAATCAATACTGTGCCTAAGTTTACACCTGATGGTAATACATTAGGAAATAGTATGATAACAGATAATGGCTTTAGTGTCGGTATAAATACTTCTACTCCGGGATATAAATTAGATGTAGTGCATAGTGGCGCTGATGGTATCCGTAGTAAATCAACTTCAGGTTTCGCAACTATTGATGTGGATGCTAAAAATGGAGATGCCGCCATGAGATTTGCAAATGATGGATCCATAAAATGGGGATTTCATAATGATGGAGCAAGTAATAATTTTTCACTTTTTGAATATGGAAATGGTGATGCCTTATACATTTTAAAAGGATCAAAAAATATAGGAATTGGGACATCTTCACCAGCTTCAAAATTTCATGTTAATAGAAATGATGGAAATTATTTAGTTAGTTTATTTGAAAATTCTTCAGCAGCTAATGACAGAAGTGCATTAATCGGTTTAAGGAGCGGATCGCCCGCCACAAGTAATACATGGTATTATGGAGTTGGGGGGACAGGTAATGGATTAGGATTAGATCGTAATCAATATTACATAGAAAATGTAACTAAAGGAGTAAGACTTATTATTGATACTTTTGGTAGAACTATTTTAGGAAATCAATTTTCTCCTGGTTCTACATTAAATATTGGTGGAAACGATGTGAATGATACAGCAAGTATTACATTTGGTACAAAAGGACAATATTTTAATATTCGTGTAAATGAAGCCGGGCAAATGCAATTTACTCCAAATTGGAATACACCTACCGGAGCACCACCTGCAATGACGATAGATGATGATGGAGTTTATGGTGTCGGTATTGGAACAGAAACTCCGAAAAGCCAATTAAGCGTTGAGGGTAGTACTAATTCAGTACTTAATGTTTATAATCCTGATGCAAATACTCCGTTTAACCCTGCCGATCCTAATTTGGATGAAAATATGGGTTTATCTTTTCATTCAGCAAGAGTTGTTGGGCAAGGAGTTCTTAGCTCTTTAATAGCAAATGGAAATGTAACCGGAAATTATGAGGGCAAATTATTATTTTGGACATCATCGTCTGGTTCAGATCCGGTTGAAAGAATGAGGATAGACAACATAGGAGTCGGCATTGGAACTACAGCGCCAACTGAAAAATTACATGTAGAAGGAAAAGTGAAAATTGTTGATGGTTCTCAAGGATCTCAAAAAGTTCTTACTTCAAATGCAAATGGTGTTGGTACTTGGACTGATACAAAAACATTACCTGGAACCATTAGTTATATGAATTTTGTATCTACTGGTACTCGAAACCCTAGTAACAATATTGAATTTTTAAGCACTAGTAGATTGGCAGTAACAATTACTTCAACTTCACAAAAAGTAATGATTACAGGAACAGTAACTTTAGGTTCACTTGTTGCGGGAGGTGCTGATGGGTTAGATATCTGGCCTGCATTTAATACTGATAATTTAAATACACCTGTTACTACTATTGGCGGAGGAACATATAATTTAAGAACTGTACAAAATACTCGAAATACATACACTGTAACAGGAGTTGCAACAGGTCTTGCACCCGGTACATATTACTTTGGTGTAGCAGGTAGATGTATTACAACACCTGCAAATTGGAACAATAATGAATATGGATATCTCTCTGTAATGGTAGTAAATCAATAATATATTTAAAAAATAAATTATTTAAAAATAAAAAAACAATAAATATGAAAAAAATAATAATTTTAGGAATACTTGCATTTTGGGGTATTTCAATGCAAGCACAAAATAATAAAGCTCAAACTGAGGATGAAAAAATCAGAGAAGCTTATTTAAACTCTGATGAATATAAAAATGCAATTACACCAAGACCTATAACGGTAGAAAAAGCAAATTATGTTACAGAATCACCTAAAGTGATTGAAGAAAATGTAAATGGAATGAATATGCCGGAACCTCAAATGAATACAGAATCAAATAAAATAAAACATAACCCGGAAGAAGAAATAGCTAGAAAGAGTTATGAAATGCAAAAGGCATATAGGGCAAATAGAATAAAAGAAGAAGCTGCATCCATATCGACTCAACAAACACATAAAAAAGAAATAGAAATTACAAACACCAACCCGGCTGGTTTTATAGAGAAGTAGTTTTCTTTAACCAAATTAGCAAATGATAAAAACCGTATCAGTTTTGATACGGTTTTTTATTATATTATTCAGTTATATTTTATTCTTTATTGCAAACTGATTTTTATCATATAAAAAATACATTTTACTTTTTACTATTATTCCAAATCATATTTAAAAAATACATTCTGTTAATCTTGCTACAACATATTTATATTTATATTTTTTTGCAATCTTTTTAATAGGATTTAATTATTTCATTTAAAAAAAGATAATATTAGATTTTTATTAAAAAAAAATAATTTCATTTTGCATATTCAAAACAAATACTATATATTTACAAGCAAATTAAATACGATGAGAAAAATATTTTTAACATTAATGATGGGTGCACTTGCAACAGTAAGTTTTGCACAACAAAGTACAGAATTTGGTTACAATATTGGGGTTAGTAATTATTGGGGAGACTTACAACCAAAAAACTTTACCTATAGAGATGTTGGCTTTTCAACAGGTTTCTTTGTAAGACAAAATATAAATTCTTTTCTTGCAGTAAGGGGGAATTTAAATTATGGTAGAGTGCATGCTTCTGATGCTAATTCAAATATTCAAAGCCATATACAAAGAAATTTAAGTTTCCGTTCGTATATCGTAGAATTTGGAGGTGATTTTGAATTTAGTATTTTACCATTTGATAAATACAATCCAACTAATAAAAGATATAGAAAATATTTTAACTTTACTCCATATTTCTTTGGGGGATTTAATGTATTCCATTTTAACCCTAAAGCATTTTATAAAAATGAATGGGTTGAGTTACAACCCCTACAAACAGAAGGACAACACTATAGTCTGACACAAATTGCAATTCCTTTTGGAATGGGTTTTAAATATCAAATTAATAAAAACTTTGGTATGTCTATAGAAACCGGATTTAGAAAAACTTTTACAGATTACCTAGATGATGTAAGTACTGCTTATCCTGATTTAGTTGCATTAAATACTGCAAACCCAAGAGCAGCTAAGCTATCATTTAGAGGTGACGAATTAGATTATCCTGAAGGAATGCCAATAAAAGGAGCTATGAGAGGCTTATCTTCAAATATGGATTGGTATGTAATGTCTCACATATCATTTAGCTATAAAATTCAGCCAAAGAGAAGATAGATATTCTATCCAAGAATATAAAAAAGCTACACCAAAAGTGTAGCTTTTTTATATCTGTTATTTAAAAAAGAAATGCCGAAATCAAAAATATAATTTTTTCTTTCGGCATAAACTCACACCATGAAAAACAAAAATGTTTATGCAAAAATATATTTTAAAATAAACTGATATATACCATTTATTGGGTAAATTTTGAAATAGAAGTTTAATTCAATAAATAATTAACTAAATGCTTCTCTTATTTTATCAAAAAAACTTTTATCTGATTTTGATTTGTCAGGTTTAAAATTGGGTGAATTTTTTAATTGTTGAATTAATTTACTTTCTTCACTATTTAATGTTTGTGGCGTCCAGACATTAATATTAATAAGTTGATCTCCTTTTTCGTAACTGTTTATACTAGGAAACCCTTTGCCTTTTAATTTTAATATTTTTCCGGCTTGAGTTCCGGGTGCTATTTTTATTTTAACTTTTCCTGCGATTGTAGGTACTTCTACTTCTGTTCCTAATACAACATCAGGAAAAGATAAATTTAAGTCGTAAAGTATATTAATGCCTTCCCTTGCTAATTCCGGATGCTTTTCTTCTTCAATAACTACCAATAAATCTCCTGGCATCCCACCTCTTTCCCCTATATTTCCTTTGCCACTAACTGAAAGTTGCATCCCTTCTTGTACACCGGCAGGTATATCAATACTGATAGTATCTTCTCCGTATATTCGACCTTCACCTTTACAGGTATTACATTTTGAAGTAATTTGAGTGCCATCTCCATTACATGTAGGGCAAGTAGTAACAGTTTGCATTTGTCCTAAGAATGTTTGTTGTACTTTTCTTATTTGGCCTGCACCTCCACATGTACTACAAGTTTGTATTGAAGATTTATCTTTAGCACCATTTCCTCCACAGGTATTACATTTAATGTATTTTTTTACTTTGATAGTTTTGTGGGCACCTTTTAAAATTTCTTCGTAATTCAATTTTACTTTAACTCTTAAATTAGAGCCTCGTCGACCACTGGAGGTTCTACTACCACCCCTACTATTGCCACCGCCAAAAAAACCTTCACCAAATATATCTCCAAAATTGCTGAAAATATCTTCCATTCTCATTCCTCCTCCACCGTTAAAGCCACCAAAACCACCACCTGCAGCACCACCTACACCTGCATGACCAAATTGATCATATCTTTGTTTTTTTTCAGGGTTGCTTAATACTTCATAAGCTTCAGCAGCTTCTTTAAATTTTTCTTCAGCTTGTTTATCTCCCGGATTTTTATCAGGATGATATTGCATGGCAATTTTGCGATAAGCTTTTTTTATCTCATCAGCACTTGCGCTTTTTGAAACACCTAGTATTTCATAATAATCTCTTTTCATTTGTTTTTATTCAAGTTTTTATTATTCATTCGTTTTTGCTACTACTACTTTAGCGTGGCGAATGATTTTATCATTAAGTGAATAGCCTTTTTCAAGTACATCTACAATTTTATTTTCTATATCCTTGGATGCGGCAGGTACTACAGCAACTGCATCATGTTGTTCCTCATTAAATTCAAGTCCTAAAGAATCAAAAGATTTTAGACCTTTTGCAGTAAGGTTATTTTTGAGCTTATTAAAAATTAAGTTTATTCCTTCTTTTAAACTTTTTAAATCATTGGTAGTTTCAAATTGTTTTTCGGCTCTTTCAACATCATCAATTATTTCAAGTAACCCTATCATGATGTCTTTTCCGGCAGTTTGAATTATTTCCATTTTTTCTTTAAAGGAACGTTTTTTATAATTTTCAAATTCAGCCAAAAGTCTTACATAATCATCTTTTAATGAACTGTTTTCAGATTTTAGTTTTTCTATTTCATTATTCTCAGTCAATTTATCATTGGATGATGTTTTTTCTGTCAAATTTTCATTTTCAATATTTTCTTTTATAGTAGTTTGACTTTCATCAACGCTTTTATTTTCTAATGGTTCTTTGTCTTTTTCTGCCATGATATTTATTGTTTTTTTTAACTTTTTTTATTATACTCAATAAGTTTGCCAAATGTTTATTTGAGACAATTTGTCTGTATTAATAATTTTGAATAGAAAAAATTAGTTGTTTTAAATTCAGTTGTTGATTTGTTTTTTAAAAAGAAAAACCTCAAAAAAGTTTTAAATTTTTGAGGTTTTAATCAGATGGAAATAATATTATTTCCCGAATTTTAAATTCTTTCCTAAGTAAATAGCATTTTCACCAAGTTCTTCTTCAATACGAATGAGTTGATTATACTTAGCCATACGATCACTTCGAGAAGCCGAACCGGTTTTAATTTGACCACAGTTAAGAGCAACAGCTAAATCTGCAATAGTTGTATCTTCAGTTTCACCACTTCTGTGACTCATTATAGTGTTGTATGAAGCAAATTGTGCCATACTAACAGCATTTATAGTTTCGCTTAAAGAACCGATTTGATTTACTTTTACTAAAAGTGCATTAGCCGTTTCTTCTTTAATTCCTCTTTCTAATCTTTTAACATTAGTAACAAAAAGATCATCACCTACAAGTTGTACTTTTTTACCAATTGCATCTGTAAGCATTTTCCATCCTTTCCAGTCGTCTTCAGCCAATCCATCTTCAATTGATACAATAGGATATTTTTTGCACCAATTTTCCCAAAATTTCACCATTTCTTCACTTTTCATTTTTTTACCACTTGATTTTTTGAAAACATAACATTTTTGTTTAGCATCCCAAAGTTCGCTACTAGCAGCGTCCATTGCAATAGCAATTTGAGAGCCTGTTTTATAACCAGCTTTTTCAATAGCCATTAATACAGTTTCTATAGCTTCCTCATTACTTTGAATGTTAGGTGCAAAACCTCCTTCATCACCTACATTGGTTGAATATCCATTTTTTTTCAATACGCTTTTTAAGGAATGAAAAATTTCAACTCCCCATCTTAATCCTTCACTAAAACTTTTTGCTCCGATTGGCATCACCATAAATTCTTGAAAATCGATTTTATTATCGGCATGAGCACCTCCATTTAAAATATTCATCATAGGGACAGGAAGCGTTTTCGCGTTTGTACCACCGACGTAACGATAAAGACTTAAACCGGCTTCTTCAGCAGCAGCTTTAGCAGCAGCCATACTGACTGCTAATATTGCATTGGCACCTAACTTACTTTTATTAGGAGTTTTGTCAAGAGCAATCATCGTTTGATCTATCGCAATTTGGTCACTAACATCAAGGCCGATTAATGCATTATGAATAGTAGTATTGATATGTTTAACGGCTTTTAAAACCCCTTTGCCATTGTAATTTTTTTTATCATTGTCTCGTAGTTCCACAGCTTCATAGATACCTGTACTTGCACCGGATGGAACAGCTGCTCGTCCCATAGCCCCTTCATCTGTGAATAAATCTACTTCTACAGTTGGGTTGCCTCTACTATCTAAAATTTGTCTTGCATGGATGTGTGTAATAAAACTCATAGTTATTATTTTTTGATTAAAAGTGTGCAAAAGTAACATAATTTAATGAAATTGCACCTATTAATTCAATTAGATTAAATGCGAAGTATCCAATTTGAAATTTACTATCTTCTAAAAAAAATGTATCTTCGCAAACTAAAGTATTATAATATGGAAAATACCCCACATCCAGAGCAAAATCAATTAAATATTGAACTGACAGAAGAAATTGCAGAAGGGATTTATTCAAACTTAGCAATCATAACTCATTCTAATGCTGAATTTGTAATTGATTATATTGCAACAATGCCCGGTATTCCAAAAGCAAAAGTGAAATCGAGAATTATATTAACCCCCCAGCATGCAAAACGCTTGATGAAAGCACTTACTGATAATATAAAAAAATATGAACAGGTAAACGGTATTATAAAAGATGTAGAGCAAGTTGCTATTCCAATGCAATTTGGTGGACCGACTGCGCAAGCATAAAATAAAAAAATATGATAGATAAAATAATAATCCTTGATTTTGGGTCTCAATATACTCAGCTTATAGCTCGAAATATTCGGGAACTGAATATATATTCCGAAATCATTCCTTATTATCAAGATGTAAAATTTGATGATAGTGTGAAAGGGATTATTCTTTCCGGTAGCCCCTCTTCTGTGAATGATGAAAATGCACCTAAAGTTGATATTAAAGCATTGAATGAAAAAGTACCGATTTTAGGAATTTGTTATGGGGCTCAATTAACAACGAAGCAATTTGGTGGACGGGTTGAAAAATCTTCAACAAGAGAGTATGGTAGAGCAAAACTCTGTAATATCAATCATAATTATAATTTATTAGATGGTTTGAATGAGTATAATGTTGTATGGATGAGTCATGCAGATACTATAATTAATTTGCCTTATGATGCAGTTGTTATTGCACAAACTGAAAATATTCCGGTAGCTGCTTATTATATGAAAGGTACTCCAAATCCACTTTATTGTTTGCAGTTTCATCCTGAGGTAACACATTCTGAAAATGGCAAATTGATTTTAAAAAATTTTGTTATTGGTACTTGCGGTTGT
This sequence comes from Chitinophagaceae bacterium, assembly GCA_039811265.1. Classification (GTDB taxonomy): domain Bacteria; phylum Bacteroidota; class Bacteroidia; order Chitinophagales; family Chitinophagaceae; genus OLB11. The sequence goes on along the minus strand of JBDHYI010000038.1, from coordinate 2,248 downwards.
AATCAAAATTGGTCGCCGAAGGCTTATATAGAAGAAACTGTTCTGAAATTAAAACAACAGATTGGCGATAAAAAAGTTGTAATGGCTCTAAGTGGCGGTGTAGATAGTACTGTGGCAGCAACCTTAATTCAAAGAGCAATAGGAGATAGATTATATTGCATTTTTGTAAATCATGGACTGCTTCGTAAAAATGAATTTAAAGAGGTATTAGAAGCTTATAAAACACTTGGGTTGAATGTTAAAGGAGTGGATGTATCTAATTTGTTTTTTGAAAAATTAAAAGGTATTTCAGATCCTGAACAAAAAAGAAAAATAATAGGCGGATTATTTATTGACGTTTTTCAACATGAAGCAAATCTATTAAACGACATACAATTTTTAGGGCAAGGAACTATCTACCCGGATGTCATTGAAAGCGTGTCAGTAAATGGTCCTTCTGTAACTATTAAATCGCATCATAATGTAGGAGGATTGCCAGAAAAGATGAATCTTAAATTAGTAGAGCCTTTGCGCTTGTTATTTAAAGATGAAGTGAGAAGAATAGGGAAAGAACTTGGATTGCAGGATGTTTTTTTATTGCGACATCCATTTCCCGGACCGGGGTTGGGGATAAGAATTTTGGGAGAAGTAACCCCCGAAAAGGTAAGGCTTTTACAAGAAGCAGATGCTGAATATATTTCCATTTTAAAAGAAAAAGGATTGTATAATAAAATTTGGCAAGCCGGAGCAATACTCTTACCTGTCCAAAGTGTAGGTGTGATGGGAGACGAACGAACTTATGAATTTACAATCGCACTTAGAGCAGTTTCCAGTACAGATGGAATGACAGCAGATTGGGTGCATATACCTTATGATGTTTTGGCATTGATTTCAAACGTAATAATAAATAAAGTTAAAGGTATTAATCGTGTGGTGTATGATATTAGCTCAAAACCACCGGCAACAATTGAATGGGAATAAACTAAATTTAAAAAAAATGAAAATTCAAAACTTACTCGTACTAACTTTAATTCTATTTAACTCGACAATTTTTGCTCAACGAAATAAAACATTAGAACGAGGTTACTTTTCGTTTGATGAACCAATAAAAAAAGAACGATATAAAGTAGCAGTATTAACTCCTCTTTATTTAGACTCTATTGATTTGGAAAAAAACTTAACCCGAATACCTAAGTTTATGATGCCGGGCATTGATTTTTATCAAGGGATAAGAATAGCTGCAGATACGATGAATAAGCAAGGAACTAAGTTAGATTTATATATATATGATACCAAATCGAATTATTTAAATGTTGAAAGATTAATACAGAGTGATCGATTAGACTCTATGGATCTAATAATAGGAAATGCCAGCATAAATGATTTAGGTTTATTGGCTGATTTTGCAAAAGTAAATAAAATTAATTTTATTTCTGCTATATCGCCATCTGATGCTAACCAAAGCGGAAACCCTTATTTTACAATATTACAGCCAAGATTACAGACTCATATCGAAAAAATTCATAACTATGTCAACCGTAAGTTTTTAACAGATAATGTGATTTTTATTAGTAACAATACAAGTTCTTCTATAAATGCATTAAATTATTTTAAAAATGACCCATACAATAACTTGCCTGGTCGTTTTAAAGAAATGACAATTAATAATGATGAAATAAATATTCAGGAATTATCTTCTAAAATCGATTCAAACTATAACAATACAATTATCTTGGGCATTTTAGACGCAGGAATAACCTACAAAATTTTAAAACAAATAATCCCAATGGCAGAAAAATATAACATTAAAGTTTTTTGTATGCCTACGGCAGAAGCAATTACATCATTAGGCAAAGCAAATGAATTCCCAAACTTACCCGTTTACTACACATCTTCTTATATTATTGATAAAATAACGCCTGCAAGTTTGTATATTGGTAGAGAATATAAAAGATACATGGGAAGCGTTCCTTCAGATGTAGTTTATAAAGGTTTTGAAAGTTTGTGGTTTTTTGTTCATTTACTTGAAAAATATGGAGTCCCATTTAATAACTCCATCAGCGATAATACTTATTCTTTTATAACTCCTTATAAAATTATGCCGGTCAAAATAAATTCTGAATTTCATTATTTCGAAAACAAATTTCTTTATCTAATAAAATATGATAACGGGGTTGTTTTTTATGAATAAAATGGTATAATAGACAAAAATTAGGCTATTTTTTAGACCTTTTGTTCAAGTGGACATTTTTTAGGCTGTATTTTTTAC
>JBDHYI010000037.1:0-20800 GCA_039811265.1 Chitinophagaceae bacterium | reverse complement strand
CCTCCCGTTGCAGTCGCACTCGGTGTCGCACTTGTCTGATTACATGTTGTTGCAGGAGATATACTTGCCGTTACTGTTGATGCAGCATTTACTAAAATAGGAATAGCAACTCTTGAAGGATTTACACAAACACCTGAAGTTACTTCTAAATAGTAATTTATAGTACCGGCAGTAATAGGAGTTACAACTTGAGGTGGAGCTCCTAAATTAGTACCTCCGGATGGTTGATCCCATACACTAACAGTTCCTGTTGCAGCAGGAGCAGGAGCAGTAAAGTTAGATATTGTTACATTTCCGGATATCGCATCATTATCAATGGTGTACATTCTAAAAGCAAAAACATCGCCGGCATTTACAGGTATAGACGCAGAACCGGTTTGTGAATTTGAACCACCAATAATGAAGTTAGGAAATTCAATTGGACTACCACCGTTTATTGTATATTGAGGAATGTCAAAAATAGAGCCTGTAGGATCAGAGTGTGAATAATTCCAATTGAAAGTAACATTTCCGGAACAGGACATAGGGATTGAATATGTTGTAAATCCGGGAGTTGCTGATAAATTATTGCTTGATGTCATAACAATATAAGCCGGAGTATTAGCTGTATTAACAGTTCCATTTGAATTGTTTTGAGTCATTGTCCAATTAACAGGAGCATAGTCGCCATTAAAATCATTTATATTACCAAAACACAAATTGGTAGCTGTTCCATTTATAGTGGATGAAGCTCCTAAACAAATAGTATCAGGAGATGCAGAGCCTGTTCCTGTTAGTGTATGATCAACATGAACATTAATTATAGTTGTATTGGTACATCCATTTATATCAGTTCCGGTAACAGTATAAGTTGAGGTAATAGTTGGACTAACATTTATTGAATTTCCGGGTAATGCACCCGGGTTCCAAATATAAGATGTTGCACCACTTGCAGATAATGTAGAGCTTGAACCGGAACAAATTGCAGCCGGGTTAGCACTTGCAGTTACTGTTGGTTTAGGGTTTACTGTTACCGCTAAAGAAGATGCAGTACTGCTTCCACAAATATAGTTAGCAACACAAGTTATATTACCACCGTTTGCTCCGGCAGTAGCAGTAATAGTATTGGTATTACTTACTCCGGTCCAACCACCTGGAAGTGTCCATGTATAAGATGTAGCTTCTGGGATGGGTGTTACACTGTAAGTATTAGTTGAGCCTTCACACACAGTATTATTCCCAGCGATTACACTTGGAGTATAAGGATAACAGAATTTAACGCCCAAGAGAGGTCTGAATGAATTATTTGGAGCTAAGTCCATCCATGAAGCCGGTGGTAAAGGAGTGGCAAAATGGAATGTACTAAGTCTTAATGGAGTCTCGGTTGCATAAGCTAAACTCATATTTGTAGCGCTTTGTTGATGTATAGCAACATAAAAATTCCCTGATGGAACCGTTACAGGAGTTTCTAAAGCTATATCCATAGGGGTATTAAGTAATGAAAGTCTGTCGTTGGCATCTACATAAATGGGTGTTGTACTTGGCATACCTCCATTATCACCATATATTGCAAACCTATATGGCAAACCGGCAACACCGAATTCTACATTTACATGGGTTAAAGTTAGAGAGGCATTTGTATTAAATTTTGCAGTTAATGCAGCAGTATTACCATTTACACCAACACCACCACTTTTTACTTCACTTCCATAACGATAATTGTATCTATCAAGTGTAATTGTTTGATTAACTTGTTTTGTATTATTAAGATTATTGTTATCCGGTGGAACAGAAACTTGTACTATATTGTTTCCGGCATTAGAATATGTGTAAGGTGCAAATGTTACTGTTTGAGAGGCACAGCCGGGCAAATTAGCAATTGTTTGAACATTTGTAAAAGTATTAGCACCGCTTACATTTAATGTTACATTAAAATTAGTAAAAGCAGTATTGCTCCTATTGGTAATGATGGCTGATACAACATGATTGTTTGTATAATTTAGTGGAGTTTCTCCAACTGTATATATGTAATCAACTTTTGCATCATTAATTGCAGTTGCTATAAAACGGGTATCAGGCCGAAAGGAAGATGCAGTCAGTGCAGTTAGTGTTAAACAAGCTCCTGTATTTTGCAAACCTGCCAAACCATTAGCTAATGCAGTATTACAACCAACAACACAACTAACATCTAAAGTACCTACACAATAATCCCAATCAAAAGCTACATATACACCACCACCGGTATAAGTGAATGGAGTACCCCCAACAAAATTGATATTAAAAAATCCGGTTGCAGCAGGCAATAATGTTGGATTGTTGTGTACAAGCTGCATTGGTCCGATGGCTGTTGGAAAGTCAGTTCCTTTTGAATAAGCTATATCGGCTGTGTTCTGCAGATAAATTTTTAAATTACCAGTACCACTTATAGTTGGAGCTGTTAAATAATTCCAACTAATTCCATCAATAGTACTTCCGGGAGCAAACCCAGCTGCCGCTATTTCATCGGCCGTTATTAAATAAACAGACCGTGCGTTACGATATCTTGTACTTGGACATCTGGCATTGCCGGAAGTGCCTCCTCCACCGATAATAGGTGTAATACATTGGGAAAATGTATCAAATGAAATAATCACAATGAGAAATGTTAAAATGAGCTTTAAATAATTTTTCATAAACTAAATTTTATCTTAAAAATATAATCATTAAACGATAAAAAGAAATTTTATTCCTCTTTTTTAAAAATAATAAAAGACTAATTTTGAAAATTAAATTTATAAAATGCAGTATAGCGCAGATATTCATAAAAGGGAAAGAACATTTGTAAGTAAAGATTTTATTATTACAAATTGGGAATCGTTAGAACCTTATTTTATTCAACTTAAAAATAGAGAAATTACTTCAAAGGAAACTCTTGAACAATGGTTGAAAGATTATAGTGAATTACAAGAAGTAATTAGTGAGGATGTTTGCTGGAAGCAAATACGAATGACTTGTGACACCGAAAACAAACAATTTGAAGAAGATTTTAATTTCTTTTGTATAGAAATAGATCCGAAAATAAAACCTTATTCTGATGCACTGAATAAAAAATTAATCCAATCAGAATATTTAAAACAATTAGACGCGGATAAATACGCATTGCTCATTAAAAATGTAGAGAATGAAATCAGTTTGTTTAAAGATGAAAATATTCCTTTATATGCAGAGCAGAATATTCTTTCACAACAATACGGAGCAATCACAGGAAAAATGAGTGTCATAATTCAAGATAAAGAATATACTCTACAACAAGCAGCTAAATTTCTCATGCAAAGTAACAGAACATTTAGAAAGGAAGTCTATCAAAAAATAAATGAAAGAAGATTAGCGGATAAAGAAAACTTAAATCAATTATTCGATAAATTGCTTGTCATCAGAAATCAAATAGCACACAATGCAGGATTTGATAATTACAGAGATTATAAATTCAAAGAATTAAGGCGCTATGATTATTCGGTGAAAGAGTGTGAAGATTTTCATCAAGCAATAAAAAAATATATTACTCCTTTGGTTGAAAAAATTTATGAACTGAAAAAGAATCAACTAAAAATAGATGAACTTTTCCCTTATGATATGGATGCAGAGCCGGAAGGACAAAAACCTTTAGATCCTTTTAAAACCGGAGAAGAATTATTAGAAAAGTCTATTGAAGTATTTAATCAAACTAACCCTTTCTTTGGCGATTGTTTGAAAAAAATGAATGAGCTAAACCATTTTGATTTAGAAAGCAGAAAAGGAAAAGCTCCCGGAGGTTATAATTGTCCATTGGCAGAAAGTGGAGCTCCTTTTATCTTCATGAATGCTGCCGGTACAGCCGATGATGTAGTAACCATGATGCACGAAGGAGGACATGCTATTCATTCTTTCTTATGCCATAATTTGGAATTAAGTGCATTTAAAGAGTATCCTATGGAGCTTGCAGAGTTGGCGAGTATGAGTATGGAATTGTTTAGTATGGACAAGTGGGAAATTTTTTATCCTGATGCTAAAAATTTAAAAAGAGCCAAGTTAGAAGAATTAGAAAGAGTACTGACTATTTTTCCATGGATTGCCACTATTGATAAATTTCAACATTGGCTTTATACTCATCCTAACCATTCGATTGAAGAACGAACAACCGCATGGCTGACTATTTATGATGAGTTTGCCCCACAAAATATTTCATGGAAAAATTTAGAAAACTATAAAGAGATTTTGTGGCAAAAACAGCTACACCTTTTTGAAGTGCCTTTTTATTATATCGAATATGGAATAGCTCAATTGGGTGCCTTGTCTATGTGGAAACAATTTAAAGAAAATAAAGAGCAAGCTTTAGATAATTATTTGAACGGATTAAGTATGGGAAACACCAAATCTTTAAAAAAATTATACGAAGCTGCCGGAATTCAATTTGATTTTTCTGATGAGTATGTAAAAAAATTATCATTTTTTGTATTAGAACAAATGAATGAAATTTTAGCGAGTTAAAATGGATAAAAAAGTCCCAATTTCAATAGTCATTCTTGCAAAAAACGAAGAAGCACAAATCGCAAGAACATTAAGTCCTCTCTTGGATATGAGTGACGATGTGATATTGCTTGATAATGGGAGTACAGACCAAACAATACCCATTGCCCAATCATTAGGAGCGAGAGTTGAACAGATTGAATGGACAGGTTATTCCGATACGAAAAACAAAGGAAATCAAAGAACAAAATATGATTGGATACTGAGCCTCGATGCCGACGAAGAAATAAAAGAGGAGCTGAAAACAGATATATTGAATATTTTTTCAACTACACAAAAACCGGATCAAGCATGGATGCTGAAACGAAAGCTCGTTTATGGAGGCAAAACGCTCCATCACGGTTCTGTATCGAATGAATATCGAATTAGAATTTTTAATAAAAAAAATGCAAGCTGGAATGAAAATGAGGTGCATGAAGATATTGAATTTGCACAAGAAATAAAATTGAACAAACTGCAAGGATTTTTATTACACCACTCTTACAAAAACCAAGAAGAGCATTTAAAAAAATTAAGAAAATATGCCACCCTTTTTTTTCATCAACTACAAAAAAAGAATACGCAAATTCCTTTTTATAAAAAGTATATAAGCCCCTATTTCGGATTCGTAAAAAACTATTTTTTCCGATTCGGATTTTTGGATGGCAAACAAGGTTTTCAATTTGCTTTAGACGAAATGAAATATACTTATTGGAAATATAGAAGCGAGTAAAAAAGTTAATGATTCAAAAAATTGCCCAACCAACTCTGAAGGGGCTACATTAGAAATGTATTTTGACAAATAATGATGTAATTTAGTTTTGTTGTTTAAAAAAAATCATGAAGAAGAAGTACAATATATATTTGTTTTGTTTCGGTTTAATTTTTTTTCATTTCAAACAAAATCACAAAATATTACTCTAAAATTAAATGCAAACGATTGTGCTAATTGTAGTCAACTTATTGATTATTTAGTTAAAAATTATAATGGCAATACATTTCAATATGAATGTGTATTACGAGCGGTATTTCAAAAGGACTCCGCCTCATTAGCGAATAAATTTTCAATACAAAAACTTAAAAATGTCAAAATGAAATTTTCAGATTCGCTTTATGAAAAATATGATAATACAGCAGAATCTGAATTATATTTAATGACAAAAAATCAAAGTATATTATATCACTCAGGCTTTAGGCAAGTTTATTTTTCTTTAGTTCGATTGATTATAAAAAGTGAACTTAATCAATTTGATGAAATCCTTTTAAAGATTGATAAAAAAATCATTGAGAAGAAACCTTATATATTTTATTCGACTGATAGTAAACTTTCTCTTAGTTTAGAAAACGAAGACTATATATATGATATATTTAAAAACAAATTAACTCCCATAAAAATAAGCGAAGAGGAAAGAATAAAGTGCTATCAATTTTTATCAAAAGGAGATTATCAAAAGCAACTGAATCTTATAGAAAAAGCAGTTGAGTTAGGAGCGAATGGATTGGGAATTGGCATAATTTATTTTATGATGCAGAATGATAGTATTGCTGAATGTGTATTAGATGTTCCAATGATTTATGAAGAAGGAGAGGTTTATGCAATAAGAGGTAAACTACTCCTTGGAGAATATCATTTACTAAAAGAAAAAATGATTACTTTTAAAACATTTCCAAAGGTGTTTAATAATGATTATGAATACACACTTTCAGGAAATCTGTTTAAATATAAGGATTTTAATTATTACATTCTGTCTAAAAGAAATGAAGATTATACAGGGACAAATTATTTTATAGCTAAAGCAAAATATGGAGAAGAGGTGGCTATTATTGATAGTTCATTTTTATTTCCATCAAATTATATTCAATATAAACTCTATCATAATTTTAATTAATTAAAATGTAGAGACCAAGTTATCAGTATGATTTATTCTTCCCAATTATATAATCTCACCACGAAAGAAACTATAAAAATACCCCTGCCTGATAGTTTATTTGTTGGTCTAAAATATGCAATTAATAAACCCAATAAAGAATATAATATTCCTGAACATCAAAAATCAAGTACAAAAATATTAGACGCAATACTTATGAAAAATAATATTTATCGAGTTCTATATATTTATATGAATGATTTATTTGTTTTAGATTTTGATATAAATAATATTTATTTGAATCGAAAAATAAATATTGAAACTTCTACTTCTAATTTAAACAGTTTCCCCTTATTTGTTTTTAATGAACATTATATTTTAATGAATAGAGAAAATAAAAATGAAATTAGTTTAAAGTATATAGAATAGTTGTTTTATAATGTAAGTATCATTGAAAGTTTATAAAAGTAAAAGCATCATTTAACTCATATTACACATTCGATTGCTGTAAAGTTGTATCTTCTCCCAATTTACTTTAATTGATTAAAAACTATAATCCATTATTTTTTTTAATACCGGAATAAATTTTTTGTATAACTATCTATTGTGAATTTTAGATTTAAATGATAGGATATTCAAAAGAAATAAATTCTTTTGTCGCTGATGCAAAATCTTTCCAATCTGAAGTATTCACATCTATAATAACTAAACCTGCGGTTGGCAATGAATAAGGAACTTGAATACTTAAGGAAGAGGCAAAATCGGATAAGCCCGGATTGTGACAAATCACAAGTAAAGTTTGAATTATAGAATTCACTTCCATTATTTTTTCCATGATTATTTCAGGCTTTGCATGATACAATTCATTATCCCATTTAATTGAATTTTTATCAAACGAAATGATATCAGTAACGATAGTACATGTTTCTTTAGCTCTTTGGGCAGTACTTGATAAAACAGCCTGAATCTTTGGTTCCTTTTTTAATCTATTCCCAATCCATGTTGCTTCTTTTTTACCTGTATTACTTAATGGCCTGTCCACATCAAGCCCCGATGGGCTATTCCACAATGTATCCGCATGACGTAATAAGTAGAGTCTTTTCATATTTCAAAGGTATAAATTTATCATATTCAAATAAAAAACAAACACCCCATCACACAATAATACCTTTTAAATAAAAAATACATTTTATAAGTAACAAAGATGTAATTTAGTTTTATAATCATAAAAATACATTATGCTTACATTACAGCACTTAAAAAAATTTTATGCCACTCAAAAAGCAGTTGATGATATTAGCCTAAAGATTGAAAAGGGAAAAATATTTGGATTGCTAGGTCCGAATGGGGCGGGAAAATCTAGTTTATTAAGAATGGTGACGGGTATTACTTTGCCCGATAGCGGAAAAATTTTATATGATGGTCAAGAATATAATCCGCATGTGCATAATCAATGGATAGGTTATATGCCGGAAGAAAGAGGACTTTATAAGAAAATGAAAATTGGCGAGCAAGCAATGTATTTGGCACGATTAAAAGGGTTGAGTAAAATAGAGGCCATGCAGAAAATCAATTATTGGTTCAAGCGATTGGATATGCAAAATTGGTGGAATAAAAAAGTAGAAGACCTGAGTAAAGGGATGTCTCAAAAATTACAATTCGTAACCACCGTTTTGCACAATCCTAAAGTGTTGATATTAGACGAACCTTTCAGTGGCTTAGACCCTGTCAATAGTGAAATCATTAAACAAGAGATATTTGAATTATCAAAGCAAGGAGTTTCTATTATTTTTTCAACGCACAGAATGGAACAAGTAGAAGAAATATGCGAAGAGATAGCTTTAATCAATCAAGGAAAAATCGTGTTGGAAGGTAATGTACAAGAAATAAAAAATAGATTTAAAAAAAATTTATATCGTTTAGTAATAAATGAAAGCCTTGAAGGTTTTGAAGAGAATATCATACAAAAAAATCCTGATGGATATGTATTACAATTCAAAAATGAGCATGAGTCAAAAGCATTATTACAACATTGTATTATTCAAAATTATCACATTAAAACGTATGAAGAGATTCTTCCAAGCCTGAATGAAATATTTATCCAACAAGTAGAAAACAGTCAAGCATCCAGACAATTTTTAAATTAAAAACAAAAAGAAAAAATGAATAAAATATTTATCATATTACAAAGAGAATATTTAACAAGAGTTAAGAAAAAATCTTTTTTGATATTAACCTTTTTGGTTCCCATTCTCATTTTTGGTGTCAGTTTGTTGATGGTTTATATTGCTGTGCAGGGAGAGGAAAAACAAAAAATTGTTGTGAATGATGAATCGGGGGTTTTCTTTAATCAATTAGACAAAAATAATAAAACATATACTTTTTTTGATGGAGAGCCAAAAGGAAACGAAACGAATAGGGATTTTGTGAAACGTGTAGATGCAGATATTTATGTTCATGTTTTGCCTTTCGTTCAAAATCGCCCCGATAGTATTTTGATTTATAAAGAAGGGGGTGTAAGCCTTGGGGCATCTATGTTTTTAAGTACAAAACTGGATAATATTTATCGTATAAAACTGATGGAAGAAGCCGGCATTGATAAAGCTAAAATAGACAGTATTCAAAATTATAATTTACAAATTAAAAGCTACGATTTGAAAGATAACAAGGAAACAAATTCAGGAATAGCCAGTGGTATAGGATATGTAATGGGCATTTTGATTTATATGGTTATTTTTATTTATGGTTCGGGAGTAATGCGTGGTGTGATGGAAGAAAAAACCAATCGTATTGCTGAAGTTATCATTAGTAGTGTTAAACCATTTCAATTAATGATGGGTAAAATTTTAGGAATTGGTTTGGTAGGGCTTACGCAGTTTTTATTATGGGGAGTGCTTATTCTTTTATTACAGTTTTTATTACCTCTTTTTATTCCGGCTTTAGGTGATATTTTGCAAGCAAAAGATAATCTTGTGACAGCAATGCCTGCCTCTGAAATGCCCAATATGGGCTCGTCTGAGAGCTTGGCGATGATTCAATCTATTATGAATCAAAATTGGGGATTGATTATTGCTTGTTTTATATTTTACTTTTTAGGAGGCTATTTTATCTATGCTTCACTTTTTGCAGCCGTTGGTAGTTTGGTCAATGAAGACCCTCAAGAAGCACAGCAGCTAACGCTTCCGGTATCAATGCCGATAATATTTGGCTTTGTTATTTTAATGACGGCTTTAAAAGAACCTAATAGTAGCTTATCGATATTCGGAAGTTTGTTTCCTTTAACATCGCCCATAGTGATGATGGGGAGAATTCCTTACGGTGTTCCGGTTTTTCAGTTGATATTATCAATGGGATTATTAGTAATAGGCTTTTTATTGATCACATGGTTAAGCGGCAAAATCTATAGAACGGGTATTTTACTATATGGAAAAAAGGTTACTTGGAAAGAAGTATTCAAATGGATACGTCATTCTTAAGATTTTAAATCTTGAAGAATATATCTCCAAATGGGTTTTCTACTTACAAATAGGCATAATAAAACGAAAGAAAGTAAAAAAGCAATAGCTGCAATTTTTTTATAAGGGAGCTGTTCAAACAAAAGTGGTTCGCTCGGATAATCCAATACTTGAAATATAGGGCTTTCGGATAGTAGCTTAAAACGTGCATTTTGATAAGCTGTTGCGGTAACTGCATAAAGTTGTTCAAGTTCAGCTTTATTACGTATCATTTTAGCTTGAGGCACAAATACAGATGCCTTTGATGCTAATTGATTTGAGTCTTGAAATCCTGCGATATTTCGTTCAACTTTATATAATTCTTGTTTTAGAGAATCTCTCATGTATCCGATATGGATTAAATCAGAGCGTGGTTTTGCTGTTGAAAATTCGATATAGTAATCAGAAATTGAAAATAGAATTTCATCAGCAATTTGTTTTGATAATTCTTTATCGTGAAATTTAGTTGTGATTTTTGTAAAGTTGGTTTTTACATCTGAATTGACATCTGTTGCATTCAAAAATAAAACATTGGCAGCGTAAAATATGTTGTTTGAATCTTTTTTAATTTCTGTTTTTATTCTACTTTCCCAAAGAGGAAGATTTGCATTATAGTCGGCAATTATCCAGTCGGCAAAGGTTTTATATTTTTTATTTTTTGGAGGCTTACTAATAATTTGTCTTGAAATAGTTCTACTCTTAATTAATTCGGTTAAATTGAATACTTTATCATAATCGGTTTTGTCTGAAATGCCAAATTGAGCTTTAATCGCATCTAAGGGGCTTCCACCTAAAGACTTGTTGGCAGAAAGAGGAAATATTTTTGAATAACAACTGTAAGTTCCTTTTTCTGTACGAACAATAAAGAAAGTAATCAAAGCAATAATAATCGAAATAATCGAAATTAATATTATGTTAGTTTTGATTTTTTTTAAAACTTCCGATAAGAGTGTTACAGTTTGATTCACAATTATTTTTTTTATTTTAATGATCTTGAAAGGATTACTAAAGTAGCCAAAGTTGAAAGGGATGTTAAGGTATAAGTCATTACATCAGAGAATTTTGTTTTCTCGGTTTTTTCAGGTTTTTTGGGTACTGTAACAACTGAGCCTTGTTTTACTTTTGGATAAAAATGGAAGAATAAGAAATTTTTTGTGTTTTTGCTTTTCCCATTTTGATATCTTACATTGATTCTTCTTTTCCATGGGTTTTCTCCAAATCCTCCGGAAGCACCAATATAATATGAAACAGAGGTATTTTCATTGTCAAATTTGATATTAATAGGTTGTTGCACCTCACCCCTTACCGATACGATTTCATTAATTTGAGGGATTATTACCTCATCACTATCTTTTAAAATTATATCATGTTTCCCGCCATTTTCTTTCATAGCAGAAGCTAAATCAATAATAACGGGACCTATACCTTTCCTATATAATTTTGCACCTGCTGTATAGGAAGATTTATTCAAACCACCTGCTCTTTTTATAACAGACGAAATTTTTTCGTTATCATTAAGCATTACATATTCGCCGGGATATTTAACTTCTCCCATTACAGTAACTTTTTGTTGCTTAATGAAGTCAGATTTTCTTCTTACAAAAATTTTATCTAAAGGTTTAATAACAATTTTATCTGATATAGGATCAATTTCTAAGTTTGAATTGATAGCTACTATTCTAATATTTGTACCTTTAGAATTTATATCATAGTTAGAAACACTATCTACAATATTTGATATTTCTATTCTTCCATTTTCCGCATCAAGTCTTAATCCTCCCGATAATAAAAGAACATCTTTTAATGTCATATTTTGATGGTAAGTGATTTTACCCGGCTTGTTTACATATCCACTAACTTCAATTTCAAATTTTTGTTCATATTCCTTTAAAGATAAAATATTTATAATGTCCCCACTTTGTAATGATACTGTATCAGCATTGTTCATATTATTAATATCAACTTTAATAATATGGGATTCAATACCGATACCACCTCGAGTAATAAAAGCTCTTGGTAAAAAGGCGTTTGTTTTTACACCACCTGCTTTGTTGATAATTGTTGATAATTTATCACCGGCGTGATATTCATAATCATCAGGATAGTTTACGGCACCTTTAATAGTTATTGTGTTTTTTATACCTTCATTAATTGGTTTAACAGTTACAATATCACCATCTCTTAAAAGTAAATTTTGAGAACCATTAGGGTCCATAAAATTTTCAGCATTAATATTTATATATTGTTCTTCTTCGTTTCTAACTGTTTTTATTTGAATGATTGAGTTACGAGCACTATATTTTAAGCCACCGGTAAAATCAATTAATTCTGCAAGTCCTTCATCATCTCTTAATAAATAATACATCGGTCGTTTGAACTCTCCATTTGCTAATACTTTTTTTTCATATATACCAACTCTAATAAAATCATTATCTTCAAGATATATAGGGCTTGTATTATTGTTTTGTAAATATTTATAGATGTCAATATCGTCTATAATTCTACCTTCTCTAATTATTTCGATTTTTCTAAGATTACCAATATCAGTAATTCCACCTGAGCGAAATATTGCATTTAAAGCATCATTAAAAGCAGAAAGAGTATAAGTTCCGGGTTTTCTTACTTCGCCAATGATTGTTACTCTTATTGTTCTTGCTTTTCCTAATTGAACATCAATATTCGTATTACTAGGAGAAACTTTTCTAAAACGAGAAGTAATGACTTGTTGTGCTTCGGCTAAAGTAAGTCCATGGAGATAAATTTTCCCTACGGTTCGCGGAAATATTGAGCCATCTTTTCCAATTGTATATGTTTGTTGAAGCTCACCGGCATTCCAAAGAGATACAATTATTTCATCACCGGGACCAAGACGATAATCTAAAGGAGGTGATGATGGAGCTCTATCGGATAAATCAAATGAATTACTACTGAAAAAATCTGCTCCGTAAACATGAACTTGATTATTATCTTTTTGTTTTTCATTGTCAATCTTTACATTTTCTTCATTTTTAGTAGCCATTAGATATCTAAGATAGTCAGGGTCATTTTTATAAATCTCAAGGAGTTGTTCGTCTTGTGTTTTTTTGTTATTTAAATCTTGAAATGCCTTTTCTAAATCTTTTTTATCTTGAAAAGACGGATTTTGTTGATTTAAGTTATCTTGATTAAATTGAGGATTATTTTGCTGATTTTTATTTTGGTCATTTTTATCAAAAAAGTTAGGATTTTTTTGTTGGTCTTCATTTAAAAAAATATTATTCCCATAAGGGTTTTGGTATGGATTTGTGTTGTAAGGGATATTATTATTTTGGTTATTGTTATTATTATTATTAGGCTGTGCATATAATAGCATAGGTACTGCTAATAAAATTAACAGAAAAAAATTCTTCATAATTTTTGTATATATCAAACGTACAAAAATATTAAAATTATTTAATAAGACTTTGAATATTTGTAATATAATTGCAAAATTCTGCCCATATTGAAGTGATAACTTGTGCTGCGGGGACAATATCAGTTATTAATGCCGATACTTGTCCTATTTCTAACTCACCTTGTTGAACATCTCCTTCAAACATTCCTTTTTTAGCGCGCGATTTTCCTAAAATGGATTGCAATTCTTCTATTCCCGCACCTCCATTTTCAGCAATTTTTACTTGATTATAAAATTCATTCTTCAAAAGACGAACCGGAGTCAGTTTTTTTAAAACCAATTCAGTATCCCCTTCTTTTGCTTCTATAATTTGGTTTTTGAAAGATAAATGGCTGGATGCCTCATTGGTACAAACAAAACGAGAGCCTATTTGTGCTCCTTCTGCACCTAATATCATGGTTGCCAACATTGAACTACCATCAGCTATTCCACCGGCAGCAATTAATGGGATGTCTATTGCTTTTCGTACAGCAGGGATTAAACAGAGAGTAGTAGTTTCTTCCCTTCCATTATGTCCACCGGCCTCAAAACCTTCTGCCACAACGGCATCTACTCCGGCCTCTTGACTTTTTATGGCAAATTTTGATGAAGAAACAACATGAATAACTGTTATGCCATGTTCTTTTAGCTTTGCTGTCCAAGTTTTTGGATTTCCCGCAGATGTAAAAACAATTGGCACTTTATATTTTAATATTAAATTAATATGTTTGTCAATGTCAGGATATAATAAAGGAAGATTTACTCCAAAAGGTTTTTCAGTAGCTTCTTTGCATTTGATAATATTTTCTTCAAGAATATCAGGATACATACTGCCCGCCCCGATTAACCCTAATCCGCCGGCATTACTAACTGCTGAGGCCAATCTCCAACCTGAAGCCCATATCATTCCGGCTTGAATTATTGGATATTTAATTTTAAATAATTCGGTTACCCGATTATTGATTTCTTTTTTTTCTATATCTAATTTACCAATAGTATTAATCATCACTTTTTTATTTGCTTAAATCAATTTCAGTATTATCTCCAATATTTAAACTTTGACTTGCACCAATAATATGTGCATCACTCCCTATTAATGAAGTTTGAAGCACCACTTTTTCTAAAATAGAATAAGAACCTATTATTGAATTATTGATGATAGAATTCTTAATAACAGAATTTTCGGCAATTGTAACATTTGGACCAATAATAGAATTTTCTATATGACAACCACTTGCAATACTAACCGGATGCACGATTATTGTGTTGTCAAAAAAAGGAATCTCTTCAGATGCAAATTCAACTTTATTTAATAAAATAGCATTTGTTTCAATTAAAGTTTCTTTTTTACCACAATCAAACCAATTTGCAATTTGAAATGTTTTCATTTTTGCACTTTGTTGTACCATTTTGTTTATAACATCTGTTAAATGAGTTTCCGTTTTCTGAGTATTTTGTCGTTGTATTTCATTCAAAATTTCAAAAAGCAATTTGCTTTCTTTGATTTTATATATACCAACAAGGGCTAAATTTGACTTAGGGATTATCGGCTTTTCAATAAGTGTTTTAACCCATCCATCTGTATCTAATTCAGCAACACCAAAATTTTGAGGGGAGTTTACTTTTTTAACACCTAATAAAGAATATGGAGAATTAATAACTTCTTCAATGTTAAAATCACAAATAGTATCGCCATAAACAATTAATATTTCTTCGTTTTCATCTACATAATCTTTCGTTATATGAACGGCATGCCCGGTCCCTAATAAATCGTTTTGAATAACAAATTTTGAATTAATTTCCGGATAATTCTCTAAAATATAATCCTTAATTTTTTCTCCTAAATAACCAATTACAAAAATAAAATCTTTCTGACCAATTTCAATTAAAGGGTCCAAAATGAAACTTAAAATTGTTTTACCTGCCAATGGAATCAAAGGCTTGGGCTGAGTATAAGTATGAGGTCTTAATTTCGTACCAGCACCGGCAACCGGAATAATAACTTTCATTTTTTTATTAAAATTTATAAAAATCAAATTTATATCTTTTATCTTTAACGGATTAATTTTTAAAAGGATAATTATTATATGAAAATGGATAAAGAAATTTTTGATTTAATTCATGAAGAATATCATAGACAACAAAACGGACTAGAATTAATTGCCTCCGAAAATTTTACAAGCGAGCAAGTAATGAAAGCCATGGGAAATATAATGACTAATAAATATGCAGAAGGATATCCTGGAAAAAGATATTATGGAGGATGCGAAGTGGTTGATAAAAGTGAACAATTAGCTATCGATAGAGCGAAGGCAATCTTTGGAGTTGAATTTGCAAATGTGCAACCTCATTCCGGTGCACAAGCCAATGCTGCAGTTATGCTTTCAATACTAAAACCAAATGATAAAATCTTAGGATTAGATTTAAGTATGGGGGGGCATCTAACCCACGGATCACCCGTAAATTTTTCAGGTAAATTATATGAAGCACATTTTTATGGCGTAAAAAAAGACGAAGGAACAATTGACTATGAGATGATGGAACAACAAGCACAAAAGCACAAACCCAAATTAATAATATGCGGCGCATCGGCTTATAGCCGTGATTGGGACTATAAACGCATTAGAGAAATAGCCGATAGCATTAATGCCTATCTACTTTGTGATATGTCACATCCTGCAGGACTTATTGCCAAAAATCTATTAAACTCTCCGTTTGAATATTGCCACTTTGTTACTTCCACGACTCACAAAACATTAAGAGGACCAAGAGGAGGTATTATATTAATGAAAAATGATTTTGAAAACAAAGAGGGGATAAAAGATAATAAAGGGAATTTAAAAATGATGAGCGACCTTATTAATTTAGCCGTTTTTCCCGGAACACAAGGAGGGCCTTTAGAACATGTAATCGCCGCCAAAGCAGTTGCTTTCTTTGAAATTATGCAACCGGAATTTTTAATTTATGCCAAACAAATAGTAGCAAATGCTAAGGCAATGGAAAAAGCATTTAATAGTAAAAATTATAATATTGTTTCAGGAGGAACAGATAATCACCTGCTATTGATAGATTTAAGAAATAAAAACGTTTCAGGGAAAAAAGCTGAAAACACTTTGGTAAAAGCCGATATTACTATAAACAAAAATATGGTACCTTTTGACGATAAATCTCCTTTTATAACTTCAGGAATCAGGGTAGGAGTTCCGGCACTGACAACAAGAGGACTTAAAGAAAATGACATGATTCAAATAGTTGAATGGATAGATACTATTATTTCGGATATAGATAATGAATCAAAAATTTCCATTGTAAAAAGCGAAATTAATCAGTTTATGAAAAACTTCACTCTATATCAAAATTGGATTTAATAAAATCTTTTTAAAATAATGAAGTATGAAATTGAACTGATAGAAGGGAAAAAAATATATTTCGCATCTGATTTTCATTTTGGAATACCCGATGAGTTGACAACTAAAGAAAGAGAAAAAAGAGTATGTGATTGGCTGAAAAATATCAAAAAGGATGCTCAAGTTATTTTTCTTTTAGGAGATTTATTTGACTCATGGATGGAGTATAAAACAGTCGTGCCAAAAGGAACTATTCGATTTTTAGGTACATTAGCAGAGCTAAGTGATTTAGGTATTCGTATAATTGTTTTTACAGGGAATCATGATACATGGATGTATGGCTATTTTCAACAAGAATTAAATATAGAAGTATATAAAACGCCACAAATTTTTAAAATCCAAAATAAAAAATTTTTCATAGGGCATGGTGATGGAATATATTATAAAGAAAAAAAATATTTATTGTTAAAAAAAATAATTCAAAATCCAATCAGCCAATATCTATATAGATGGATACACCCTGATATAGGATTAAAATTAGCAGATTATTTAAGTAGAAAAGGAATAAAACATAAAGAACAAAAGGAACATGAAGTAGATTATAATAATGAATATCAAATCCTTTTTGCAAAATCCTTTTTACAAAAAAATCATATAGATTATTTCGTTTTTGGTCATAGGCATTTAGCTTATACTTATAAATTAAATGATAAATCTATTTGTATTAATTTGGGAGATTGGTTTCATAAAAACATTTATGCGATCTTCGATGGAAAAGAATTAATATTAAACCAATAATTTATTGAGATAAATTGTGCTTTTTTTTCTGTTTATAAACTAATTTTACAACCTTTAATTCAAATTTAACGTCATAAAATTAATATGAGGAAGTTTTATATTTTTCTAATACCCTATTTGTTTTTTTTAATTAAATTTACATCAGCCCAAGTTGTAAATAATGCTTGTGAAAGCCAATCAGCATGTAATGCAATGCCTATATGTAATACAAACACATATAGTGTACCATTTACATATACAACATCAGCCCCATACAATGTGAATCCGGGAGGTGCGGCATCTTGTAATAATGCCGTAGGAGGTTTAGTAAACTTTGTGCCAAACTGGGCTTACTACAGATTTAAATGCTTTGGAGCAGGAGTACTAAATTTTACAATTACACCTAATGACCCATTGGCCGATATGGATTGGGCAATATGGGATATAACAGCATCTGGATGTGGCACACTAAACGCTGGAAATATTCAGGCCTGTAATTCATACAACGGCACTGGCGCTACAGGAATGCAACCTCTTGCAGCGGCTGGATTTACAGCTCAAATCTCATTAGTTGCTAACCATACATATATACTAGGGGTTTCAAGAAAGACAGGAGGACTTGCTACAACAGGTTATATTTTTAATTTTACAGGAACTACTGCAAATATAAACGACAATACACCACCGGCTTTAGGAAGTATTATTCCTTTGGATGTTTGTAATAATAGCCCTATTACAGAAGTTAAAGTATTAATGACCAAACCAATACGCTGTTCAGGTATTCAAAGCTCTGATTTTGTAATCTCAGGAAACCCGGTATTTACAGCCGTTGGTGCTGGATGTTCCGGTTGTCTTGGCGTGACAGGGTTGAATTATAGTAATCTTACCGATACAGTTATACTTAATTTCCCAACACCCTTACCCCCTAATACTTATACCCTATCTTTGACAGGAGCTCCACCCGCTCAGCCATTTTTTGATATCTGTGCAAACCTAGCTAATACAGGACCAACATTAACTTTTACAATCCCAAACCCTCTAACTCTTACAATAACAGCTTCAAAAAATTGTGTTACAGGACAATATACTGATACAGCAAAAGCTACTTACGGGACAGGCCCTTATCAATATAAAATTGCTGGACCCGGACAAACAGATACTTATGGATTATTTACATTTGGTTCTAATACATTTCCCGGTCTAATAGGAGGAAATACTTATACTATAACTGTTAAAGATGCTAATAATTGTACAGTTTCTTCTGTCGTAAATTATCCACCTAACTTACCATTTAATGTAATAACATATAAAAAGAACCCACCTTGTTATAACCAATTTTTATTGGATACTTTTAGAGTAGTATCTGTATCAGGTGGAGTTGCTCCTTTTACTTATGCTCTCACTAGTACACCACCACCGGCGGCGGCAGCAGCAAATTTATATTCACCACCTGCTAGTTGGAATAATTTACAACCGGGACAATATACAATAACTGTTACAGATTCGTACGGGTGTACTGCTACTGCAACAGCAAATATGCCTAACCCCGCTCAATTAATTTTACCAACTCCGGCTTCAACAAACCCTATGTGCTTTGGTGATTCCACAGGAACTATTACTTGTAATGCTACCGGAGGAACACCCCCTGTTAATAACTACGTGATAAATCCAACTTATCCTAATGTAGTTATTTCTGGAGTAAATAATAATATTTTTAGCAATTTACCGGGAGGTACCTATACAATTACAGTAACGGATTTTAGTGGTTGTACAGCAACAAATACAAAAACACTAATTACTCCATCACAAATTGTATTAAATACAACTAATACACAACCAACTTGTAATAACCCTTGTAGTGGTTCAATAAGCCCAATTTCTTTTGGCGGCACTGGTACAAAAAAATATTATAAATATCCTTTAGTTGTTCCACCAAATACATATTCTGATTCAGTTGTTGTAGTAGGGGGAAGTTTTACAAATCTTTGCGCTGATACTTATACAATTTTGGCAAAAGATGTTTTAGGTTGTACAACTACTCTTACAGTTAATTTGGCTCTACCTCCATTACCCAATTTAACAGTAACTGCCATCAATCCACCCTTATGTAATGGAGGTCTTGGTAATATAGTTACAAATGTAACTGGAGGAACTGGACCTTATACTAATATATCTTACTCATTTTCACCTCCTACTCCGGGAATGACAGTAACAGCCTCAGGTGCTGGAGGAACAGTAGGAACATATAATAATGTACCAATAGGAACTTATAATTTATATATAAATGATGCAAATAATTGTAAAGACTCAGTAATTGGTGTTGTTATGACACAACCATCAGCAATAACTTGGAATAATATTTCAGGAATAGATATTTCTTGTAATGGAGGGAACGATGGAACTATTAATGTTTTAGCTTCAGGAGGAACAGGTATTATCTCTTACTCTATTTCCCCTTTAGGACCACAAACAAACATAATAGGAACCTTTACGGGATTAACAGCACAATGCTATACAATTACTGCAACAGATGCAAACGGCTGTACAGCAACAACTACTTATTGTCTAAATGAACCTACACCTTTAAATATAAATATTACAAATATTAATAATATTACTTGTAATGGGTTATGTAATGGAAATGCTCAAGTAAATGCAAGTGGAGGGACCCCAAACTATACGTATGCATTAACCCCACTTAATGGAAATATTGATGTAAATACTGGAGCCTTAACTAATTTGTGCGCTGGAATTACTTATACAATTACTGCAACAGATGCGCATAATTGTACAATTACTACTACATTACTATTAACTCAGCCTAATATTATTTCTGTTAATATATTAAACACAACCAATCCAACTTGTAACCCCGGTTGTGATGGTACAGCTACTACTCAAGTAAGTGGCGGTACAGCACCGTTTACCTATACGATAAGTGGTGGAGCTAATATAAACGGAGCCGGTTTGGCAACGAGTTTATGTGCGGGTACTGTATATACGATAACGGTAACGGATGCTAACGGCTGTACCGGGACTGTGACAGTCCAATTAAATGCACCAAATGCACCTACAATAACATTAGGCACAACAACCGTTCCTACCTGTACCCCGGGCTGTGACGGTGAGGCTACTACTCAAGTGAGTGGTGGTACAGCACCGTTTACGTATGCTATTACGGGAGGTGCTGCGATAGATGTGAATGGTAATGCAAGTGGTTTATGTGCGGGTACTGTATATACGATAACAGTAACGGATGCGAACGGCTGTACCGGGACTGTGACAGTCCAATTAAATGCACCAAATGCACCTACAATAACATTAGGCACAACAACCGTTCCTACCTGTACCCCGGGCTGTGACGGTACAGCTACAACTCAAGTAGCAGGAGGAGTTGGT
>JBDHYI010000036.1:0-21151 GCA_039811265.1 Chitinophagaceae bacterium | reverse complement strand
GACATACATGAAGAAAGGAGATGTGACCTTGATAAGGTAATAAACAATAGTATATTGTTTATGGATATAAATAAATAAGCAACCAAAATGGTTGCTTATTTATTTATAAGATGGTTTTTTAATCTATTTAATGATTATATAATTTTTTTTAAATTTTTATATAATTATGACTTTATAAATATCTATTTATTACTTTTGGTTTTCATGTTTAAAGTATTAGAACATTTTGGGAAATATTTATACATGTTTAAAGGCATGTTAACTAAGCCGGAGAATCCTAAGGTTTATTGGAAGGAATTCGTCAATCAATGTTATGATATTGGATTTGGGTCTTTAGGTATTGTAGTAATTATTTCATTGTTTTTAGGTGCTGTAACAACCGTGCAAACTGCTTACCAATTAGTAAGTCCGTTAGTTCAGAAATACGTTATAGCTCAAATCATTCGAGATAGTACTTTTTTAGAGCTATCTCCTACGGTTGTTTGTATTGTATTGGCGGGTGTAGTGGGGTCTAAAATTGCGTCTGAATTAGGCAATATGCGTGTTAGCGAGCAGATTGATGCTTTAGAAATAATGGGAATTAATACTAAAACATATTTAATACTTCCAAAAATAATTGCAGCATTTATTATGATTCCGTGTTTGATTACGATTTCAATGTTTTTAGGAGTGTGGGGAGGTTATATGGCAGGGACTTTAAGCGGAATTATTACGCCTCAGCAATTTAATCAAGGGTTGACTAAAGACTTTTTGAGTTTTAATTTAGTTTTTGGTTTAATAAAATCCTTCACATTTGCTTTTATTATATCTAGTGTTTCAGCGTACTTTGGTTATAATGTAAGAGGAGGTGCATTAGAAATAGGGCAAGCATCAACTATTTCAGTAGTTGTAAGTTGTATATTAATTTTATGTGCTGACTATGGGTTGGCTGCACTTTTACTTTAATAAATAATATCCATGATTGAAGTAATTAATATTAAAAAGTCTTTTGGTCCGAAGGTTGTTATTGATGGAGTATCTAGCGTAATGGAATGCGGTAAAATGAATTTAGTTATTGGGGCGAGTGGAAGTGGTAAAACAGTTTTTCTTAAATGTATGGTAGGTCTAATGGAAGTAGAACAAGGTCAAATTTTATATGAGGGGAAAGATTTTACTGCTATGAACGACAAGGAAAGAAAAGAATTAAGAATGCAAATAGGGATGCTCTTTCAGGGTTCTGCTTTGTTTGATAGTTTAAATGTCGAAAAGAATGTAATGTTTCCATTAGATATGTTTACAAATAATACTTCGGCAGAGAAATTAAAAAGAGTAAATGAGGTTTTAGAAAGAGTAAACCTTAAAGATGCAAATAAAAAATTTCCTGCAGAAATAAGCGGTGGTATGAAAAAGAGAGTAGCATTAGCAAGAGCAATAGTATTAAACCCAAAGTTTTTATTTTGTGATGAACCAAACTCCGGATTAGATCCGAAAACTTCTTTGGTAATTGATAAACTCATTAAGGAAATTACTACGGATTTTAATATCACTACAATAATTAACACACATGATATGAATACAGTGATGGAGTACGGAGATAGTATTATGTTTTTACATCAGGGGAAAAAAAATTGGCAAGGAAATAAAAATGATATTTTTTACAGCAATGATGAAAATTTAAATGATTTTATTTTTGCTTCAGACTTTTTAAAAGACACTAAGAAAATGAAAATTATGATGGATCAAAAGTCTTATAAATAATTGAATAACTTTAATTTTTGGCGGAATTTACCAGAAAAGATTTTAGCGTTAAATTATTTATTATAGTATATGATTCAAAAATAAAACTCTATCAAGAAAAATAATTTTTTATAACCAATTGAATTTATATCTTTTAGAAAATAAAAGTACCTATAACAAAAAATATGAATCATTATTTAATCAAAACTATTTCAATACTTACACCTCTGTTTTTGCTTCTTTCTCTGACTTTTATTACCTGTAACAATCCAGAAGAAACTGCTACAAACAATTTAAAAAGCATTGGACATCTAAAAGCTGAAGATGTAAATAATACGAATGATGCTTATATCCATTTGAAATATATAGATACAAATAAATTTATAGATTCCAGAAAGTTTTTATTACAAAACCAAAATGGAGATTTTATTCTCTTAAATGAATTCCCTTCTAAGAGTTTTCTGAAAAACCACTCTCATTATATTAATTATAATTTCATTGACATAGGCAATAAAGATTACCCGGGAGTTCTCGGTTATATTTATACCGGAGGGGCACATTGCTGCTTTATTTACACTCTGTACATGCCGGTAGGTAACAATAAATTTAAACCTCTTTTTGTTTATGAAGGGGGAGACGGGGCAGTGAGTATAGATGAAAAAGATGGAACTCTGGTGGTTGACTTTTATGAACAATTAGGTTACTTCTACACTTGTTATGCCTGTGAAGTTGGACTTGAAGATGGAGAGGCAAGTGAAGACGGTTGGGGTTTTCCATCACATTTTAAATTTCGTTTGAAAGAAGACGGAACTTTAAAAAGAGCACCGAAAGACATTGCTTTGAATAATGAAATATTCAGATTGTTGAATATTTTAAAAACTAAACCTATTCAAAATATTAATACCAGTGATGATTCAGCAGATATGGATGATGGAATCAGAAAAGCTTATGCAAAGGTGATTATCACTTATATGTTTAATAATGATGCATCTGAAGAAGATTTGAAGGAATTATTCTATAATTATTATAACGCTTCTGACAAAGCAGTAATTTTTCATAGCATTATGGAATCAGCAGAATCTATCAAAGATTTTAGTTTGGTAAATTCTTTAGAAAAAAGTAATGATAATTTTAAAAAGGCTTATAAAAATTTTATGGATGATGTAGTAAATTTTGAGGATTAAAAATCTTTCAAATAATTGAGTGTACTATTTTTTGTTACAGATTTTTTTATTAAGACAATTTAACATCTTTAATAAATGATTCTCCTATATGCTTATTTATTTTTTCGATTAATAAAGCTTTGTTATATGATAATTCATTTTTAAGAGCAGCTGTATTCGTAAAAATATATAGTATCCCATCTTTAATAGCTAAATCATTTGTGTATTTAGCAATTGTTTTACCCATTAATATTTCCCAATCAAGTTTAATTTTTTCAACAAGATAGCGTTCTTTCCAATGGCTTTGTTCGAGCATTAGATTAATTGCTTCTTTCATTGAATAAAGTGTCATACTTGATTATTTTATGTTTATGTATTTTTGTACATCTTCTTTACTGATATCATTATCGCATAGGATAATGAGTCTTTCAATAATATTTCTAAGTTCTCTAATATTGCCTGCCCAATTATACTTTTTTAATACTTCTAAAGCATCATTGTCTATACTTATAAGCTTAATATTATTCTTTTTACATATTTCTTCTATAAAAAAGGAAACTAATAATGGAATATCTTCTAATCGATCATTTAATGAAGGTGAGTGAATCGGGATGACATTAAGCCTATGATATAAATCTAATCGAAAATTACCATTTTCAATTTCCTTTATTAAATTTTTATTTGTAGCAGTGATAACTCTTACATTAACTTCAATATCCTTTTCTCCTCCAACTCTGGAAATTTTTCCCTCTTGTAAAGCTCTCAATACTTTAGCTTGTGCACTTAAGCTCATATCTCCAATTTCATCTAAAAACAAAGTTCCGCCATCTGCTTGTTCAAATTTGCCGATATGCTGCTTGGATGCAGATGTAAATGAGCCTTTTTCATGACCAAAAAGTTCACTGTCAATTAATTCGCTTGGAATGGCAGCACAGTTTACTTCAACAAAAGGATTATTTTTTCTATTACTAAACTCATGTAGCCAACGAGCTATTAATTCTTTTCCACTACCGTTTTCGCCGGTTATTAAAACACGGGCATCGGTAGGAGCAACTTTTGCTATTGTTTGTTTTATTTTTTGAATAACGTTAGACTCGCCTATAATTTCTTGTAACCCTAAAACTTCTTTTTTCAGTTTTTTAGATTCGTTTATTAAACTTGATTTATCTAAAGCATTACGAACCGTAATCAATAAACGATTCATATCAGGGGGTTTTGAAATATAATCAAAAGCACCCATTTTAACTGCGTTTACTGCATCATCAATAGTCCCATGCCCTGATATCATTATGATTGGAGTGTCTATGCCTTCTTTGATTATTTTTTCTAACATTTCAAGTCCACTCATTTTAGGCATTTTAATATCACTTAAAACACAATCGATTTTTTTTGATTTTAATAAATTATAACCTTCAAGACCATCACAAGCTTCTATCACTTTGAATCCTTCTAAAGTGAGTAATTCATTTAAAGCGTTTCTTATACTTTTTTCATCTTCAACAATCAATATTAAGGACATAACGTATTTAAAATAAATTTTAGCGTTTAAAGATAAGAAGATAAAACATCATTAAAAATTAATTTGATTATTTTTGATGATCTCTCCATTCATACACCCAAGTGCTTTGTATCATTTCTAAATGACCTTCATTACAATCTTCTCTTTTGCCCTCAAAGCCTTCGAGTGACAATACCCATTCTATTAAATCGGTAAAGCGAATTCGATATATTTTAGATTCATTGAAGTCGTCGCCAAATTTTTCATATAATTTTTGTGCAACATCTTCGTGATCGTGCCAATAAATAGGCGGTTCGTAATGCATTTTTATTGTTTTAATGTATTAGATAACTCAATTAGTTTATATTATTATTCTCCCTGTATTACTGATTGGTCCGGAATTGTTACTTCAAGTGTTCCTTCCCCATCTAATAAGACGCATTGACATGAAAGTCGCGAACTTAATTTTGGATTACGTGCCCTATCTACAAAGTCTTCCTCTTTGTCGTTAATTTCTTCAACATAATCTTCGCCACTTTCTAAATATATATGACAAGTGCTGCAAGCACAAACACCACCGCAGTTATGATGCAATGCAATATTGTTTTTTAATGCAACTTCTAAAATACTATCGTCCGGTTCGCAATTTTCAATAGTAATAGGCTCAATATTTTTCTCTTCGAATTTAAAATGAATTGTGTACATGGTCCCTTTATTATACCTGAATAAAATATTTTTTTCGGGTCAAAGTTAGGACTTAATGTTTGAATTGTAAATAAATCATATTCGATAAATCAAATAGAAACTAAAAATTACTTATAATTTTCCATTTATCTTTTTTGATAAGGATTGTTGGTTTTATTAATGAGTAACACTTCTTTCTAAATGAGCAAATTCATAAATTTATTTTTGATTTAGTACCTTTGGAGTTTTAGAATGCCGGAGATAAATTATCAGGATAGTATAAATTTTTTAAGTAAGATGACATTCAGACGTTTTTTGAATGGATTGAAAGTTTTATCGAGTTTTTATCTTACCAAATGGCTTAAGAGACCTATTCAGTGGGGGTATCCATTTTCAATTTCTTTTGAGCCTACAACTTCATGTAATTTGCGTTGCCCGGAGTGCCCAAGCGGATTAAGGGCTTTTACGAGGCCAATTGGAATGTTAGAAAAAAATTTTTTCACACAAACAATTGAAGATTTACATAAAGATATTATTTACCTTATATTTTATTTCCAAGGAGAACCTTATTTAAACCCAAGTTTTTTAGATATGGTGAAGTTTGCAACGCAGAAAAAGATATATACCGCAACCAGCACAAATGCACATTATTTGAATGATGAGAATGCTAAAAGAACAATAGAAAGTGGCTTGGATAGATTGATTATTTCAATTGATGGCACTACGCAAGAAGTGTATCAACAATATCGCAGAGGGGGGAATTTGGAAAAAGTTATTCAAGGGGCAAAAAATATTGTCAAATGGAAAAAAGAATTAAAATCAAAAACGCCCTATGTTTTTTTTCAGTTTTTAGTGGTTAAACATAATGAGCATCAAATAGAAGATGTTAAAAGATTGGCAAAAGAAATAGGTGTTGATGGAGTACGGTTTAAAACAGCACAGGTTTATGATTATGAAAATGGCAATGAGTTAATTCCAACAATTGATAAATACTCAAGATATCGAAAAAATAAAGATGGAAAATATGAAATCAAAAATGCTTTAGATAATCATTGTTGGAAACTTTGGCATGCAACTGTTATTACTTGGGATGGTGTCGTAGTGCCTTGTTGTTTTGATAAAGATGCACAGCATAAACTTGGTGATTTGAAAAAGAGCAGTTTCAAAGAAGTTTGGCATAATGAAGCTTACAAGCATTTTAGGTCTCAGTTAACAAAAGGAAGAAAAAATATTGATATTTGTGCAAATTGTAGTGAGGGCACAAAGGTTTGGAGTGATTAATTTTAGTATATTATAAATTAAAATTGTATTTTCGTTCAGTTTAAAAAATATCAGAATGAAAAAAATCATTTTAATAAGTTTTTTGTTTTTTTCAATGATTGCTTGTAAAAAATCAAAAGTAGAATCGGTAAATACTAACAATAGTAAAGATTCTTTAACCTATCAACCAAGTGTACCGGGCTCTAAATGGAGTTATGAAATGACCTTAGGCGGTGTGTTAAAATCAAATTATAATGTAACGCGTCTTGATTATGATTCTGTAATCAATGGTTATACATATCATGTTTTTAATGATGAAAAGCAAGGACTACAATTCATCAGACAGGACGGAAATAAATACTATTCGGTTATAACCGCAGCGGCAAATAAAACGGAACTTTTAATTATTGATGCATCTAAAGAAGTAGGTGAAAGTTGGGTAGGTGGTGTTAACGGAAGCGATACATATACTTATACAATGTCTGCAAAATATCCAACCTACAACTTAGATGGATTTACATTTAAAAATGTTTTAAAAATTTATCAAGAAAGAAAAAACGGCAATAATATTACCTTGTCCGGTGATAGCTATTATGCTGAAGGAGTTGGGAATATTTTGATTGATGGTAAAGTAAGCGGTATTAATACTTATGTAAAATTAACATCAGTTGATTTAAAATAAATTTGGCAAAAAACAAACTCCAAATTACATAAGCATATCATTTTAAAATCAATTCAATATTTTTTATTTTTGCAAAATGCCAAACGGGCAACAAATTAACTTTTTATAATTAAAATTATTATGCTAAGAAATAAATATTTACTTCTTATAAGTTTTCTTTTCACATCATTGATATTGTATTCATGCCAAAATAATGAACCTAAAGACAACCAAACTTCGGGAAGTATAAAAGTCAGTATAGACGAAACCTACAAACCCGTAATGGAAGAGCAATTAAAGATATTTACATCTCGTTACCCAAATGCTCATATAACAGCAGAGTATAAACCGGAAAGTGATTGCTTAAAAGATTTTTTTGAAGACACGACGCGAGTTATTTTTATTACAAGGGAGTTGTCGCAAGAAGAAAAAGATTATGCACTCAGCAAACAAATAGTAGCGAAAAGCCTGGCAATGGCAAGAGATGCAATTGTATTTATTACGTCCAAAGCACATCCTGATCCGAAATTTACAATGACACAAATAAAAGAAATATTAACCGGAGAAAACAAAGAATTTCAAATAGTATTTGATAATAAAAATTCAAGTACTGTTAGGTATGTAAATGATTCTATTTTAAAAGGTCAAAAATTATCTGATAATATTTTTGCTACAAATAATAGTGAAGAAGTTATCAATTATGTCGAAAAAAATGACAAAGCAATTGGTGTAATTGGTGTAAGTTGGGTTGCAGACCATAAGGATTCAACAGTAGAACAATTTTTAAAACAAATCAATATTGCAGGCATCAACCCCGAGTTAGATTCTATTAATTTTTTCGTAAAACCTTATCAAGCTTATATCGGGTTAAAAGAATATCCTTGTACAAGAGAGTTTTATTTTATCAGTAAGGAAACATGGCCGGGCTTAGGTACAGGCTTAGTTAATTATCTTTGTAGAGATGGACAAATTGTATTTAAACAAGCTAAAATGTTTCCTTTAAGAGTTAATGTGTTGTTGAAAAGTGCAAGTGCAAAAGAATAATTATAGTTAAAAATAAAATAAATAACAAGATTTTGCATTCTTAAAAAGAAAAGTTAAATAAGTTTAAACTTTCAATTTTTTTTAAACAAATTATAATTTTATAAATCAAAATATAAAACATAAAAAATGAAGAAGAGTATCATCGTATTAATTTTAGGTTTGAGTATCGTAACTGCACAAGCTCAAAACATAGAAGAAGGAATTAAAATGTATAAATATGAAAGGTTTCAAAGTGCAAAAAATATTTTGACACCATTGGCTGCTTCAAATCCAATTGCAAACTATTATTTAGGACTTTCGGAATTAGGAGATGATAATATATCACAAGCCAAAACGATTTTCCAAAAATACCCTGATGACCCGGCTAACCAAGCAGGCTTAGCCAGAATTCTTATCATGGAGAAAAAAACACCTGAGGCTATGAGTATTTTACAAAATGTAGCAGCGAAAGCTAAAAAGAAAAACTACATGCCTCATGTATATGCTGCAGATGCAATAACCTACACTTATGGTGCTGACCCCAATAAAGCAATTGAGTGGTATAAACAAGCACTTGAAGTCGAAAGAACAGGAGATGTATTAATTTCCTTAGGAGATGCTTATAGAAATATACAAGGTGGTGGTGGTCAAGCAATGACAAACTACGAATACGCTGAAAGAATACCCGGTTTTGAATCAATGGCAAATTATAAAATGGGTAATTTGTGGTATGCAGCCAGAAACTATGATAGTGCTTTAGTGAAATATGCAAACGCTTCAAAGTTTGACCCTAAAAACCCATTGCCATATAACGACTTGGCTAATGCCTATAATAAAATTAATAAATACACAAAAGCGAAAGAAAACATCGAACAGTATTTACCACTCTCAGACAATACCATTGATGATCAAATAAGATACGCAAATGTGCTTTATCTTTCTAAAAATTATACTGAAGCAATCAATAAAATGAAAGAACTCATTAATAAAGGCGTTGAAAAACCATATATGTATCGGGTAATAGCTTATAGTCAATATGAAACAAAAGACTATGCCAACGCTTTGGTTAATATCGAAAAATTCTTCCAGAAACAAACACCTGAAAAAATCATTCCGCTTGATTATAACTATTATGGAAGAATATTATTAAAAGATTCTACCAAAAAAGCTTTAGCATCTGAAAAATTCCAAAAAGCAATTGATATTGATACTTCTACTGATAAAGCTCCCGAAATGAGAAAAATAGCAGAAGCTTTTTATGATGCAGAAGACTATGCATTATCTGCTAAATGGTATAAACAATTGGCTACATCTAATTATGCATCAAAAGAAGACAGGGATTATTGGTGGGCTGGATATATGTCGTATTATTCAAACGATTATGCAAGTGCTATGGATATGTTCACTAAATACAATCAAGTTAATCCAACAGAACCCTTAGGCGTATTATGGATGGCAAGAACCATAGAAAGAGACAAAGACAAAGACTTCAAAAATGGTGCTGCAAAAGAAATGTATAATAAATGGTTAGGCATGGTAAAAGAAGATGATGCTGCCAAAAAGAAAGATTTTACCAAAGCTTACACTTATTTGGCAATGGTTGCTTATAATAACAACAACAAAGACGAAGTAAAAAAATATGCTGAAAAGCTTTTTCAATTTAATCCTGAAGATGATACGGCTAAACAACTCATGAAGGCTTTGCCTGCTATGAAATAGAGGATTGTTTTGATAAAAAAAGATGATGTAATGAAAGCACTTGTTTAATCAACAAGTGCTTTTCATCATTATAGATAATATGTTGTGCAAATTTCTTTTTTTCATCATCGCTAAGTTGTGCATTCATTCTTTGTATAACTTCCCCCTCTTTCAAATTATCTCTTTTCATAACTCTTTTTAATTTCAATTCATAAGGGGTTTCTACAAAAATAATTTCATCTAAACTTAAATATGATTTTGACTCAATCAATAAAGCAGCTTCTTTTATAACATAAGGATAGCGTTGATGTGCTATCATCCATTTTTCTGATTCTTCTATTACAAGAGGATGTATAATCGAATTTAAAGCGACTAACTTTTCTTTTTCGTCAAAAATTTTTCGCTTTAAAACTTCCTTATTGAAATGATTGTTTTCATATAGTTCTTCTCCAAATAAAGCAATCAATTTTTCTTTTAGAAAATCATTATGCTCATATAGTTTTTTAGCTTCTATGTCAGCATAAAATATCGGGACATTTAATAACTCAAAAAGCTTACAAACTATGCTTTTACCACTTCCTATGCCTCCTGTAATTCCTATTTTTAACAAAATAAATTCAGTTTTTCCGTTGTGAAATTACAAAACATTTTTTCTTTTTTTTCAAAATCAATTTACTCATAGTAACTTGCAATATGGAAAATTTAAAAACACTCTTTAAAGAGCAAAATTTACATAATCAATTTTTTTTAATCGCAGGACCTTGTGTAGTAGAAAATGAACAAATAGTAGAAGAAACTGCTAATTATTTAATCAATATTTGTAATGAATTAAAAATTCCTTTTTTATTCAAATCATCTTATACAAAAGCAAATCGCAGTAGTATTCATTCGTTCACCGGAATAGGTAATGAAAAAGCACTTCAAATTTTAGCAAATATTAAAAAGAAATACAATGTCCCTATCGTAACGGATATACATACAGAACAAGAAGCTGAGATGGCAGCAGAATATGTAGATGTTTTACAAATACCGGCTTTCCTTTGCCGTCAAACGTCGTTATTGCTTGCGGCTGCCAAAACAGATAAATTTGTCAATATCAAAAAAGGACAATTCATGTCGCCTGAAGCAATGCAATTTGCTGTATCAAAGGTTACGGAATCCGGTAATGAAAAAGTTATGATAACTGAAAGAGGTACAAGTTTTGGTTATACTGATTTGATAGTAGATTATCGAGGAATACCGATAATGAAGAACTTTGGCAAACCGGTTATCATGGATTGCACACATTCACTACAGCAACCTAATCAAGCAAGTGGCGTTACGGGTGGCAAGCCCGAATTGATAGAGACTATTGCAAAATGTGCTATTGCTGCCGGTGTAGATGGGATTTTTATTGAAACGCACCCCAACCCAAGTGAAGCACTTAGCGATGGCGCCAATATGTTAGCTTTACATAAAATGAAAGAACTTTTACAAAAATTAATTAAAATCAGACAAGCAATTATAGAATAATATGGCGTTGAAAAGGCATGAGATGAGCGTCTTGGATAATTTTTTACCGGAAGGTGCTTATGATATTTTGATAGACTATATTATTCAATACAAAGTATTTCTTAAAATTACGAAAAGTCGAAAAACCATTTTAGGAAACTACAAACCGGCTTATAATGGTCAGCAACATACCATTACAGTTAATGGTGATTTAAATAAATATCATTTTCTCATAACATTAGTCCATGAACTGGCACATTTGATTACGTATGAAAAACATAAACAAAGTGTTGCTCCGCACGGAAAAGAATGGAAACAAAATTTTGCTAAATTGTTATCCGCTTTTATAGATAAACAAATATTTCCGGAAGACTTAGTTCAATCGCTCAGAAAATCAATAAGCAACCTCACAGCAACAACTTGTACCGATCCCCATCTTTTTAAAGCACTCCTTAAATATGATATGATAAAAAATTCAAAAATTTTAATATCAACCTTAGATATCAATCAACATTTCATTTTAGATAATGGAGAAAAATTTAAAATAATTGAAAAAAAACGAACCCGTTATGTTTGCGAAAACATTGCCACAAACAAAAAATATTTATTTCCGAGTATTTTTGAAGTTTTTAAAGAATAGTATGAATTTTTAACAATTTTTATATATTTGTAGATGCAAATAGTTTTTTTGAATAGAAAGCCAAAAAAACAAAAATAATTTTATACAAAAATGATAAAAAAAATTTTATTTACCCTCTCAATTTTCTTCCTCGCATTATCAAGCGTAAATGCACAATTTGAATTTACCAACAAACGATATGAAGTGCCTGTTACTGGTTGGACATGGGGTTTAGCCGGTGGTGGATTTACCTCAATGTTGAATAATAAAGATGATCAAAGAGCAGACGGAAGACTTGACCCTCAAATGATGAATTTTAATTGGGCTGCCGGTATTGAAGGTATTTATTGGTTTCAACCAAATTTCGGATTTGGAGGGCAAGCTCTATATTGGAATGGAGGTGCAGTCTATAAAGGAAAAGATACCATTACTAAACTTAGTCTATCAGCCAAAACAACATTAACTTATGCTAAAGTACCATTGATGTTCTATTTTAAATCATATAATCGTTTTTATCCAAATCGAAGATTTAGAATGAATTTACAGTTTGGACCTTATGTGGGAGTATTATCAGGTTATAGTGATAAAGGAGATTTTAAAGATGAAAATGGAGAAAAAGTACATTCATTTTCTGTAAGTAATACTACTGTAAAAAGTGATGATTCAAAAGGAAAAATTAATGGCAATATTATGAACCCATTAGATATTGGATTTGCGTTTGGCTTAGGAGGTGAAGTTAGGCTTTGGAGAAGAACAATAGTTGCTTTAATGATTCGTACAGATGTTGGGATTTCGAATACAGAAAACAAGAAAGGTTTAAAAATTAAATATGATGATGACCCAAGTAAAGAAGTGGATTTCAACTATTGGAATGGATTTTATGCTAAATATAATGAATGCACGCCAGAAGATAAAGCAGCAGGATTTGGTCAAAATAGAAGAGACACAAGAAATTTCTCAGTAGGAGCTTTTTTATCTATAAGAAAATATTTTTAGGAACACATTTTATCAAGCAATTGACATAGAAAAATTCAAATGAAAAAACTTATTACCATCCTGTTTGCAACCTTTTTATATCAGAGTACGTTTGCTCAAAATGAGGGTAGATTTGGTATTTTTACTACAATAAGCAAAACATCTTTGCTTAATAAA
Source organism: Chitinophagaceae bacterium (assembly GCA_039811265.1). Classification (GTDB taxonomy): domain Bacteria; phylum Bacteroidota; class Bacteroidia; order Chitinophagales; family Chitinophagaceae; genus OLB11. The sequence goes on along the minus strand of JBDHYI010000036.1, from coordinate 8,186 downwards.
GATGACAAAAAACAAGGGGACTATATCCCGACTTTTAAACCCGGAGTGGGAGTAAGCGCAGGATATCATTTCACTCTATTTAAAATAATTCCTTTAGGATTTACGGCAATGGCGTCTTATAACCAAAATGGACAAAACTATAATGGAAATTATGAAGATAGCACAAGTTATTATGCTTATAGCCGACTAAATTATTTTAGAATCGGTGCAAGTTTACAATTTGGAACCAATATACGCAGACAAGTGTCATTAGCGGCTACTATTGGAGCAAACTACGGATTTTTATCTAAATATAGTGAGCGTTATGAGTTGATACGCTATAATAATGATAGATTTATTTTAGATATTAAAAATTCAGATGTAAGTATTCATGATACTGCTCAAACAAAAGCTACATTGTTAGCTCCAATTTATAATAAAACGGATTTAAATATTTTCGGGACTTTAGGTTTAGATTTTTTAATTACAGAACATTTGGTGTTTGGTTTTGGAGCACGTATAGATATGGGTATGAGCCCGGTTGAAAATAAAACAAAAAATGCTTTAAATGTACAAAGTAACCCTCCGGTAGTATATCCTTTTGATGCTTATGAAATGAAAGTAAAATACCGTGGACCTGCTGATACAACTGCCAAAAGAGCTATTACCACCAATCAAGCTTTTGGAATTTATTTATCTTTAAAATATCGTATTTTCAATAAGGAAAAAACGGAGTTTTGGTATCGTGAAAGACGATGGGATAAAGTCAATTAATTTTCTGATTTTCCTTCTATTATTTGTGCAATTTTTTTAGTCGTTAAAGGATGATAATTTGCTTTTGATTTTTCAAATATTTGTATAGCATATTTTTTCCCTTCTTCAGTCTTAATTAATTCGCCATATAAAGGTTCGAGAAATTTTTTACGCCCGACTTTTTCTAAAAATAGTTCCATGTTTTTAAAAGCAATATCATAATTAGAAATAATAGATAACTTAAACCATTCGTCTGCTATCTCAGCATTTCTTGTGTTGCTTAAATGAAACGTTTTATCCAATAATTCCATTTTTTCTTTGGCTAATGGATGTGATAATTTTCTTAAAAATTGTAACCATTCATGTGTACTCCAATTTTGTGAGTGAATCTTTGTAATATCACCGCTACTTTCAAATGCGACACGCTCGCTATCTACAATAGCAAATCGTTTTGGATTAATTATTGGCTTGTTTACAGGGATGGGAGATGAGTAAATCCATTCTAATACATGGGCTTTATTTCTTGCATTGGTATCGCCATCAAATAAATTTTTATCCATAAAAGCAAGACACTTTTCGGAAGTCATTGTTTGAAAAGCATGATTTGTAAAATATGCATTCAAGAAAGCGTCAAATTTTTGACGACCAACATTTTCTTCCAATGCTCTTAAAAAAATAGCTCCTTTTTCGTAAGGTATATTAGAGAAAGCCACTTCCGGTTCTCGATTAGTTAAGTCTATTTTTAATCTTAAATCAGCAGTATCATTACCGGCACTTTCATAATCACTCATCATATCTTGATATCCAAGCTCCCAAAGCATTTCAGTATAATCTTTTCCATTAATTTCTTCCATAATTCTTCTTTCAAAATATGTTGTAAAACCTTCGTTGAGCCATAAATCGCCCCAAAGAGCATTTGTAACTAAGTTGCCACTCCAACTGTGAGCCATTTCGTGTGCAATAAGTGAAACAAGGCTTTTATCACCTGCAATAATAGTGGGTGTTGCAAAAGTTAGTCGGGGATTTTCCATACCTCCGATAGGGAATGAAGGCGGAGCTATCAATACATCATATTTTCCCCAGCGATATGGACCACCAATTTTTTCTGCCGCTTTCATCATGTTAGGTATATCACTCAATTCTGCCGCAGCTTGTTTAAGTTCAGAAGGTTCGGTATAAACACCGGTACGCTCATCAATAGCTTGATACTCTATATCACCAACAGCTAATGCGATTAAATAAGTTGGAATTGGGAGCTCCATTTCAAATTGATAAATCCCTGATTCATTTTTTTGTAATGGATTTTTTGCACTCATCAAAGCCAACATTCCAATAGGTGTTTTAACTTGTGCATTGTAAGTAATTCTATTTTGAGGAGCATCCTGACAGGGCAACAATGAACGAGCATGAATACTTTCACATTGAGTAAATAGATAAGGCAGTTTTTTACCGGCAGTTTGCTCGGGAGTAAGCCATTGAAGGGCGGTTGCATTGGCTCCTGTATGATATTGTATAGTTACTATACTATCATCTTTCGTAATAGGGATTATCAATCCTTTGCCGTAATAATTTTTGTTTTCTGTAAGTGAAAAATTTACTTTTTTATTTTGAATAGTTACCGATTCTATACTTAAATCATAAGTATCAAAAACAATAGAATTGGTGTTTTTAAGGTTTTTAAAATGCCAAGTGGCAGTACCTTGAATTTGTTTTTTTTCAAAATCAATCTTTGCATCCCACTCAAGATGAGTAGTTTTTACATCATCAATATTTGAAAAAGAATGAGCTTTAGTATTAAATATATCTTTATTTTGAATGTTGGAAGAATTGCATGATAGAATTAGCAGTGATAGTATGAAAATAAAGTTAGATTTCATTTATTAATTTAATTTTTCTAATCGGTAAATATAAATAAAAATTATGAAGCAGATATGGTAACGGTTTGGTAGCTTGACGTAGGAGAGATTTTTTAGTACAAAAGTTTAATTGAAGGATGAACTTTTCAATTTACCGAAAACGTTCAATTGAAATTGTTTACTTTAAATTGTGGTAATCTGCATCCTATGTTGGCAGGCGTATTACATTCTAATTGCTAATTCCAAATGTCCACCAAAACCTTTTTCTATGATTTTTTGAAGCGTTGAAATACGAACATCTTTGATGTTATTTTCAATTCGTGAGATGTAGCTTTTGTTAGTACCAACTTTTTCGGCAAGTTCCTCCTGTGTCATTCCTTTTTTAAGTCGTGCTTGTTGAAGAATGAAGCCGAGTTTAAATTCTTCATACCCTTTCTCGAAGTTATCTCGTTTTTTAGTCCCTTTTTTACCATATTGTTCATCAATAAATTGGTCAAGAGACTTCAAGTTTTCATTTTTTGTCGTTTTCATATTCTTCTTTTATTTTTAATGCTTTTTCAATTTCCTGTTTTGGTGTTTTCTGTGTTTTCTTCTGAAATCCATTTGCTAACACAACAAGCTTCCCTTCATCGAAAAAACAGGAAATTCTAAAAATATCATATCCCATTTGAACTCTTATTTTATATAAACCATCCGTCCCTTCTATATGTTTCAAATATTCAATTGGAACTTGCTCTATGTTTTCTATAACTTTAAATGTCCAAAGAATTTTCTCCTTTACTTTTGGTTTTTGTTTCTTGTAAAAGTCTGTAAAATATTCTTTGTACATGAAAATGTGTCGTATTTTTCATTTTCCATTTTAATACAAAGATACAAAAAAAGTTGTACGATAATACAACTTTTATTTTTTGGGCAGTGGATTTATACCATTAATTCAAATACTTGACAGTTGTAACTTACCTTTGACTGTACGCTATTTAGTATCATATTCCTAAAAGAATTTTTTTTTCGTCAAGGGAAAAATCATTTCAGTTTGTTTTTCGTTTTTTTGCGTTCAAAATATGTCTGCCAATGTCAATCTGTCTAAAAAAACAATTTTATAGTTTTAATTTTTAAATATAATAAAAAATTTTTGGGTTTTTCGCCCTTGTTGTTCTTATGACTAACTAAAAACAGGGAAAGGGAATAAATGTGTTGTTGGTAAGAACATCATCAATAGCGAAAAATTTGCAAACAAGGCGGCAAACAAATCAGGAATATCTTGTATATGTGTGCCTTAAATGCTAAGACAAACAACCGAGCTTGTAGAGAACTTTTTGATCGGTTGGTTGCCAATGGCAAGAACAAAAAATCAGCAGTTATAGCTATCTGCAACAAACTCTTAAAACAAGTATTCGGCTGTGTAAAAAACGGTACTTTGTACCAAGATGACTACGTAAAAAATATTGCTTAAAATGTTTGTTTTTTGCACAGTTCATGTTGCCAGCACGGGCTTTTTAGTCGTCCAAGCCTTTGTTGTCAAGAATTTTCGGAATGTATTTTTCAACTCGTTCCATTCTTGTCTTTGATTGTTTGGCAGAGGAGAAATAGAGTAAGTATCCCCTTTGTCTGCCAGGCGTTAAATTGTAGAAAGCTGTTTTTAGTTCAGGCATTTCGTTTAATGCAATTTTAAACTCTTCGGGTATTTCATATTCGGTTGTTTTTTTTATTTCAACTTTTAAACCCGATTTATCGTTTTTAATCGCTTCTTTGATGTATGTCTTTATAGTTGTTTTGTTTTTCAATATTTCTTCAACGTTGGTAAAACGGATTTGTCTTGCTGGTTGAACATTGGCGGTTTGTTGAACTAAAATTTTCTTCGGGTCTTTCAATAAAGCACCTTGCATAAACAACAATGCACAATAGTCTTTGAAACCGTGCATCAAAACGATGTTGCTTTTTTCGATGGTATAACAAGGGCAACCCCATTTTAATTCCTCTGTCAAACCACAGTCAAGCGTGATTTCGCGTAGTTCCTGATAGGCTTCTTTCCACTTTTCCGATTTATTGAAAAACCAATCTACTTTTGGATTTGTCATACTTATATTCAGTGTTTACATTTCAATGTTGAGTTGTGCTGTCTGTTTAGCCTTCTGACTAACGTCACTCTGTGAAAAAAATATTTCACAAATATAACCAAAAACACAAAACAATTTTGTAACTTCATGCTTTCATAAAACAAAGCCATAAATGCCTACAATACTAGGTTTTGACCGTTTTCAAATTACATTTTCTTCATTAGAAGATACTATTTCGGCAGATAATGAAGTTCGCTTTATCGATGCCTTTGTAGATAAATTAGATTTGAAAAAATTAGAGATTAAATCCCTCTTTCAATCAGAAAAACAAAAAGCGGGTAGAGTTTCTTTTGAAGATGCTTTATTTTTAAAATTGTATCTCTATGGCTACCTCAATGGCATCAGAAGCAGTCGGAGATTGGAGAAAGAATCCATTAGAAATGTAGAACTGCAATGGTTGCTCAAAGGACTTCAACCCAATTATCATACCATAGCCGATTTCAGGAAAATCAAACCCAATGCTTTAAAAAATCTGTTTAAGCTCTTTGTACTTTTTCTTAAAGATGCCGGATTGAAAGGCGGACAGGGAGCGTTGTTGCCAGAAACGAAACAAAAGGCAAAAAGCAGAGTTGAAACCACAAAAAGAACACCTGTGAAGAGAGAAAAGACTCAGCTATAAAGTAAAAAAGTGCTTCAAACAATAGCGATCCAATGATAAAGAGTTCTCGGAACGCTACATCCGGAACTACAGCGAATGATTGAAACCCCATAGAAAGAAACAGAAAACTAAGCTACCGAAGCCTCAGTTCAACAGGGGCTTAAATCGCTGATCCGCTACGCTACACGCGTTTAAGCCCTATATATTTGCGTTCGGCATATTTTTTAGTACGCTAATTTTTTGTTATTTAGTTCAACATTAAAGTTCACTTTCGCACCCAAAGCTTCAAAAACTTTCATAATAGTTTCAAATCTTGCATTTTTCACACTGTTTTCAATTTTTGAAATTTGAGCTTTTTGCACGCCTACAAGTTCACCCAATTCTTCTTGTGTCAAATTGCGTTCTTGTCGAGCGAGTTTTATGGCTTGTCCTAACAAGTCAATTCTCAATTCATTTTCAAAAATTTCTCTTTTTTCTGTACCTCGCTTTCCAATATGTTTGTCAATCATTGTGTCAAGCGAAACGGTTTTAAATTTATTGGTTGCCATATTATTTATTTTTTGTCTTGTATTCTAAATATTGTTTTCTAATTTCTTCTGCTTTTTTTATTTCTTTTGTTGGTGCTTTCTGAGTCTTTTGCATCGTCCTAAAAAAAGTTTACAAGTTAAATATTAAATCCTATTGTTAGTTTACAGTTGTTTTTTATTCCTGACATTGGTTTACAAATATAGTTTTTTTCTGATAATAATTCTTCCATAACTTCTCTGTTTTTAGTGGGTTTTGTGAATGATGTACTTGATTGGGTGTAAGGTTACTGATACTTAAATGTGGTCTGTCATTATTATACAACTGAATTACCCTGTCCAATAATCCTCTGGCTTCTTTAATATCATTGACTTCATAAGCATTTAAGTATTCTTCTTTGATGATTCCGTTTACTCTTTCTGCAATAGCATTTTCTAAAGGGTCGCCATTTTCGGTCATAGAGATTTGAATGTTGTTGTCCTGCAATAGCTTTACATATTCCCTGCTACAATATTGGATACCTCTATCGCTGTGGTGCGTGAGCGGAAAATGGCTCTCTGCCCCTTCAAAGGCAGAGAGAGCCATTTGCAGGGCTTGGACGCTTTCGATAGCTTCTAAGGTTTCAGCTACTTGATAACCGACTATTTTATGAGAATAGGCATCCGTTATGAAGCTGATATACAAGTGTTCTTGGGCATTTATCTTCCAATAAGTAATGTCACTTACCCAAAGCTGATGGGGTGCTGTGGGTACAAAATTTCTTATCAAATTAGGATATTTTCTTAGCCAATGATAGGAGTTGGTGGTTGTTATTCTACGCTTCCTTTTTCTTATCAATAAGTGATTAGCTGCTAGTAGATTGAACAAAGCATCTCTACCCATTTTAATACTGTTTTCAAGCATAAAAGCTTGTAGTTTGTCGTACAGCTTTCTTGTTCCTAATCTTGGATGATTTTGCCGTATTTGCTTTACTTGTTGTAATATCAACTCTTCCTCAATGGTAGTATCTATTGCTTTCCACGAGTTTTGATAATATGCCTGTCTGCTCATACCAAGCCAAGAACATAGCTTGGCAAGTCCTATGTTCTGAAAGTTGTTTTTCATTTCTTCGATGGCTTGGTATTGTACTTTTTTCGGATGGGAATATTAAATTCCTTTTCTGCAATATCTACCATTGTAGAGAACAGAATAGCTTTCATCTCTGCATCTTTGAGCTGATTCTCCAATTCCGCTATTCTTTTTTTCAATTGAAGTGTTTCAAAGTCTTCGATTGTTTTATCTTCTGTTTTTACTTTTTTTACCATAACCGTATCCGTATTATTGGCTGTAAAATTAGGTCTTCTGGTTTTAACGGATGTATCATAACCTAATACCCGCATCCAACGAAGTAGTTGACCGTGTTCTTCTTCTTGTCCGGTGTATTTTTCCCATATCTCTCGTTTGGTACAACCCGAACTTAGAAGTTCCTGAATGATATGATGTTTTTCAGAATCCGTAAAATATTTATTCGGTTTTTGAATGATGATTTTTCCAGTTTTTAGTCCTGAAATGACTTTACTTTTATTGTCCATTTTTACACATTTTTGTGTAAACCTATTTTAGGACAAGACATTTTTCAAAATTCCGTGTGTTGCCACTACCAAAGTTTCTTTTCCGTCTGTTCTGTCCCAAAATGAAAAAAGTCGATATGCTTTACTGTTATACAAAGTCCTAAATTCCCAAATGAAGTCGTTTAGTTTTTTGAATAGTTCATTGTCGTTTACAAATTGAGCTTTCTTGATGTTGTAATAAATTTTCTCTCTTGCTTTTGCGTCAAGGTTCTCTAAAAACTCAATTGCTTCAGGCAATAATTCAATGTCAAAGTTTGGATTCATTCATAATTTTTGTCAAAGTTATAAATTTCCCAATTAGGAAACAAAATTTTTTCAATAAAGTTTGGTTTGTCAAGTAGATTTTTATCAGTATTTGTTTTTTAGCACCGTCTTGAAATGCTGACGCACAACGGCAGTCTGTGAAAAAAATATTTCACAAATTTTATCAAAAATACAAAACAATTTTGTAACTTCATGGGCTAAAGTAAATCTTCTAAAAATGCCTACTATTCTAGGTCTTGACCGTTTCCAAATTACATTTTCTTCATTAGAAGTGCTTCGACAAGCTCAGCACGAGCTCTATTTCGGCAGACAATGAAGTCCGCTTTATTGATGCCTTTGTAGATAAATTAGATTTGAAAAAGTTAGAGATTAAATCCCTCTGCCAAGCAGAAAAACAAAAAGCAGGTAGAGCTTCTTTTGAAGATGCTTTGTTTTTAAAATTGTATCTCTATGGTTACCTCAATGGTATCAGAAGCAGTCGGAG
>JBDHYI010000035.1:0-22759 GCA_039811265.1 Chitinophagaceae bacterium | reverse complement strand
GTTACGGTAGCAGTACATGCATTCGCATCCGTTACAGTGATTGTATATACAGTACCCGCACATAAATTCGTTGCCAAGCCGGCTCCGTTTATATTAGCTCCACCACTTATCGTATAGGTAAACGGTGCTGTACCTCCACTTACTTGAGTAGTAGCTGTACCATCACAACCCGGTGTACAAGTCGGATCGGTTGTTGTGCCTATTGTTAAAGTCGGTGAATTTGGTGCATTTAATTGGACTGTTACTGTTCCGGTACAACCGTTCACATCCGTTACTGTTATCGTATATACAGTACCCGCACATAAACCACTTGCATTACCATTCACATCTATCGCAGCACCTCCCGTAATAGCATACGTAAACGGTGCAGTACCACCACTCACTTGAGTAGTAGCTGTACCATCACAACCAGGGGTACAGGTTGGATCCGTTGTTGTACCTATCGTTATTGTTGGTGAATTCGGTGCATTTAATTGGACTGTTACTGTTCCGGTACAACCGTTCACATCCGTTACTGTTATCGTATATACTGTACCGGCACATAAATTCGTTGCCAAACCGGCTCCGTTTATATTAGCTCCACCGCTTATCGTGTAGGTAAATGGTGCAGTACCGCCTGTTACCTGAGTTGTAGCATTACCATCACAACCGGGGGTACAAGTTGGATTTGTTGTAGTGCCTAAAGTAATAGTTGGTGCATTTGGTGGTGTAAACTGTAAAGTAGTAGTAGCAGTACAACCATTAGCATCCGTTACTGTGATTGTATAAACAATACCGGCACATAAATTCGTTGCCAAACCGGCTCCGTTTATATTAGCTCCACCGCTTATCGCGTAGGTAAATGGTGCAGTACCGCCTGTTACCTGAGTTGTAGCATTACCATCACAACCAGGGGTACAAGTTGGATTTGTTGTAGTGCCTAAAGTAATAGTTGGTGCATTTGGTGGTGTAAACTGTAAAGTAGTAGTAGCAGTACAACCATTAGCATCCGTTACTGTGATTGTATAAACAATACCGGCACATAAATTCGTTGCCAAACCGGTTCCATTTATATTAGCTCCACCGCTTATCGTGTAGGTAAATGGTGCAGTACCGCCTGTTATCTGAGTTGTAGCACTACCATCACAACCAGGGGTACAAGTTGGACTTGTTGTAGTGCCTATTGTTATAGTAGGTGCGTTCGGTGCTGTCAATTGGACTGTCACAGTTCCGGTACAGCCGTTAGCATCTGTAACTGTTATCGTATATACTGTACCGGCACATAAATTCGTTGCCAAACCGGCTCCGTTTATATTCGCTCCACCGCTTATTGTGTAGGTAAATGGTGCAATACCACCTGTTACCTGAGTTGTAGCACTACCATCACAACCAGGAGTACAAGTTGGACTTGTAGTATCAACAATTGCTATAGTTGGTGCATTTGGTGGTGTAAACTGTATAGTTGTAGTAGCAGTACAGCCGTTAGCATCTGTAACTGTAATTGTATAAACAATACCAGCGCACAGATTCGTTGCCAAACCGGCTCCATTTATATTAGCGCCTCCAGAAATTGTATAGTTATAAGTCGGTGTACCTCCGATAGTAATCACATCAGCAGAACCATTACATCCCGGAGTACAGTTTGGAGGATTTGAGTTATGAATTATACAATTAAGTGTAGCCGGTTCAGTAATTGCCAAAGTGGTAGTTTCTGTACAGCCATTAGCGTCTGTAACTGTAATTGTATAAGTGCCGGCACATAAACCTGTCATTACTCCGGTAGTTGGGTTTATGGTTCCCGGTGCATTTATACTATATGTATAAGCAGGAGTACCTCCGGTAGCACTTGCTTGTCCACCTCCGTTACATGCTCCGTTACATGTAATATTTACGGGGTTCAAAATTGTAAGTGCCAAAGCGGGTGGTTCTGTTATAGTGAAAGAAACTGTTCCCGTACAATTGTTAGCATCGGTTACAGTTACTGTGTAAGTGCCGGCACATAAACCTGTCATTACACCGGTATTTGGGTTAATCACGCCCGGTGGGGTAATTGAGTATGTATAAGGTAGTACTCCTCCTGTTGCAGAAGCTTGAGCCGACCCCGTACATGCCCCATTACACAAGACATTATTAATATCATTTATCGTGACGTTGATATTGGTTGGTGGAGCAATAGCAAAGGTACTCGTTTGTGTACATCCATTTGCATCTTGAACAGTAACTGTATAATTACCGGCTCCTACATTTGTAAAAATATTAGATGGTTGGAATGCTCCAAGGTTAAGTTTATATTGATATGCCGGCATTCCCCCCGTTACATTGACGGTAACATTTACATTTCCATTACATGCAACCGGTGGTATGTTTATGGCTATGTTCATACCCGGTGGTTGTGTAATAGTTACTGTGGTCGTTTTGGTACAACCGGCAGCATCCATTACCGTTATAGTGTAAGTACCCGCCGGAGTATTTGGGAAAGAGTTAGTCGGTTGATAAGGTCCTCCGTTTAAACTATATTGGAAAGGTGGTGTTCCTCCTGATGCCATTGCAAACAAATTGGTAGTACCTCCAAAACAGTTTATAGGTGGAGAGGCTACCGCCGAAAGAGTGATAGCAGGATTTAGAGCAATATGTATAGTATCCGTTGCTGTACAACCAACTGCATTAGTTACTTGAACCCAATAGGTACCCGGAGCTGCAATTACTCTTGTTTGTGTGTGAAGACCATTATCCCATAAATAATCTGCATAACCACCCGGATTAGCCGTTAATGTAACTATATTCCCTACATTACATAATGGACCTGAAGGGGTAATCGTTACCGTTGGTGGTGGGTTTAATTGTGTATAGTTATAAGTTGCCGTACCGGTACAACCTGCATTTGTGGTAACTGTTACAGTATAAATACCGGAAGCAGGTGGTACAATTTTTTGTGTTGTAGCACCACCGGGTTGCCACACATAAGTATAGGTTGGTGCCAATACTGTACCGGCTGTATAGTATAAAATATTTTTTCTTAAATTAACTGCATGTTGATTGACATAAGGGTTTACATTATTATGCCAATTTGATGTAGTCATTCCTCCAAAAAGCACAAGACCTGCACCCCACGTTTTTTCTGTCAAAACAGCTTCATAAGGGGCATTAAATCGTTGAATGAGTTTTGTGCCCCCATTTAATATATCAGCGTGAGCAAAATAATTAGCGGTATATCGGTTATTTGGATCCAAGGGAGTGTAAGGACCGACATTAATCGGGTGTGCCGGATTAGTAATTGCAACTCCGTTAACATCATTTGGAATAGTCGGTATAAGGTTAATATAATTTAAAACAACTCCTCCAAATCCCCAGTTTTGTTGAGGACCTTGGTTAGGAGCTGCATTTAAGAATAGCCTTCCGCCACCGGCTACCCAGTTTTCGATAAGGGTTATATTGGTAGTTATATAAGTATTAAGCGCAGTAGCATTAAAATCACTTCCTTCCAAGAAAACAAATTGCGTACCCGGAGCAAAGATCGTAGCCGGAGCAGGGGCTGAAAAGCTTCCTTGAATCCAGTTACCCACACCGAACACGGCATTCATTTCATTTACATTACTTGGAGAGCCCCAAGGTGGGGAATTGGTGATATAATATTTTAATCCGGGGGGAGGGCCTGCCTGTCCTAAAGTTACATTAGCGATAAGTGTATCTACACAGTTACCGCTTGTTTGTGTAATATTTACCTGTGGGCTTGGATTGATTGTGATATTTGTTCCATTATCGGGGCTAATAACAAAAGGAGAGTTACTCACTATTCTTATTCTATACATTGTACCGAAAGGAGTATTACAAGGGATGGTACAAGTGATAGTGCCGGCATTAGCGTTACCGGTAAGACTTCCGATATTGGTTGCTGCCCCAAAATTTCCTAAATTGTTTGACAATTGCACCAAAAAAATATTAGTAGGTGCAAAAGCCCCGGTTGCGGTATAGCTAACATTTAAAGTTTGGCAAGCGCACAGGTTATTGTTTGGCAAAGGAGTTACGGTTATTGTTTGTGCATTTATCTTCAGAGAGAAAATACTGAATAATCCTATAAAAAATACTAATAAATATGCGCTTTTAATATTAGAAAATTTAATCATATCTTACCAATTAGTTAAATGAAGTGTTAAATATATGCTTTTAATTTTATTTAACGTATTTTTTTTTTTTAAAGTTTGATTTTTTTTTTAAAAATAATTCGATATCTTTTGACGTTATCATTTAATTTATTTTTTATTTTTTTCATGGATCATTTTATATAAAACATAACTATTTAATTATTAATTAAATTTGGATACACTATATTTAATAATTCCATTTATTTTAGATTAATTTTAGAATAAAAATTGAGGTAAAATTTTTTCAAAAAAAAAAATTAAAAAATGGTGTCTTTTTTGTGCATTCAGATATTTAAGTCGAGTTATGCATTATATTCTTTATTACAAAAAAATTACTTCAAATTAATTTGAATTACTCAAAAATCATAATTCAACCCAGATAACGCAATAGAAACACAAATAAGTTCAAATTGTAGTTTTTTAATAATTTAATTTACAAAAGTACTATGGTTTAGTAATAAGGATTTTTAAATAAGATTTTTATTGGAAATACAATATGAAAAGGGCTTAAGTGTGGTGTAGAAGCTCAAAATTCAATGTTAATACGTAATCCGGATTTAATCTTGTAGGGTTTAATACAAAATACAACTTTTTGGAGTTCCTTATACGAAACAAAAAGTTTATTAATAAGCGAAAATAAAAACATTATACTTACAAAAAATTCTTTTAAACGATTTGCTCAATTTAGCATGTTTTTATGGAATAAACTTATATATTTTGATATAAACGTTATAAGATAGGACTTTCGTATTATAATTAAAAAATAGGTAATTGATTTAGAAGCTGAAAAAAATCAAATAAATTTATCAATAATAAGAACAAAAAAAGCCATGGGTAAATATACAAAAGAAGCATATAATACTTTTTTTGCATTTTTATCAGAATTGTCTTTCAAGAATAAAGTTGAATTATATAAAATCCAAATAGCTGCCAGCAGCAAGCCAATTAAAGAAATATAAGAACCCAAATTGACAAACATAGGCAAAGCACTTAAGGGGACTAACACACTACTGTATAAAACACATTGAAAAGCGGTAAAGTAGCCTACCTTACCCGTTCGGGGTAACATTTTCATGCCTGCATTTGTATAATCTTCGTTAGCAATCCATGCGATAGCCCAGAAGTGAGGGAACTGCCAGAAAAATTGAATAAAAAAGAGAGTCCAAGCCGAAATAGAAGAAACATCATTTGTAGCAGCAGCCCAACCAATGGTGCAGGGTAGTGAACCCGGTATAGCACCAACAAAGACAGCTATAGGGGAAACTCTTTTTAGGGGAGTATAAACAAAAGCATAAAGGATATAACTGATAAAAGAGATAACTGCGCTCAGCAAATTAAAAAAGTGATAAAGAATAAAGACACCGAAACAAAGCGCCATTACAATAAAAATAACAGCTTCAAAGGGGCTCATTCTTTCGTCCGGCAAAGGTCGTTTCATAGTTCTTCGCATGAGCTTATCGGTATGAATTTCGTACAATTCATTGGAAGCATTGGCTGCAGCCGTAACTAAGAAGCCTCCTAATGCGAGTAAAACAAGATTAAGAAAAGTAATATTTAAATCTGGAGCTATTATATAGCCCGTCACACTTGAGAAAACTACGAGTGAGCTAAGATTAAATTTTACTAATTGTTGGTAATCAACAATTTTTTTCAATATCAACATATCAATCCCCTTTTAGATTTTAAAATCAGTATAATCTAAAGCGGATTAGTGTCCATGGTCCTTTTCGTTATCTTTTAAGGGTACTGTTTGGGGTATAAAGTCACCTCCTTCACCATTATTTTTATAGTCATAAGCCCATCTGTGCACTTCAGGGATTTCTCCTTCCCAGTTTCCGTGTTCAGGTTTGATAGGAGTAGTCCATTCAAGCGTGTTTGCTTTCCATGGATTAAGAGTTGTAACCTTTTTACCTTTCCAAATACTTACGAAATAATTCAATAAGAATAACAATTGTGCAAAGAACACTATTATAGCGGCAATAGAAATAACCTTATTGATTTCGGCAAATTGTTTGAAAGATTCCCAATTTGAGTAATCGAAGTAGCGTCTTGGCATACCTGCCATACCTTCGTAGTGCATAGGCCAAAATATAACATAAGCTCCTAAGAAGGAAATAAAAAAGTGAATATAAGCCAACGTATTATTCATTTGGCGTCCATACATTTTAGGGAACCAATGATAAACACCGGCAAACATACCAAAGAAAGCTGCAACACCCATTACTAAGTGGAAGTGTGCAATTACGAAATATGTATCATGTAAATGCACGTCTAATGCAGAGTTACCGACATGTAAGCCTGTAAGACCGCCTGAAATAAATACAGAAACGAACCCTATTGCAAATAGCATTGCCGGAGTGAATTTGATATTTCCCCTCCAAATAGTCGTTAGCCAGTTAAATACCTTCACCGAAGATGGGATAGCAATCATAAGAGTTAATAAAGTGAACACACTTCCTACGAAAGGACTCATTCCCGAAACAAACATGTGGTGAGCCCAAACTAAGAACGATAGGAAAGTGATTCCCATCATAGAAATAATCATTGCTATGTATCCAAATATTGGTTTTCTGGAGTGAATTGAAAGTATTTCAGAAACGATACCCATAGTAGGTAATATAATGATATATACTTCGGGGTGTCCTAAGAACCAGAATAAGTGTTGGTATAAAATTGCAGAGCCTCCTACGTGTGGCAAAGCTTTTCCTGCAATAAATATTTCTGATAAGAAAAAGCTGGTACCTGCATGACGATCGAAAAGAAGTAAAACGGCTGCTGATAGTAGTACCGGGAAAGATAAAACACCTACAATAGCAGTAAATAAGAAAGACCAAATTGTAAGAGGTAATCTATTCATGCTCATTCCTTTAGTTCTCATATTTAAGATAGTAACGATATAGTTTAAGCTACCCAATAATGATGAAACGATAAAAAGTGCCATACTTATTAACCACATATCGACTCCCAAACCTGAACCTATTGAGGCTTCTTTTAAAGCGCTTAAAGGAGGATAAGTAGTCCATCCACCGGAGTTTGGACCTGTAGTAATAAATAGAGAAGAGAACATAATGATACTTGATATAAAAAATATCCAGTAAGAAAGCATATTCAGAAAAGGAGATGCCATGTCTCTTGCCCCAATTTGAAGAGGAATAAGCATATTGCTAAAGGTACCACTTAAACCACCTGTTAATACAAAGAATATTAAAATTGTTCCGTGCATAGTTACTAATCCATAATAAATTTCAGGGTCCATTTTACCACCATGCGCCCAATCACCTAAAAACTTTTGTAATACAACGAAAGTATCATCAGGGAACCCGAGTTGAATTCTAAAAAAAACAGACATCAGGCCTCCTGCAATGGCCCAAAACATCGCTGTAATAAGGAATTGCTTAGATATAATCTTATGGTCCATGCTGAAAATATACTTTGTAATAAAATGTTGTTTATGTTCAGTATGAGCATGATCTGAATGAGTGTCATGAAGATGACCTTGTTGATTGTGTATGTCTAATATAGCTTCGTTATTCATTTTGATATTTATTTTTTAGTATTCAATGATAATTTATTATCAGAAAATGAGGATTTGATAATTGATTCGTTATCGTTATTTACTGCAACACTTCTTTGAGAATAATATGATTGTTGTTTTCTGAGCCATGAATCATATTCTGCTTGCGTTTCAACAATTACAACTCCTCTCATAGAATAATGACCTTTACCACACATTTGGTCACAAGAAATTTCATAGACAAAA
Organism: Chitinophagaceae bacterium; assembly: GCA_039811265.1. Classification (GTDB taxonomy): domain Bacteria; phylum Bacteroidota; class Bacteroidia; order Chitinophagales; family Chitinophagaceae; genus OLB11. The sequence continues at coordinate 14,878 of JBDHYI010000035.1, read as the reverse complement.
TCAGGGTTGCCTGTTATTTGTTTCATTTCTTCGGTTGTGATCGTTGGAGTAAACCACATTCGGCTCGTAATTCCCGGAACGGCATCCATTTTCATTCTAAAATGAGGTAATCCGACATCATGTACGACATCTCTTGAGCCGATGATCAATTCAACGGGTTTTCCCTTTACGAGATGCAATTCGCCATTAGGGATAACGATATCATCATGTGTTTTTTGGTCATCCCAATCTAATCCAAGGATATTATCTTTTTCATTAATATTTGTAAAATATCTTTTACCGAGAACTCCATCTTTACCGGGGTATCTTGTTATCCAGTTAAATTGTTTTCCTATGATTTCAATTCTCATGGATCCTTTAGGAGCGTCAGAAGTCATTGTGAACCATGTTTTAAGTCCAAGTCCAATTAAAACGGCTAAAGTCAAAGCCGGAATAGTAGTCCATACAACTTCCAATTTATTATTGTGTGCAAAATGGAAGGGTACTTTTCCTTCTTTTCTTCGATAGATATATGCAAAAATAAACAAGAGAATATGCGTTCCAAAGAACACTACAAGAGTTAAAATTGTCGTGACATCATATAACCAGTCATATTGTTCACCATGATTTGATGCTGCTTTTGGAAGCATCATGGGCATTAAGTATTTATGACAATAATAGGCTCCGATGAAAATAATAGCCAATAAGCCCAGCATTGTATATGACAAATAATTATTTCTTTTTTTATCATAGGCTTCTTCTCCTTGAATTTGTGCAATTATTTCGCTAGACTTCGCTATTTGAAATAAAATTACATAAGTTAAAATTACAAGTATAACTAATAATAATCCTGACATGTTCTTATTTTATATATTTTAATAAATTAACTAATATGAATAATTGATTCTTTCATCATTGGGTTGTTTTGTGGTACCAGAGGTGCTTTAGTCAGTTTGTTGCTAACCAAATAGATAAAAAGACCAATGAACCCGCAAACTATACCGATTTCGAACCAACCTAAGTGCCAATTTTCTTTAACTGTTGCGGGCATTACCATTTGATAAAAATCAATCCAATGACCTAAAAGAATAATTACAGCAACCAAAGTTACAAAAAAATAATTTCTTTTTGTTGGTCTTGGCATTAAAATCAAAATTGGTGCGACAAAATTTAAAACGACATTTAACCAAAAGAAAATTTTATAAGGTCCATTGATTCTAATTTGGAAATAAACGGTTTCCTCAGATATATTGGCGTACCAAATCAACATATATTGAGAGAACCATAAATATGTCCAAAATATTGAAAATGCGAACATAAATTTACCAACATCATGAACATGTTCGTTATTTACAATGTCTAAATATCCTTTGTTCTTCAAATAAAGCATCCAAAGCATAATCAAACTCATACCGCTTACAAAAGAGCTTGCAAACGTGTACCAGCTAAACATAGTAGAAAACCAATGAGAATCTAAGCTCATTATCCAAAGCCAAGGAATAGTAGAAGCGAGTGTTAATGCAAAAACAAAAATAAAACCTGCTGAAACATTAAAATTTTTCCAGTATATTTTCGTTTCCCCTTTTTTAGCTGTATCTTGTTTTACAGAAAGTTGATAAATTTTAGTTCCGAACCAACTCCAAAGAGCGAGTACTAAAACCGTCCAAAATGTAAAGAATGGTTTTGACAGGAATATATTTTTAAGTGCGTTCAGTGAATTTTTAGGGTTATATCCATCTTGCAACCATGCATAAATATTAGAATTATTAGTCCAGACAATAGTTAATAACACGATACCTGTAATTAGCGCAAATACCCAAACTACAGCTCCTATTGATTCCGGTATTCTTCTAAATGAAACTATCCAAGCTGCTTGAGCCAATGAAGTAGCGCTTAAAATAAATACACTTGCAAGACATAATAATAAAAAGAAAATACTATTAGTAAGTAAAGATGCCCAAAATCTTGTTTGATCCATTTGATCTTTACTCATCAGTAATACAAATATTCCTGCCAACAATGTTATAATTCCAATTGCGAGTAAAGCTAAACTGGTTGTTTTAAGTTTTGCAGGTATTTTAAACTCTTGATTTAACATCTTTAATATATTTAATATTGATTAATTGATTTTAAATTTATTTTGATTCTGAATTTGTTGTATCTGTAGTTGTGCTCGTATTTTGTGCTGTTTCTTTTTTGTCTAACATAGTGAATGGACTGCCACCATTTTCACTTTGTACTTTTTTAATGTAAGCAATTACTTGCCATCTTTCTTTGTTATTTAATTGACTTGCATAAGATCCCATTGCGTTTTTACCAAATTTAATTGCATAGTAGATTTGGCCTTCTGTGAATGCTAAGTATTTTTCTCCTTTAAGATTTGCGGGCATAGCTGCAAATTTACCACTTGCATAGAGTGGCCCGTTTCCATCTAAATTCGTACCATGGCAAATACCACATTGGATATTATACAACCGTTTTCCTTCATCTAAATCCGCTTCTGTTAAGCTAAAGGGGTTGGTATAAGTTTTTGCATAAGTGGTATCTTCTTCTGTCATATTGTCGGGCAAATCTTGATTTTGGGCGATTGTGCCTGCAACCGGCGTTTTATTGTAGAAACCATGTTCTTTTTCAATTTTTTGAGTGCCATTGTAATAATCTACGGCTTGAGAATAAAACATATCCGGAGCATAGACTCTTCCGGGTCTTCTATTATATTCACTGCACGATAAAATCAAAGTGCTTAACCCAATAAATAAGATATATGTTAAACTATTTTTCATCATTTTTTATACTAATTGTTGTTGAATTTCGTATTCTTCTTTTTTATCAAAACGTCCGTACCACCAGTCAGACTCTGCTATTTGAATATTTGTTTCTTCTGCACCGGTTGATTTTAGGAATGCCTCAGTTTCTGCAGCATTCTCATCACTTACTTCGATAGCCATTACAAATTTATCATCAGTTTGTCTTTTATCGAAGATATGCTTTTTTACTCCGGGCATGATTTGATTTAAATAACAAAACGTTAAAACCATACCAACAGCAGCAAATAAAACTGTAAGCTCAAAAGTGATAGGTATAAAGGCAGGTAAAGCAAAGAAAGGTTTACCTCCAAAATTTTGAGGCCAATCAATGGTATAAATCCAACCCATAAACCCTAATGCAGTACTTGTTCCGGTGATACCATATATAAAACCGGCTATGTGCAAATCACTTTCCTTTTCCCCAAGAGCTACGTCAAGCCCATGTACTGCAAACGGTGTATATACGTCATGTATTTTATAACCGGCTTGTCGTACTTTTTTGACAGCAGGGAATAAAACTGCTTCGTCATCGTAAACTGCCACTGCAAATTTTTTGATACTCATTTTTATTTTAGTTAAAAGTGTTTTAAATATTAATGATGATGAGATTGTTCTTCGTAAAAATGTTCGTCTGTTTCTTCTTCGTATTTAACCATTTCTTTTTTGTAGTTATTACCACTTGTTTTCAATACAAATTTAATTTCTGCAATGGCAATAACCGGGAAGTATTTTGCAAATAAGAAGAAACAAGTGAAAAATAACCCAAATGATCCTAAATAAAATCCAACTTCAGGCCAGCTTGGTGTGTAATAGCTCCAGCTTGATGGTAAATAATCTCTGTGAAGAGACATAATGATTACAAAACGTTCAAACCACATTCCTATATTTACAATTATACTCATGAAGAAAGTAAACCATACATTTCTTCTTAATTTTTTGAACCAAAATAACTGAGGAGATACGACGTTACAAGTCATCATTGCCCAGTAAGCCCACCAATAAGGTCCTAAAACTCTTAAACGGAAAGCTTCTTGTTCCCATAGTACCCCTGAGTAGAATGCTATGAATAACTCTGTCAAGTAAGCTACCCCTACGATAGAACCTGTTAATACAATTACTTTGTTCATTGCCTCTAAGTGTCCTATCGTAATATAATCTTCCAAGCGTAATACTTTTCTTGTAATAATTAATAAGGTCTGTACCATAGCAAAACCTGAGAATACCGCACCTGCAACGAAGTATGGCGGGAAGATAGTTGTATGCCATCCCGGAATTACTGATGTAGCGAAGTCGAAAGATACGATAGTATGCACAGAGAGTACAAGAGGTGTACTTAACCCCGCCAATACCAATGACAACATTTCATGACGTTGCCAATGTTTGGCACTTCCTGTCCAGCCGAAAGAAGCTATACCATAAGCCATTTTTCTAAATTTCGTTTTAGCTCTGTCTCTGATTGTAGCGAAATCGGGTATTAGTCCTGAATACCAGAATAATAATGATACGGTAAAATAAGTAGATATAGCGAATACGTCCCAAAGGAGTGGAGAAACGAAGTTAGTCCAAATCGGACCTCTTGTATTTCCGTAAGGGAGTACAAAAAAGGCGTCCCAAACACGTCCCATGTGCCAAACCGGGAATTGACCGGCACACATTACCGCAAAGATAGTCATTGCTTCTGCGGCTCGGTTTACACCGGTTCTCCATCCTTGACGGAAAAGGAGCAAGATTGCCGAAATCAAAGTACCAGCATGCCCTATACCAACCCACCATACGAAGTTGGTAATATCCCACCCCCATCCGATTGTTCTATTGAGGTTCCAAACTCCTGTTCCCCAATATACTTCCCAAGTAACACTAAATACACCAAACATAAGTAAAGAGAATGAAAGCCAAAACCCTATGTACCAAAGTTTTGTTGGTTTATTTTCTATAGGCGCACAAATGTCTTCTGTTACTTGATGGTAATTCTTAATTCCATCTACAAGTGCTTCCCTGATTGTCGATTCGTACTTTAAATGCATAATTTGTTTTATTTTTTTTCTCCAAGAGTTATTTTAAACTGTTGTTAGATTTTATTTTTTAGCCCGTTTAAGCCGGATGATTTGATTCAGCACCTTTTGCGCTTTGCAAAGCATCCGTATTTCTAATTTTTGATAAATAGTTTATATTTGGCAATGTATGTATTTCTTCTAAAACATGGAATACTCTCTCTTTTTGATCTATGTTTCTATATTTATAAATTTCACTTTCTTTATCATTTACGTTTCCAAAAACAATAGCATTCGTTGGACAGGCTGTTTGACAAGCTGTTTTTGCTTCACCATCTCTTAATACTCTACCTTCTTTTTTAGCCGTATCTTTTGCGTATTGCAATCTTTGAACACAGAAGCTACATTTTTCCATTACCCCTCGACTTCTTACAGTTACATCCGGATTAAGCACCATTCTTGTAATATCGTTATTGATATCATCTCTGCGTCCATCAGAATAGGCATTATCTGCGAATGAGTCTGCTTCGTTCCAGTCTTTCCAGTTAAAACGTCGTACTTTGTAAGGACAGTTATTTGCACAATATCTAGTTCCGATACAACGATTATAAGCCATTTGATTAAGGCCTTCAGAGCTGTGGTTTGTAGCATTTACAGGACATACGTTTTCGCAAGGTGCATTGTCACAATGTTGGCAAAGCATTGGTTGGAAAAGTGTTTGAATTGAGTCAGAATTATACGGGTCACCTGAAAAGTATCGGTCAATGCGTATCCAGTGCATATCGTGTACGATTAAAACTTCTTTTTTACCAACTACCGATACATTATTTTCTGCTTGGCAGGCTATAGTACAAGCACCACAACCGATACAAGTTGATAAATCTATACTCATACCCCATTTAAGCCCTAAAGATGGATGCACTGGGTATAAAGTTCCATTTTTTCTATATGCGTCTTCCCAATTATCATCATCTGCATGATTTTCGGCATGGGCATCACCGCCATGAGAGTCGTGTCCGTCTTCATAGCCATGAGTAAAATGTGATAGTGAGTGTTTTCTTTCTTCGTATAATTCGTTTGGATTTTTCTTAAATTCTTCGAAAGTAAATTCATGAATAATTGGGCGTTCACTTTCATAAACAAAGTGTGTTTGAGTGATTGCCAATTCGTATTTTTCATTTGTAGGTGTAAGTTCTACATTTGTAATATTGTAAATTGGTGTATTATTAGCACTTTTTCCTACAAGCGGATAAACATTGATTCCTAAATCTGCAGCTGCTTTACCAACATTTTTATCGCGTCCATAACCTACTGCTACAGCCACAACATTATCATGCATTCCGGGTAAAACAAGTACAGGTAATTTTATTTCAACATTATTGGCTTTTATTTTAAATACTTTTTTATTTCGTTGTACTTCGTTTAAGTCTGTCCATTCAGCACCCATTTTTTTGGCTCTCGCCGGTGACATAATGATGTAATTATCCCAAGTACATTTAGTGATAGGGTCTGGCATTTCTTGCAGCCATGGATTGTTACTCCAAGCTGCACCGCGTCCGATTCCTATTTTTTCATATATAACTAACTCTATATTTTCAGTATTGGTTTTATTAGCATTTACAGCAGATAATGCTTCTGCAATATTACCGGTGAAGTTAGCATTTGCCATTGGCATTGTATCAGGTTCAATCAATCCATTTTGCAAAGCGTGGTCATAAGCAGACTGGCTACCTAATTTGTTTAGCCAATATTGTTTTACGAAATCATAATGTGAAATATTTTCACCTGCCCATTTCAATAATGATTCTTGCCAAGGTCTAGTTTTGAAAAGCGGGTTAATAGTTGGTTGCATCAAAGATGTATAGCCACTCAAAATAGACGCATCGCCCCAACTTTCTAACCAATGATTAGATGGTGCAGCTATACTACATTTTTGGGTAGTTTCATCCATTCTTTCATTAAATGAAACAGATAATTTTGCTTTTGAAATATTGTCTGCGATAGTTTTTCCATGAATGTTGTCATAAACCGGATTACAGTCGTAAAACATTACAGCCCCAACTTGACCTGCTTTTAGTGCTTCTGCGAAAGCATTCATATCAGCATCATTTCCTTTTTTAGTATTATTTGTTGCTGCGAATGATATAGTTGAGCCATAAGCATCAATAGAATGGTTAATTGCATTGATAATTGTTTGAACGTTTACATCATTGCTACCGCATACAACCAATGCATTTCCTTTATTTTCTCCTAGGTCTTTTACTATTTTTTTAATCATTGAATCTACAGTAGGTGAAACACTTACTGTACTTCCTCCGTTAAGAGCATTATATAAAGCCGAAGCAATAGCCCCATATTGTGAAGGCAAACAAGTTACTCTTTCATCAGCATTACTTCCTGTCAAGCTCATCATACCTTCTAATTGGTAATGTTTACTCATGGATAGGTTTTTTGCACTGATTTTTCTACCTAAACTGTATTGGGCTGCAAACATTTCAGGGCTTATCCAAGTACCTAAAAAATCTGCTCCAATACTTACTATAACTTTTGCATTATCGAATCTATAAGTTGGGATAGCTCTATTTCCAAATGAAGAAAGATTAGCATCCAGGATGCCATTGTATGAAATTGCATCATACATAACATGTTTTGCACTTGGGTACTTAGTTATAAATTTATCGATTGCATTTTTGGTAGTTTCACTATTGATAGTTGAAGAGATGATATATATTCCACTATTACCTAAAGAATTTAGTGCATTGGTTACTTTTGAGTCAACTGATTGCCATGTTGCTTCTTTCCCATCAATTTGGGGGAATTTTAATCTGGCAGCATCGTAGAGATTCAGCACTGAGCCTTGAACTCTGGCAGAAGTAAATCCATTTGGGGTTGCTGCACCGGTAGCTACTTTTGAATCTTTATTACCTTCAATTTTAATCGGACGACCTTCTCTTGTTTTTACAATTACAGGAATTGCTTCTCCTCCGTCAATATAAGTAGATGCGAAATAAAGAGGAACACCGGGAGTTACGTTTTCCGGTTTAATTGCATAAGGGATAGCTTTTCGTACATGCATTTCACAGCTTGCGGCAACAGTAGCTGCTGCTGTTGTAAAGCCTAAATATTTTAAAAAATCTCTTCTAGAAGTAGGTGCCTTTGCAATTTCTTGTATATCACCAAAAGGCAAATCTTCCTGAAATTCGTTTTTTGTTCCTTTTTTGAATTCGTCTGTTGGGTTTAATTCCTCAAGACCTCTCCAGATTTTTTTACTCATTTTATTTTATAAAAAATTAAAATATTAAATAATTGTTTGTTCTATTTATTAATAGTGACATTTTTGACATTCTAAACCGCCTATATCGCTCACTTTTACATCAGTTCTTGTTCCTGCTTTGATTTCATCGTGATATTTTTGGAAGATAGAATAGTAGTCATTGTTTGCAAATTGTACGTTTGTATTTCTGTGACAGTTTACGCACCATCCCATACTTAAGTCTTGTGATTGGAATACTTCATCCATTTCTTCTACATTTCCATGACAACGTTGACAGGCTATTTTTCCTGAAACTACGTGTAAAGAGTGATTAAAGTAAACATGGTCGGGTAGATTATGAATTTTTACCCATGGTATAGGTGTTGCTAAAATATTTCCTTTAGCATCTGTTTTGTAAGCTTTTTTATCTTTATCCCATCCTGCATATTTATATAATTCTTGAATTTGTGCGGTCCCGTCTATTTTATCGCCTTCTAAGGAAATAAGTGGGTGGTCTTCAGCACCTGTATATTCGTTGATTTGTTTATGACAGTTCATACATACGTTAGTAGATGGAACTGAAGCTATACGTCCTTTTTCAGCACCGGTATGACAATATAAACAGTTTATTTGGTTGATACCTGCGTGAACTTTATGTGAATAAAAAATGGGTTGTTTCGGCATGTAATTTTTTTGGCGCCCAAATTCTGATGCGTTGGTCAACCATGCTCCAAAAGAAAGTATTAACACAACTGCTACAATTGAAATAACTACTTTATTTCTATAAAATGGTATATCTTTAGGAGAAGGCAAGCCTGCTTTTTCTCTGGCTGCTTTACTCAATGCTTTATTGATTGAAGTAAAGACGGCGACAACTACCAAAAGAATTACTGTTAATATTGCGTAAAGCAACGTATTATCAGTATCTCCTGCCGGTTGTTTTGATGCAGTAACAGCCGGTTGTTTTGGCTCTGGTTTAGGAATATTGACGAAAGCAATAATTGCATCAACTTCTTCTTCTGTCAATGCCGGGAATGGAGGCATTGGAATTTTATTCCATTTATTAAAAACATCATTTGCATGTTTATCTCCACTTGCCACTAATTCCATAGAGTTTTTTACCCATTTATGCAACCATTCTTTAGATGGCACTCTGGTATCAACTCCAAACAATGCAGGTCCTGTTGCATCTTTATAGGGGTTGTGACAGGCGGCACAATTTGCTTGGAAAAGTGCTTTTCCGTCAGGTGCTGCATATAATTTTGAAGTAGAAAATAATAGGAAAGCTATAAATACAATTAATCCTTTTGCTCTATTTGTTTTAAGATTGAAATAACCCAACATCCGTTTAATATAATTTTGTGTTAAAGTTGAATGAGGGCAAATATAATATGTGAATGGAATAATTTACAAAGTTTTCAAAAAAAAATTATATTTTATTGATTAACAACTTGTTGTAAAGCGTTTTTTTTTGATTTTAGATAAAAATGTCATTATTTTGTCATTTTATTTTATCTAAAATAACAAGTAAATTTCCTTTTGGAGTATCTGTTAGTTTTTGAGGATATTATAATTTTGCCGAGTTAAAGTTTGAAAAGAGTTACTCAATATTGTTTTTGATTTTAAAATTCAATATCTTCTAATCTTTTGTTTTTTGTACTATTTGGTTAAAAAATATTTTTTACTCTTTTTAATGAATTATTTAAAATTTGTGTTTACTATTTTTCATTCTAAATTAGTTTTTTTTTAAAATTAATTACTTTTAATTGGCATTTTAACAAACAATGGATTTTTTTTTACCCATAAATATTGAGGATTATAGTTATAAAATCAACTATAATAGTTCAGTTTACTTGACTGGTTCTTGTTTTACTGAGCATATTTCTAATTATTTTAAGAGAAATAAATTTCTTGTTTTGGAAAACTCTCATGGTATTATGTTTAATCCTATAAGCGTTTGTGATGCTTTGTGTGAAGTAATGGAGAATAAAAGATATAGTGAAAATGATTTGTTTAATTTGAATGAATATTGGCATAGTTGGAAACACCATTCTGCATTTTCTAATTTAGACCGGTCGCTTGCTTTAGAAAAAATAAATCAACATATTTTTTCACATCATGATTTTTTAAAAAATTGCTCTCATCTTATTGTTACATTCGGCTCCGCATTTGCTTATTTTCTCAATAATAAAAATTTTTATGTGGGAAATAATCACAGAGCGCCACATCAATGGTTTAGCAAAGATTTACTAAGCAAAGAACAAATTATTGAGGCAATAACAAAAATGATGAACATGTTGAAAGTATTTAATCCAAGCTGCAAAATCATTTTTACTATTAGCCCCGTTAGACATATTCGAGATGGTGTTGTGGATAATAATCGTAGCAAAGCCAGATTGATAGAGGCTGTACATTCTATTGAAGATACATATTATTTTCCATCTTATGAGCTTGTAGTAGATGTATTAAGAGATTATCGGTTTTATGATGCAGATTTGGTTCATCCGAATTATTTGGCAACGAAATATGTTTGGGAACAGTTTGTGTCGGCATGTATTCATCCTAACTGTTACAATTTTATGAAACAAGCAGAAGATATATACAAAGCTTACCAGCATATTCCGAAAGATAAAAACAGCAAGGCACATCAAGCTTTTTTGAAAGAATATTTTAATAAAGTAAACCAACTAAAATTGTCTTTGCCTCACATTGATTTCAGCAAAGAAGAGTTATATTTTTCCGAAAAATAGAAATTTATTTTTAGCTCATCCAAAAAATTAGTTTACAAATAGCAATTTGATTATATTACATTTGCCATTGTTATTTTAAAAATCTTAATGAGCCAGAAAGCTGCCAATGTTATCATATTAACGATTGCACAAGGAGTAAATATTGTTTTGGGATTTTTGTTTACTCCTTATTTGGTAAGAGCATTAGATAAAAATATTTATGGTTCTTATAGTCAGGTAAATTTAGTGGCTGATGTTATCAGTTTAATTTTTTCGATTGCGATTATTCAAATCGCAATGATGCTATTTTCAAATCCTGAAAAAAAGTTTGAAGATAGTTTAAAAACGGTGTTTCTGTTTGTTTTATATGGTGGGATATTAGGTGCTATATCGTGTTTTGGGTTTTCATTTTTTGCACCGGCAATATTTAAAAATGAATTACTTGGCTATTGGTTAAAATTATTCAGCATTAGTATCATAGGTTCAAAATTAAATTTAGTATTAAATCAGGCTTTGATTCGCATTAATAAAACTAAATTTTTAATGGCTTTGAGTGTCAGTTCAAATTTTATTAAATTGACTTTAGCTTTAGTGGCATTGAAAGTTTTTAATTCAGTTGAATTTCTTTTGATAGTATATGCCTTAGAGCCTATCGTTTCTTCTTTCGTTCAACTTTTATTATTAAAAAAATCGAATTTATTATCAGGTAATTTTGATAAAATGATTTTAAGAGAAATATGGCAAATTGGACTTCCTCTATATGCAGTTGAGCTTTTAGGAAATTCTTATACCTACATTGCCGGATTTATTATTAGTGGTTATTTTGGAGAAAATGATTATGCTATTTATAAAAACGGGAGTATGGAACTTCCACTCATTGGGACAATTTACGCTACCATTTCAACAATTATGATGGCAGATATGTCTATGAATATTCAAGCGAAAAATTATGTTGCAGTAGCCGAAAGCAAACGAAAAATTATTTCAACCACAGCAGTTGTTATTTTCCCTTTAGCCTTATTTTTTATGTTTTTCAGCAAGGAATTTATCACTATTTATTTCTCGGAAAAGTATTTAGAAAGTGCTAAAGTGTTTATAGTATTTTGTTTTGCATTATTGATCCGTATTCAGAATTATAGTGATGTATTGATTATTTTAAGAAAGTCGAAATATGTCTTATATAGTTTTTTTGTTTTTATGTTTTTAAATATTATTTTAAACATAGTTCTTTCAAAAACATTTGGTATTTTAGGTTGTGCAGTAGCTACTATTGCGAGTGTTTATGTACTTTCATTCATGCAGTTGCATTTAACAATAAAAAGTTTACATGTTCATTATAAGCAATATATTGATTTTATTTCTCTATTAAAAATAATAGCGATAACTTTAATAAGTATAGTTATAGTAAAATGGGGTTTAAATATGTTGTCATTTCATACAATACCAACATTTTTATTGGGTGCTACATTAACCTTACCATCTTTGTATTTTTATTTTATCAAAAGTAAATACATAGACATACGTCTTTATGAAAATCTTTTTTACAAAATCCCTATCTTTGGAAAACATTTATATAAGATATTGCAATGATGAGATTTTTTGCATGGTTTATTAAAAAGTTTTATAAGGTAATCGGTTCTGAATATTATTTAGACATTTTAAACAATTTATTTTTAACGAATTGGCTTTTTCAAAAAGTTTTGAGAAATCATATTGAAGTACCGCACCCGGTACACTATACAACTTTGGTTGCCGGCTATCACAATATAATTTTCAATAAAAAAAATGCTGCTATTTTAAAAAGTTTTGCAGTTAGTGGAGGTTGTTATATTGGCATAGCAGATGGTTCCACATTAGAAATTGGAGATGATACTATTTGGGCTTGGAATATCAATATTCAAACCTCCAATCATGATTTTATCAATAGAAATAATTATACCGTAAAATCTATAAAAATTGGTAAAAATTGCTGGATAGGTGGCAATGTTACGATATTGCCCGGGGTTGAATTAGGAGATAATGTTACGATAGGAGCTAATAGTGTGGTTACAAAATCATTTCCGTCTAATGTAGTAATAGCAGGTGTTCCGGCAAAAGTAATTCGAGTAATCGAATGATATTAAGTACGTGTCTTGATTTTGTTTTTACATTATAATGGTTCAAATATGCTATATTTGGGTGTTATAAAATTTTCCAAATGAAAAAAATCTACGCTTTATTCATAAGTATATTTTTCTCTTTCACAAGTTTTATGTCATATAGTCAATTAAGTCCGGCAGACAGTTCTTTATTTTTATCTATATTTAATCAATCAATCTATATACCCTATTGGAATTACCCTTACAAATGGTATGTTTATGATTCTATCAAAACAGTAAACGATTTTGAAACCCTTTTTTATAATACATTCCCTTTTACTCCTTCAGATCTTAATGACAACACTTATAATAATATTCAAAACGAGGGGTTTGAATATACAAATAGTGTAAATGCATCTTTTGCTATTTTGCCTTGGATTTATAATCAGTCAAATCCTGTTATGCAAATGGCATTCACATTGAACGGGAAAAGAGATACTACCTATTTTGCTTATACACCCAGTAATAATAACCCAAGCTCATGCAAAGTAGGCTTTTTGCTTATTCACGGGAATGGCACCAACACGACAACACAGTTTTTACAAGGAAACGGGTATGCTTGCAACTATTGTAATGTAAAAAATGCTTGTTTACAACACGGAGATGTTTATACATTTTGCAAACCAAATGATGATTGGAGGGCTTTTTATTGGAATAAGAAAAAACTAAGTGAATATGTTTATGATTATGGAGAAGGCGTTGGTCATCATGGAGCAACTAATTATTTAATTGAAACCATCGCTATTGTAAAAGAATTAAAGAAGAAATATAGCAAAGTAATTATTCTCGGAATTTCAGAAGGCGGTTATACTACACTTCTTAATCAGATGCTTACAGAGCCGGATGCTACCGTTGTTAGTGGTGGCTATTCTATATATTTTGACACTTACCCACCATCAAAAAACATCCTCTCTAACCGATTTGGAAGTGCTGTTTATTACTTCCATCGAGATACTGTTAAAAACAGATTTAATCGTTTAAATACAAATACATTATTTACTTATGGAGTTAATGATCCGGTATATTTAATGAGTGACGAAAACTTATACCACAATACTCAAAACTATTTAAACAACCCTGGAAAATGTAGTTATTTTTATAATTTCAACAATCATACTTTTCCTCCTTGTAATGTATTAGACACCTTTATTCAACGTATAAAGGCAAAACCAAAAGCTTTTATAATTCCACAAAACGATGTTTGTAACAAAGATAGTATGGTATTAAAAATAGGCTTTTGTGGCACACCTCCTTTTAATTTTAAACTATATAAAAACAATGTCTTGTTTCAGACCCTTGTTTCTAATACAGATACTTTTTTCTATACCATTAAATCAGAAGGGCAATATCAAATAAAAAACTTGACTGATGGGGGAATTCAGAAAGGTTACACAAGTAATTTAATTTCTTTTAAAAAAGATACTATCCCTACTTTTTCTGTTAGTAAAAAACAATATTTATGCGATTCTAATTTAACTGAATTAACCATGAATGCAAATGGTACACGGCCAATCTATTTATACTCTTCATTTGAAAATACACCTTATATTGATACCATTTGGAGTAACTCTTTTTCGAAAAAATATAATAATGGTCTTTTGGATTTAACCAAAATTGAAGATAAAAAAACTTGTATATCACTTATTAATAAACAATACCATTTTCAAGACTCTTCAACAAACATTAGTGCAATAATTTCTCAGTATAATTGCGATTCCAATAAAACTCAAATTAGTTTTACATTGGAAGGAAGAAGCCCCTGGAAGTTTTTTTATAAAAGAAATGGTATTTTAGATAGCGTAAAACTAATTAATCCAATATCAAAGCTTTATCTTCAAAATGGATTATATGAATTTTTATATGTAATAGATTCAAATAAATGCCAAAAAGGGATTAATCAAATCTTTAATTTTAACTATCAAGCTATTGCTGCAACCCTTTCTACGCCTGTATATAATTGCGATTCCAACAAAACCCAAAT
>JBDHYI010000034.1:0-23624 GCA_039811265.1 Chitinophagaceae bacterium | reverse complement strand
GATGAATGATGCAGAAGAAATTTGTAAGATTTTAGGTAAAATTCAGATTACCATCAAAAACCGTAATTCGTAATTCATAATTTTTAATTGAATAAAATGAATATTACCCTCAAAAATCGTAATTCTTAATTCGTAATTTTTAATTGAATAAAATGAATATTACAGAAATATCAATAAAACGACCATCGCTGATTATGGTTCTTTTCAGCGTATTTGCACTTTTAGGAATTATCGGTTTTAAGAATTTGAGTTATGAATTAATGCCCGATTTTAACCAACCTGTTGTAGTAATTAAAACAGTTTATCCCGGTGCCGAACCCAATGAAGTTGAAACTTCTGTTTCCCGAAAAATTGAAGATGCACTTTCCAATTTAGAAGGTGTAGATTATTTGGTTACAAAATCATTACCCAATGCATCCATAATTATTGCCAATCTAAAATATGGAACAGATTTGGATAAAACAATGCAGGACGCTCAACGCTACATTGACAATATCCGAAAGGATTTGCCTAAGGATATTTTAAGCCCTGTAATGAGCAAGGTGTCTCCCAACGATTTACCGATAATGTCCGTAAGTGCAACGAGCAATCTAAAACCGACCGAGTTTTATCAAAAAATGAAAGATGATTATCTGCCACAAATCCAGCAATTGAAAGGCGTGGCAGAGATTACAATTTTAGGTGGAGAAGAACGGGAAATTCAAATTAAGGTTGATAAAGAAAAACTGAAACTCTACAAATTATCTTTATATCAAGTCGTTGAAGCCGTCAATCGTTCGGGAATTGATTTGCCAGCAGGGAAACTACAAACAGATACAGAGACGAATTCCGTTCGTTTAGTTGGAAAATTCAACACTATTCAAGATGTTCAGAATGTACAAATAGCCATGCCTTTTTCAAACAGCCCTGTTTATGTAAAAGATATAGCAGAGGTAACAGACGGAATTAAAGAAATAACTTCATACAGTCGTTTTAACGGAAAGACAGGTATTGGTTTAATGGTCAAAAAACAAGGTGATGCGAATGCTATTGATGTTTCTACCTTGATTAAAGAAAAGTTTCAATCTATTGAAGAACACAATGCCAATTCTGATGTGAAATTTGTTGTAACAGACGACAGTACGGACAATACCATTGCAGCCGTTAATTCAGTAGTTGTCGATTTAATAATGGCGGTCATTTTAGTTTCCCTTGTAATGCTATTATTCCTTAGAAGTTACCGAAACGCATTAATCGTTGCTGTTGCCATTCCAACTTCTTTAATAACAGCTTTTGGAACAATGTGGCTATTAGGTTACACGCTCAACCTAATGACGCTTTTGGCAATGTCTTTAGTTATTGGTGTTTTGGTAGATGATGCCACCGTGGTTTTAGAAAATATACAACGCCATTTGGATATGGGTAAAGAGAAAAGAAAAGCAGCATTAGAAGGACGAATGGAGATTGGTTTTTCTGCTGTTTCTATTACTTTGGTGGACGTAGTCGTTTTTGTGCCAATTCTATTTTTACAAGTATTTGTAGCCGATATGCTCAAACAATTTTCGGTAGTTATTATTGTAACCGTTTTAACGAGTTTATTAGTCGGTTTCACCTTAACACCTTGGTTGGCTTCGCGAATTGGAGAAAAGGACAATTTAAAACCAAGCAACTTTTTTAACCGCTTTTTATTGTGGTTTGAAAAACAATTAGACCGTTTCATCAATTGGTATAGTGGTACATTGAAATGGGTTTTAAACCATAAACTTATTTTTACAAGTTTTGTTCTTTTACTTTTTGTTGGAACTGCCGTGATGATGAAACAGGGAATTATCGGAAAAGAATTGATTGCAACGGGCGACCAAGGAAAATTTCGTTTAGCATTAGAATTTGATAAAAATGTTTCCATTGAACAAAACAACAAAGTTTCTAAAAAGATAGAAACATACATTTTACAGCAACCCGAAGTAGAAAGTGTATTTAGTAATGTTGGCGGACCGAGTACAGGAATGGGAAGTTTGGGAGTTGGTTCTGCAAATAAAACGGAATTTACGGTTCAATTAAAGCCCAAAAAAGAAACCAACAATCTTTCTACGGAAGTATTTATGCGAAAACTACGAGATGATTTACAAAATGATTTTTCGGGAGTAAATTATTCCATAATGGCATTGGGATTAATTCCACGAACCGCACCGATTGAAATCACATTAAGCGGAAGCGATTTAAGTAAGGTAATGCAAGCAGGAAATGAGTTAAAAACCATTATCGAAAAAATACCGGGAGCGGATAATGTTCGTCTTTCAGTAGAAACAGGAAGTCCTGAACTAAAAGTTATTCCCGACAAAGATAAAATGCAACGCTTAGGATTAAATACGGCTTATGTGGGTGTGAATTTACGAACCGCTTTTACAGGAAATGACGATGCCACTTTAACCGAAGACGGAACAGAATATCCCGTTCGTATATGGTTAGATAAATTTAGTCGCCAAAATGAAGATGACATCAAACAATTGAATATTATCAATCCAATGGGCGTTCCCATTGAAGTATCACAAATTGCAAGTATAGAAAAAGACAATTCGCCCTCACTTTTAGAGCGTAAAGACCGTCAACCTGCCGTTACACTAACTGCCGATGCCTTAGGTCGTCCGTCAGGAACAGTAGCCGATGATGTGGTAGCTTATATCAACAAAAATCCTTTACCAGACGGCATACAAATGACTTGGGGAAGTGATATTAAAAGGCAAAACGACAGTTTTGGTGCATTAGGTTCTGTTTTGTTAATTTCTTTTGTATTAATCTACCTGATTATGGTGGCATTATATGACAGTTATATTTATCCTTTCGTAGCCTTATTTGCCATTCCTGTTGCAGCTATCGGAGCGTTTTTAGCCTTGAATTTATCATTAAGCAATTTAAGCTTATTCGCTTTATTAGGATTGATAATGTTGATGGGGTTAGTAACAAAAAATTCAATCTTAATTGTGGACTTTACCAACCAACTGAAAGCCGAAGGAACACATTACAAAGAAGCATTGATTACCGCAGGAAAAGAGCGAATGCGACCCATTTTAATGACAACTTTATCAATGGCAATTGGAATGTTGCCCATTGCATTAGCCAGCGGAACAGCAGCCGAATGGAAAAACGGATTGGCTTGGGTAATTATTGGCGGTTTACTTTCGTCATTAGCATTGACGGTGTATTTAGTACCAATGGTTTATGATGTAGTAGATAGTGTGAAAGAGAAATTTAAAAGTGAAAAGTTAAGAGTTAAAAGATAAGAGTTAAGAGCTCAATTATAAGTATAGATAAAATGAAGTTAAGAGTTAAGAGTAGTGTTTATTTAAGCATTTTAAAAATATGAATTATAATAAATTTTAAAAATTCTATTGCCTAATTGTAATTGTATATTTGTAATATGAAAGTCTTACTAATAGAAGATGATAAAACATTAAATCAAAATATTACTAATGCTCTTAAGTCTGATGCAAAAAATGTAGTTTCAATCTATGATGGAAAATTAGCAGAAAGGGCTTTAAAACAATCAACATTTGACTGTATCATTATGGATGTGAATTTGCCCGAAAAAAATGGGTTTGATTTATGCAAAGAATTTAGACTTTATAATCAACATACTCCTATTTTAATACTTACAGCGTTTTCAGAATTAGAAGATAAAGTACAAGGTTTTGAATGTGGCGCCGATGATTATCTTACCAAACCTTTTTTCATGCGAGAGCTTCTAATGCGAATTAATGCACTTATCAAAAGGAATATAAATACAAAAGAAGAAAGTTCTATATTAATTGCAGATGATATAATAATTAACACTAAAACAAAAACAGTACAGCGGCAAGATCAATTTATAAATCTCACTCCAAGAGAATATCAAATATTATTAATGCTTATTAAAAATAAATCTGAAATCGTTTCGAAAAAAGACTTAATTAAAGAAATATGGGGCGAGTCTATTGATATCAATACTAACACTATTGAAGTATATATAAACTTTCTTAGAAATAAATTAGACAAACCATTTAATAAAAATAGTATAAAGAATAAAATTGGTTACGGCTATTACATAGACATTGAATGAAAATTAAAAACAAAATACTCCTCTACTTCTCGGCAACATACATATTGCTAATTGGAATCATGTTTGTTATTGTTTATTGGCTATTTGCCGAAAATAGAGAAGAAGATTTTCAGCAATAGTAAGTGGTTTAGTTACTTCTATCAATGTTGGTTTGGGAGATTATGCAAAACAAGGACAAGTACTGGCAACAATTCAAAGTAGTGAGGTAGCGAATTATGAAAAAGAAAAAAGCGATGTGTTAAATGAAATTTTAATTGCCGAAAAAAATCTTCAAGTTGCTAGAGAATTATTTGAAGGAAAATTAAATACAGCAAGAGATGTAAAACTTGCTGAAATTGAATTAGAAAAAGCAAAAGCAAATTACAATAGAATCAAAAACATATATGCTATTTACAAACTGAAAAAAGGTTCTATTTTTTCTGTAACTGCACCAATGAGTGGGTTTGTAATAAGTAAAAATATAAACAATAACGAACTTATTCGTTCTGACGAAAGTGCCCCATTATTCATCATTGTAAATACAAATGTTATATGGGCAGTAGCGTATGTTAATGAAAGTAATATTTCTCAAATTAAAGAAAATCAAGAAGCAATAGTTAACACTCTTGCATTTCCAGATGAAAAATATGTAGGTAAAATTGAAAAAATTTACAATGTTATTGATGATAAAACAAAATCTATGAAGTTTAGAGTACCTATACAAAACAACGGTTTCAAATTAAAACCTGACATGAACTGTACGGTAAGTGTAAACTACTTAGAGAATAAACAAATGCTTACAGTTCCTTCATCTGCAGTAATTTTTAATAAAAATAAATATTGGGTTATAGTGTTTAAGGATAGGCATAACATTGAAACAAGGGAAGTAGATGTTTATAGAATTTTAAATAACAAAGCATATATAAAATCCGGCTTAAATGAAAATGAAAATGTTATTTCAGAAAATGGAATTTTAGTTTATGATGCATTAAACGATTAATCTTAATTACTGTGAATAAATTTATCAAAAACATAATCACCTTTTCGTTAAAGAATAAATTCTTTACATTTTTTTGGGTAGGCTTAATTGCTATTTTAGGAATTATTAGTTTTATAAAAATTCCCATTGAAGCATTTCCTGATGTAACTAATACACAAATTATTATTGTAACACAATGGAATGGCAGAAGCGCTGAAGAAGTTGAACGATTTGTTACTTCTCCAATAGAAATTGCTATGAACAGTGTTCAACGAAAAACAAATGTTCGTAGCACTACAATGTTTGGCTTATCAGTAGTAAAAATAATTTTTGATGATGATGTTGAAGATTTTTTTGCAAGGCAACAAGTCAATAATCAACTACGAAATGTTACATTACCAGAAGGTGCTGAACCTGATGTTCAACCACCTTATGGACCAACTGGAGAAATTTTTAGATATGTTTTACAAAGTAATAAACGAGATACCAGAGATTTATTAACGATTCAAAACTGGACAATTGATAGAGAACTTAGAAGAGTGCCAGGTGTAGCAGATGTTGTAGCTTTTGGCGGTCAGGAAAAAATTTATGTAATATCCGTCAATCCATTAAAACTTCAACAATACGATTTAACCCCATTAGAACTTTACGAATCTATCAGCAAATCAAACTTAAATGTGGGTGGCGATGTAATAGAAAAAAACAGTCAGGCATTTGTTGTAAGAGGTATTGGTTTATTAGATAGCAAACAAGATATTGAAAATACAATTGTAGATATTTTCAATGGCAATCCATTATTAGTAAAAGATGTAGCAACCGTAAATGAAGCAAGTAAGCCAAGAGTAGGGCAAGTGGGATTAAATAATAATGACGATGTTGTTGAAGGAATTATTGTAATGAGAAAAAATGAAAATCCAAGTGAAGTATTAGCAGGTGTAAAAGAAAAAATAAAAGAGTTAAATGCAACCATTTTACCTAAAGATGTAAAAATGGTAACGTATTATGACCGCGATAATTTAATGACATATTGTACCGAAACTGTAATGCACAACTTAGTTGAGGGCATTGTACTTGTTACACTTATTGTATTAATTTTTATGGCAGATTGGCGTACAACAGTTGTTGTTTCAATAGTTATACCTCTTGCATTATTGTTTGCATTTTTAATGCTAAAGCTAAAAGGCATGAGTGCTAACCTACTTTCATTAGGTGCAATTGATTTTGGAATTATAATAGATGGTGCTGTAGTAATGGTTGAAGGGATATTTGTAGCCTTAGATCATAAGGCAAATAAAATAGGTATGGATCGTTTTAATCCTTTAGCGAAGTTGGGGCTTATTCGTACCACCGGTGTTCAAATGGGTAAAGCCATTTTCTTTTCAAAGCTCATCATTATTTCTGCCCTTCTTCCTATTTTTTCATTTGAAAAAGTAGAAGGTAAAATGTTCTCCCCTCTTGCTTGGACTTTGGGCTTTGCATTATTAGGAGCATTGATTTTTACACTTACTTTAGTGCCTGTATTAAGTTCGATTTTGCTCAATAAAAATATTAAGGAAAAAGAAAATTTCTTTACTCGTTTTATAAATAACATAATTGCAAAAGCTTTCAAATGGTCATTTGGTCATAAAATACTTACACTCTTTATTGCAAGTGCTTGTTTTGTACTTACAATTTTTTCAACTAAATGGTTAGGCACAGAATTTTTGCCTCAATTAAATGAAGGCGCATTATGGGTTACAGCTGAGTTTCCTATGAGTATGTCATTAACCGAAAGTGTAAAACTAACAGGCGAACTTAGAACTAAATTGAGAAAATTTCCAGAAGTGAGTAATGTGTTATCTCAAGCCGGTAGAAGTAATGATGGTACAGATCCAAATGGATTTTATTTTGTTCAATTTCAGGTAGATTTAATTCCAAAAAACAAATGGCGAAAAGGAATTGAACTAAATAAAATTGTTGATGAAATGAACACAGAATTATCAAAAATTCAAGGAGTAATTTATAATTATTCTCAACCAATTATTGATAATGTTGCAGAAGCTGTTGCAGGTATTAAAGCATCCAATGCAGTAAAAATTTATGGTGATAATTTAGATAAGTTAGATGAATATGCTAATGAAGCAATTACTCAAATTAAAGATATACCGGGCGTAAAAGATGTTGGGATTTTAAGAAATATTGGACAACCTGAAATTAGCATTCTTTTAGATGAAGAAAAAATGGCGATTTATGGTGTAACAAAATCAGAAGCACAAGCTGTAATAGAAATGGCTATTGGTGGTAAAACTGCAACTCAAAAATATGAAGGAGAAAAAAAGTTTGACATAAGAATTAGATATGATAAAGAATATCGTAAAAACGAAGATGATATTTTAATGCTAATGATACCAAGCATTACAGGTAATAGAATACCATTAAAAGAAATTGCCACTATAAAACAAGTTACCGGACCTGCCTTTATTTATAGAGATAATACTAAACGTTTTATTGGTGTAAAATTTTCTGTTAGAGATAGAGATTTAGGAAGCACAATAGCAGAAGCTCAAAAAAATGTAAAAACACATGTAAAATTAGATAATGGTTATACCATAGATTGGGCTGGAGAATTTGAGAATCAAATAAGAGCAAGCAATAAATTAGCCAAAGTAGTGCCGATTAGCTTAATCATCATATTCGTTTTATTGTTTATTATGTTTGGTAATGCAAAAGATGCAGGATATGTTTTAATAAATGTGCCATTTGCATTAATTGGTGGCATATTAGCATTGCACATTACAGGAATTAATTTTGGCATTTCGGCAGGCGTTGGCTTCATTGCTTTGTTTGGTATTTGTGTGCAAAATGGTGTAATACTTATTTCAGAATTTCATAAACAAGCTAAAACTCTTAACGATTTAAATCAAGCAATTATTAATGCAGTTAAAGCAAGAACAAGACCAGTTGTAATGACAGCATTAATGGCAGCCATTGGTTTATTTCCTGCTGCAATAAGTACAGGCATTGGCTCAGAAAGTCAAAAGCCACTTGCTATAGTTATTATAGGAGGGTTAGTAACAGCAACCATGTTTACACTTTTAGTATTCCCAATTGTATATTATAAAGCACTTCATTTAAGAGAAAAAAAATAAAATACTTTTAAAATTTAACAAATTTTGGTTTAATTATTTTAAAGGCTTTTTCTGTTCTCAAAGCTTTAAACAACTCAAATACTTAGATAACATCAACATGTTAATTTGATTTAAAGAAAGTAAAAATTTAATGAATTGAAAATTTACATTTTATGTTATCATAAACAAATATTTTTTTTCATGAAATACATCTGAGTCATATTAATATTAAAATCTTATCTTTAAGTGACTAACAAAAATGAGAAATAAAAGATTAAGAGCAAGAATTTATAAATATGAGTTAAAGTTTTAAAGTATATTTTTTTTAAAAAATCTTAATATAATTTCGTGCCATTAAATGAGAGTTTTTTTATTTTTTTTAATATCAAGTGTTTTTTTATTTTTTACGATTGGCAGTAATGGCAACCATTTGATTTATGCAAAAAATACTATTCAGTCTCCTATTTATACTAATCATAATAATACTTCTGAACATTTATTTCAAACAAATTCAACATCACAGTTAAATGATCATTTTTCATTTTTACTTTTTGACTTTGAAATTGAAAAAAGTCTTTCTAATTCGATAGAAGATGAAACTCATATCTATAACATAGGTTTTATTCCCCAAATTATTTTCAATATTAGTTTACTATGCTTTTTATTAGTTTTTCTGAATAAAAATAACAATAAAAAATTGTATTCAATTTTTCATTTTTTAAAGCATAATAAAAAATTTTTGGAAATACGCTCTCTTAGAATATAGACTCCCATTCTAGGCAATGCCGCTTTAATTAAGTTATAAAAAACTTGTATGCATTTGCATACCTTCAAAGCAAGCATTCTTCACATTCGTTTTATATACTTATAAATAAATTTTTTATTTTTCATGATTACCAAAAGACAATTTACCAAAATACTATTCAGTATTATCTTAACAATTTCAGCTTGTAAAGCAAAAAAAGAAGAAAAAGAAGAAAGTACATTTTACCCTATTACAAATCCTTTACGTATGGATACAGCAATCAACAAAGAATTTGTGTCACAAATACAATCAGTCAAAAATATTGAAATAAGAGCTCAGGAGAAAGGGTTTTTAGAAAAGATTTATGTTGATGAGGG
This sequence comes from Chitinophagaceae bacterium, assembly GCA_039811265.1. GTDB lineage: Bacteria > Bacteroidota > Bacteroidia > Chitinophagales > Chitinophagaceae > OLB11. Next base: position 14,362 of record JBDHYI010000034.1, on the reverse strand, counting down.
GCAATATGTTCATGCAGGACAAACGTTATTTCGAATAATGCCACAAATATATCAGGCAGAATTGCTTAAAGCAAAAGCAGAAGTAGAGCAAGCAAATATTGAATTAAAAAATGCAAATACATTAGCTAATAATAATATCATTTCAGAAAATGAAAGAGCTATGGCAAAGGCAAAATTGAATGCAGCAAATGCAGAATTAAAATTAGCTCAGATTCATTTATCATTTACCGACATTAAAGCTCCATTTTCGGGTATTATTGATAGATTACCATTAAAATTGGGAAGTTTGGTAGGAGAAGGTGATTTGCTTACCACTTTATCCGACAACTCAAATATTTACGCTTACTTTAATGTTTCTGAGCCCGAATACCTCAATTATCAAACAAATATTTCGCAACGTGGTAGCAAACAAGTAACACTTATAATGGCTAATGGACAAGCATTTCCTAAACAAGGAGAAATCCAAACTATAGAAGGACAATTTGACAATGAAACAGGAAATATCGCATTTAGAGCCAAGTTCCCGAACCCAAACAGCCTTTTGCGAAATGGTCAAACCGGCAAAATACAAATGTCTATCCCGCTACACAATGCCTTAGTTATTCCTCAAAAAGCAACCTATGAAATTCAAGATCAAAAATATGTTTTTACGATAGATAAAAATAATATAGTTCATTCGCAAAATATCAAAATAGCGTATGAATTACCCGATATTTATATTGTTGACTCCGGTTTAAATGAAGAAGATAAAATTTTAATTGAAGGTGTTCAAAAAGTAAAAGAAAATCAAAAAGTACAAACCAAATATACAAATCCAAAAGAAGTACTTCAAAACTTAAAATTAAACGCAGATTAAGGTAACCAGATAAAAATATATGTTTAAAAAATTTATTCGCAGACCGGTATTATCAATAGTTATATCATTAATTATTGTATTTTTAGGTGTTTTATCATTAATAAAATTACCTGTAACTCAATTCCCTTCAATTTCTCCTCCCAAAGTAAATATCACTGCTGAATACCCGGGAGCTAATAATGAACTTCTTATCAAATCGGTTATTATTCCTTTAGAAAGAGGTCTTAACGGTATTCCGGGCATGAAGTATATGGCTTCCGATGCGGGCAATGATGGAGAAGCATCTATTCAAGTCGTTTTTAACCTCGGCACAGACCCAAATGTTGCAGCCATAAATGTTCAAAATAGAGTTTCCTCCGTCGTAAATAAACTTCCTCCTTTAGTAATTCGAGAAGGAGTAAAAATCACAAGAGAAGAGCCTAATATCCTTATGTATATCAACCTATATAGTGATGACCCGAAAGCAGATCAAAAATTCCTTTTTAATTACGCCGACATCAATATCGTTTCAGAGTTAAAGAGATTAGATGGAGTTGGTTTTGTTGACATTTTAGGTACAAGAGAATATGCTATGCGCATTTGGCTTAAACCAGACCGAATGACCTCATATAATATTTCTACCGATGAAGTAATGGAGGCTCTTAATGAGCAAAGCCTGGAAGTATCACCCGGCAAGACAGGAGAAAGCTCAGGAAAACGCGCCCAAAGTATTGAATATATATTAAAATACCCAGGTCGATACAACAAAGAATCGGATTATGAAAATATTATTATTAAAGCAAAGCCTGATGGACAATTTGTAAGACTTAAAGATATAGCTGATGTTGAATTTGGTAGTTTTATGTATGATATTTATTCAACATTAAATAGCAAACCTTCAGCAGCAATCACTATCAAACAATCTTATGGCTCCAATGCCAGCGATGTTATAAAAGAAGTAAAATCGCTTATGACAAACCTTCAAAAAACAAATTTCCCAAAAGGAATGCATTATGAAATTAGCTATGATGTTTCTAGATTTTTAGATGCTTCTATTGAAAAAGTAATTCATACCCTTTTTGAAGCCTTCATTTTAGTAGCATTTGTTGTGTTTATTTTTTTAGGCGATTGGCGTTCTACATTAATCCCGGCATTAGCTGTCCCCGTATCTTTAGTAGGAGCATTTGCGGCCATGTCTGCATTCGGCATTACATTAAATCTCATTTCATTATTTGCATTAGTAATGGCCATAGGTATTGTTGTAGATGACGCCATTGTTGTCATTGAAGCAGTACATGCGAAAATGGAAGAAAAAAATCTTTCCCCATTGAAAGCAACTGAAGAAGCTATGCATGAAATCAGCGGGGCAATTATTGCAATAACATTAATTATGGCCTCCGTATTCATACCGGTTGCATTTATGTCAGGTCCTATTGGAATATTTTATCGTCAATTTTCGATCACAATGGTATCCGCAATCATGTTATCCGGCTTAGTTGCATTGACATTAACACCAGCCTTATGTGCTATGATTTTAAAAAAACACTCAGCACACAAAATAAAAACAAACTTACTTAAAAAATTATTAGATAAATTTAATTCTCGATTTACAAAAGAAGCAAATCGCTATGAAAGTTTCTTGCATAAAACCGTCACTCGCAAAATATTTACTATCCCCATTTTACTCTTCTTTTGTGCCGGTATTTTCTTTTTGAGCAACAGCTTACCTTCCGGATTTATACCAAGCGAAGATCAAGGTATGATATATGCAATCATACAAACGCCACCGGGTTCTACTTTAGAGAGAACGAATCAAATAGCCTTGCAACTTCAAAAAGTGTGCGAAAAAATAGAAGGCGTACAATCTGTATCATCTCTTGCCGGATATGAAATTTTAACAGAAGGAACAGGCTCAAATTCCGGCACTTGTTTAATTAATCTTAAAGACTGGAGTCATCGAAAAAAATCAGCTTTACAGATTATAGAAGAATTAGAGAAAAAAACAAAAGAAATAACGGGAGCAAATATTGAGTTTTTCCAACCGCCTTCTATTCCCGGCTATGGAGCTGCAGGAGGTTTTGAATTACGTCTATTAGACAAATCAGGATCCGGTGATTATAAAAAAATGGAACAAGTAAGTACCGATTTTGTAAAAGAATTAAAAAAACGCCCTGAATTAGGTTCTGTATTTACTTTTTATTCTGCAAGTTTCCCTCAATATATGATAAAAATTGATAATGAACTTGCTATGAAAAAAGGAGTCAGTATTCAAAAAGCAATGGATAATTTATCTACCTTAATAGGTTCTGACTATGAAACAAGTTTTATTCGATTTGACAGACCCTACAAAGTTATAGTGCAAGCTCGCCCTGATTACAGAGCATTACCAGAAGATTTATTAAAACTATATATTAAAAATGACAAAGATCAAATGGTTCCTTATTCAGATTTTATGAAACTTGAAAAAGTATATGGATTAGCCGAAATTACAAGACACAATATGTATAACTCATCTGAAGTGAGTGGTAGCCCTGCTGACGGTTATAGTAGCGGACAAGCCATAAAGTCGATTCAAGAAGTGGCCGACAAAACACTCCCTCGAGGTTTTGGAATAGATTGGGCAGGAATTTCTAAAGATGAAGTCAGTAGAGGGAATGAAGCTATATATATATTCCTAATTTGTTTAGGGTTTGTATATTTAATACTCGCTGCACAATTTGAAAGTTTTATTTTGCCTTTACCAATCATACTGTCTTTGCCAATTGGAATATTTGGCGCTTTTTTATTTTTAAAATTATTAGGATTAGAAAATAATATTTATGCTCAAGTTGCCATGATTATGCTAATCGGACTTTTAGGAAAAAATGCTGTGCTAATTGTTGAATTTGCAGTACAAAAAAAGGCAGAAGAAAAAATATCAGTTGCAAAAGCAGCAGTAGAAGGAGCTTACATACGATTTCGCCCTATTTTAATGACATCATTTGCATTCATTGCCGGTCTTATCCCACTCGCAATGGCAACAGGTCCGGGAGCAATTGGCAATCGCACAATTGGTACTGCAGCAGCAGGCGGGATGCTAATGGGAACAATGTTTGGTCTAATCATTGTTCCCGGATTATATTACATATTTGGAACCATTGCCGAAAAAAATAAATTGGCAAGATATGAAGAAGAAAACCCATTAACAGAACAAACAGAACCTTATAAACATGATGACAAATTTCAAGATTTATAAATATAAAAATGGAATATTATTTGTTGCATTATCAATTTTATTTTTAAATTGTAATGTACCAAAAGCAACAATTATAAAAGGAAAAATTAGCGAAAATATTCCTTCGAATTTTTTACAACATACCGAAATAGATACTGAGAAAAATCATGAAATCATTACATGGAAACAATTTTTTACAGATTCAAACTTGACTAATTTAATCAACATAGCTCTAAACAACAATCAAGATCTGTTAATTGTACTTCAAGAAATAAATATAAGTAAAGCAGATGTATTACTAAAAAAAGGAAAAATAATGCCCAGCTTTACAGCCCGCACCGGTAGCGGTTTTGAAAAAGTTGGACGTTATACAAGCACAGGTGCCGGAGATGCCTCTACCGATATGACACCGGGCAAAAAAGTTCCCGATATATTGGGAGAGTTTTCAGGCGGATTTATGGCAGTTTGGGAAGCAGATATATGGAAAAAATTAAGGAACGAAAAAGAATCTGCTATATCTCATTACCTGGCAACTATTGAAGGAAAAAACTTTGTATTATCAAATTTAATCGCCGAAATAGCTAACAATTACTATGAATTATTATCCTTAGACAATCAATTAGATATTATACAACAATACATTAAATTACAAAATAAAGCATTAGAAATATCCAAAGTACAAAAACAAGCTGCTGCGGCAACAGAGCTTGCAGTTAAAAAATTTGAAGCTGAGTTAGTAAAATCTAAAGCATCCGAATTTGAATTACAACAAGAAATTACAGAAAAAGAAAATCAAATAAACTTACTCTTAGGTCGCTATCCACAGCCCATTATTAGATCAAAAGAGGCTTTTATGAATACCAAACCTTTATCAATATCAAATGGAATACCATCTCAATTATTAAATAACCGCCCCGATATAAAGCAAGCAGAACTTGAGTTAAAAGCAACAAAATTAGATGTAGAAGTTGCTCGAAAAGAATTTTATCCATCATTAGATATCACAGCCAGCTTAGGCTTAGAAGCTTTCAAACCAACCTTTTTAGCAAAATTACCGGAATCAATTGCATTCGGATTAGCAGGAGATTTGGTAGGACCTATTATTAATAAAAGCGCCATTAAAGCTAATTTTCAAGCAGCAAATGCACGTCAAATACAAGCAATGTATGAATATGAAAAAAGAATTTTAGGGGCATTTATAGAAGTAGTTAATTTGATGACAAAAGAAAAAAACATCAATGAATATTATCAATTAAAATCACAAGAAGTTGCACACCTTGAACAAGCCATCGATATTGCAAATATTTTATTTAAAAATTCCAGAGCTGATTATTTAGAAGTTTTATTAAATCAACGAGATGCATTAGATGCTAAATTAGACTTAATATCAACAAAAGAAAAACAATTAACAACCATCGTGAATCTTTATAAAAGCTTAGGCGGCGGTTGGCAATAAATCAACTACTCCTCATTTTAAATATAAATAATTTAATTGAAATTGAAATTTATATCGCATAAAACTTAATGCAAAATTGGGAGTATTATAAATAAAAAAATCTCTCCTTTTCATCTTTTAACTTCAACTTATATTCGTTAAAAAATAGAAATTGTATTATAGGTTTTAACAATAATACATTTTAAATATATAAACTTTTCCTATATTTATTTTGTATCTTTGTTTAAAATAAAATTCATATATGGAAAACAATACAAAAGGCAAATGCCCTGTGTTTCATGGAACAAGCACTCAAAACAATCATAACTACAAACATTGGTGGCCTAATACATTAAATCTAGACATTTTAGCTCAAAATGATCTTAAACGAAACCCATTGGGGCAAGATTTTAATTATCGAAAAGAATTCAAAAAAATCAATTTTGAAGAATTAAAAACTGATTTAAAAAAATTAATGACTGAAGAACAAAGTTGGTTACCTGCAGACTATGGTCATTATGGTCCCTTATTTATCAGAATGGCTTGGCATAGTGCCGGCACTTATAGAAAAAGCGATGGCAGAGGTGGTGCAAATACCGGTAATCAACGATTTGCACCAATCAATAGTTGGCCCGATAATGCCGGGTTAGACAGAGCTCGTAGATTGCTTTGGCCCTTAAAAAAGAAATACGGAAATAAAATCTCATGGGCCGATTTATTCATTTTAGCCGGCAATATGGCTTATGAATCTATGGGATTAAAAACATTTGGCTTCGGTGCAGGGCGTGAAGATATATGGCAACCTGAAATTGATGCATATTGGGGGCCTGAAACAGAATGGTTGGCAGCGACCAAAAACCGATATAAAGATGACAGAGACCGTTCCTCTTTAGAGAATCCTTTAGCTGCTGTTCAAATGGGTTTAATATATGTAAACCCGGAAGGAGTTGATGGCAAACCTAATCCACAAAGAACTGCATTAGATGTAAGAAAAACTTTTGCTGAAATGTCTATGAATGATGAAGAAACGGTTGCTCTAATTGCCGGAGGACATACTGTTGGCAAGATGCACGGAAATGGCGATGCCCGATTATTAGGGCCTGCTCCTGAAGGCGCTGATGTAACAGAACAAGGTTTGGGGTGGAAAAATCCAAATGGAAAAGGGCAAGCTGAAGATGCTGTTTATAGTGGATTAGAAGGACCGTGGACTACTACTCCCAATAAATGGAATCATGAGTATTTTTATCTATTATTAAACTACGAATGGAGATTAACTTTAAGCCCTGCAGGAGCAAACCAATGGGAGCCTGTAAATATTAAAGAAGAAGACAAAGCTATGGATGCACACATACCCGGTAAAAAAGTAAACCCGGTTATGACGGATGCTGATATGTCTTTAAAAGACGACCCCATTTATCGTGAAATCTCTGAACGATTTTATAAAGATCCGGAATACTTCAATCAAACTTTTGCAAGAGCATGGTTTAAATTAACACATAGAGACTTAGGCCCTAAAAGTCGTTACTTAGGACCTGATGTACCTGCAGAAGACTTAATTTGGCAAGATCCAATACCAAGTGTTGAATATTCTTTAAATGAAAATGATATAGAAGAATTAAAAAAGCAATTATTAAATAGCGGATTAAGTCGCTCCGAATTAATAACAACTGCTTGGGATAGTGCCAGAACATTTAGAGTTAGTGATTATAGAGGCGGTGCAAACGGAGCAAGAATAAGGCATACAATACAAAGAAATTGGATAGGTAATGAGCCTGATAAATTGAATAAAGTTTTAAATAAATTAGAAGAAATACAAAGTAATTTTTCTAAAAAAATCAGTATTGCAGATTTAATCGTATTAGGTGGAGCTGCAGCTATTGAACAAGCTATTCAAGATGCCGGATTTGAAATAAAAGTTCCTTTCACAGGAGGCAGAGGCGATGCAGATGAGAAAATGACCGATACTGATTCTTTTGATGTTTTAGAACCTATACATGATGGATATCGTAATTGGCTAAAAAAAGATTTTGAAAATTCACCGGAAGAGTTAATGTTAGCAAGAACAAGTTTAATGGGACTTACAGCTCCTGAAATGGTAGTATTAGTTGGAGGTATGCGTGTACTTGGTACAAATTACGGAGGAAGTAAACATGGTGTTTTTACAGAAAGAGAAGGAGTTCTTACTACAGACTTTTTTATTAACTTGACTGACATGAATAATTCTTGGGAACCAAGCAATGACAAGATTTATAATATTGTTGATCGTAAAACCAAAAAAGTAAAATGGACAGCTACTCATTTAGATTTAGTTTTTGGTTCAAACTCAATATTAAGAGCTTACTCAGAGGTTTATGCACAAGATGACAATAAAGAAAAATTTATTCATGACTTTATCAATGCTTGGGTAAAAGTTATGAATGCCGACCGATTTGACTTGCTTGACTAATCAGTTTTAATTTAATTATCTTAAAAACAGCATAGTAATATCCTATTTATTTCTGTGCTGTTTTTTTTATTTCCATACCGATTAATATAATTTTGGTATTTATGAAACTTTATCATCATTTTATAGACATTGAAAACAGAACTATTTTCCCTGCTTGTATTGAAATTGAAAATGGGAAAATAAAAAAAATATATCCGACACAAGAGCCTTGCACAAATTATATATTGCCCGGATTTATAGATGCTCACATTCATATTGAAAGTTCCATGCTATTGCCAAGTGAGTTTGCAAGGATGGCAGTCAAACATGGCACAGTTGCAACAGTGAGTGACCCGCATGAAATTGCGAATGTATTAGGTATTGAAGGCGTTGAATATATGTTGAATAATGCATCTAAAGTCCCTTTTAAATTTCATTTTGGTGCACCTTCATGCGTACCGGCTACTTTTTTTGAAACAGCAGGCTCCGTTATTGATTCAAAAGATATTGATTATTTACTTCAAAGAAAAGACATTTTTTATTTGTCTGAAATGATGAATTATCCGGGTGTGTTAAATCATGATGAAGAGGTTATGAAAAAAATTACCGTAGCGAAAAAATATCATAAGCCTATTGATGGGCATGCACCGGGACTTAAAGGAGAAAATGCAAAAAAATATATAGATGCCGGAATCACTACAGACCATGAATGTTTTACAAAAGAAGAAGCTGAAGAAAAATTAAAATATGGAATGAAAATTTTAATTCGAGAAGGAAGCGCTGCAAAAAATTTCGATGCTTTAATTCCTTTGCTGGATGAGCATTATATGAATATGATGTTTTGTTGCGATGACAAACATCCTGATGAATTAGAATTACATCACATTAATCATCATGTAAAAAGGAGTTTAGACTTAGGGAACGACCTTTTTAAAGTTTTGCAAGTTGCTTGTATTAATCCGGTCAATCATTATAAATTAAACGTTGGATTATTAAAAGAAGGCGATGATGCAGACTTTATTATAATTGATGATATAAAAAATTTCAATATTTTAAAAACTTTCATTAAAGGTATTGCCGTTTTTGAAAATGGTCAATCGAATATTGAATCTATTGATGAAATACCTGTCAATCATTTTAACTGTAGTAAAAAGAAAATAAATGATTTCAAAACTATATGTCCCAATAATGTAACTAAAATAAAAGTCATAGAAGCAATCGAAGGTCAACTTATTACTAATACAATATTTGCTACACCTCTTTTTCAAGATAATAATTTAATTAGTAACGTTCAAAATGATATTTTAAAAATTGCAGTTGTCAATAGATATTCCGATCAAAAAATTGCTACCGCATTTATAAAAAATTTTAATTTAAAAGAAGGAGCTATTGCCAGTACCGTTGCTCATGATAGTCACAACATTATTTGCGTTGGTTGTAGCGATGAAGAAATATGTGATGCCGTGAATGAACTAATAAAAGTTAAAGGTGGTATCGCTGTTGTTTCCCAAAAGCATAAAAAAGTTTTAACATTAGATGTAGCCGGTTTAATGAGTTCTCAAAAAGCGGAGATAGTTGCAATAGAATATACACAAATCAATGAAGCTGCAAAATCGCTTGGCTGCACACTACACTCACCATTCATGACTTTATCTTTCATGGCATTGTTGGTCATACCTCAATTAAAAATAAGTGACAAAGGTTTGTTTGATGGAAGTAATTTTTCTTTCACCGAATTGTATTAATTTTATCAGATGAAAAAAACCTTTTTTTATATACTCATTTTTTTATCTACAAAAACTTTTGCTCAACTACCTTTAACAAGTATATATTTTTTCGATATTAAAAAAAGTAATAAAGGTATTTCATTATCAAACCCTCAATTAATTTCTAAGAAAAAAGGATATAATAACCAACCTTATTTTACTCCGGATGGAAATTATTTCTATTTTGTAAGTGCATTAGATACTAATAATGTTGAGATTTTTTCAATAGATATTACGAAGAAAAAATATAAAGTAAAACGGATTACCCATACTAAATACGAAGCAGAATATTCACCCAAATACACGCCGGATATGGAGCGTATTTCTTGCGTTCGTGTAGAAAAAGATAAAAAAACACAACTACTTTATTCCTATTCAAAAAAAGGTAAAAAGCCTATACAAATCTTACCTGCTTTAAAAACAATCGGGTATTATGAATGGATTAATCAGAATGAATTTATTTCATTTGAGCTCCCTGAACCTTTTTATCTTGTAAAACATAATCTTTCTGCAAATAAAGCCGACACTATTGCACAAAATATCGGACGTACTTTTTATAATTTAAGGTCAAAAGGTAAAGTAGTCTTTTTAGATAAAAGTGACAGTTCCAATTGGGTGTTAAGAACAGTTGCACCGGATAATATGAAAACATTTAATAAAAAGAACAATGTCGAAAACCCAATATTAGCAAAGGTTTTACCAAATGAAGAAGATTATTGTTTCACCCAAGAAGGTCATATTTTAATGGGACATGAAGGTAAATTATACATTTTAAAAAATCCATTTAAAACCAAGCATTTGCAATGGGAAGAAATTGCAAATTTACAACCTTTCGGAATTGAGAAATTTTATCGCTTAGCCATTTCTGTTGACAATACGAAATTAGCCGTTGTTGTATATGAGGGCGATAAACCTTAATTATTTTCATAAAATATTTTTCATTTTTGTATTTGATTATGTTGTTATTTTGACATTATGAAAAATCACTTTTTACCATTTATAATTTTATTTTTTTTCGCAATAAAAAGTTTTGCACAAAACGATCAACATAAAAAATTTGCATTTGCATTTTATAATCTTGAAAATTTTTACGATACTATCAATGATCCCAAAACGAATGATGATGAATTCACTCCTAATGGCGCAAACGCTTATACTCCGGCTGTGTTCATTAAAAAAGTTGAAAATTTAGCGACTGTTATTTCTCAAATAGGAACGGATCAAGTGACTGATGGAATTTCATTTTTAGGTGTTGCAGAAATCGAAAATGAATTTGTATTGAAAACACTTTGTGCTCATCCTTTATTGTCTAAATTAAATCTGAAAGTAGTGCAATTTGACGGTCCTGATGAAAGAGGAGTAGATTGTGGCTTTTTGTATAACCCTGCAAAATTTAAATTATTAGGAGCAAAATCGCTCACAGTTCCCATAGAGTCCGGAGATAGACCTACAAGGGATGTCCTCTATGTTATAGGGAAATTAGACGGAGACATAATACATATTTTCGTAAATCACTGGCCTTCGCGTCGTGGGGGCGAAGCGATTACAAGAGAAAAAAGAAAATTGGCTGCATCTGTAAGTAAAAAAGTAATTGATTCTTTGATGGCTGTTGATCCACTCACGAAAGTTGTAGTTATGGGAGATATGAATGATGACCCAATCAATGCAAGCATTACTGAAGTATTAAATGCAAAAAGCAAAATAAAAGAAGTTAGGCCCGGTGGTTTATTTAACCCTTGGTATGATTATTATCGCAAAGGCTTAGGCACTATGGCTTATAACGATGCATGGAGTTTGTTTGATCAAATTATTATTTCGTATGGTTTTTTTGCTAAAGAAAATCAAGGCTTGAAATATATAGGCTCACAAGTTTTCAATAAGAGTTTTATGGTTGAAAAATTTGGCCACTACAGAGGCTACCCAAAACGCAGCTATAGTAATGGAGTATGGAATGATGGATATAGCGATCACTTTCCTACTGTGATTTATTTATCTCGCTAATCTTTTTCAACTAAAACAATAAATTTACTTTTCAAACATTCTTGATATTCGACAAGCGTATCTATAATACTTTTGCCATACATCTTAAAAATCGGAATCAAATTTTCTTCTCGTTCTTGTAATGAGTTTGATGGAAATAAATGGGATTTTATATTATTAAATATATTGATTTTGTTTAGTTCATTTCTTTTCAAATGAGCATAAAATTTTTCCTCTATTCTTTTTTGAATTTTTTGAAATTTAGCATGATGAGCTTTAGTACTTATAAAAAGAGATGAATTAATTCCTTTTGCAATATTTTCGATTTTCCCAAAAGCATTTTGTATTTTTTCAAACTCTGTACTTAATTGTTTTATATCTTCAGAAGACGCAATATCTTGTTTTATCTTATCCTCCATTTTCTCAAAAAGGTTTTCGATTTTTAAATGAGCATTGCTCATTTTTACTTTTGTTTTTTTATCAATAATCAAAAATGAATTTCTTAATTGTATGATAGGATATGGAATTTTATAAAATTCAAAAATCGGTTTCAATTCACTCCAATATGCAAGTTCCCCTCCTCCCCCTAAAAATAATACATTAGGCAATATCATTTCTTGATATAAAGGTCTAAGGATAACATTGGGAGAAAAATTTTCAGGATAAGAATTTATTTCATTGAGTAATCGGGTTTTATCAAAATGAATATTCGTATTTTTTACAATCCACTCTGTTGTTGAATCTTCAATTCGCTCTCTTAAACTTTCTTTTAAATAAAATAAATTTATTTGCCTACCCCTAGCTTGTACCGAATAAGAATTTTCTAATTTTTTAATAGTACCTTGAATGAGATTAAAAGATTTATGATGAAGCAATTCATTTTTGATTACTTCAGTAAAATTCTTTTTAAGTTTTTTTTCATCTGCATCAATGACCACAAGCCCGTATTTTTCAAAAAGGGCATTCACAATCACTCTTGTTGCTTGTGATAATGTATTTTGTTTATAGGCATTATTAAACAAATCATACAACCATTTTTCGTCAGGACAATTCAAATCAAGCAGGGATAAAATTTGTTGCTTTAAGGTTTGCATATCATCGGTCATCATTCTACCAGACGCTCCTTGTTGTTCCGATTTCCATAAGTATGCTTGTTGATAAATTTTTACAGACCCAATTTCATCCAAATCATTATCTTCTGTACCCATGTAAAAAACAGGCACAAAGTGATATTGTGAAAATTTTTGATTACAATATTGTGCAACTTTAATGGCATGTGCAATTTTATAAATAAAATAAAGAGGTCCTGTAAAAATACAAGGTTGATGAGCCGTACAAATCGTAAAAGTATTCTTGTTTTTTAATGCTTCGATATTAGATTGTACTTCCGGCGAAAGAGTTATGTCTTGATATTGATTTATTAAAACTTCGCATAATAACGTTCTGTCAATTTCTTGTTTTTGTTTAAATTCTATTTGTTTTAAAATATTTTCATCTGAAGAAAATGCTTGTAAAAAGTCTTTGATAGCATTGTTCTCATTAACAATATCAATAGCTAATTTTGAGAAATAACCTGTTTTTTCAAAATTAAAAATATATTTATCGAATTTATTCATTCCGTTTTTCCGTCTTCAATTTTAAAAATATGGTCACATTGCTTTGCTAATTCCATATTATGAGTCACCATAATAATTGTTTGATTCATTTCTTTTTTTAAGTCATTTAATATAGTAAATATTTCAAATGAATTTTTACTATCGAGATTTCCTGTAGGTTCATCAGCTAATATGATAGAAGGCTTATTTATTAAAGCTCTGGCGATAGCTACCCGTTGTTGTTCCCCTCCCGACAATTCATTTGGTTTATGATACATTCTATCTTTCAGATGTAATAATTCTAATAATTCTTTCGCTTTTGTTTCAGCATCTGCTTTTGAAATATTGTTAATCCATGCGGGAATAGCAACATTCTCAAGGGCTGTGAATTCAGGTAATAAATGATGAAATTGAAATACAAAACCAATTTTGGTATTTCTAAAATGAGCCATCTTTTTTTCCGGTAATGAAAAAACATCAACACCATCAACCCAAACTTTACCGCTATTCGGCTTGTCTAAAGTACCAATGATATGTAGTAAAGTGCTTTTCCCTGCCCCTGAAGCACCAACAATACTCACGATTTCTCCTCTATTTACATTCATGTTAATGCCTTTCAAAATGGGAGTTTTATTATAAGATTTTGTGATATTTTCTGTTACCAACATAATGCAAACATAAAGATTTGGTAGAAATTAATTATATCTTACTTTTGCGAAAAATTAAAACCTTATAAAATTATAAATTATGTTTTGGAGTCTTGAATTGGCATCACATTTAGAAGAAGCACCTTGGCCTGCTACTAAAGAGGAATTGATTGATTATGCAATACGTTCCGGTGCTCCTATTGAAGTCATTGAGAATTTGCAGGAATTGGAAGACGAAGGAGAAAGTTATGAGGGGATTGAGGATATTTGGCCTGATTATCCTACCCAAGATGATTTCTTTTTTAATGAAGATGAATATTAATTATTTTAAAAAACAAAAAAGACCACTTTATAAGTGGTCTTTTTTTATTATTTCATTTAAAATTTTATTGGCTTAATAGACATTTTTTAGGCTCAAAACTTCCGAACCTATTATTATCATTAGCTTTGAAGCAAATCAAAGGT
>JBDHYI010000033.1:0-23630 GCA_039811265.1 Chitinophagaceae bacterium | reverse complement strand
TTAAACCTGAAATCTCTCAAAATTTAATCCAAATTATACACAAAATTTTTTGCTGACCTAATTCGGACAAGTCAGGATGAAATACATTTTTGGTATAGCCGAAACAATTTTTAAAGGTGAAAAATATTAGTTAGTTTACCACCACGTTCAACCTTAATCAAATCTAAAATATCCTTAATATAAAATTGCTGAAAATCTTCATTAACCTAACCTGAAAAGTGTTGAAAAATTTTAATGAGTAACTTTTTGATTTTAGGATTTCATATAAGCCATATTTGAGTAATTTATGAAAATCGGAGTAGAATGAACTGTATTTAAACAGATTATTTATAACAAAATTACTCTTAAGACACCTCTATTTAGACTATAGATAAGCTTGTAGATTGTTGATAAAATATTTAAAGTCTATTGTGTCCAAATCAAAAAGATTTGCTACATTTGACAATTATTGTCAATCTAATATTTTCAAATTGAAAACGACCGGAGAAATAATCAGAGAGAAAAGAGAGAAAAAAGGGTTGCTATTGCGACATGTTTCTGCTCAACTCGACATTGATACAGCTATACTCAGTAAAATTGAACGTGGAGAGAGAAAAGCTACACGAGAACAAATTACTAAGTTGGCAGACATTCTTGAACTCGACAAAGAATCCTTGCTTATTCAATATTTGAGTGAGAAAATTCTATACGAAATTCAAGATGAAGATTTGGGAATTCAAGCACTTAAAGTTGCTGAGAAAACAATTAAATACGGAGTAGCTAAAAATAAATAATTATTTTATGGAAGTAGATAACGAAATACTATTTACAATCACAAAAGAAGACTTGCAAGAAGAAGCATTTCATTATTTAGGAAGAGAAATGAATGAAGAAGAATATGTTAAGGCAAAAAAGCTTCTTGAATTTGGTGTTGGTGAAAATATAAGACACACTTATTGGGGAATTTTCTTTGAATTAATGGATAAAAATAATAATGGATAAACATACGACAGAACAAAGAAGAAAGAATATGCAAGCAGTTAGAGCCACCGGCTCTAAGATTGAAACTGCTCTTGCAAAAGCTTTGTTTGCTCAAGGTTTGAGATACAGAAAGAACGACAGAGCTGTTTTTGGTAAGCCAGATTTGACCTTCAAGAAATATAAACTTGCCGTTTTTGTTGACAGCGAGTTTTGGCATGGAAAAGATTGGGAAACAAAAAAGTTTGACCACAAAAGCAATCAAGAATTTTGGCTGACAAAGATTGAACGAAACATAGAGCGTGACAAAGAGGTTAACGAAAAACTGATTGCAGAAGGATGGAAAGTATTAAGATTTTGGGGTAAAGACATTACTAAAAATTTAGATAAGTGCATTAATAAAATTCAAAAGACTATAAAATGAAACTGAAAGAAAAAATATCAATTGATGAGTTTGACGGGAAACGGTTTCAAATCAGATTAGTTGAAGCTGTTGCGGCTAATCACAAGAAAGCTGTTATAACTCATTATCTTCACAATATTGATAATGGTGTTGCAAAACATTTCAAGAAAGATGCTCTGAAATTTTTGAAAGAATATGTTCAATTCCAAGAGGAAGAAAACAATCTTTCAATGGTTGCCGAAGATGCTTTGCAACAGTTACTTTTTGAAGTAAATGATGTTCCTTTTCCAACTCCGGAAAATTATACTTTCAAATTCATAGACTTGTTTGCCGGCATTGGTGGTTTCAGAATGGCAATGCAAAATTTAGGCGGTAAATGTATTTTTACAAGTGAGTGGGACAAAGAAGCACAAAGAACTTACAGAGCAAATTTTGGTGAAGTTCCATTTGGTGACATCACAAAAGAACAAACTAAAAAATTCATTCCGGACGGATTTGATGTTTTGTGTGCGGGATTTCCTTGTCAAGCATTTTCTATTGCCGGAAAACGTGGGGGATTTGAAGATACAAGAGGAACCTTATTTTTTGATGTTGCAGAAATTATAAAAAGAAAGCAACCCAAAGCATTTTTCCTTGAAAATGTGAAAGATAAAAATGATTTGGGCGTTCCCTTCGGTCAGGCTTTCCGTTCCAATCTTTTTGTTCGTTCCTCTCAAAAAGGATTTCCACTTCAATCCCTAACGCAAAATGCCACATAAAATGGAGAATTATCAAAAAATATCACGAGAAGATTTTATGAAATTTTTCCGTGACGATGAGAAACTAAACGAATTAACAGCTGACGATAGAATTGAAATATTTAAAACTATCTTACTCGGGAGTTCTGATATTACAAAAGAGCTATTGGATGAAATTTTATCAGATTATTGTGTTGAAAACCTTGAAATAATAGACAATGTCAAAGAGCAATAATTGGACAAGAGAAGAAACCATTGTTGCTTTTAATGTTTATTGTAAAATTCCATTCAAAAGCAGTAGTAAAAATAATCCAACGATTATTAAGTATGCTAACATAATTGGTCGCAGTCCTTCTGCCTTAAATATGAAAGTCGGTAATTTTGGAAGGCTTGACCCAGAATTAAAAAAACAAGGCATAACTGGCTTAGTGAATGGAAGTAAATTAGAAGAAGAAATCTGGAATGAATTTAATGGTAATTGGGATAAACTGGCTTTTGAAAGTGAAAAATTGATTGCACAATTCCAGAATAAAAACCTTGAAGATTTTGAAGAATTTAAAATTTCTGATTTACCAGTAGGAGAAGACAGAGAAAGATTAATAAAAACAAGAGTAAATCAAAATTTCTTTAGAAGTACGATTTTATCATCATATAATATAAAGTGTTGTATAACTGGCCTATCAATATCTGACTTTTTGGTAGCAAGTCATATTGTGCCTTGGGCTAAAGATAAAAATAATAGAACCAATCCGCACAATGGAGTTTGCTTAAATTCAATTCACGATAAAGCATTTGACAAAGGCTTTATAACTATTACGCCAGATTTTAAAATTTTGGTTTCAAAATTTTTTGAAGAATACTCAAATGAGAAAGCCGTAAATGAGTTCTTTATAAAGTATCATAATCAAAAAATAAATTTGCCAGATAAATTCTTGCCTTCAAAAGATTTTTTAGATTATCATTATCAAAACATTTTCAAGAAATGAAATACACAGTTAAAATAGTATTTGGAAAAGAACAAGTCAATAAAGTTTTTAATAACGAAAAATTGACTAAAGAAGAGCTTGAATTGAACACAAAAGAATTTTCTTTTGAGACTGAAAAAGAAAAAATCGCTTTTTGTAAAGGAATAGATGAGGCTGTTGGTTGGACAGAATATCTATTTTTGGATAAAAATTTTGCGTGAGGGATAGTAGCGAAAGGCCCACAGCGAGGAACGAGCGAGGACTTGCAGCGTATAGCCCGACCTGATAGGGGCACGCCCAAATATTCAAAACTCAAATCAAGATGGTTTGAGTTTTTTTTATCTAAGCCTGAAATTGTAAACGCCAAAGACTTTGGCGTTCCTCAAAACAGAGAGAGAATTTTTATAGTTGGCTTTCTTAAAAGCACAAAGGTTTCAGAATTTGAATACCCAAAACCAATTGACAAAAAAGTAAAGTTTGCAGACAAGTTCCACCAACCAAATTCTATTTATCAACCCAATATTTGCAAACGCTTCACAACCACAAGTCAAGACACGAAAGCAAAGGAAACGGCTTTGGATTTGAGATAATTCCCGACACAGGAATTGCTAATGCTGTGGTTTGTGGCGGAATGGGCAGAGAAAGAAATTTAGTAATTGACAAGCGAATAAAAGACTTCACTCCTACTACTCACATAAAAGGCGAAGTAAACAGAGAAGGAATTCGTAAAATGACACCAAGAGAATGGGCAAGACTTCAAGGCTTCCCAGACAATTTTTTAATTCCGGTTGCTGATGCTTCCGCATATAAGCAGTTCGGCAACTCCGTTGCCGTTCCTGCTATTCAAGCAACCGCAGAGCAAGTTTTAAAAGCAGTTAAAATCAAAATATTAAAATGAGTAAATTAAACCAACTAGGAATAACAGTAGGAGCAAACAATAAAGCAGAAGTTGTTTTTGACAGTTTGTTTCCAAGTTTTTTAAATGTTAAATACAAAAAACCTTCTGACTACATTTCTACGTATTGGGAAGCATTTCAAAAACACCCAGAAGGGAACAACAACCTTAATGGAAAAATCTTTGAATACATACTTGCAACTTTGTGTGTTAGAGAAAACATTTTACCACTTTATATGAGTGCTAAGGTTGCATTCGTTCCAAACGTAATTTATGACTTAATGTTTTATACAGCAGAGCGTGGACCGACTTGCATTTCAGCTAAAACAAGTTTGCGTGAACGTTACAAACAAGCCGACTTAGAAGCAATCGCTTTAAAGTATGTTCATAGAAAGGCGTTAAGTTTTTTAGTGACACTTGAAGAAAATGAAGCGAAAAGCGTAAAAGCAAAAATTAAGAGCGGTGATGTAATTGGGCTTGACAATGTAGTAGTAGCGACAAGTAATGAATTTAATGAACTTATTGAAGAATTAAAGTCTTACAAGTTTTCAGAACCACCAACAGTTAAAGTAATTGAAAGCAACCAAATAATTACCATTGACAAAGTAAAAGCATTAAAATAAATAACCGTTGGACAATGCGTGGCATGCTCGACTTAGATAATGAATTAAAAGTTGCAGCAGAATTTTGGGACTTTCTTGGCGGACAAGGTGCATATACTGACCTGCTTGACATTTTTGAGCGAATCGGTTTAGAACTAAGACCAGAAATATATGAATACTTTTCGAAATATAACAGATAATAACTATTGTAAAAGATTGAAACCTGTTTATATCAACCAAACATAGCAACATATAAGCAAAAAACTGCAACCAATACAACAATACCTCAAGCCTATGATTGTATGTACTTAATCAACAACTTATAATTTTATTTTTAAAAACATATCGTGTTTTTTTTAATTATGATATTGATATTCTGTTTGCATCATCATTTCTTATTATAAATTTTATTTATATTAAACATCAAACAAATTTGTTACTTCTGTTTTTTTACTTACCTTTGCACCGCGAGATAGAGCAGCGGTAGCTCGTCGGGCTCATAACCCGAAGGTCATAGGTTCGATCCCTATTCTCGCAACCAAATTAAGGGGCAAAGATTTATCTTTGCCTTTCTTTTTTCTATACAAAAATAAAAATTAATAATACTTATGTACACTGTTGCTATTGTCGGTCGTCCTAATGTAGGAAAATCAACTTTGTTTAATCGCTTAATCGGAGAGCGAAAAGCTATCGTGGATGATATAAGTGGAGTAACTCGTGATAGGCAATATGGCGATAGTGAATGGAATGGAAAATCGTTTCATGTAATTGACACGGGTGGATATGTGGCTAATGGAGAAGAGATTTTTGAAAAAGAAATCAGAGAGCAAGTGCATATAGCGTTAAACGAAGCCGACATTATTGTGTTTGTGACAGATGTTACTTCAGGTGTGATAGGATTAGATGAGGAATTTGCTCAACTGTTACATCGTAGTACAAAACCGGTTTTACTTGTAGTAAATAAAGTAGATAATAGAAGAAGACAGGTAGATGCAACGGAGTTTTATTCATTAGGAATTGAAAAAATACATTTTATTTCTTCATTGTCAGGCTCAGGTACAGGTGATTTGTTAGATGATATTACATCATACATGACAAAGGAAAATCAATTAGAAGAATCTTCTTTGCCCAAGATAGCAATAGTAGGTCAGCCTAATGCCGGAAAATCGTCTTTGTTAAATGCCTTGATTGGAGAACAACGAAATATTGTTTCGGAAGTAGCCGGTACAACGAGAGATAGTATTCACACTCTTTATAATCTATATGGAAAAGAATTTATACTGATAGATACGGCAGGATTAAGAAAAAAGAGTTCAGAAAAAGATAATATTGAATTTTATGCAACCATTAGAGCTGTGAAAGCAATTGAAGAATCCGATGTTTGCCTTTTGATGGTCGATGCTGAAAAAGGAATGACATCGCAAGATGTAAACATTTTTAGTCTGGCCTCGCGCAAGGGGAAAGGAATCGTGATTTTAATTAATAAATGGGACTTGATAGAGAAAAACACTATGACGTCTAAAATTTTTGAAGAACAAATCAAACAAAAAATTGCCCCCTTTACAGATGTCCCTATTTTGTTTATATCAGCAACTGAAAAACAAAGAATACATAAAGCGGTTGAAGTCGCTTTGGATGTTTTTGAAAATCGAAATCAAAAAATCGCTACTTCAAAATTAAATGATATTATGTTGAAAGAAATAAATCATTACCCTCCGCCGTTTTACAGAGGAAATGCGGTTAGTATAAAATATGTTTCACAATTACCGGTAGCTGTTCCTTCTTTTACATTTTATTGTAATCATCCGAATGAAATTAAACAACCTTATAGTAATTTTTTGGAAAATAAATTAAGATCTCATTTTAATTTTAAAGGCGTTCCCATTCGTTTATTTTTTAGAAAAAAATAAGGAAAATCATTTTACAATTTTTACGTTTTTTACTTTATCATCATACTTAATCTGTAATATATAAACTCCTTTTTTTAAATCCGGAGCTGATAGAAATAAATTGTTTTCATTTTGAAAATGTTGTTTGAAACAACAAGCACCACTCATATCAAAAATTTTCAAATAACCTGATTTTGCATTTTCAAATTGGATTTTTATTTTTTCATTATTGGTTAAAAAACCATAAGTGTTTATGATTTTAATGTCATCAGTTAATTGTGATATATTATTGATGAATGTAGGTTTACAATTTGCATCAAATATATTTTTTTCAGCAAAACGATTGCATATTGTATTGCTATGCTGTCCATTGAATAATAAAGAATCAGCTTGCAAAATATATAGAGCAGCCTCAGGAAGAGTAGTGTTGTTTGTAAAAAAATAAAGTGATTCTAACATTAATTTATCGCTTACGATTTGCCCCAAATCAGTATAAATATTACTCATGGCAGCATTCCAAATTTCACCCAGAGCATATATATTTCCACCATTCGGATAATTGAGAGCAGTATTAGCAACTCGTCCCGACCAAAATTCATTATTGCCATCCCATGAGTATATATGTTCCCAGCGAAAAGGATTGATAGCTCTTGAATAGCTCGTGGCAAAATAATCAGCTACCCCTTCATCTAATGCACTTCGCTCAAATGAAAAATTTTCATTTCCATTTGCACTCCAGCTTAATCCATGAGCATATTCATGAATTATAACATCAGCATCTTCGGCATCGTCCACACCACCTATTCCAAAATCTAAAATGGGAAATCCTCCGTTTCGATTAAACATAGAATTATCTGCAAAACCACCCATACCATGTGTATCCGCAGTTATCCCATCGCTTAAAAGAGAATCATATCCGATTGATGAAATATAATCATGAAAGGTAGTAATATGATATAATACATTTACATCTTCAAAGCCTGATTGACTTCGATTAAAGAAAAAATCGGATGTATTTTTAATAACCGGTGCAATACCGGGTGTGTCAAAATCTGCAATTTTTATCCAATTATTTTCTAATAAAAATTCTTGATTTATATTATCGTAAGTTGCCAAAATCGTTACAGGCAGATAAGCAGGAGCAAACCAAGCCAAGTCGCTATCATTTCCATCTATGTAGGGGGCACCATAAGTGAGTTGCAGTGCGGTGAGCGGATCAGGGTTGAAAATATGTGCTTGTATAAAAGTATCTTTTCTATTATAGCGACACTGATCCCAAGATTGTATTATTTCAGCATTTTGATTAATCAGAAACGTATTATCAAAAGTTTTGCTCCATGAATTGACTTCACAAACGAATTGTGGTAACCCCTTAGAAATATCTATTTTATAAAATTTATTTTTGATTGGGAATGATTTGTCAAGCACATTGCTAAAGTCAATATTTTGCAATGCGAGTATTGAGTTTTCAATATCTAATTTATCAAGATTGTGAGTGTTGGTATTTTCTTTTTTTATAGATAAAATTTTTCCATTATTATCTAAGTTTATTTTTATCGTGCTATTAAAAATCGAGTATTGTTTATAAATGATTTCAAAGTTATAATGAGTAGAAGAAGTTGTTTTTTTAAAATGTTTAAGATGCAAAGTGGCACCAGTTTGTATAAATTCAGATTGTGTGTTTTTTAAATAATTTTCAACATCATTCAATGTAAAAAGTCGAATATTATCTTTAGGGAAAATCAATTGTGCATCCGCATATAATGGATTATAAAAAAGTTTCAAAAAACATAATAAAAAAAGGATATATTTCATTCTATTTTGAGCTTGAATATTTTTTGATTAAGTCTTCCAAATAATCAATTTGCATTTCTTGAATTTCGAGTAATCTTTGGTTTTGATGAACTAACAAATGATCAATTTTCTCATGTAGTAATTTGATTTCTAATTCTGCTTTTAAATTAATTTTATAATCGTGTTCGGCTCTGATTCTGTCCTTTTCTTCTTGTCTGTTTTGACTCATCATAATAATCGGAGCTTGAATAGCAGCAAGGCAGGAAAGGATAAGGTTTAATAAAATAAATGGATATGGGTCAAAACCTTTATTGGCAAAGTACACAACATTAATGACCATCCAAATAATTAAGAAAAAGAAAAATGAAGAAATGAAAGTCCAACTGCCACCAAAAGAAGCAATGTTGTCTGCTAATTTTTGAGCGAAGCTAAGTCCGGTTTCCAATTCGGGTTCAATATTTTCGCTTAAAATAGAATTATTACTGATTGCCTGCATTACATCTTTATCAATTTGCTCAAGTTCTCCTTTTTCATTTTGTACGAGTGATGCGACATACTTACGACGATATTGATTTAATTCATAAATAGAAATATCATCTTTATCAGTAAAGTCCGGAAAATCTTTTTTAATTAATTGAATAATTTCATTACGAATGCAAGAGCCATTGACTACTTCTGATTCGTTAATCTCATTATTGGATATAAAGCTTTTGGGCATAAAAATTAATTTTAGTTTATTAGATAAAATTTAAATTACTTATTTGAAATTTTGATAGAGGAAAATTATACAAAAAAATTTATAAATTTTTGAAAAAGGATAATGTATTATGGTTTTTGAGCAGTTGAAATAAATTTGAAGTAGTATTTATTAGATTAAAAAACCTACTTCACAATTTGAGTTTATACTTATATAATTTATTCTTTTTGAAAAGTGCGGTCATTTATTAATTAAAAATGAGTCTGTCAAAACTCCATATCAAACTACTCCTTATAATAATTTTATTTTATATATCTGATTAATAATATTTATTATCTGTAATACATAATACACAAGCTGCCAATTATATCAATAATAATATCTTCATAAATCTTTTTATATTTGTAATTAAATGTGGTTACACTAATTCATTTTTAAAACTACTATTATGTTGATTTGGAAAAGACAAAATGCCTGCTTACAAAAGAGATTAAATGATGAGGGTAATATTTTTTATTATAAACTTTTTAAGCATTACTGCATTTGCACAATATAATTTTTACTATGGAAACATTCATTCACACACTGATTATTCCGATGGAAATAGAGATAGCCTTATAAGCGGTGTTTCAACTCCAGGTGGTAGTTTTGCTTATGCTAAAATGAGCTACCATGTTGACTTTTGGGGAATTTCAGAACATAATCATTACACTGCAAAAAATAATCCCGGTATGCTTTTAAGCAAATATGCCGAAGGTTTGTATCAAGCCGATACTGCAAATGATGATGGTCATTTTGTGGCAATGTACGGAATGGAATTCGGCACCATTTCTACCGGAGGGCATGTTGTAAGTATGGGTGTACCTCAGTTAGTGGGATGGGATACGGTAGCCGGTAATCCCAATTATGATATTTATTGTGCTAAAGGCGACTATGAAAGTTTTTGGGCTATTGTGAATACTTACCCGAATGCCTTTTGTACTTTAGCTCACCCCGAAACAGGTGATTTTAATAATTTATTATTAGCCCCTACTATAAACCCAAGTGCCGATAGTGCATTAGTGGGGGTTGCTATACGAAGTGGAAGTGCTTTTTCAACAACAGATGATTATTCAGACCCACCTGCCACAGCGTATGAATTACAATATCGGAGAGCGTTGGCAAAAGGCTATCGTGTAGGACCTTCGATTGATCATGACAATCATTATACCAATTTCGGAAGAACTTTACATGGCAGAACTGTTGTGTTAGCCTCACAATTAAATAGAGATTCTATCATAAGTGCGTATAAAGCACGACGTTTTTATGCGTCTGATGATTGGAACACTGAAGTTCATTTTACAATAAACAATAATATCATGGGTTCTACCGTTGATATAATAGGGGACCCTGTTATTCAAGTTCGTGTACATGATTTAGACATAAGCGATACTACTTTAAAAATTCAAATATTTCATGGTGAAAAGGGAAGTGGAATATTACCAACTGCAATTGCAACATTTGACAATACAGATAGTATAACATTCAACCACAGTATTGACTTAAATTCAGAACATTATTATTATGTAAAAGTAACTCAAAAAGATGGAGATATTATTTGGACAGCTCCTGTTTGGGTTAAGAAAATTTCTTTTCCACTTGCTGTTAGTGATTTGAATTTATCAGCAGAGTTACAGGGTGAAAATGCTCTAATAAAATGGAACACTCAAGAATACTCAAATTATGAATTACAACATTCTTTAGATGCGGTTTCATTTGAAAAATTATATCAACCCGAAAATGGAATATACAATGGTACGCACAGTTTCACTCATGAATACCTTTCTCCGGGAATTCATTATTATAGATTAAAAATTTTCGATATAAATGAAGATATTTTATATAGCAATATTGTTTCTGTTTTTAATTATAAAAAACATCAAACATTTAAATTATCTCCTAATCCAACAGATGATTTTTTACTCTTACAATATGATACTCATCAAAGTGGCGGGGCACAAATTCGTATTTATGATGCAAGAGGGATTTTAATGCAAAATGAAAATATAATTTTAATGCAAAAGCATAATGAAATAAAAGTGAATGTTTCATGTTTGCCAAGTGGAATTTATTATTTTGTAGTTCAAAAGGAAAATCAAAGATTAATAGATACTAAATTTTTAAAAAACTAAAATATTTAAATTTAATTTCATATTTAGTTTATCTTTATTTTCTTAATTAATTTTCATAATGAAAAAGATATTTAATCTTCTTCTCCTTTTAATATCATTACCATTTTTTTGTTTTGGAGTTCATTGGGAAAATGTTGTATCACCCAATTCTAATTTTAAATACAAAATTCCTAATGCCCCAATTCCTAATTGGAATACATTAGGCTTTAATGACGCAGCTTGGTCAAGCGGACCATGTGGAATAGGATTCGGTGATAATGATGATGCTACTATTTTACCCAATGGGACGGTGAGTGTTTATGTAAGAAAAACGTTTAACCTTATTGACACCTCTGTTATATTAAACGGCATTTTTAATATTGATTATGACGACGCTTTTGTAGCATATTTAAACGGAGTAGAAATTGCCAGAAGTAGCGGATTGGCTGGACTGACACCAAATTGGAATGACGTGTCTTTTCATTCACATGAAGCACAAATGTATCAAAATGGCACACCGGATTATTTTATAATTGATAAAACATTGTTTAAAAGTTTAATCAAAAACGGTACAAATGTTTTAGCAATAGAAGTACATAATGAAAGTGCCCAATCTAATGACATGAGTTGTATTCCGTTTTTGAATATTGAAATTTCAGCAAATGGAAATTTTTATAACCCAACACCAGCATGGTTTATGAGTCCATATATTTCAAGTAATCTACCTATTTTTATTATCAATACTAAAAATCATCAGCCTGTCGCAAATGAACCTAAAATAGAAGCTGATTTGAAAATTATTTATAATGGATTCGGACAAATTAACGAAGTCAACGATATGCCTAATTATCAAGGAATGATAGGAATAGAATATAGAGGAGCATATTCTCAAAGTCTGCCACAAAAACCTTTTCTTTTTGAAACTTACAATGGAACTTTTGGCAATGATACCAATGTATCTTTATTAGGAATGCCAAAAGAAAACGATTGGATTTTACAAGCTACTTATAATGACAAAACATTTTTAAGAAATGTAATCACTTTTGACATGGCGCGTTTAGGTGGTGAATACGGAACACGCACACAACATTGTGAAGTTATACTGAATGGCGAGTACATTGGAATTTATTTTCTATGTGAAAAAATTAAAGTTAGTAACCATCGAGTGATTATCGAAAAAATGACTCCAAATGATAATGTGGCTCCAAATGTCACAGGAGGCTATATTTTTAAGCATGATTATAATGCACCCGGCTGGACTTCACAATGGACTTCTCCTAATTGTGTTTCTCATTTATTAAAATATCAATATTATTATCCGAAACCAAATAACATAACAAACCAACAAGGAAATTATATTAAGAAATATGTAGATAGTTTTGAAACCGCTTTATTAAGCCCCGACTTTGCTAACCCTAATACCGGGTTTAGAAAGTATATAGACGAAAAATCATTCATTGACTATCTATTATTAAATGAATTAACATTAAATGGTGACGGATTTAAAAAAAGTATGTATTTTCATAAAGACAAAATGTCTAAAATAAAAGCAGGACCTGTTTGGGATTTCGACTGGGCACTAAAATACTCCCCATGGTTCCCGAATGATTTGTCGGGATATATTCATACAATGGATCCTTGCAGCCAAGATGTACCCATTATATTTTGGTTTAAAAGAATGATGGAAGATGTTCAATTTGCTAATAGTGTAAAATGTCGTTACAATACATTAAGGGCTTATGTGATGGATACAAGCAGAATGTTTCATTATATTGATTCAATGGCTAACTATTTAGATCAAGCCCAAGTAAGACATTTTACTCGTTGGCCTATATTGGGAATTAATGTTGGTACACCTGAAAATGGACCTATACCAACAACCTATGCAGGAGAAATAACAAGACTAAAAAAGTTTTATAAAGACAGACTCCTTTGGTTAGATAATAATTTACCGGGTAATTGCAATACCCCTCTAATTTTACCTCCGCTTAATGCTATAGAATTTTCAGAATTAAACTATCATAGTGATACTACAAGAGATGCCGGCGACTGGGTAGAATTACATAATAAAACACTTAATGTTGTAGATATGTCTAAATGGCAATTACAAGATGACCATATAGGATTACGCTATACAATACCGGATAATACTACCATCCAACCAAATGGCTATTTAGTATTGTCAAATAATTTACAAAAATTCACCCAACAATTTCCTAATGTGACAAATGTATTGGGAGACCTTCCTTTTGATTTTAGTAATAGTGGTGAAAAAATTTCTTTATTCACAAATATCGGAACGACAGCTATAGAAATGATTTATAGTGACAGCACAGGGTGGCCTTGCACAGCAGATGGTCATGGAAGAACAATGGAATTAGTCACAGTTGGAGCAAACCCTAATATACCCACTTCATGGTTTGATGGTTGTATAGGTGGCTCGCCCGGTATGGCTTATAGCAACTGTATCGAAAACCCCATAATAAATGAAATTAACTACAATTCATCACCAAATGCTGATGCCGGAGATTGGATTGAGTTACATTCAAAACAAAATACACCTTATGATATTAGTGGATGGACTATAACCGATAAGAATAACCAAGGTTATACTTTTGCCAATAATACCAAAATTGCTCCATACGGATATATTACTTTGTACAACAACATGACAAAATTTCAAAGCCAGTTTCCAAATGCAAATAATACGTTTGGTCCTATGAATTTTAGTCTTAACAGTACAAAAGATGTAGTAAAAATATTTGATAACAATGGAAAGATATTTCAATCTGTTTGTTACCTATCTACTGCCCCATACCCCGCACAACCTAATGGTGGTGGTTATTCATTACAATTGATAGACTCTATTGGGAACTTAAACAAAGCTATCTCATGGGATAAATCATGCGATAAAGGAGGAACGCCGAGCAATAAAAATAAATTCCCTTGTTGGGCAACAGGTACACAAAACTTTCCTAACGACTATATCGAAATTTATCCTAACCCAAGTTCTCAAACTATCTTTATTGACACCAGATTAAATTCTAATGAAAAAATTATAATAGAAATTTATGATATGCTCGGCAAATCTTTAATAAAAGAAAATTATAATACACAAGGAATATTAAGTATTCCAATTCAGAATTTAGTAACAGGGTTATATCTTTTGCATATAAAAATTAAAGATAAAAATTATATTGAAAAAATAAATAAACAATAATTACAAAAACAAATTTTTATTCTCAAAATAGCCATTAAATTTGCCCCAATTTTTTTAAAATAGACACAATATGAGATATAATGAAATTGTTGCCATAACGGGCTTAAGCGGTTTGTATCAACTTATTTCAACAAAAAGCGATGGCGCCATTGTAAAAAATCTGGATGATAATACAACCAAATTTGTAGCAGCACGTTCTCACAATGTTACCCCCCTTGACAGTATAGAAGTATTTACAATAACAGATAATGTCAGATTGTTTGACGTATTTCAATCTTTTAAAGAAAACGATACAATCCTTGAAGAATTTGATTTAAGCAAAGCAGATAATAAAAAAATAGCTTCAACGTTTGCTACATTATTTCCTGATTATGATAAAGACCGTGTTTATGTGAGTGATATGAAAAAAATAATAAAATGGTATAAAATTTTAAAAAAATTAGATTTATTAAACGTACCGGAAACGAATGAAGAAGCCACAACCGATTCTGAAAATCCAACAACATAAAGATATTTGTACAAGAAAGATTTGA
Organism: Chitinophagaceae bacterium; assembly: GCA_039811265.1. GTDB lineage: Bacteria > Bacteroidota > Bacteroidia > Chitinophagales > Chitinophagaceae > OLB11. The sequence goes on along the minus strand of JBDHYI010000033.1, from coordinate 8,788 downwards.
ATATTCTAATTATATTTCTAATTTTACCAACATTAAATAAATAAAAACTTTAAAAGCATGAATATCCCATCAGAACTTAAATACACAAGCGACCACGAATGGATTCGTATTGAAGGTAACATCGCTACAATCGGAATTACAGATTTTGCACAAAGCGAATTGGGCGATATTGTATTTGTTGACATCAACACAAAGGGTGCATCTTTAAAAGCATCTGAGATTTTTGGAACTGTTGAAGCCGTTAAAACAGTATCAGATTTGTTTTTGCCCGTATCAGGAACAATAACTGAAGTTAACCCGGGTTTAGAATCTAATCCGGAAGCTGTAAACCATGACCCTTATGGCGAAGGTTGGATGGTAAAAGTAACTATTGATGAAAATGCTGATTTTTCTGAACTCTTAGACGCTGATGCTTATAAAGCATTAATAGGAGCCTAGTTTTTTAAAAAATATAATTTTAAAATCCATACTATAATAGTATGGATTTTTTATTTTTAACCAAAATTACATATTGGGGTTATAGGTAGAAAGAAATTAATTTAAAGAAGAATTTTCTTATAATAAAAAATCGAATGTGTAACTTGAACTTAAAAAATGTATAAAATTTATCAATACTTTTTAACGCATAAAAAACTCACTCTGTTTGCAGCTTTTTTATGGACTATCATTATCATCATCGGATGTTCTATACCGGGTAAAGATATTCCAAAAATCGGCCTATTTGAACATTTCGACAAGGTAGTTCATTTTACTTTTTTTGCAGTATTCTTTATACTTTGGTATATATATTATCACACATCAAAACAAATTGTTTTTATATTGATTTTGATATCAGCCATTTTCGGCTTTTTAATAGAATGGTATCAATTAAATTTTGTTGCCGGAAGAAGTTTTGATGTATGGGATGGCGTTGCTGATACGATAGGGGCTTTAATTGGAGCTTTATTTATTTATTTTTTAAATAAGAAGAAATAAAATATACTTTTAGTAAACCATTTTGACATCATTCATGCTCGCTTTTAAGAGAATTCAAAAACTTGTCAGTTTAATTAAAACATTTTAAATAAAAAAAGTTTAATTTTACAATAATTAAAACTTAAACTCTTATGGAATTTTTATCTGGTAGCTTTATATTTATTGTAATTGTTATAATATTAATTTTTTCAGGAATTTATACTGTTCAACAAGGAACTATAGCAGTTATAACCATGTTTGGAAAATACAAACGTATTGCAGCCCCCGGGCTTAACATTAAAATCCCTTTAATTGAAAAAATTTATAGACGGATATCTGTTCAAAATCGAAGTGCTGAAATGCAATTTCATGCAATAACCATTGACCAAGCAAATGTTGATTTCAAAACTATGTTGCTTTATACAGTACATGACGAAAATGAAGAATCAATTAAAAATGTAGCTTTTAAATTTATAGATGATAAAAGCTTAATGCAGGCATTAATCAGAACTATCGAAGGCTCTATCAGAGCTTTTGTAGCAACAAAAAGACAATCAGAAATTTTGGGATTGCGTTCCGAAATTATTTTTCACGTAAAAGACCAAATAGACTCTCAGCTCGAATCATGGGGATACCATTTGATAGATCTTCAAGTGAATGATATTTCATTCGATGAAGAAATTATGAAATCAATGGCAAAAGTTGTAAGTAGTAACAACTTGAAAGCAGCCGCCGAAAATGAAGGTCAAGCTTTGCTTATTACCAAAACTAAAGCTGCGGAAGCCGAAGGAAATGCTATTAAAATAGCCGCTGAAGCTGATAAACAAGCGTCAAAACTTCGAGGAGAAGGTGTCGCTCTTTTCAGAGAAGAAGTAGCAAAAGGGGTTGCATCAGCTGCAAAAGAAATGAAAGACGCGCAGTTAGATGCCGCATTTATACTGTTTTCAATGTGGACGGAATCAATCAAGCATTTTGCTGAAAGCGGTAAAGGGAACACCATCTTCTTAGACGGCTCTATTGATAAAATGCAAAGAACCATGCATGAATTAATGAGTATTACGAACGATAATAAATCATAATATTTTCTTGTGTTATTTAGTCAGGTAGTAGGGCAACATGATTTAAAATTAAAAGTAATTCGACTTATTCAAGAAGGAAGATTACCCCATGCAATCAACCTTTTAGGGAATAAAGGGAGTGGCAATCTTCCATTTGCCTTAGCCATTGCTCAATATATTAATTGTAAAAACAAATCTGAAACAGATTCTTGTGGGACTTGTAGTTCTTGTAAAAAAATTCAATTACTACAGCATCCGGATTTACACTTTACTTTCCCTATAGTGTCAAGCGGAAAAACCCCACCTGTCAGTAACAGTTTTTTTAAAGAATTTAGAGAATTTGTTTTACAAACTCCTTATGGAAGTGATGAAGACTGGTTTTATTTTTTGAATACGGAAAAACAAGGAAATATAAGTGCTGCAGAATGTAGAGATATAATAAGAAAATTACAATTAAGTAGTATTGAAAGCGATTATAAAATCCTTATTTTGTGGTATCCTGAATATCTTGGAAAAGAAGGAAATATATTACTGAAATTAATTGAAGAACCAACACCAAATACTCTTCTCCTTTTTGTAACTACCTTTAATGAAAAAATCCTACATACCATACAATCACGCATCCAAATTTTTCCTTTAAAGAAATTGTCTATTGAAGAAATAAAAAATGCACTGATTAATAAAGGAGCAGATGAGGGTTCCGCTTTGAGATATGCACAATTGGCTGATGGAAATTATAATGAAGCTATCAAATTTTTTAAGCAAACTGACGATAATACTGTATTGATGACACGAAATTTGCTAAACAACCTGTTTTCAAATAATGGATTACAATTTGCCAATTGGATTACAGAGATTACCGAAACTAGTAAAGAAAATCAAAAAAAATTTTTAGCAAATTTCATCAGAATCCTAGAGTTTGCCATTCGATTAAAAGAAAACCCAGATGCCCCTATTTTTATTCCGGAAGAAGAACGAAAAATAGCGGATATACTCATTTTAAAAGGACTAAATAGCCAAAAAATTATCGCTATAAACGACATAATTAATAATGCAATATATCATATCGAACGAAATGCAAATTCGAAGATATTATTTCATAGCGTATATTTACAAGTTCAACAAATTCTTGTATTCAATCAAAAAGCATACAAAGTTGTTTGAACCGATTAATAAAATAATTTAAAAAATAATATTTATATATAGAATATGGGATGTAGTAATTGTGAAACAGCAGGAAGTGGAACAATGCCAAAGGGATGTAAAAACAATGGCACTTGTGGGACAAGTGGATGTAATAGAATGAATACATACGATTGGTTAAGCATGATACCGGTAGCCGATTTTTCAAAGCCATTCCCTTTTATAGAAGTTAGTTTCAATCACGGCAGCCGTAAAGATTATTTTCATTGCAATAACCCTTTTCAATATGAAAAAGGTGAATATATTACCGTTGAAAGCAGCGTTGGATATGACATAGGTGTGGTAAGCCTGACCGGAGAATTAGTAAAACTCCAAATGAAAAAGAAAGGCGTTAAAGAAAACAGTACAGACATTAAAAAAGTATTGCATTCCAGTAGTGGAAGCGAAATGGACCGTTTCTATGAAAGTAAGAAAAACGAAAAAGAATTGCTTATTGAATCAAGAGTCATCGCAAGACAACTCAACCTCGATATGAAAATCGCTGAAATTGAAATTCAAGCAGATGGCAAAAAGGCAACTTTCTTTTATACAGCTAATGATCGAGTGGATTTTAGAGAACTGATAAAAAAATATGCAGAAAGATTTAAGCTGAAAATAGAAATGCGGCAAATCGGAATAAGACAAGAAGCCGCAAAAGTAGGTGGCATAGGTAGCTGCGGAAGAGAGCTTTGTTGCAGCACTTGGCTTAATGATTTTAAAGCAGTCAATACATCTGCTGCACGTTATCAAAACTTATCTATCAACCAAACAAAACTATCCGGGCAATGTGGAAGGTTGAAATGCTGCTTGAATTACGAATTAGACACTTATTTAGATGCACTAAGAGTTTTTCCAACCAATGCCGATAGAATAAAAACAAAAACCGGCATCGCTTATTTACAGAAGAAAGATATCTTTAAAAACCTAATGTGGTATAGCTACGAAAAAAGTAATAAGTTGTACCCGCTAACGATAGAAAGAGTAAAAGAAATAGTTGAGTTAAACAAACAATCCATTTTCCCTGACGAACTTCAAGCAGTAGAAGTAATTAAAAAACAAAATATTGTAAGCAAAACCGACTTTGTAGATGTAGTTGGACAATTTAGTTTAAAAGGTCTTGAGAGAGCAAGTAAAAAGAAAAAAAACAATACAAAAAATAAGAATACTACAAATACCGTTGAGGCAACTAGCGCTAATAATGTAAACAAAAATAAAGCCAAAACTCAGCAAAATAACCCTCAAAAAAAGAAACCATCAAATAAAAATAAAAATTCAGAAAACAAAGAACAAAAAAATAGTAATTGAGTTTTTTAATTCTTAAAAAAAGGTTTTCGATGAAATTTTGAAAAGTCATTTTATTCTAAGTATTGAGAATGCTACACTTGACGAAGCTAAGTGAGCATAGTTGAGATTCTTATAAAAAAAATCCAAAAACAAATCACTAAATTTGGAATGAATAATGATGATTTTTGTTTTATAACTAAATTATTATAAGTTAAATATATTTTTGTTAGACAAAACTCTAATTGATTGACAGTGCATATAATAACATAACTAATAATTTATGACAACAGAAAATAAAATAGCAATTCTAATTGACGGTGACAATGCTGAAAGTGGATTAATTGAACAATATATTTCTGAAGCAGGACGTTTTGGGCGGGTAACTGTAAAAAGAATATACGCTGATTGGACTGACAACAGAATGAAATCTTGGAAAGAACAACTTAATAAATTTGCAGTTAAGCCAATTCAAAAGTTTGCATATACATCTTCAAAAAACTCTACTGACACTGCATTAATAATTGATGCTATGGACTTGTTACATTCAAAATTAATTGATGGTATTTGCATTGTTTCAAGTGACAGCGACTATACAGGACTTGCACATAGAATACGTGAAGAAGGATTGTTTATTATGGGTATTGGTAAATCCCACACTCCTGAGGCATTTGTTAAGTCTTGCGAAAATTTTACCTTTTCGGAAATACTTCAGGCAACAGAAATAAAAGAACTGAACCAAAAAGAAAGTGAGAAAAAAGAAACAGAGACAGTAGCTAAAACACAAAAGCTTCCCGGGCTAAAAGTTGTCGGAAAAATTGACTTAAATTTAATTGGTTCGCTAAAAAAGTCAGGTGTTAAATCCATTGACTTAAAACAAATAGATAGTGCATTTCAAATGGTTTCGGACATTGACACAGGACAAGTATTACTTTCAAGATTTTCAGAAGCACTCCGCAAAATTGATCCCACTTTTGATCACAGAAATTTTGGCTATAATTCTTTTAAAAAGTTCTGTGATGCATTGAAACCGAACTATGAAATTGTATTACACGAAGATGGAAATACAGTTTCATTAAAGAAAAAGGACTAATATTATAACAGAAAAAAGGCCACTTGTAATAACTAAAGTTTCATGGCGCACAGTGTAAATGTCATTAATTGAAAATCAATAAACTCCATTTGCTAAATAGCCAACCCTTAAAAACAGGAAACAGTTTTCGTTTTAGGATATAGGGGATAAAATATTTCCAAAAACACCTTTTGAAAAAAGAGCCAAAAACAGGATTGCCATTTATTCATCATCCTTTTGAAGTTAAATCCGGCAGCAGCCAGCATAATATTGGTGTTATTAATCTACAATAGTAGAAATTTAAATGGTCTTTTAAACACAACAAGCCCTACAATGGAAACTAAAATCTACAATAGTAGAAATTTAAATGGTCTTTTAAACACCGATGAACCATTCACAGTCTAAGAAATCTACAATAGTAGAAATTTAAATGGTCTTTTAAACTAAATATACTAAAACACAACTAGACGGAATCTACAATAGTAGAAATTTAAATGGTCTTTTAAACAGGTGGTGCAGCTTACTTCCAATCCCAAATCTACAATAGTAGAAATTTAAATGGTCTTTTAAACTTATAAATATCTATTGGAGCAGTATAGATCTACAATAGTAGAAATTTAAATGGTCTTTTAAACACAATGACCGCCCTCACTATCATACAATCTACAATAGTAGAAATTTAAATGGTCTTTTAAACCTATGTCTTCAACTTCATCAACGTACATATCTACAATAGTAGAAATTTAAATGGTCTTTTAAACCCATATTTGGACATTTTGTCCCATAAAACATAGTAAATATACTTGTTTTACAATGTAAAGGTATAAAATTGTCAGCATTTTTCAAAATTTTTTGCATGAAGACCGAGGTTTGCAATTTTTTATATTATTATCAAATCTTCATCACTGTGTTTTGCATAACCATACTTAGTGATTTTGCAAGTATTGCTTAATTCAAATATAATAACGCTGTCGCTTTCTGTAAATTGTTTACCAAAGTATGTATTTATTTTTACTTGTATGTTCTCTAAAATTCGATCGCTGTTTTTTATTTCAAAAAGTGAATATTGTAAGCGATAACCAAATTTACCAAGATATTTTGAAAATCGTGTTCGCAATTTATCATTGCTGATGTCATAAGATACTAATAGCATATTTTTTTATTTCATGTTAAAGGTGGGATATTCTTCAATGGGTTTTTCTTGTATAAAACAGCGATAATATTTTTGGCAATACAAAAATATTTCCGATTTGTATTCGATAATGCTTCGCATGAGCCAGCGAGTGTACTCTTTATTTTTTTTGTATTGTAGTTTATACTGTCCTTTTTCAAATACAAAATCTTCTTCTTTAATTTGTCCTAAGTTATATGCTCGTTTTATTTGTTGGTCTATTATACATCGAAAAGGCTCCTGCAGGTCGCATACCAAAGATTTTCTTTGATAAAAATTACGATGATATACGCCTTGGTACACATCAAAACCGTAAAGGTGCAACATGTTTTCAACCATATAAAACAAAAACGTGTAACCAATATCCAACAATACATTGAGAGGGTCTATCTTGGCTCTGGGCCGCCTGCCTTTCCAAGGGAGGCTAAAAAAACCATTGCTCAAAATAAATGCGTGATGCCACTCCTTCGATACCCATAATATCGCTAAGATGGTTGGCACCACTTAATTGCAATTGGTATTTTTTGAGGAGTGAAATAGCTTCTTTACAATTAGGTGTTTTTTGCCGAATGCTATTGAGAGTGTTTATTTGATTTTGTATTTTATTTCGGATTAAATGTTTGCCTATGTCCCACTCTTTGTAGTGATATTGTTTTTTCCTCAATAGAAAATTACCTTCGGTAGGAGCATTCCAAAGCCCGATAGTTCTGAAATTAAAACTCAATAGATAAATAGGAAATCCAAATTTTTTGCTTCGCTCCATCAATCCTGAGCTTAATGTGCAGTGTCCTACTATCCATAAGGACAACAGTCGGTAGCAGGTTGTTTGCAATATCACATTATCGTCTTTATCTTTTACTATCAAGTTATCATTTTGAAATGAAAAATATTGTTTCTCTTCCGGAAAAAGAATGATGATATTTTTTTCTTTAAAATCGGGGTGGCTTAGCATAATGATTTATCACAAAGCTGATTATAAATACAGTTTTGACATTTGGAAAGCAAGGGCGTAAAAGGTGTCGTTTCGAGGTCAAAGGTTTGAATGTCTTGTATCAATTGTTCAAACTTTTTCAACATTTCGGCATCGTTTTCAGGAAGCGGAATGGGATAATTTTTGTTGTGTACCAAATCGTGTATTACAATCTCTTTTACCGTATAACCCATTTCTCTCAGTGCAAAACATTGGGCATACACCTGAAAAACATAACCGTCATAAATGGTTTTAATTTCTCTTTTGCGTTCTGTAAGCTTGCCGGTTTGGGTGTCGAACACATCTATTTTACCGCAGATATTGTACTGCTCACTAAAGACCTCCATTCCCTGCAGGATATGAGCCGAAGTGCTGTAGGTCTGCTCGTCAATGGTTTCGTGAGCTGCAGTACCTTTATACTGTGGCGTTTGCTTATACACTGTTTCTTTAAAGCCTCCATACAACTGATGAAAATAAATACTTCTGGGACAGAAGATAAAATCATTGAGAAAAGAAAGGGTGATGTAGGGTTCCATATAAATATAGCATTATTTTAATATATAATCCCTTTGACTCAGTCAAAGGGATTAAGTTAAAATGATATATTTTTTATTTATCTAAAGCTTTAGCCTCTCTAGAAGAAAAATAATCTAAATCTGCCTGCCATTTTTCCCGATCACTCAACCACAAATCCCATTCTTTATCAGAAACAAACAAATCAAGGTCTATAACATCATTTCCGTCAATTTTTACTTTTCTATTCCATTTTTCTCCTAAATGCTTAATGTGTTCGTACATAATGATTCCTTTTCGTGAAATGTTATAGGCTCCGTTGGCATCAGCATCTTTGGGCATTTTGGGGTTTTCTTGTTTTTCAAAAATTCGAGAATCAAAATGTTCGCCTTGTTCATTTCTTATAGGAGAAAGTAGAAAATTATCATCTTGTTTTTTAGCTGTATCCCCCGAATTTCTGATTTGTTGAATAATGTCAATTGCAAAACGTAGGGTTTCCCATGCAGTATGCTCGTTTACTTTCTGTAATTCTATTCCGTTTTCAATTTGTTGTTTTAAAGATTTTGATTTATCAAATTTTTCAAACA
>JBDHYI010000032.1:0-23631 GCA_039811265.1 Chitinophagaceae bacterium | reverse complement strand
AATGCCAACTACGGAACAAGCGAAGAAAAGAAATTTGTGGAACTGTTTTCCAGACGTTTTGAAGGACTCAATCAGAAGTTTGAGAACATTTACCTAATCCGTAACGAAAGAGAAATTAAAATCTTCGACAAACTCGGACGAGCTTTTGAACCAGACTTTTTACTATTCTGTAAAGAGCGTGCCGGAGAGCAAATGACTTATCAGGTTTTCATAGAACCCAAAGGCGAACATTTAAAAGGTTTCGACAAATGGAAAGAAGACTTTTTGAAAGAAATAAGAACCGAACAAAAGACTATCAAAATCCATACAGACACTTATTTAATAACAGCCGTTCCGTTCTACAATTATGGAAATGAGAATGAATTTAAAAAAGCATTAAACGAAGCATTAAACATTGAATCTTAATAATATCCGGCATATTTAGTGGCGGGTTCCTATTTAAGTTAAAAGCAATCTCAAAGATAAATGGCAAAAAGCCACTCCTCCAAGACTTCACTACCGCTTCCGACATTGATTGGAGCCAATCCATTCCTGAAATCAACCAACAGTTGTATAAAAAATATGGTTTGAGCGAGGAGGAAATTGCGTTTATAGAGGAGAAAGTATGATAAAGCCGATGGAATAATTGTTAATTGTTAATTGTTAATTGTTAATTGTGGGGGAGATTATAATTAATGAATAAAGTTAGGGAACTTTTAATTTGGAAAATAAATTTAAAAAATGTCGTCATTTATCGACAAAATTAATTATATTTGTCCAGTTTACACGACAGTATTATGGAAGAACTGTATGAATATAACGACAATATTTTAAGAAATGTAAATCCGCATTACTTTCGGTTTTTGCTGAATGAAATCGATTGGAATCAGCGGTTGATTGCCATAAAAGGTTCGAGAGGTGTGGGCAAAACTACTTTGCTGCTTCAATACTTAAAATATGTTTTAAAGAAATCCGATGAGGCACTTTATGTTACCGCCGACCATTATTGGTTTTACACGCATAATTTGGTACAAACTGCCGATGCTTTTTATAAAAATGGCGGTCGTTACCTCTTTATAGACGAAGTACACAAATATCCCAATTGGGCAACCGAAATCAAAAATATTTATGACGGTTATCCCGAGTTGCAACTCGTTTTCACTTCGTCTTCTATCCTAGATATATACAAGGGAGAAGCCGACCTGAGCAGAAGAGTGATTGCCTACGAACTTCCGGGTTTGTCTTTTAGGGAATATTTGACACTCAATAAATTGATTAAAAATATACCGCCTGTTTCTTTGGAAAATCTTCAGGAAAATCATCGTGAATATACCGAAGTGATTTTGAAGCAAGTACCACATCCTTTGCCTTTGTTCAGAGCCTATTTAAAAACCGGCTATTTCCCGTTTTCAGTAGGTGAAAAAGAAGAAAGTACCTTCAAAAAACTGAATCAGGTCATCAACACGATTATAGAAACTGATTTGTCGATGATGGAGGGCTTTGATACCAAAACCGCCTTTAAAATTAAGCGATTATTGGGGGTGGTGGAAGAATCTGTTCCGTTTAAACCCAATGTTTCGGCACTTGCCCGCAAATTGGATGTTAGCCGGGATACAGTTTATCACTGGCTGTATTTATTGGAACGCGCCAACTTAGTCAATCTGCTTTTGGCTAAAGGAAAAGGAATTTCTACGCTGCAAAAACCGGATAAATTGTTTCTGGAAAACACCAATTGGAATTATGCTTTCCGACAAAACCCGGATTTGGGGAATCTTCGGGAGACCTTTTTGCTGTCACAAATTTTAAATGCTGATTTTGAAGTGCGCTTACCGGAAACAGGGGATTTTTATATTCCGTCCCTCGATTTAACCATTGAAGTAGGCGGAAAATCAAAAACAGAAAAACAAGTGAAAATGGAAAACAATTATTTAATTGCCCTTGATGATATAGAAATGGGGAGAGGAAAGAAAATACCGCTTTGGCTCTTTGGCTTTTTATATTAAAATAAAAAATCCGTAGAATAGAGTTATTATTTTTACAACGTGAAAAGAATTGAAATAAAAAATAACATATTGGAAGCTTAGGGTAATTATTGCACAATTAAACAAATGAATAATACAGAACAACATACCCAAAACATCGACATTCGTGAAGATTATCTTTTGAAAGAAGATGACCTTTTGGATATTTTATTACAAGATAAAACCACCAAAAAAAATATCCTTTGGGCAACGGATTCCTATGAACAAAAAGGAGAAAAATATATCGCTTCAGCATACATTACTTCCGATTTGATAACCGGAGAAAATGGCGATTTAATTCAACCAAGAGCGGTCAAAAGTAAGGAAGAACAATTGTCAAGAACGCGAGATAAAGCCGAAGTATTTACGCCACTTTCTATCGTAAAACAGATGAATGACGCTTGCGATACAGAGAAAGTTACTAAAAATAACTGGCAGGAATATATATCTCTGCTCAAATTAGAAATCACCTGTGGTGAAGCGCCTTTTATCGTGTCTCGCTACGACCCTGTTTCGGATAAACAGGAATTATTGCCATTAAACAAAAGAGTTGGTTTTTTAGATAAAAAATTGAGTATTGTTTCCAAATACTGCGACAGCCTTGAAGAATGGTTAAAATGGGCAAAAATTGCTTTCCAAAGTTCCTACGGTTTTGAGTGGCAAGGCGATAGTTTGCTCATCGCCCGGGAAAATCTCCTCTATACATTTATTGATTATTACGAAGATAAATTTAAGGAAATACCCAGTTTAGAACTTCAAAAAGAAATCGCCGAAATCATTGCTTGGAACATCTTCCAAATGGATGGTTTGAAATATGTTGTTCCGATGAGTTGCCATACCGAAAAGGTTATTATCAAAGGCGAACCAACTTTATTTGGAGCAGAAGAAGACCGTATAGAAGAAAAATCTTGTGAACGCTGTATGAGCAGCAATTCAAAGAAAAGGCATAACGGAACTTATGTAAAAATTATGGATTGGAAAGAAGGAAAAATAATTGAATTTAAGGAAATGGTGAAGTAAAAAACATGTAATAAAACAATTTGAAAATAAACTAAAAAAGCCCTTTAATTGGGCTTTTTAATAAGATTGAATCTAAAGTTTTTTTTAATTTAAAATATTATAATCCTTTACTCCAAACAGATGGTTGAGAACCATTACTACCATATTCATTTGCTACTCCTAATTTATCGGTAACTTTATAATATACAGTAAGGATTGCATGTTGATAGTAATGTTGATTCAAAGGATTGGTATCAATGATATAGCCCCACCCTTCTACTACTGAACTATCAGGCAACATTTGACTCGGAATAGTCAATGTATCAAGATAAGTAACACCTTTTACTTGAAAATCTTTATAAACATTTTGAAGATTTTTAATGGTCACTTCATTAATTTTTTCTCCATTTTCAATGCTTAAAGAATATTGAGCCACCCCGCTGATAGTCCCATCTTCATTTACATTATAAATTCCTTTAAATTTTTCGCGAGTGACCGTTTCGCAATGTTCGCCTTCGTAACCGGTTTGACATAAACATACACCTTCCTTACAAACGCCCGAATAAGCGCAAGTGACTTGTTTACACTTATCTGTTTTACAAGCAAAAAATGCAACTGTAAAGAAAAGCATCATGGTAACTAAAGTGGCGGATAGTTTAATTTTTCTCATTTTGGATAAAATTGTATTATTTTTATTAATCATAAAGTTTGAATTCTCAATACTTACTTGTTATTTTCAAAAGGTAAATATAATTTAATTTTTTATTTTTAAAAATCATTTTTGTTTGAATCTTTTATAAAAACTTAACCCAAATCCAAAAAGCATGATAACGGCCCCTATCCATAAGACGTTTATAAATGGGAAAAGGATAGCTTTCATAATGATATAATCGTTTAATGCATCCGGTTGTTTATATTCAATCAATGCTTTTTCCTCACTTGGTATAATCTTAGTTAAACGAACATACAAGCTCAATGGTGATACGGTATCAGCTATTTGAAATTCTTGATTCTTGCGAATAAAATAAGTTGGTTGTGCTTTAAATGTTTCTGTATTTTCTGTATTAAATGAATATACATCTAACATTGCACTCGCTGCTATATCATCTTTTTCGGGTTGATATTTTGAGTTATGTACTTTGGCGTTGAAACCCCTAAACACCATGAAGCCATTAGAAAAAAACAAAGAATCTCCAATAGCCACTTCTTGGCTTTTATATTTTACCGTATCTGTGATTTTTGATTTATCAATAGTTGATGTAACATAGGTAAAAATATCATGTGTTAAATAGTGTTTAGTATCAGGACTGGCTATTAGTCCCATTTTAGGATTGATTTGAGCATTAGGACTTAATACAAATTCTTCAATTACATGACCGGTATCATTTTTTCTAACTTGATATTTTACACGATAATAATGATTGGGGCCTACTACAGTATCTCCTATATAAGTAATATTATACTTATCCATCTTAACGGGTATGCCTCTAAAAAGCATTACATTTTCTCTACTTTCTTTTGCATTTTCAACCTCTGTTTCTTTTCCCATTTGGAAAGTTACACCTAAACGATTTATTGAAATAACATGTTTATTATAGGCTGAAAATACAATACCTACAAGCATTAATCCGAACCCGATATGCGTAATAGTGCCTCCCCATTTAATCGCTTTAGTTTTAATTACTTTTATAATGTAAAATAAATTAGCCCAAACGCTGAATACTGCCGCAAACATGAGTAATATTATCGGTATTGATTTTATTTCTTGAGCAATACAAAATAAGGCAGTCGTTAAAATGCTTAACCCTAATGGAAGCAATAATTTTTTAAAAGCGTCAGCTAAGTTTGATTTTTTAAATTTTAAATAATAAACAAAACCACTTCCTAATAATATAAGTAAGGTTATCCATAATTGAATTTTGTTATAATGTTCTACCGGATTTGTAATGGTAAGTTTAGTTCCAAACAATTGATTCCATACCGGCATTGAAGTTGTGTAAGTTATTTGAATTGCAGAAATAATAAGCACCAATGAACCAATAAACATCCAGAATTCACGAGAACTGATGTGTTCTTCTTCTCTTTTAGTATCCGGGATTTTTTGATAATCTTTGAAGAAAAGGAAAAATCCAATTCCGAAAAACAAAAACATAAATACCAATAAATGATAGAATAAAGAATTACCATCGCCTGTAAACGCATGAACGGACGTATCACCCAATACACCGGTACGAGTTAAAAAAGTTGAGTATAATACGAGCAAGAATGACAATAAAAAGAAAACAAAAGTTGATTTTAAAGAATATCCGGTGGACTTATAAATCATCAAAGTATGTAAACCGGCAACCATAACAATCCATGGCACCAATGATGAATTTTCCACAGGATCCCAAGCCCAATAGCCCCCAAAGTTTAAACTCTCATAAGCCCAAGCTCCTCCCAACATTATCCCGGCACCTAATGTTAGCCCCGTAAAAACAGACCATCTTAACAAAGGACTGATAAATTCTTCATAATCGTTTTTCCATAATATTGCAACTGTATAAGCGAATGGGAATAAAGTAGAAGCAAAGCCTAAAAATAAAATAGGTGGATGAATAACCATCCAATAGTTTTGCAATAAAGGATTAAGCCCATTTCCGTCTTCTATTAAACTCAAATAATTGGCTTGAGAAAATATAGGAGCATCTGCCATTTGATCTCTCAACAATATAAACGGAGTACTTCCTATTTTAAAATCTCCAAAATGTATCCCTAAAACCGTAGTAGTTAAAAACACTTGCACAAGCGACACCACAGCCATTACCGGTGCAATCCATTTGTTTTTCTTGTGTAAAATTGATAAAGATAAAACCCCGTGCCAAAACGCCCATAACATGAAACTTCCTTCCTGACCTTCCCAAAAACAGGAGAGCAAATATTTAATTGGTAAGCTTTTACTCGAATGAGAATAAGCATAATGATATTCAAAATAATGATTGAATATGACATAAAACAATACTGAAAAAATACCAATAATGCTAAAGAAATGAATATAGAAAGCTTTGACTCCTAAACTCCTCCAACTATTCTGTCCACTTTCATCTTTACTTTTAGTAGCAAAAACGAAAGAAATAGAAGCCATCAAAGACATTACAAAAGATAATACTATGAAGAATTGCCCTAATTGACCGGGTAATAAATGCTCATTTAAATATTTAATTTCCAAGAAGAAAAATTTAAAAAACTTTAATTAAACAAATTAACTTGGGTTTCCGATTACCATTTGATCGTTATTGTATTTAGAAGGGCATTTCATCAAAATTTTACTGCATTTGAATTCGCCGTTTTCCATTCGTCCGGTCATGGTAAGTCGTTCACTACGTTCAAAATCTTGTGGTTTAGTACCGGAAAAAACAACTTTTCTTGTAACACCGGCTTCATCAGTAGCATAAAAAGTAAAACGATTAGGATCTTGGATCGGATCATAATGTAAAGGATGATTAATGGTATCCAACTTTCCGATTATTTGAAATTCCTTACCCGGTTTTTCTTCTGCGCTTGCAAATGTTTGATATGAACTAAAATCACCTACCATACTCAAAATACCTGCTATAACAGCAGCAATGACTAATAAGGCGATTATATTAATTTTCTTCATTTTATTTTATTAATACACAACATGCAAAATTAGCAAACAATTTTCATCTTTCCATTAATTAATTATAGATAAAGTTGATATGTTTTAATGTTTAAAAATAAAAGAAATAGGATTAACTTATATTCTTAGAAACAGGCTCACCACAACGTTTGCAATATTTTGCATCAATGTCATTTTCTGAATTGCCACAATTTTTACATTCACATTTTGTTTTTTTAATAATATCTAAATTCCTAACCACTATCCCGGTTGGAACAGCAATGATACCATATCCGCAAAGCATTAAAATAACAGATATAAATTTACCAAAAGCCGTATAAGGAGCTACATCTCCATACCCAACAGTTGTAATAGTTACAATCGCCCAATATATACTTTGTGGAATACTTTTAAAACCTTCATTTTTTTCATTTTCTAAAATATACATAATGGACCCAACTATAATGGATATGATAGAAATAAAAAGTAAAAAAATAATTATTTTTCGATAACTATTTTGTAGTGCTTTTAAAATATAGGAAGCTTCTTTAAGATAAGGAATCAGCCTAAATATTCTAAATATCCTCAAAAGTCTGAGCATTCTAATCGCAACCAAAAAATGCATCTGAGGAAAAACAAGACTGATAAAAAAGGATACAATCGTTAATAAATCAATTATCCCGAAAGCACTAAATATAAAAGCCCGATTGTTTTTTATTGATGCCAATCGTAAGTAATATTCTACAATAAAAAAAATAGCAAGCAACCATTCGAAATATAGAAAAAAAGCACTATACCCTTTTTGTACAGCAGGAATTGATTCTAACATAACCAAAGCTGTGCTAATCAATATAGCAAACAATAGAATGGTATCGAATAATTTTCCAGCAGGTGTATCCGAAAAATATATAATTCGATATACTTTTTCCCGCCAACCGGTTTCAGGTATTAATTTTTCTTTACTAAAAAAAGAAAAAGTATATTTTTTTACATTTCAAATATAGTAAGTAGTCGTTAATTGACATGATAAAACAAGATTAAATAAAAAATTTGATTTTTTACTAACACAAAAAAAATCTTGACAAATCAGTATAAATTAAAAATATTTATATTTTTTTTTACTTTTGCTAATAAATATTCAAATCAAATGAAAACCAATGTAGATGTATTAGTTATAGGTGCAGGACCATCGGGCACTATTGCAGCTTCCATATTAAAAAAAGCTAACTTAGATGTTGTCATTGTCGAAAAAACAAAATTTCCAAGATTCGTTATCGGCGAAAGTCTGTTGCCTCGCTGTATGGAAGCACTTGAAGAAGCCGGTTTCTTAGAAACATTGAAAGATGCTAAGTTTCAACAAAAATCAGGTGCAAAATTTGTAATGAGTGACAATACAATTTGTGATTTTAATTTTGATGACAAACATAGTAGTGGTTACGACTGGACGTGGCAAGTTCCCAGAGCAGACTTTGATAAAATTTTAGCTGACGAATGTGAAAAAAGGAATATTCCAATTTACTATGAATCAGAAGTAGTCAATATTACTTTTAATGAAGATGAATCTTCCGTTACTGAAATAAAATTGAAAGATGGAAGTATTCAAAAAATAAAAGCACGTTTCATAATTGACGGTAGCGGATATGGTCGCGTAATCCCAAGATTGTTTGGCCTTGAAAAAGATAGCAACTTAGCCCCAAGAAGAGCATTGTTTACTCATTATATTGATAAAAACAGAAACAAAGTTGCTCAAGAGCCTGACAGAATAACAATTTATGTTTATAACTCTACTACATGGGTTTGGTGCATACCTTTTAGCAATGGGAATACCTCACTTGGCTTTGTTGGGTTCCCAGAATTCTTTGAGAAGTTTAATTCTACTCATACTGAAAATCTAAAAGCAATGGTAGCTTCTCACGAAGAACTTAATGAAAGATTTGGGGATTGTGAAATGTTATTTGAACCCAAAGAATTAAAAAGCTGGAGTGCAACTACCGATAAATTTTATGGTAAAGGATTTGTATTGACGGGCAATGTTACTGAATTTTTAGACCCGATGTTTTCAAGTGGTGTTACTCTTGCAAGTGTTTCTGCCCAAAAAGCGGCTCACTTAGTTATCAAAAAACTGAATAATGAAGATGTAGATTGGGAGAAAGAATACATGGAACCTTGTATGCAAGGCGTTAACGTGTTTAGAACATTCGTCAATGAATGGTATAGTGGGGATTTACATACTATTTTCTTTTCCAAAAATCAAAATGAAGAAATGAGAAGACAAATCAGTTCTGTACTTGCAGGTTATGTTTGGGATGACAGTAATCCTTTTGTTCGGAATCATTACAAGCAAGTAAAAACATTAGCAAAATTCATACGAGAAACACAAGGTTAATAATAAGTGTATCCGCAACTTTATATTCAAAGCTTTGTCAGATTAAAAGAAATTTATTTGAATGCAAATTCAACAGAACATGATAATAGCATTTCAAATATTTCATTGGAAAAATGTACTGAACTTTTCAAGTCGCTTAATATAAATTACCCTAAGTTTTTCAAAATGGATTTGATGAGCAAATGGGGATTTGTGGCAACTGAAATTTTATTGAAAAATGTTGCTCACGAAGATATTAATCCATTTCAGAAAGTAATAATCCTTAGTAATACTAGCTCATCTCTTCAAACGGATATTCTTTTTCAAAAAACGATAATTGAAATTGCAAGCCCTACCCTTTTTGTTTATACATTGCCCAATATTGTTGCCGGTGAAATTGCTATTCGACATTTTTTTAAAGGAGAAAATACTTTTTTTATAAAAGAAAAATTTCCTCCAAAATTACTTTATCAGCAAACTGCTCAATTATTCAAAGAAGGAAAAGCCCAACTGGCTATTTGTGGTTACTTAGAAGTAAATACTCGTTTTCACGATATTTTACTTTGCCTTGTATCGTGCCAAAAATCAGATAATAAGTTCGACGATGAACAACTGGAACAATTATATAATAAATAAGCTAAATAATCGCTTACCAGACGTATTGTTTTTTATTCATCAACAAAGCCTCTCCTGATATAGTTTGTTCACCTGTATTAGCATCAAAAACGGCACAGTCATAGAGTACTCTGTTTTTTTCAGGGAAAATTTCTTTAACAGTTATAATAGCTTTGTATTTAGTATCTACAAACATTGGCTTGAGCCAGGTCATACTTTGTTTCATATAGATATGACCATCTGCATACCATAAAGCACCAAATATTTTAGTAAAAACACTGGCACCCAAAAAACCATGTATAATACATCTGCCGAAAATACTTTTTTTACCGGCTTCTTCATTTGTGTGTAATGGGTTCGTATCACCACTTACTTCAGCATATAAGTTTACTTGTTCTTGAGTGTAACTGTACTCGTGTTCGAATTTGTCTCCTATTTTAAGCATATTATAAAAATATTACAATTTAATAACAAAGATTTTAGATTAATTAACGATGATTTTTAGTAATTTTGCGCCCGAAATTAGTAGTTCCTAATTAAGAATTTATAATTTCAAAATTAAATTTAATCACTGCAAATAAATAATAAAATGGCAAACAAAACAAACTCTTCTAAAAATATTTTTGAAAATATTTTAGAAACACAACAAAAAGTAGTTGATACTATGGTAGAAAATACCAAAAAATTGACTAACGGAAATCAACTTATCAATGACATGATTGATAAAGGTAATGAGCTTTACAAAAAATCTGTTGAAACATCTAAAGATGCAATGGAAAAATTAAACAGTAAAGCAAACACTATCAAAGAAGAAAGTACTCAAAATTACGAGAAAACAAACGAATATTTTACCAATTGGTATAATCAACAACTTGCATGGGCAAAACAAATGAGCGATATGAATGCTCAATTCATTCAAAACATTTCAAAAGGAGAAAATCCTTTCCAAAATATGATGAATGTTGCTTCAAACCCAATGCAACCATTTATGAATTTTTGGTCTCAAAATCCAATGCAACATTTTACAAACACGAATAACTATCAAGAACAATTTGAAAAAGCAACTGAACAATTCAAATCGTTCTACAATCAATTTCAAACAATT
The DNA here is from genome assembly GCA_039811265.1 of Chitinophagaceae bacterium. Lineage (GTDB taxonomy): Bacteria > Bacteroidota > Bacteroidia > Chitinophagales > Chitinophagaceae > OLB11. Next base: position 12,928 of record JBDHYI010000032.1, on the reverse strand, counting down.
TTGAACAATAATTACGCAGAATTTGTAAAAAACTTCCAGAATGGAACTTTACAAGATTCATACAAAGGGATGTTTAATATGACTGACGGATTTTCAAAATTTTATGAAATGTGGATGCCAATGTTTAAGTCTATCCAAGATAAAACATTTAATATGGACACATTTAATAAAAATTTTGATATGAGTAAATATAAAGAATTCATTGATAAAATGTTTTCTTTTATGCCTCAAGCAAGTCAAGATTATTCAACTCAAATGAAAAATTTTTTCAACGATGTAGTAAAAACACAAGCAAGTCAAGCTAAAGATTATTTTTCTACAATGAAAAACAGTATGGAAAATATGATGCCAAATATGTTTGGTAATCCTTTTACCTTAATGTTAAACAACTACAATACACTGCATACACAATTCAATAATCTTTTTGCACCTTATGCAAAATTGATGACACCGAATAATGATACAAAAACATTAAACGAATGGGCAGAAATTATGAACCAATTGAATGTTTATAATATAAAAAATGCAGAACTTCAACACATGATTTATATGCACGGCGTTAAAGTAATTGAAACAATTGCTGAAAAAGTAGCAAACAAAATCGAAAATGGAGAAAGCATTGACAGCCTAATTAAATTATATCAAGATTGGTTAAACATTTCTGATAAAAACTTTGTTGCTCTTTTTGAAAGTGATGATTACAGCAAATTAATGGCAGAAGTTCACTCTTTACAATTGCACATCAAAAAAGCTGTAGAAAAACAAACAGAAAAACTTTTCAAAGATGTACCGGTTGCTACTAGAAGTGAAATGGATGAACTTTATCAAACTATCTATGATTTGAAAAAACAAGTTCGCCAATTACAAAGCATGTTAGAAATTGATGAAGAACCGCAAAAACCGGCAAAAAAAACAACTAAAAAATAAGAGAACTATTTTTAAAAATTTAATCTTTTTATTTTAAAATCAATTCAAAAGGCTCTAAAATTTTAGAGCCTTTTTTATTTCAAGAAAGGTATAAGGAAGTTATATTAAATATCATACATTAGTGAAAAAATGTAATAGTTTATGAAACTTTTGAGCAATTGAAATCAGTAGAATTAGAATTTTCTTATATATAAATAATAGAATACGTAATTTGGATTAAATTTGAACAGATGAAATGAACGCTTATATAAAATCATGAAGAATATTTTAAAAAAAACAGTAAAAGAACTATACAGATTTTTGAATCCTAAATTTCAAAATCTATTTCTTGAATATAAAGTAGATTTTAAACCAAGATATGGATTTGGCAAACCTCCACACAAAGAATTATATCAAATTATTAATGCGAATCGTGAAAACTATAAAAATTTAATTGAAAAAGCACTTTTACTTAAAGAGAATATTTGGTCGATAAAAAAAGCAAAAGATGAAAACAATTCTAAAAATGTTGCTTGGAATAATGGCTTTTTACCCGGACTTGACATAATTTTTATTTATACTATCCTTACAGAATTTAAGCCACGCAAATATATTGAAATAGGCTCCGGAAATTCTACCAAAGTAGCTTATAAAGCAAAACAAGAACAAAATTTAAACACAGAAATCATTTCAATAGACCCCTGCCCTCGCACTGAAATTGATCACTTAGCCAATAAAATAATCAGACAACCGTTTGAAAATATTGATTTAAATATTATAGAAGAGTTGGATGAAAATGATATTTTGTTTGTTGATAATTCGCATAGAATTTTACCAAATTCAGATTCAATGGTATTTTTCTTAGAAATTTTACCTAAACTAAAAAAAGGAGTAATAGTTCATATTCATGACATTTATTTACCTTATGATTATCCTCAATTTATGTGTGATAGGTTTTACTCCGAACAATATGGTTTAGCCATGTACTTATTGGCAGATTCGGAAAAGTATAAAACGATTATGCCTAATTATTTTGTTTTTGAAGACAAAGAACTATCTGAGCTAATCTCCCCAATATGGCAAAATAAAAATCTTGGAGGAGTTGAAAGACACGGAGGTTCTTATTGGATAAAAATAGAAAAATAACAATTATTCAGTATGAAATTCGAGATTTGTGAAAGAGTAATAAATATCTACATTTAAAGAAATAAAGGAAACAAAGGATAGATATAATTGAAGATACTAAATTTAGTCAGTAGCAAAAAACTATTTAAAGTGTCAAACTAAGTTATTTTCCAAAGAGACATTACGCCTAAAACACAAAACACCCTGAAAATTTCAGGGTGTTTTGTATTTTAGAGTATCTTTCCAATTTATTTTTTCTCTGCTTTTGCAGCTTCGTTTTCTTGTTGTTTAAGAGCACGAGTTGTAACAACGGCTGCGATGGGGATTCTTTTATTATGCATTATTTCAGTATTCTCAATTTGAATATCTTCAATACGTAAATTTTTTCCAATCTCTAAATCTGTAATATCTACATCTATTTGAGCTTTTAAGTTTTCAGGAGTTGTTCTTACTTTGATTGCACTCATTTTGATTTCAAATCGACCTCCTGCTTTTACGCCTACAGATTGTCCTACAAAGTTCAAAGGAACTGTCGCATTTATTTTTTTGTTAGGAACTAATTCAAGAAAATCTAAATGGATTACTTCATCCGTTAGTTTATCAAACTGTAAATCTTTTAATATGCAGTTGTATTCTTGTCCGTCAACATTAATTAAAGCCTGCTTAAATTCAGGTGTATATACAATTCCTTTTAACTCTTTTGGAGTTGTGGCAAAATGTATATTTTTTGACCCACCATAAATTACACAAGGCACTTTGCCCTCAGAACGTAATTGACGGGATGCTTTTTTACCAAATTCGCTTCTGAGTTGTCCTGTAATTGTAATTTGTTTCATAAAATAATTATTCAAGTTATAGACGTTGAAAGTCTTTTATTTTAAGTTAAAAAGTGTGCAAAATTAAGTTTATTTTTTTATGTAAAAAAATATTTATTCTGTCTATATTATTCCCTCTTTCAACAAATCATGTATATGAACTATCCCTTTATATTCATCTTTATTAACTACAACAAGTTGAGATATATTATTTTTTCTTAACATCTCCAACGCATAAACGGCTAAAGTATTTTCTTCTATAGTTTTAGGATTGGGCGACATAATATTTTTGGCTTTAATATCACTCAAATCGTTGTATTTTTCTAACATTCTTCTAATATCTCCATCGGTAATAACTCCAATAATCTTGTTATTCTCATTCAAAACGACAGTAATTCCTAATCGCTTGCTTGTGATTTCCATTATCACTTTTTTAATGGAATCATCTTCAAATACAATAGGCTTTTGATTTTCTTCAGCAATGGATTTTACTCTTAAATATAATTGTTTTCCTAAGGTTCCACCCGGATGAAACTTTGCAAAATCATTTGCCGTAAACCCTTTCAGATTTAATAAAGCTACTGCAATTGCATCACCTAAAACAAGTTGTGCCGTAGTACTGCTTGTAGGTGCTAAATTATTAGGACAAGCTTCTTGTTTTACTGTAGTATCTAAAAAATAATCAGCCTGTTTAGCTAGAACAGAATGTTCATTACCACAAAGGGCAATGATTTTATTTCCGAAATTTTTAATGAGAGGTATCAATACTTTTATTTCCGGACTTTCACCACTTTTTGATATCAACATTACAATATCATCTTTTTGTATCATTCCCAAGTCGCCATGTATGCCTTCTGCTGCGTGCATAAAGAGTGCGGCTGTACCTGTACTGTTTAATGTTGCTACGATTTTTTGTGCGATAATTGCACTTTTTCCGATACCACTGATAATGAGTCTTCCCTTTGATTCAAATATTAATTGGACACTTGAGATAAAACTTTCATTTATTGATTTTTCTAAAGCATTGATTGCTTCGTTTTCAATTTTTATTGTTTTAAGGGCGCTATCTTTGATTAATTTCTGATTCAATTCATTTAAATAATTCACGCAAAATTACTCTATTCTTAATTTTCTTAAAAGAGAATTATTTGGTGTGAAAATTTTCAATAAGTAATTCCCTTTCGGATATAGTTTGGTATTTAATCGGTATTCTTGATTATTCAATGTTTCTTCAAATAAAATCGAACCTTTTAAATCAAGTAATTGAATATGTTGTATAGGCTTTTCATTACTTTTAATAATAGTAAATTCCGTTGCCGGATTAGGATAAACAGATAAAATATTGTCGTTTTCTAACTGTTTAATATTATTAGGGAATGTTACGACTTTGGTATATCCAAAATAAGGTGTATAATTTTGTTTTGTTACTGTAATAAAAACAGTATCTAAATTAGCAATCGGTGGGAAAGTAAATGTAGCTACCCCACCTGTTACTTTAGAGGATGCCAAGTATTTACCTAAGTAATAAAGGCCTACCGTAGCTCCTTCTACCGGACAATTAACGCTGTACCAGGTTGAATTTACGCCTATTTCGGCAGTATGAGTACAAGTGATAGTTCCGTTATTTTTATTATAAAGCGAAACAGTCGGATCTCCAAAAAATATCCATGTATCTGTCATATCACTCCCCCCAGTTGGATCTGCCCAAGTATTGTATTTATCATTCATTGCACAACATGAATTTACACACATTGCTCCTAACCTTGATTGTAGATTATTTGGTCGTCCTCCCCTCATTATTCCATTAAATTCGTCTTGTGCTTCCATTGGTTCATCCCAATATTGGTCAATAGTTGACATAAAATTTGATATAGTTCCAAAAGCGTCATTCACATTGCCTGCCCTCATTAATTCTTCTGCAAAACAAGTTTGATTATAAAAACGTCCCGGACTACAACCTACTACGTAAAAAAACGGAAGTTTATTTGAATTATTCAATGTAGGCACATTAGAGATATTGAAGCCGGTGGTAACAATGCCGGTGGCTCCACCATGACCTGTGTAATTAATCAAACTGGCTCCACTATTAATTAAATTTTTTAAATCATTGGCTGTTGGAAATCCGGGTGCATCATTCCAGCCTTTTGATTGTACTCCATCATATAATTCATAATAATAAGTATAGTTACCTAAATTAACATTACTATCTACAATTTCGTGAATGTGTTCGTAGTCATATTGACCATCGTCACCGGTTCCTTCTTCACTGGCGATTCCGATTTGTTGTGTCATCCAGTTACCGAAAGTATTTGGTGTTTTTTCGTAAGCTAAAGTTCTATTAACCATGTTTTGTATTTCAACAGATGTTTCACCTGAAAATCTTCCGACAACAAATTCAGGGTAATGGTCATTTCCGGTAATATAAGCATACGAAATATCAGAAGGTCCTGCTAAATTGGGATTATTAAAATTAGAATTAGCGGCAGGTATATCTCCATTATCGCCAACTATTAACATGAAAGCGATTTGATTTTTTGAATAATAATAATTAGCAATATTTCGAATATTGTCTTCTGTCACTCCACCACTCAAAGTATCTACATCTACTAAAATTGTTTTAAACCCTTTCATTTCTTTCCATTGTACAAAAGGTTTAATATCGTTTAAAAATTTTGACGGACTTAATACCAATAAACTTCCATTTTCAGTTATGGGTGTATAACGTGTTTTTTTTATTTGATTAAAATTTTTAAATTGATTTTCATAAATTCCTAAAAATGTTTCATCTATTAATGTGGGTTTAATCTCTTTCGTATTGGCTTGTTTTGTATTTGGGTTGATATAATTAATTTTTATTTTTAAATCGTGATAAACACGTAGCGTTTTCGTTATGGGATTATACTGAAAAGGAAAAACGTGTAAACTTTGTCCATTAATATCTCTTAAAATATATGGAGACGACAGTTGTATTGTTTGACTCGGATAAAATTCATTTTTATTATACTCTTCTCCAAAATAATAAGGAATATCAGATTTTTTTTGAGTCCTTAATACACTTCCTTTTGATGGTGCTATTAATTTATTTTCAAAATCTGTATAGTGGCTTTCTAAAATTTCATAATTGACATCTACTTGTTCCGGTATAGCTAAGGAAAAAGTAATTTTTGGAAAATCAGGTGCCCCATTCAATAAATATGAACTTGTATTTTCCATCTTCAAAATGCTATAAATACCCTTAGGTGTCTGCACTTTATTTTCATACCATGTCCCAGTTGTTAATTCAACTATCGTATATGATGGATTGTCTTGTAAAACTTCTATTTTTGTTTTATCAGCAAAAATCAAGAAAGAATTTGCTAAAAAAAGAAGTGTCAATATATATTTAATATTTTTCATATTTCAAATCATTGTTGCTTAATATATAAGTAGCTTATTTATAGACTATTTATTTATTTAGTAAGTTTGAAGTTCTAATTTTTCAAACTACTCTAAGCAAAAATAATCATTTTTGAATAAAAAATTTTACGCATATTAATCTTGAATTTCTTACAAATAATTAAAATTATATTAAATGTTTATTTTCCAAATAATATTTGCTCATCAATTGATGAACATTTTTTTTCAACTCATCTGCATCTTTCAAAGAATAATGGCTTGTTTCAATGGGTGTAAGAAAATGAAATTGAATTTTATGTGGCCAAGCCCAAAAAGATTTAGTGGGATGTAAAAAATTTTTTGTTCCAAAAATCAAACCGGGGATAATAGGTTTTTGAGCTTCAATCGCGATTTTAAAAGCACCATCATAAAAGCGGGCAATCGGCTCATTCGTTTTATTTCGAGTGCCCTCCGGATATAGACATAAATGCTGTCCTCTATTTAATACTTCCAACATTTTAGAAAAGCTCTCCTTCCGGCTTTTCATATCTTCTCTGGTAACTAAAATAGAACCGGCTTTGTAGATATATCCAAACAAAGGAATTTTACTCAGTTCTGCTTTCGCTAAAGTGCGATTAGGTCCAGGAATACCGGGTGAAGAAACAGGTATATCTGCTAAAGAATTATGATTAATAACTACAACATAATTTTGTCCTTTCTTAAAATTATGTCGCCCTACATGCTTTACCGGGCAAAAAATCATAGGCATATATATCCCCATCCAAACCTGAAAAAGCCTTTGTAGATTTTTTGAATATTTTGGTTCTTTACAAATTATTCTAAAAAGGAAAATAAAGAAAACCACAGGAAACATTGATATAGCAAATAATATCAAACAATACAAAAAATAAATTCTCGCTAATATATCTTTAATCAAAATCTTAATTTAATAATGTAAAAATAGGGTAAGCAAATCAAAAGTAATCAGTTTACTAATATAATGATTAATCTTTAATAAACAAAAAATTCATTATTCATATCATTTTTTTTGTTTTACTTTATCAAATTATTTCTTTTAAATATTTTTAATATTTATGATTTTTGAAATTATTTATAGAAGTATGAAAAGTAAATGGAATTTGTTTTTATACTTTATTTTTTTAAGCACTATGGTTGTTGCCCAAAAGGAATCTAAAAATGATTTATTTTTTTGGAATTGGTATCAAATCAACTATAAAGTTACAAAAAAAGATTATGTGAGTTTCCAATTTCAAAATCGTTTAAAAGAGAATATGAGTACTTTCAATAAAAATAATTTTTACTTTATTGCAGGAAGGAATATTAATAAAAAAATTAATATTGAGGCACTCTATCAACTAACGACTAACTATACAAATGATAATCACACTTTTTATGTCGGCTTAACTTACAAACATAAAATTAATGATTTAAAAATTCATTTTAGATCAAGTGTACAACATATAAGAAATTATTTTACAGGGAACTATAAAATTGACAAACCGTTTTTTGAGTGGAGGAATCGTTTGCGTATTTTTTATCCGTTATCAAATTCTTTTTCTGTTTCCTTATCTACCGAACCATATATCAAATTTGAGGCAATACATCAACCCTATTTTTCAAGAATAAGAAATGTAGCACAGTTTTCTTACGACTTAAATCGCTATCAATCAGTTTCGCTGTTTTATCTCTATGAGCCTGAAATTATTACTTTTTCAAGCCCTAAAAACGATTATGTTTTAGGGTTTACCTATCAACTTATGCTTCCACGAAAATGGAAAAAAATGAAAAAGGTTTTTGAATTTGAAAATAAGTATGATAAGCAAATTCTAAATGAAACAAAAGAATATTTTTACCAATAAAATAAAAAAAATTAATACCCTAATTTTTTTAAAAATTTATCCCAATTACTCAAATTCCCATTTTTAAGAACTCGTGGAAATTTATTCATTGCACCGAATTTGCCTGTTTCGTGTAAGAAATCTACAAAAACTTTTGTTGGCAATACTTTAATAAATAAATGAGGTAGTGCAGATTTACGTTCTACTTCATAGTCGTCATTTAACTTACATAAAGTTTCATCAATTTTAGCCAAAACCTTTTCTTCATCAATATTGCTATCGCATCCTATATACCATTTATGGGCAAATTTCCCTTCATGTACAAAACCAGAAACCGTAAATTCTTTTATCTGTATATTAAATTCTTTTTGAACAACATCTATGGCTTTATTCATATTATCAATACTCAAATGCTCTCCACAAAGACTTAAAAATTGCTTTGTCCTTCCTACAATAATTATTTCTGAATTTTTAGCTGAAGTGAATTTTACAACATCTCCAATCAGGTAGCGCCAAGCTCCTGAACAAGTTGAAAGCACAACAGCATATTCTTTATCTTCGACCACCTCATGTATCATATATGCTTTAGCTTCTTGTTTTATCTCACCTTCATCCGTAAAATTTTCTTGATTAAATGGAACAAATTCATAAAAAATATTATTATTCAAAACCAATTTTATACCATTCGTGTCAGGTCTCGCCTGAAACCCAAATGAACCTTCTGATGCCATGTAGGTTTCAATATAGGTAATCGGTTTGCCTAATAAATTCTTGAAGCTTTCTTTATATGGTTCAAAAGAAACACCACCATGAATATATAATGAAAGATTAGGCCATATTTCATGTATGTTTTTCACTTTGTGATAGGCTAATATTTCTTCAAAAACAATTTGTACCCAAGCCGGCACTCCACACACTACGCTTACATTCCAAGATGGTGCTTTACGCACTATCAACTTTATTCTATCTTCCCATTTTGGTCTTTTAGAAATCCTTGGACCCGGTTTATATAATAGGAAAGAAACCCATCTCGGCATATTTTTAGCACTAATCCCGCTCATGTCTCCTTCAAAATAATCTTCTTTCTCATAAAGGCTTGTTGTGCCTCCCAACATTAATATTCCTTTTCCAAAAACATCTGAGGGTAAGCTAAAATTTTGCATGGAAAAAAACTGTTTAAAACCGGTTTTATTGATCGATTTTATCATGTCGTTTGTTACAGGAATATGTTTACTTGCAGACTCTGATGTACCGGAACTTAAAGCAAAATATTTTACTTTGCCGGGCCAACATATATTTTCCTTTCCTTCGGCATGGCATTTAATCCACCACTGATTATACATTTGGTTATAGTTATGATAAGGTACTTCATTTGCAAATTTCTGATACATTTTTCCGAAATCTAAAATATTAGAAAAATGATAATGTTGCCCAAAATCTGTGTATTCAGCTTTTTTCAAAAGTCGTTTTAACACTTGCATTTGATAGCTGCGTGGAGTTCCTGTCTTTATGGTAAAGTTTTTACGAATCCGTAAAGAACGTTTTATTATATGTCCTAATAGTGCCAATTCTTAATTGATTTTAATTCTTAAAAATCTTATTGCTCTTAATTCTATTTAATTATTTTTTCTGGTCTCATTTGAGGGAAAAACAATACATCTTGTATGCTAACCTGGTTGGTCATTAACATCGCTAACCTATCAATACCAAATCCTATTCCGGAGGTCGGTGGCATACCATATTCCAAAGCTCTTAAGAAATCATAGTCTATAAACATAGCTTCTTCGTCACCTCGCTCTTTCAATTTTACTTGTTCTTCAAATCGTGTTCTTTGGTCTAGCGGGTCATTCAATTCGCTATATGCATTCGCTATTTCTTTTCCGTTAATAATTAGTTCAAACCGTTCTACAAGCCCTTCTTTAGAGCGATGCTTTTTTGTAAGTGGGCTCATCTCTATCGGATAGTCAATAATAAACGTTGGTTGTATATAATTCGCTTCGCATTTTTCGCCAAAAATTTCATCTAATAATTTTGCCCTACCCATACTTTCATCAGTATGAATATTTAATTTTTTACACACATCTCTTAATTCGGCTTCATTCATATTGCTCACATCTATTCCCGTATTTTCTTTTATGGAATCATAAATTGTAATCCGTTTGTAAGGTGCTTTAAATTCAATTTCTTTATCTCCGACTTGCAATAAGGTTTTTCCATTGGTATCTATTGCCGTTTGTTCCAACAATTTTTCGGTAGTTTCCATCATCCAGAAATAATCTTTGTAGGCAACATAAAACTCCAAAATAGTAAATTCAGGATTATGCGTTCTATCCATTCCTTCATTGCGAAAATTACGGCTAAATTCATATACAAAGTCAAAACCGCCAACAATTAATCTTTTGAGATACAACTCATTAGCTATCCTTAAATAAAGTGGTATGTCAAGTGCATTATGATGTGTTATAAATGGTCTTGCAGTAGCTCCCCCCGGAATATTTTGTAATACCGGCGTATCAACTTCTAAAGCGTTTAAGTTATTTAAAAACGTACGAATACTGTTCACCATTTTAGTACGTTTGATAAACGTTTCTTTTACGTTGGGGTTTACAATTAAATCAGCATAACGCTGTCTGTATTTAAACTCAGGGTCAGTTACTTCGTCAAAAGCTTCTCCATCTTTCTCTTTTACTATAGGTAATGGATGCAAAGATTTAGACAATAAAGTAAATTCTCTAACATGTATAGAAGTTTCACCCGTTTTGGTTGTAAAAACATAACCTTTGATACCGATTATATCACCTATGTCAAGTAATTTTTTCCATACAATATCATAAAGAGTTTTATCCTCTGTTGGACAAATATCATCTCGTTTTATATAAAGTTGTATGCGGCCTTTAGAATCTTGTATAACACAAAAGTTTGCTTTTCCCATGTCTCGTACACTCATTATTCTTCCTGCCAAACAAACATCTGCAAATTCATTAGAATTTTCATCTTGCTTAAATTGTTCTTTAATATCTGTACTATAATGAGAAACAGGATATAAAGGAGCCGGATAAGGGTTTATACTTAACTTTTTAAGCTCTTGCAGTTTGTCCCTTCTAATTATTTCTTGTTCCGATAATTCCATATTTACTTGCTTTAAAACGTGCAAAGATAAGATGTAGTTTCTAAATTAAAATGTTTATAAACTGAAGCATAATTAAATTTTAAACAATTATGCAATCTTTTCATTTTCAAACACTTTAAAATATTTTTCATTGATATTAAATTATTTTTTCCCATTTAAAAAAAAATTTAATGAAATCGAACTTATTTTTTATATTTTTACAACCTGAAAAAATATACTAAAATATGGCTATAGTTGATTTAGTAATGCCTAAAATGGGCGAAAGTATTATGGAAGCAACCATTTTAAAATGGCATAAAAAGGTGGGCGACCATGTAAAATTAGATGAAACTTTTTTAGAAATAGCAACAGACAAAGTAGATAGTGAAGTTCCATCAACCGGAGAAGGTGTTGTAACTGAAATTTTATTTAAAGAAAACGATGTTGTGGCTGTGGGTAAAGTGATAGCACGTATTGAAAATGCAGCAACAGGCACTGTACCAAGTACTCCAAAAGTTGAAACTCAAAATGTGCCTCCTCCTCCTGCTCCACCTAAAGCTAATCAAACAACAAACACTCCTAATATTGCTCAAAACAACTCAAGCAATAGCAATCGTTTTTATTCTCCTCTTGTTTTAAATATAGCCAATTCAGAAGGCATAAGCATGTCCGAACTTGAAAACATTCCGGGTACAGGTAATGAAGGTCGTGTTACAAAAAAAGATATTATTAAATATGTTGCCGACAAAAAATCAGGAAATGTTCCGGCGGGTATTAGTGCATCCAATACACAAGACGTAGTAGTTGGTTCAATTCAAGAAAATAATATTACACCTGTAAATGTACCTTCACCAACCAATATCAGTGGTAATGTTGAAATTATAGAAATGGATCGTATGCGTAAGTTGATAGCCGAACACATGGTAAGAAGTAAGGCAACATCTCCTCACGTTACGAGTTTTACGGAAGCAGATGTTACAAATATCGTAAATTGGCGAAACAAAGTAAAAAATGCTTTTGAGAAAAAATACAATGAGAAAATAACCTTTACTCCAATATTTATTGAAGCTATAGTCAATGCAATTAAAAAATTTCCAATGATTAATTGTAGTGTGGAAGGAAATAATATTATTTTGAAAAAAGATATTCATATTGGAATGGCAGCTGCTCTCCCTTCCGGTAATTTGATAGTGCCCGTAATACGAAATGCCGATACAAAAAATTTATTTGGCTTGACAAAAGAAGTAAATACTTTAGCCAATAACGCACGTAACAATAAATTAAAGCCGGACGATACTCAAGGCGGTACTTTTACATTGACCAATGTTGGAACTTTCGGTAGCCTAATGGGTACTCCTATTATTAACCAACCACAAGTTGCTATCTTAGCAGTTGGCTCTATTAAAAAACGCCCTATGGTAATGGAAACCGAACAAGGTGATGTAATAGCCATCAGACACATGATGTATTTATCTTTAAGCTATGACCATCGCATTGTGGATGGCTCATTAGGAGCAGGTTTTCTGACAGAAATTGCTAATGAGTTAGAACGATTCAACCCCAAAAGAGATATTTAATTTTATAGGATTATTTGATTAATGTGAAAACGCAGTCGTAAATAAAGACTGCGTTTTTTGTTTTTATCGTTGTTGGTATTCTCACTAATACCAAAATGATTTATAAAGATGACCAATAGTTATTAAAAAAAATATATAGATAACTGCATATAGATTTAGTAG
>JBDHYI010000031.1:0-23859 GCA_039811265.1 Chitinophagaceae bacterium | reverse complement strand
AAATTTTCATTGACGGTTTCGTTAATTTTTGCTTGAACAGGTGTTTTTGCTAAATAATTTACTTTTATAGGTACATGAAAGAAGAATTTATTTTCAGTAAATCGTTTGTTTTTTATGATGTCGTGTTTGAAAATACTTTCCTTCTTTCCATCACTTCTGCGATTTATTTTTTCATTGGCAGAATGGACGGCTTTGTCTTCTTCCTTTAAATCAACTTTCTTTCTGAAAAACAGCTCTCCTCCTCCATTTAATTGAATTGTGCTATTCTCATCAAAAAGATGTTCCCAGTATATCGTTTGAAGATTAACTTTACTATTTTTGCTTTTCTCTCCTTTGTTCTCAGAAAAGTCTTTACTGTATATTTCAAAGAGATAAAGTTGTTTCCCTAATTCTGGCTTTTTATTGTCCTTGTTTGTGGCTATGGCATTTAAAACAACATCCCAATTTATTGGTTTAAAATCACATTCATAGCATTCTGTTAATGCCTCTTGAACCGCTTTGTCAAACACTTTTTTATCAGAAAATTGTGCCTCAGCAACATCTTTCAATATAGGATATTTCTTAACATAATTTTCTTTTATAAACTCCTGTAACTTTTTAATAGCCACAGAAGGAGTTTTTATTTCACTATATTTTTCATTGTATTTACTCACAAACCCTTTCCCTGCGACTGTTTTAAACGCAATGCTTCTTAAAATCAATTTTCCTACATTTGAATCAGATGCGTTATAAATAGGGTTGTTGTCTTTTTCTGTGTCAAATATGTTTCGCTGGTTTAATATTCCAACAAAATAAGCGTTTCCTTTTTTTAACAAGACAGCACCTTTGATTTTTTCTTGCCCATCACTCCATCCTCCCAGCAAACTTGAGTTTTCAAAATTTAATTTCAGCTTATTTTTCTTTGCATCATCTTGAGGTTTTTTAGATAAATAGTTTCTCACCAAATCGTACCAATCAAACCATTCAGCTTCTTCTGATCTATGTATTTCAGTAATTAAATTATCTAGCTCTGTATTAATACTCTCCCCTTTTATTTTGTTCCTCTTTACTGAAAAGTACTGTACTCCCCATAAGATAGCTTTCGTTTTGTCTAACCAGTTCTTTATGTCTTTGATACTATCATCACTTGTATAGTCGGCTATGCCTAATATTTTTTGGCTTTCATCATTAAATGCTTTTGCATTGTCTTCAATATCCGCACAAATCAGTAATAATAGATTTTCACTGGGACTAAGATTTTTATTTAATAATTCTTTCCTGTCTTCTAAAACACTTGCTTTAAAAAAAGCCTCCATCCAATTATCTTCAGTTGTTTGATTCAATATCGAAAACAATCCTGATAATTCGATGGCATCATTAAACTTCAATTCTTCTTCTCTTCCTTTTTTGTATGTAGCTACAGCATTAAGGACAACTTTTATTTCTTTATCATTTTTGTCTTTGCTTTTTAAAATATCTTCTATTCTTGTTTGTATGCTGTGCCAGTTAGTTAAATATTGATTAGATATTTTACCTAATGCAGACTTTGACCAATAAACTCCACTCCAATCATCATTTTCTTTCAGCCACTTTGTGAATTTATAAACAGTCGGTATGCTTTCATCAGCTTGCTTTTCAAAATGAGTTTTACCTGCTTCTACTATTTTCTCTATATATTTGCTTAATTCATCTTCATCTTTTATTTGTTCAAATAATTCTCTTTTGGTGCCACAACCAATTTGTTTGTATAAAATGGTAAACTCATTAAGCTTTTTAAAGTCTTTCTCGCTCTTCTTTGCCTGATTATACAAATTTAATAATAGATTGTAGTGTCCTATTATTCTATTGTATTCATCTATTCCCTGTTGAGAAAGGCAGTTGTTAAATCTGTTTATTAAGAATAATTCCTCTGTGATGGCAACAGCTTCAATCATTGTTTTTGTCTTTGCATCTTTTATTTGAGTGTTTCTGTTATTCTCTTTAAGGTATTGCAGGGCAGATTTATATTCCTCATTTCTTTTTTCAAAGAGTATCACATTATCACAGAATTTTGGTAGGTTTTCATGTACTATTCGAGTAACTACTGATGATTTTGCCTCTTTTGTATATTCATAATAATTGGCTCTATTGCTATTATAGCCATCAAAATATCCAAAGAAACCTTTGAACTCCTCTATATGGTTTTTTAATTCTATATTGTCTTTATTTTTCTCTAATAGGTACTCAATAATTTCTGCTTTAGCAATAGGAACATTATTTTTGATTTCAAAAACAGCCTTTTCTTCTTCCTTCTTTTTGGTAGTTTTAGTAACCTTATAACTTGTTATTGTTTGTCTGAAGGTAGCTCCAATACATTCTCTTAATTCTTTTTCAAAAGTTTCTAGCTTTTTAGCTTTACCTTTTTTGTATTCTTCAAAATACGAATTAAAGTCTATTGACTTAGCCTCATCAGAAGTCAAGCTCTTAGTGATGATATCTTCGTGAATGTTGTCCATTACAGGCTTTAAAGCATCATAAGCTTCTTTAATCTTCCTGTCTTGTTCCAGTATTTTTTCAAATAGTTGATTAGACTCTTCTTCTGAAAGTCTTTGCCCGTTGGAGCCAATAGGTTTCAATTCAAACCTTAGGGTTTTGCTCAATTGATACTTGTTGGTAAAATTTGATAAGTTGTTTTTCATAATTATTAGTTTTAAGTTCGGAAGTTACGATTTTTAATTTTACGTTTATTATATGTTTTTGCTACAAATTTCAATATTTACTACGCTGTGAGTTTACGTAGTAAAATTTTTTTCTCTCTTCGTATTCCTATTATTAATATAAAAACGAAGTAGATTTTGCTTTGTAAAAAAACAATCTAATACTTGTGTTAAAAATAAACCAAAACAATTTCAAATGGAATATTCTACGCTGTTTAAATTTTAATACTCTTTTACATTTAGTTGTTACTTTCCTCAATTACTTTTGCAATATGGCATACAAAAACTTAAAGGAGTTTATTCAGGTTTTAGAATCACATAATGAATTGATTCGTATCAAAGAATATGTAAACCCACATCTTGAAATCACAGAAGTGGTAGATCGCGTTTCCAAATCGTCGAATAACAAAGCGCTTTTATTTGAAAACACCGGCACTCCTTTTCCTTTGCTCATCAATAGTATGGGAAGTGAAAGGAGAATGTGTCTGGCTCTTGGTGTCAACAATTTAGATGATATCATGCACGAGATTGAAAGTCTTTTTAAAATGCTTACAAAACCAAAAGAAAATATTTTGGATAAAATTTCTTTATTGCCACAACTTTCAAAATTTGCAAGCTGGATGCCTAAAGTGCTTAAAGGCAAAGGAGCTTGTCAGGAAGTCATCCATCATCAACCCGATATTAATCAATTGCCGGTCATGTTTTGTTGGCCTCATGATGGAGGCAAGTTTATTACCTTGCCTGTCATACACACCAAAGACCCTCACACGCACATTCGCAATGTGGGCATGTATCGAATGCAAATCTATGACGGGCAAACAACCGGTATGCACTGGCACAAACATAAGGTGAGTGCAAGGCATTTTCAAGAGTATAAAAAATTAGGGAAAAAAATGCCGGTTGCTGTTGCTTTAGGTGGCGACCCAACTTATACTTATGCTGCCACAGCTCCTCTGCCTGATAATGTGGATGAATATATGCTTGCCGGTTTTCTAAGAAAGAAAAAAGTAAGTCTTGTTAAGTGTATCACACAACCCGAAATAGAAGTGCCTGCCGATGCTGATTTTATCATTGAAGGTTTTGTAGATCCCAATGAAGATTTAAGAATAGAAGGACCTTTTGGCGACCATACCGGCTTTTATTCATTAGCCGATTTGTATCCCGTATTTCATATCACTTGCATCACCCACCGAAAAGATGCAGTGTATCCAAGTACGATAGTGGGTATCCCGCCTCAAGAAGATGCCTGGATTGGGAAAGCAACCGAACGCATATTCCTTGCTCCCATCAAAATGACAATGGTACCCGAAATGCTTGATATGAATATGCCAGTTGAAGGTGTTTTTCATAATTTGGTATTGGCAAAAATTGAAAAATCTTATTCCGGTCAAGCACAAAAAGTAATGAATGCCATGTGGGGAGCAGGACAAATGATGTTTAATAAAATATTGGCTATCGTTGATTCAAACATAGACCTTAATAATTATTTACAAGTAGCTCAACATGTTTTTAAAAACTTAAATCCTGCAAACGATATTCATATCGGACAAGGTCCTATGGATGTACTCGACCATAGTTGCAGTAAAATGGGCTTTGGAGGAAAAATGTGTATTGATGGTACCATAAAATTTGATGAAGAAATTTCGGAAACGATATCCAACACCTTACCTGCAATTAATGAATCGGCTTTACAGAGCGAGTTTCCTGAAATTAAATCTATCAATAGTTCTCTATTGGCAAAAGATATTCCGTGTATTTTTTTAGGAGTAGAAAAATCAAAAATGTTTCATATCAAAGAGCTGAGTGAACAAATTTTTCACTCTAATTTTTTGACAGGAATCAAAATGATTTTAATCGTAGATAGTAGTTCTGACATCATGGACTTATCCAGTTGTTTGTGGAGAGTATGTAATAATTTTGATCCCAAAAGAGATTCTTATTTACACGAAATCAAAACGGCAGAAGGGTTAAGTCGCTCAACGTTTTTTGTGGATGGTACAAGAAAAACAAAAGAGTATGACCACTTTAACAGAGATTGGCCTAATCCAATAGTCAGCAAAGAAGAAACAATAAAAGCTATTGATGAAAAATGGAATCAATTAGGTATTGGAAATTTTATTCCATCGCCATCACTCAAATTTCAAAATACCATTATCGGCAATAGTGCCGAAGTGAAAGATTAATTTTTGACTTCCGCTTGTCTTCTGGCTTGTGTTTCAACCAAAATATTTTTGTAATAATCCGCTTGTTGGATATTGCCCATATTGCGATAGGTGATTTCTAAAAATTTCAATGAAGTAACATCTAAATCATCCGCTTTATGTGCTTTTTCAAACCAATAATTTGCACTATCAGGTCTTTGTGTTGCACCATAAATACAACCGATATTATTCATAAAATCGGCTTCGGTTGTATCTCTCAAATATGCTTTTTGGAAATAGGGTAATGCTTCCATTAATCTGTTTTTTCCTAAGATATAATAATAATTTGCACTATCTATGTTTCCAATTTTTGCAAACTCATTTCCTTTATTGGTAAAGACATCAGAAGTATTATAATAAATCGTTCCCAAATTATTAATGAAGATGGCATTGGTTGAATCTTGCTCATAAGCCATCATATAATACTTCATAGCTGAGTCATAATTCTTAATATTAAAATAGGCTTTCCCTAATTGATTATAACCATCACTCGGTAAAGCCGGATAAATAGATAAAGATTTTGAAAGCTTAGCAATGGCATCTATCGAGGCTTCTCTAATTTGCTGTTCTGTTTTGCCTTCAGCATAATCATTACTGGATAAATGATTTCCTAAGTAAAATAAAAGGTGTGTTGAATTGGGATAATATTCAATATCGCGTGAGAATAAATTATAATCGGTTTTCCAATCATCATTACGTGAATATGTCTTAAAAGAATACAAGACAGAGGTAATAAGAATAATAGAAAACAACAGCGGTGATTTTGAAAATGCTTGTGAAAAGTTTCCATCATAAGCGCCTTCATTTTTATATAAGAATTTAGATAAAAGTAGAACAACAGCAACACATAAGCCTAATGAAGGCATAAACATTAAACGTTCACCGAATGAAGTGCCGATAATAATAAACACATTGCAAGTGATTGAAAAAGTAATAAAAAACCAAAGCAATCCAAAACTAATTATATTTTTTTCTTTCAGTTTCCAAAATCCATAAACCAACATAGCAGTTAATACTATAAAAGACAATAAGAAAGATGGGTCTGCGAGATTTTTAATAGGTTGTAATGAGGAATAAGAGTAATCACAAGACAAAGGATAAGGTATAAAAAATGTCTTTAAATACAATCCTAAAGAGTTTATAGCTGACGCTCTTTGAATAAGAAAATGATCATTAGCTATCGCTAAATAATTATCCAAAGCACTTACCGGTGCTGCTTCAGGGTAGCCACTCAATGACAAGTGGCGGCAGAGTAAGAAGAACAAAGAGCAAGCTGCAAATATGAAAGAAACAATTGCATTACGTTTGATATTGCTACTTACAAACATGTATATGAAAATAGGGATTACTCCTATCATCACAACCGTTGATTCTTTTGAAAAGGACCCCATTAAAAATCCCAAAACACCTAAAATGAGATAATATATTTTCTCTTTTGAAAAATAAAGTTGAATACATCTCAATGCAATTACACTTCCCAATAGACTCAAAATTTCATCTCCACTTTTTATATTGGCCACTACTTCAGCATGGATAGGATGTACTATAAATAGTAATGAAATCATAAAAGGTAGTACCCATTTTTTTTTGAAAATATCATAAAAAACAAAAAAGATAAATCCGCCAACCAAAACATACAGCAATACATTCACAACGTGAAACGGATATGGGTTTGCACCAAAAATATTCCATTCAATATTAAAAAGAAATTTAGTAAACGGACGATAAAGTGAATTTTCCAAATCAGAATAATCTCCCTTACGTAAAGGAGTACTAAAAATCAATTTTGTATTTTCCCAACTGACAGGAGCTTTCGTTATTTTATTGTTTCGAATAATTCCATGGTCATCCAATACAAAGCGGTTTTTAAATGTGTTAGCATTCAACAAAAATGCAATGATACCAATTAAACCGGCATAAATCCATGCTTCAAATTTAGATGGTTCTGCATTGGGCTTTGAAACAATATTTGCCTTTTTGGCTTGTGATAAATTATTTGCCGTAGCGATATTTTGTTGTTGAGCAGTATTTCCTTTTGTATGCTTCTTTTTTGCCATTCTTATTCATTTACGAGTTTACGAGGTACTGTATTTTGAGGCGTAGTTGTAGGTTTTAAAACCGGTTTATTGCTTTCTTGTGTTGGTGGTGCATTTCTTTCTTTTTGTCTGGCAAGTTTTTTATTTTCTTTTTCAGCTTTTCGTTCTTCTTTAGATACAGCGTGGTTGTTTGTTCCTTTTGAACTTGCACACGAAAAAATTATAATAGAAACTAAAAATAATCCTAAAAAGTAAATCCGTTTTTTCATTTAAAAAAATTGTAATTACAAATATAAAAAGAATATGCTTTTAATATGAGTTATACACTTCTTTCCATTTCTCTGAGCCATCGTTCGGGTATTTCATTTTGACAAGCGGTTTGGTAATCTTGATTAGAGCATGGTATAATATTATTTTCTGTAACTTGCATCCACCAACGGTTTGTACGTTTGCTTTTATAAAATACCGTATCATTATTCGTAAAGTTTACATGATATATAGTAAAGCCTTCTTTATTCTCGATTGGGTATTCTTCTTTTTGTAAATACAATCCGTCAAAGAAGTACCAAATCATTTGTGCTACCAACTTTGCTGTAATTTCATGGTAATCATTTTCGGGGATATACCCATAAATTCCAAAAGAATTGAGTTGGGTACTCATTCCGGCAAAACGAGTAATCTTGCATATTTCATCGCCTGTAAATCCATTAGGTGAAAAATATTTATTAGCCGGTGCATCACTAAATTTCACACAATTTATATCAAGACTGGCAATGCTTGATGATCGCAACAAAGGTTCTATTTGATCAATATCTTCGCGTACTTTACCAAGTCTGTAACAATCAAAACGAAGTTTATCGAATGTTTCAATAATGTTTGGATTAATATAGTAACTCTGAAACCCGACTAAATTAAAATTTCTTAAAAAATTAGGCGCTGATGTGAATGTTTCATAAAGATAGTTATCATGTTTTATTCCGGGTTTTTCGTTTAAGTCTGCCAACATATCTATTATTGTAAAATCAACTATTTTTTCTAAATCCTTAAACACTTCATATTGCTGAAAGGTTAGGTCATGAGCTCCTCCTAAAATCAATACTTTTTTATTCATTAAATGAAGTTCCGTCAATATTGTTTTCAATGCTGCTCTGGTATCATTTAAAGAATTTCCTTCAATAATATTCCCTAAATCGCCTATTGTAAGTCCTTCATGCCAATAATGTAATTCGTATAATTGTTTTCTAATTTTATCAGGTCCGCTTGAATAAAGCATTGTATCGTTTTGTCCTCTAAACTCGCCGACTCCTAATATTAAAATATCTATATCGTCAATATCATGATTTTCTTCGTTGATATATTGAATTTTGCTACCGATTTGAGTTGGTAAATATTCTTTCTCTTCTATGTCTTTAAATTGAATAGGTGTAAAATAATGAATAAGCTCCGTGTTCATCTTTTTGTTTTTTTATTTGCTAAAAGTACAACGACTATTGCATTAAATCCAAATTACACATTTTATTCTTTGTTATAAAAGATTCTAATTCAAATTAATTTCAATTGTTGAAGAACTACAATCTAAAATGTTTTATTACAACTTTATTAATTTTCTATTCTTTATTTTCAATGAAAATTATGCATTAATAATTTGCGTTAAACCCAAATTGCACATTAGGATTTAATTTTAAATTTCGACACCATGCTCAACCATTTTGGATATGGTGTTTGCTATGAAAATATCATTAAAAAACTTCAATGCTACTCAAAAGGGATTTAAGTAGTTGTTTGTTCAGCCCTATCGGGCTGAGTGAGTATGTCGTGTATAAGCCCTGCACGACAAGCGTGCAGGGTTAGTATAGTGAAGCACTTCGTGCTTTATGGAGTTTGTGTATAAGCCCTGCACGACAAGCGTGCAGGGTTAGTATAGTGAAGCACTTCGTGCTTTATGGAGTTTGTGTATAAGCCCTGCACGACAAGCGTGCAGGGTTAGTATAGTGAAGCACTTCGTGCTTTATGGAACATTAATAAGCTTAGATTTTGTATTGGAAATAATGGCTCATTTTGTAGTAATTTTTTTCTAAAGTGAATCCGGGTTCATTGTAATTTTGTATTTCACTTTTATAAGTTTAAAATTATGTCAAGCTGGATTATTTTAATTATCGCAGGTTTGTTTGAAGCCTGTTTTGCCTTTTGTTTAGGTAAGGCAAAGTTAGCAAGTGGAAAAGAAATGTATGGGTGGTATATCGGCTTTATTATAACATTATGTATTAGTATGTATTTATTAGTGAAGGCAACACAACATTTACCTATTGGCACAGCTTATGCAGTATGGACGGGCATTGGTTCAGTAGGAACGGTATTGATTGGAATTTTTTTATTTAAAGAACCGGTCTCTTTTTTGAGAATATTTTTCTTAGTAACCTTAATTTCTTCTATTATAGGTTTAAAATTTTTTTCAGAATAATATTTATTTTTCTATTTGTAAAATAACTTACTTTTGTGTTGATGAAAAAAGGATTTGCAATATTCTTTCTCTCAATTTACTTGGTTTCAATAACTCAATTCACACAGTTTTTGAAAGTCCCACTGTTAGTTAGTCATTATATTGAGCATAAAAAAGAAAGCCCAAAAATGTCATTATTAGATTTTTTGGGGTTGCATTATAAACATCAAGACCATGCAAATAAAAAAGATACTAACCAAGATCATAATCTGCCCTTTTTAAATCTAAACAATGTACTCAATGTAGTATGTTTATCACCGCATAGTATATATTTTGAACCGAATACAAAAGTTTTAATAATCAATTCGCAAAAGCAAACTTTATTGAATGAATCGTATAAAGAGTTTGCATTTTTGAAAGCAATTTGGCAGCCTCCCCGTATTTCTTAATTCATCTTTTTTTATCAATTTCAATCAAGTCATTGAAATTTCAACCTTATTTATTTTATAAAAAATAAATAATAGATTATTCATTTTAAAAAATTGAATTAAAAAATATGCTAAAAAAAATTATAGAATTATCGGTAAACAATAAATTAATCATAGCACTTTTAGTATTAGGATTAATAGGCTATGGAGCTTATCAAACTACACAATTGCCAATTGATGCTGTACCGGATATTACCAATAATCAAGTGCAAGTAATAACAACAGCTCCTTCATTTGGTGCGAACGATATAGAACGCTTGGTGACATTTCCGGTTGAGCAGGCAAACAGCAATATATCGGGATTAAAAGAAATCAGAAGTATTTCCCGTTTTGGATTATCGGTTGTAACCATCGTCTTTGAAGATAATATTGACATCTATTGGGCAAGACAACAAGTAGCAGAACGGTTACAACAATTACAATCTGTTATTCCGCAAGAAATAGGCAAACCCGAATTAGGACCTATTTCTACAGGGTTGGGTGAAATTTACCAATATGTCGTTCGACCTAAAAAAGGGTATGAACATAAATTTGACATAACTGAATTACGAACAATACAAGATTGGATTATTAGAAGGCAATTACTCGGTGTCAAAGGCGTTGCAGAGGTAAGCAGTTTTGGTGGGAAATTAAAACAATATGAAGTAGCTATTAATACTGACAAATTAAATGCTTATGGTATTACAGTCAATGATGTATTTCAGGCAATTGAAAATAATAATCAAAACACTGGAGGGGCTTATATTGAAAAAGGGCCAACAGCCTTGTACATTAAAACCGAAGGCTTAATCAATACCATTGAAGACATTGAAAACATTGCAATACCCAAAGACGGCAACCAGATTCCCTTGTTCATAAGAGATGTAGCAGATGTAAAAATAGGACATGCTACAAGATATGGTGCATTAACCTATAACGATGATGGTGAAGTGGCAGGTGCAGTAGTGATGATGTTGAAAGGTGCTAATAGCAGTCAAGTAATAAAAGATGTAAAAAAACGAATAGAAGAAATTCAAAAGACACTACCCGAAGGAGTAAAAATTGAACCTTTTTTGGATAGAACAAAAATGGTCAATAATGCAATACACACTGTAGAAAAAAATCTTTTAGAGGGTGCTCTGATTGTGGTGTTTGTCTTAGTTCTTTTTTTAGGAAATCTCAGGGCAGGCTTATTAGTGGCATCTGTGATTCCATTATCTATGTTGTTTGCCATTTGCATGATGAATATTTTTGGAGTGAGTGGAAACTTAATGAGCCTCGGTGCTTTAGACTTTGGATTAATTATAGATGGAGCGGTTATTATTGTAGAATCAATCATGCACTATCTATCAACAAATAAGCATTATAAAAAATTAATTCACGTCCCTAATAAAGAAATGAATGAAATTGTAGTAAGCTCAGCCGGAAGAATGATGAATAGCGCTGTATTTGGACAAATTATTATTTTAATTGTATATCTGCCTATATTGACATTGCAAGGAATAGAAGGGAAAATGTTTAAGCCCATGGCTCAAACCGTTGCCTTCGCTTTATTAGGAGCTTTTTTGCTATCCTTAACCTATATCCCTATGATGAGTTCTATTCTATTAAAAAAGAAAAAGAATAAGCCAACACTTTCTGACAGAATCATGTCCAAAATAGAAACAATTTATTTAAGATTTCTATTGAAATTCATTCGGATACCGAAACTAATTTTTTCAATAGTTGTTGGGTTGTTTTTAGTTGCAATTTTTATTTTAAGTCGCTTAGGTGGCGAGTTTATTCCATCGTTAGAAGAAGGCGATTTTGCTGTTGAAACACGAATACTGCCCGGCAGTAATTTGAATGTCATGATAGAAAGAGTTAGTAAAGCAAGTCATATTTTGAAATCGCAATTTCCGGAAGTAATTAAAGTAGTTGGTAAAATTGGAACCGGTGAAGTGCCAACAGATCCAATGCCGATGGATGCAGCCGATATGATGGTTATTTTAAAGGATAAAAAAGAATGGACATCCGCTAAAACGTTTCCTGAATTAGCCGATAAAATGACGAAAGCATTGGATGCAGTGCCCGGTATTAATGTCGGATTTCAATATCCTATACAAATGAGATTTAATGAATTGATGACCGGTGCAAGACAAGAAGTGGTTGTAAAAATATTTGGAGAAAATCTCGATTCTTTGGTTGCAAAAGCGAATCAACTTGCAAAAATTATTGAAAAAGTAGAAGGCACCAAAGACCTTTACATAGAGCCGATATCAGGACTACCACAAGTAATCATTCAATACAATAGAGCAACTATAGCCCAATATCATTTAAATATATCTGATGTAAATAAAATTGTCAATACGGCTTTTGCAGGGCAAAGTGCCGGAATTGTTTTTGAGGGTGAAAAAAGGTTTGATGTTGTATTAAGGCTTAGTAGCTCTGTAAGGCGAAATATTAATGACATTAAAAACCTTCTTATTTCTACACCGGACGGATATCAAATTCCACTTTCTCAAATCGCCAATGTGAAGATTGAACAAGTGTCCAATCAAATACAAAGAGAAAATACACACCGCAGAATAGTAGTTGGTTTTAATATTAAAAACAGAGATGTACAAAGTATAGTGGATGAGTTGAAAGATAAAGTTGATAAACAAATTAAATTCCCAACAGGTTATTCCATCAGCTATGGCGGTACTTTTGAAAATTTAGTAAACGCCAAAAAAAGACTGCTTATTGCTGTTCCAATTGCTTTGGCACTCATTTTTGCTTTGCTTTATTTGGCGTTTAAATCTATAAAAGAATGTTTAATCATTTTCACAGCCATCCCACTTTCTATTATTGGTGGTGTGTTGTTTTTGGCAATGCGAGGAATGCCTTTTAGTATCAGTGCCGGTGTGGGTTTTATTGCATTATTTGGAGTGGCAGTACTCAATGGAATTGTTTTAATTTCAGAATTTAACCGATTAAAAAATAAAGGACTTCAAAATAAAATCAGAATTATTATCGAAGGGGGTGAAAGTAGATTAAGACCGGTTTTGATGACAGCTTTTGTGGCATCTTTAGGTTTTATTCCGATGGCGTTAAGCAAAGGAGCAGGAGCTGAAGTGCAACGACCTTTGGCAACAGTTGTTATAGGGGGGCTTTTAGTAGCTACTTTTTTGACTTTATTTATTCTCCCTTTATTGTATATCATTTTTGAAAAAATAAATTTCAGGAAAAAACCAATGTTGAAAAAAATAACACCCATCATTATTTTATTTTTGGCTATTAATTTGAATACAAATGCCCAACAAACCATCACATTAGAGCAAGCAATACAAATAGGATTACAAAACAATCCGGAGCTAATTTCAGAAAGGCTAATGAGCGACTATTCGCACACGTTTATTAAAAGTGCAAAGGAAATTCCAACAACTAACTTTTCTTATGAATTCGGTCAAGTTAATAGTGTTTATTTTGACAATAAATTAAATGTTTCACAAGGATTTTCTTTTCCCAAGGTGTATAAAAATCAAGAGCAATATTATGTGGAAGAGTGGAAAAAATCGCAATTAAACGTGCAACAAAAGGAACTTGAATTTAAGAAAATTATCAGCATGCTTTTTTATCATTATGCTTATTTAGCTCAAAAAGAAACATTACTAAAAGAAGCAAATACGTTGTATAATCAATTTTTTGAGAAAGCAAGTCTTAGGCTTAAAGCGGGGGAAAGTAATATACTCGAAAAAGTAACAGCATCATCTCAGAGGACAGCTATTATGTTTCAATTAAAGCAAGTCGAACAGGCAATGAATACACTTAAATTACAATTGAAATATTTATTGCAAACCGATCAAGATTTTACTTTGCAAATTCCAAATGAAAACGAGTTTGTTTATTCCGATATTCAATCTAACACACTATTAAAAATTTTAGATCAGGAAAAAATAATTAAAGCAAAACAAACACAGATTGAAAAATCAAAACTCCTTCCTAACTTAATGATAGGATATACCTTGAACAGTTTTAGAGGCACGGGTCCTAATGATGTTACTTACAATGCGATTCCTCAATTTCATTCAGGACAAATCGGAATAGGGATTTCTATTTTTTCAAAATCACAAAAAGCTAAAATTGAAGCGGCAAAAATTGCTGAAAAAATAAGTGATAATGAATTTAAAAAAGTTGAAAATTCACTCACCCATCAGCAAGCTGTTTTATTAAATAATTATTCTATACAAAAAGAAATAGTATCACAATACGAATTAAACGAGCTTAAAAATTATAACATTATCACAGAAACAGCTAATCTTCAATTTATCAATGGCGAAATTAATTTTCTTGAATATGTTACACTCATCAACCAAGCCATTGCTATCAAAAGTAATTATATCGAAGCTCTTTGGGATTTTAATCAAACAAAAATTCAACTTCAATACTTAACAATTAATCAATAAAATATGTTTAATAAAAATAAAATATCTTCTTTCTTATTTATCACTTCAATATTATTTCTTCAGTGCAACACACATGATAAAAATACGAGCAATACACAAGCTATTATACAAAATGAAAATGAAGTGTTCTTAAATGCCGACCAATTAAAAACAACACCAATAGAAACAAGTACACTCTCGGAGCTACCTATTTCTAAAACCTTAAAACTAAATGGCAAAATAGACGTACCTCCACAAAACTTAGTGTCAGTGAGTGTTCCAATGGGAGGATATTTGAAAACATCTAACTTGTTGCCGGGTATGAAAGTAACTAAAGGAGAAGTGATAGCCACTATCGAAAACCCACAGTTTGTACAATTGCAACAAGATTATTTGCATGCAAAATCAAAATATTACTTTGCCAAATTAGACTATGAACGCCAATATACACTTAACCAAAGTCAAGCAAGCAGTGATAAGGTGATGCAACAAGCTCAAGCTGAAATGAATAATCAACAAATTTCGATGAATGCACTTGCACAACAACTACAACTGATTAATATTAATCCTGCAAACATTAATGCGAATAAAATTCAAAAAAATGTTCCGGTGTATAGTCCGGTAAATGGTTTTGTTAGTGCGGTGCACGTAAATATCGGTAAATATGTAAACCCTTCAGAAGTATTGTTTGAATTGGTGAACCCGGACGACATTCATTTAAATTTAAAAGTATATGAAAAAGATGTGACAATGCTAAAACCGGGATTGCGATTCACTGCATATACGAATACAAACCCTGAAAAAAAATATGTTGGTGAATTATTTTTGATAAGTAAAGATGTGAGCCCAAATGGAATTGTGGAAGTGCATTGCCATTTTGATAATTATGATCATAATTTAGTTCCCGGTATGTATATGAATGCGGAAGTAGATGTCAATTCATCTGTTTCTAACGCACTGCCTGAAGAAAGTATTTTAAATTATGAAACGAATAATTATGTATTTGTCGAAACAAAAGAACATACTTATAAATTGACTCCAATCGTAATTGGTGAAACCGAAAATGGTTATACTCAAATAGTAAATGTAAAAGATTTCGAAGGGGCAAAAATTGTCACAAAGAATGCTTATATTCTTTTAATGAAATTGAAAAATACAGAAACTGATGAGGAATAATTAAGATTAGTTCGTTTTAATGATTTTTTCAACAAAGTTTATTTTTTCATTTTCTAAACGAATGAAATAGGCTCCATTTGCGAAGTTGGCGAGAGAAATAGTCTGATTTTGTTTAGGAGAGATGTTTTGCTCAAACAATATTTTTCCTAGCAAATCTGTAATAGAGAGTTTAAAATCATGATTGACCCCCTCTGTAGAAATAGTGAATGTTTCGGAAGTAGGGTTGGGATATATTTTGATATGTTGTATTGGTTGTTCGTTCAACCCTACATTTTTGCCAACTGTTTTGCAAGAGGAGGTGTCGCTACATCCGGCAGCAAAATAGGCGACTACTTTATAGGAGCCTGGGGATGCAGGCACAAAGATGGTATCATTGGCACCGTTTATGGGCAGATTGGTGGCACAGTCAATCCATTGATAGGTATAGTTTGTTGGAGTAACACGAAGGGTATCTTGAATTTGCGAGATGGTTAGATTACCGGGGTTGGTTACTTGCAAGTCGATGATTAAAAGGCTGTCGCAGGCGGCTCCGATGGGGAAGTGTTGAACATAGACTCCGCTTGAGTTGTAGGTCACATTGTTGATAGTGAAGTTTTTGCAAACCGTTTGTTGAATAGTGTCGGTGGGGCCATATTGCATGATAAGGTTGACATTCATATTGCTATCACATTCGTTTGCATTTAGGAAGTATTGGATAAAATGTTTTGAGCTGTCATAATTTGTCCCCCAAAGATTGATAGTGTTGCAGGCATGGATAGTGGTGTCATAGTGTGTACCACAAAATGAATATTTTGAGATAAACATATATGAACCTACTCCCGGGCTTGTTAAAATATGCGTATTGGCAGAGGGGTCAAAGTCGGGGGAGCCGCTAAGTGTTCCTGTCATATAAATATGTTCATTATCATAACAAACATTTTTCGCAACAATTCCACCGGATGTATCTCCAAACACGAAAGCATCTATAAACTGTCCAGACAGGGAGAATTTGGATAAGTAAGAATATCCGGTAATACCACCTGTATTAATCATGTAAACACCAAGATTTGGATTTAAATCGACAATATTGATTGCAAAACCCAATACATAAAAAAAACCTGAAGTGTCAAAAATAATTTGTTTGGCATCATCAGCTAAAATTCCTCCAAATGTTTTTGTCCATATATAACCACCTGCGCTATTCAATTTTGTAATAAAAGCATCTGAATCACCATTTGAAGTGCGAATATCTACTCCTCCCGATGGATCAAAGTTAACTGAATTATTAAAACTCCCAACAGTATAAATATTGTTGAAGTCATCTGTGTTTACATCTATAATATTGAAACTTGAATTTCCACCAATTGATTTAATGGCTTCTGCCCATATCAACTGGGTAGAAGAGTTGATTTTAATAATATAGTTATTTTGCCCAATACCAATTAAAGGAGAAACACCTATGCCCAAATCAGCATCTATTGAATCTTGGAATACACCACAAATTATTATTAAGTTTTGATTATCAATAGTAATAGTAACCCCTGTATTCTCACCTCCTGCTATCTTTTTTACATAAATAAATTGTCCTTGAGAATCTAATTTTAATAGAAATGAATTATATAAACCAGTTGTGCTATGTAAGGTATCAAAACCACCATTTGGATTAAAGTTAACGATTCCTTTGAAAGAAGAGAGAATTAAAATATTTCCATCAGAATCAAAAATAAAATGTGACTTATCTGAATATATAGTTGAAAATGAGTCATCGATTTTTTTTGCCCAAAGGAAATTTCCATTACTATCTAACTTTTCAATAAAAAGAGCTTTATCGAAGTTTTGATTCACACAAGTTAAATTAAATGTATTTGGGCCAGGGTCAAAATCAACATTACCTGTAAACGAGCCTATAATATAAATATTTTTTAAAGAATCTATTGACATGTCAGTTATAGTACAATGACCGTCTTGTGAATATAAAAGTTTTGCCCAATAGAGGTCACTATTAGATTGATAACGAGCGATATATGCATTTGCTTTGTATTGACCAGGAGTAAGAGTAAATGTATTTGGGCCAAAATCCATGTCGGTAGGGAGATTATATATACTACCGGAACTATACACCCCACCTGATTTATCTGAAATAATGTTAGCCCCATTTGATAATTTGGTATCTATATTGTGTGCCCAATGAAAAGTTTGTGCATGGATAGTGTTAAATAAATTTGCAATAACCACTATAAGTATTAAAAATTTAATTTTCATGTAAAAAAGATTAATAATGAAAATATAAAATCATATTTGTTCCAAATCCACTAGGATATAAATCAAATAATTCTGAAGTGGGTAATCCAGTTGGCTGGTTCATTAACGATACTCCACAATAAGAAATGATTGTTGAAAATACATCCATACTTATTTTCATTTCAATATCAGGGACAGAAGCACAAGTTGTTGGATATGCTTGAGACCCCCCATTTCCAGGCAGGATGCCTGTCATATCAGTCATCATACAATACGAACTTGTACCACAAGTTACAGGGTATTTCTTTATGTTTGTTACATCTAGGTTATAGGTATTCGTTGTGTTTTTTACATATAGAGTTTGAGCATTCATAATAAAACACGATAATAGTATTGTTGTAAGAAATAAAATTTTTTTCATAATATTTTATTTTAATACAAATATAGTCATTTGGTTTAAAAAGGTAAATAAAATGTTAAAATCTATTTATTGGTTTTAATGATTTTTTCAACAAAGTTTGTTTTTTCATTTTGTAAACGAATGAAATAGACTCCATTTGCGAAGTTGGCGAGAGAAATGGTCTGATTTTGTTTAGGAGAGATGTTTTGCTCAAGCAATATTTTTCCTAGCAAATCAGTAATGGTGAGTTTAAAATCATGATTGACCCCCTCTGCAGAAATAGTGAAAGATTCGGAAGTTGGGTTGGGATATATTTTGATATGTTGTATTGGTTGTTCGTTCAACCCTACATTTTTGCCAACTGTTTTGCAAGAGGAGGTGTCGCTACATCCGGCAGCAAAATAGGCGACTACTTTATAGGAGCCTGGGGATGCAGGCACAAAGATGGTATCATTGGCACCGTTTATGGGCAGATTGGTGGCACAGTCAATCCATTGATAGGTATAGTTTGTTGGAGTAACACGAAGGGTATCTTGAATTTGCGAGATGGTTAGATTACCGGGGTTGGTTACTTGCAAGTCGATGATTAAAAGGCTGTCGCAGGCGGCTCCGATGGGGAAGTGTTGAACATAGACTCCGCTTGAGTTGTAGGTCACATTGTTGATAGTGAAGTTTTTGCAAACCGTTTGTTGAATAGTGTCGGTGGGGCCATATTGCATGATAAGGTTGACATTCATATTGCTATCACATTCGTTTGCATTTAGGAAGTATTGGATAAAATGTTTTGAGCTGTCATAATTTGTCCCCCAAAGATTGATAGTGTTGCAGGCATGGATAGTGGTGTCATAGTGTGTACCACAAAATGAATATTTTGAGATAAACATATAT
The DNA here is from genome assembly GCA_039811265.1 of Chitinophagaceae bacterium. Classification (GTDB taxonomy): domain Bacteria; phylum Bacteroidota; class Bacteroidia; order Chitinophagales; family Chitinophagaceae; genus OLB11. Next base: position 4,950 of record JBDHYI010000031.1, on the reverse strand, counting down.
GAACCTACTCCCGGGCTTGTTAAAATATGCGTATTGGCTGAGGGGTCAAAATCATGAGAACCATTGTATTTACCAACAGCAAAGATGTCGTCTTGTGGACTTATTGCTAAATCATAAATGCCGAAACCTCCTTGATTTGCAGGAGTCCCGAGTGAAAATGCGTCTATAAAATTCCCATTATGATCAAATTTTGAAATATAAGAAATCCCGGACAAATAAGGGAGAGTGGACATGTTATAAATATTTGGGCCCGGATCGAAATCAACTAAACCGGCAAAGACACCTCCCAAATAATAATTATTATTTGCATCGCAGACTATTGAGGCAGCGGTTTCGGTATAGATATCTCCAAAAGTTTTAGTCCAAATATAGTTTCCCGCAGTATCTATTTTTGAAAAGAATGCATCAGATAAAGGGTTGGATGTAATCAAATCAACTGCTATCGAGTCTAAATTGAAGTCAATGGTTCCCGAAAAATAACCAACATAGATTAAGTTGCCGGAATAATCTTGAATTATTTTATTAATTTTTAAATTTGTTCCCATTCCAACAGTTGAAATACTTCTAGCCCAAACAAAATCGCCATTTTCTTTTAACTTAATAAAATAATAATTGAAATTAGGGCCATTAACATTAAGCATATAAACACCATTGTTTGGATTTGCATCAAATGAATTATTAAAATTTCCGATAAAATAAATGCAATGGTCAATCTTACTTGAAAATACTTTAATTCCAACATTTGTAGTGCCTGAAAGTTGCTTTGCCCAAACAAATAAACCGTCTTTATCTAATTTAAGAAGAAAAGTATTATTATTATCTATTGCTGTCATTGTATAAATACCGGGACCCGGGTCAAAATCTAAGGTTTGATAAAGACCACCCGTAATGATGATATCACCTGAATGTGTTAAGGTAAAAGACGGGTTCGCTGTATATCCAACATTATCTCCAATCGTTTTTGCCCACACAAAATTTCCATTACTATCAAGTTTTTCAATAAACAGTTGTTGTAGATTTAGATTGATTGTATTCATGTTGAACACATTAGGACCAGGGTCAAAGTCTAAAGTTCCTGTAAATTTTCCTAGGAATAAAATATTATTATTTGAATCACAGCTAATGTCAGAAATATAATTGTCATTGCTTTGGCTATATAAGAGTTTAGCCCATAGCAAATCACCATTAGAAGTATATTTAGCAATAAAGCTATTGTTCTTAAAAACGCCAGGGTATAAATAATAAGTAGATGGTCCGAAATCCATATCGAATGAATCTGTTATTGATGTAGAGAAATTACCACTAATAATAATATTCCCCGAGTTGTCATAGTATATCTTTTCCGCTGTCGAATTTTTTGTATTTAGTGCATGTGCCCACTGAAAAGTTTGTGCATGGATAGGGTAATTTATAAAGTAAACAGCTAATATAAATAAAATACATTTTAGATTTTTCATAAAATATAATTTTAATAGTGAATATATAAAAGCATACTATTAGCTCCTCCTGCCGGAACCAAATCATAAAGCTCTGAATATCCTGGAATAGTTGCATTTATAATAGATATGCCACAATATTGAATAGTTATAATAGGGCCTATAGTTGGGTCTATTTGAAATGTCATTTCAATATCAGGGACAGAAGCACAAGTTGTTGGATATGCTTGAGATCCCCCATTTCCAGGCAGGATGCCTATCATATCAGTCATCGTACAATACGAACTTGTACCACAAGTTACAGGGTATTTCTTTATGTTTGTTACATCTAGGTTATAGGTATTCGTTGTGTTTTTTACATATAGAGTTTGAGCATTCATAATAAAACACGATAATAGTATTGTTGAAAGAAAAAGAATTTTCTTCATATTTATTTTAATACGAATATAGTCATTTGGATTAAAAAGGTAAAAAAAATGTTAAAATCTATTTATTGGTTTTAATGATTTTTTCAACAAAGTTTATTTTTTCATTTTCTAAACGAATGAAATAGGCTCCATTTGCGAAGTTGGCAAGAGAAATAGTCTGATTTTGTTTAGGAGAGATTTTTTGCTCAAACAATATTTTTCCTAGCAAATCAGTAATGGTGAGTTTAAAATCATGATTGACCCCCTCTGTAGAAATAGTGAAAGATTCGGAAGTAGGGTTGGGATATATTTTGATATATTGTATTGGTTGTTCGTTCAATCCTACATTTTTGCCAACTGTTTTGCAAGAGGAGGTGTCGCTACATCCGGCAGCAAAATAGGCGACTACTTTATAGGTGCCTGAGGATGCAGGCACAAAGATGGTATCATTGGCAGCGTTTATGGGCAGATTGGTGGCACAGTCAATCCATTGATAGGTATAGTTTGTTGGAGTAACACGAAGGGTATCTTGAATTTGCGAGATGGTTAGATTACCGGGGTTGGTTACTTGCAAGTCGATGATTAAAAGGCTGTCGCAGGCGGCTCCGATGGGGAAGTGTTGAACATAGACTCCGCTTGAGTTGTAGGTCACATTGTTGATAGTGAAGTTTTTGCAAACCGTTTGTTGAATAGTGTCGGTGGGGCCATATTGCATGACAAGGTTGACATTGATACTACTATCACATTCGCTGGCACTCTGAAAAGATTGAACAAAATGTTTTGAGCTGTCATAATTTGTCCCCCAAAGATTGATCGTGTTGCAGGCATGGATAGTGGTGTCATAGTGTGTACCACAAAATGAAAATTTATCAATAAAAAAATGATTTCCAAATGGGTTTTGTGTTGTAAGATTGTAAACTCCAACGCCTGGATTAAAGTCATTCGTACCTTGTGCAGTCCCTGTTAAATAAAAATATTGTTGAATATGAGTGAAGTTTTTTCCTAAAAGAGCACCGGCACCATTAACACCTCCAAACAATAGAGTTTCAATAAATACGCTTGATGTGTCAAATTTAGAAATGAATGATGTTACAGGTAAGGCATTTAAATTATAAATTCCGGGTCCTGGATCAAAATCAACGGTACCAGAACATTTACCTAGTATATAAAAATAGTTTTCTGATTTGGTAACGATTTGAATAACTTGGTCGGAGTTGCCATTTCCAAAAGTCTTTGTCCATAGATAATTGCCTTGTGATGATATTTTTGATATATAATTATCATCTAATCCATTTGAAAAATGAAAATCATTTATAGGTCCGAACGAAAAATTAATACTATCGCTAAAATTTCCGGCATAATATATATTATTAGCTAAATCAACTTGGATACTTTTAACCAGAAGCTGACCATTGGCAGCTGAATTCTGTATTCGTTTTGCAAAAATATACTGTCCTAATGTATCCAATTTTATAATGAAAATTGCCGGATTGGCATTTGTGGTCAACATATTGATGCCAATTCCCGGATCTGCATCAATAGAATCATTAAATGAGCCGGTGAAAATAATATTATTATTATGGTCAATTTCTAAATCTTCCACTGTATTATTGTTATTGCTTTTAATTTGTTTTGCGAATGAAAATAAGCCTGAAGAAGATAATTTCAATATAAAAGTGTTAGACACATTATTTTGATTGGTGGTCAAATTATATATAGCAGGACCTGGGTCAAAATCAATAGTCCCTGTAAAATTTCCATAAATAAGCAATTCATTTTTTTTATCCACTTTTAATAAAGGAGAATTGGGTAGTGCACCGTTTGAATTGCTAAGTGTTTTGGCCCATAAAAAATTCCCATTACTATCTATTTTTTCTACAAATAATTGAATGCTATTGGCATCTACATTCATATTGAATACAGCAGGCCCCGGATCAAAGTCCATTAATCCATCGAATGTCCCTGTAAAAATGATTTGATTATTCGTATCTATTTGGATATCTGTAATTCTATTATTACAGTTTTGACTATATAATATTTTAGCCCACAATAACTCTCCACTAGGTGTATATTTAGCAATAAAGCTATTCGTCTTAAACATAGCAGGGGCAATTTTGAAAATACCAGGACCAAAATCCATATCAAAAGAATCAACACCTTGAATATTCAAATTCCCAATTGCAATCACGTTGCCACTTTTATCACATTGCACTTTTGGATTTGTACATTCATGCCCACTTGCAATTCCTGCCCAGTGAAAAGTTTGTGCATGAATAGTTTGGCTCCCCACAATCAATAATACCAGAAATAAAATTTTTTTCATAATAGCTATATTTAATAGTGAATGTATAAGACTACATCATTTCCCACACCTTGATATAAGTCATATTTTACTAATGGAGTAGAACCTGTAAATGAACCTGAAGTTGAAATTCCGCAATATTGAATAATAAATGGTTGTGGGATTGTTATAAAGGGGTCATAGTACATTATTTTCATTTCAATATCAGGGACAGAAGCACAAGTTGTTGGATATGCTTGAGATCCCTCATTTCCAGGCAGGATGCTTGTCATATCAGTCATCGTACAATACGAACTTGTACCACAAGTTACAGGGTATTTCTTTATGTTTGTTACATCTAGGTTATAGGTATTCGTTGTGTTTTTTACATATAGAGTTTGAGCATTCATAATAAAACACGATAATAGTATTGTTGAAAGAAAAAGAATTTTCTTCATATTTATTTTAATACGAATATAGTCATTTGGATTAAAAAGTCACTGCCGTCCGATAAAAATGATAGTTAGTGCAAAAAGATGTTTAGCTATCTGAATATCAGGTAGTAATTTTTTGTCGAGAGTTATTTTTAAAAAGTAAGCCCCCACTCGGAGGGTTAAAAAAGGCTTAACTGTTCCAAATTTGTTTGCTTTCTTTGCCAGTCTTTTTCCGGATTTTCCAGGAAGCGGTAAAGATGAAGATAGTTAAATAAGTGGATTCGGCAGAAACTAACCAGATTAGAGAACGCCCACTTTCGTTTACCATTAACAGGAGTTTTTCCTACACATTTCATTATGTCCTGAAAAAGGCTGATAGTAGTGCTGTCAAA
>JBDHYI010000030.1:0-29304 GCA_039811265.1 Chitinophagaceae bacterium | reverse complement strand
CCAACTCATAAATAGACGCAAGTTAGTATTTAATTTTGAAATCTAAAATGATTTTGATATTTTTTTTAATTTATATTGATTATTAGTTATTTAATACAGGAAATATTTAAAATGTGCAATACGTTATTTGAATAATATTTATTGTTTTTGTAACTTTGGCTTTACTAAACTATTTATTTCGCGTATGCAATAAATTTAAATTATATAGCTTTAAATTTTCAATACCTTTTATGTCCTTGCCAATAACACACAGAAGACACCAACAAACTTGGCAACCACTTTTCTAATAATCATATTTCAGACGGATTTTTTTATCAACAGCCAATTATAAAAAAATAGGCTACCTTTTAGGGTAGCCTATATAAATTGAGTTTTATACTTTATTACAAATTCAAAGTAGATAAAACTTGATTCATATTACGAACAGCATCTGCTGATTTATTGAAAGCAGCTTGCTCTTCTTCATTTAATTTATAATCTACTATAGTTTCCCAACCATTTTTACCAACTATAACCGGTACTCCTAAACAAATATCAGATTGTCCATACTCTCCATCGAGAGCAACACAACAAGGAATTAATCTTCTTTCATTACGAACGATTGTTTCAACCAGCATAGCACCGGCAGCTCCGGGTGCGTACCATGCACTTGTTCCAAGTAACCCGGTAAGAGTAGCTCCTCCAACCATCGTGTCGGCAGCTACTTTTTTTAATGTTTCTTCAGATGCAAAATGACTAACCGGCATACCCATATAAGTAGCCAATCGAGTTAAAGGTATCATAGTGGTGTCGCCATGTCCTCCAATTACAGTTGCTTGTAAATCATTTGGTGAACAATTCAAGGCTTGAGATAAATTGTAACGGAAACGAGCACTATCTAAAATACCACCCATTCCTATAACTTTATGTTTGTCTATGCCTGTACTTTTTAAAGTTAGATATGTCATTGTATCCATCGGATTTGAAATGACGATGATGATTGCATCAGGACTATGTTGTAAAATATTTTGACTAACTGTTTTCACAATATTGGCATTTGTTCCGATGAGTTCCTCTCTTGTCATACCGGGTTTACGTGGTATCCCCGATGTTATTACAACTACATCAGTTCCTTTTGTCATGCTGTAATCATTTGTACTACCCATAACTTTGGTATCGAACCCTTCAATTTGGGCTGTTTGCATCAAATCCATTGCTTTACCTTGAGCAAATCCGTCTTTGATGTCCACAATGACTAATTCGTCACAAATTTGTTTGCGTGCAATGTTGTCGGCACAAGTTGCACCTACCGCACCTGCACCTACTACTGTTACTTTCATAAATATATAAGATTTTTAATTGTTAAAAAAAGTGGTGCAAAGTTAAATGATAAAAAATTAAAATGAAGAATAGATATTCTTATTTTCAATAACCTAACAAAATAAATAAAAAATTGAACTGTTCTACTTTTCATAAAAATATTTTTAATTTGCAACCGATGAAAAAAATTATCATCGCTATTGACGGCTTATCAGCTACCGGTAAAAGCACATTGGCAAAGCAATTAGCTAAAAAATTAAACTATACCTATATTGATAGCGGTGCTATGTATCGGGCTATTACTTATGATTTTATCCAAAAAAATATTGATACAAATAATACAGCAGAAATAGAAAAAGCGTTAAGACAAATTCAATTAAAATTTTTAAATAATATTATTTATCTAAATGATATGCCTCTTGATGAAGAAATAAGAAGCATGAAAGTTTCTCAAAGAGTAAGTGATGTAGCTGCGATAGATAAGGTGAGGATATTTGCAGTGACACAACAAAAAGAAATGGGACTTCAACGAGCGATTGTGATGGATGGAAGAGATATTGGAACTACGGTTTTTCCTGATGCTGAATTAAAAATTTATCTTTTTGCAAATGAAGAAATAAGAGTTCAAAGAAGGTTTTTAGAGTTAAAACAAAAAGACTCTTTGATTTCAATTGAAGAAATAAGAAAAAATCTTCGGTATAGAGATGAAATAGATACAACAAGGGCTATTAGTCCTTTGAAGAAAGCAGAAGATGCAATAGAGTTAGATAATAGTCATTTAAGCATGGATGAACAACTTGATATTGCCTATAAAATGGCAATGGATATTATAAATTCTTAATACATTATCATTGAAAATTGTACAGTGTAGAATGACTGAAAATAGAGCATAGATATTATCTTTGTTTGATTTTTTTAATAATATAAATAAAAAGCTAAATATGAGCTATACTCCGAAAAACAAAATAAGAATTGTTACCGCAGCATCCCTTTTTGATGGACATGATGCAGCCATCAATATCATGCGCCGTATCATGCAAAGTAGTGGAGCAGAGGTTATTCATTTGGGACACGATAGAAGTGTAGAAGACGTTGTGAATTGTGCCATTCAAGAAGATGCTAATGCAATTGCGATGACCAGTTATCAGGGAGGTCATGTTGAATATTTAAAATATATGTATGACTTACTCAAGGAAAAGAAATGTGGACATATCAAAATATTTGCCGGAGGAGGTGGAGTTATTTTACCTGATGAAATCAAAGAACTGCATGACTATGGAATAACACGTATTTATTCGCCGGATGATGGTCGTTCTATGGGGCTGCAAGGAATGATTGATGATTTATTAGAACAAAGCGATTATCCTACAGGTAATCAGATAGAAGAAGATATGAATCTTTTGGAGCAAGGAGATTATAGAGCATTGGCACGTTCTATTTCAGCAGCAGAAAATTTTAATGATTCGTCTTCAACTCAAAAAATGTTGAAGTCAGTTAAAGAAAAAATAAAAAATATCAAGACGCCCATTTTGGGAATCACCGGAACCGGTGGAGCCGGAAAAAGTTCTTTGGTGGATGAAATTGTTCGCCGTTTTTTAATTGATTTTAAAGATAAAAAAATAGGGATTATATCGGTTGATCCTTCAAAAAGAAAATCGGGTGGGGCATTGTTAGGCGATAGAATTCGTATGAATGCGATAAGAAACCCACGCGTTTTTATGCGCTCAATGGCCACAAGAGAAAGTAATTTGGCGGTTAGTAAATATATACAAGAAGCCGCTGAAATGATGAAAGTTGCCGGCTTTGATTTGATCATATTGGAAACATCCGGTATAGGGCAAAGCGATACTAAAATCACAGAATATTGCGATGTGAGTATGTATGTCATGACACCTGAATATGGAGCTGCATCTCAATTAGAAAAAATTGATATGTTGGATTTTGCCGATATTATTGCTATAAATAAATTTGATAAACGAGGTGCCTTAGATGCCCTTCGAGATGTAAAAAAGCAATACCAACGCAATCACCAACTCTTTAATGTTTCTCCTGATAAAATGCCGGTATATGGTACAATAGCTTCTCAATTTAATGACCCTGGAACGAATACTTTGTATAAAGCACTTATGCAAACTATTGTTGATAAAACAAAAGCCGCTTTGATTTCAAATTTTGTTATCACAGAAGAGATGAGTGAGAAAATTTATATCATTCCACCTGCGAGAACTCGTTACCTCAGTGAGATAGCAGAAAATAACAGAAAGTATGATCAAACAGCAAAACAACAAAGTGAAGTTGCTCAAAAATTATACGGAATACAAAAAACAATTGATACTATTCAACGTTCAAATATTGAAGATAAAGACAGATTGATAAAAGAATTGCAAGAAGTGTATGCAAAAGTGATTCTTGACTTCGATCCGAGAAATAAAAATATCATTGATAATTGGAAGGATAAAATAGCACTTTATAAAAATGAATTTTATTCTTTTAAAGTAAGGGATAAAGTTTTAAAAATAAAAACACATACGGAAAGCTTATCCCATATACAAATCCCTAAAATTGCTACACCTCGTTATGAAGCGTGGGGAGAAATTTTACAATGGGCATTACAAGAAAATTTCCCCGGAGAGTTCCCATACACAGCCGGAATCTATCCTTTTAAACGAGAAGGTGAAGACCCTACCAGAATGTTTGCCGGCGAAGGCGGACCGGAACGAACGAATAAAAGATTCCATTATGTGAGTAAAGGATTACCTGCTGCACGTTTAAGCACGGCATTTGATAGTGTGACTTTGTATGGACAAGACCCGGATAAACGCCCCGATATCTATGGAAAAATTGGGAACAGTGGTGTAAGTGTACCAAGCTTAGATGATGCTAAAAAACTATACAGTGGGTTTGATTTGGCAGATCCAAAAACTTCTGTGAGTATGACTATTAACGGGCCTGCTTCTATTATTGCAGCCTTTTTTATGAATGTGGCTATTGACCAACAATGTGAAAAATATATCATTGAGCATAGACTGGAAAATGAAGTAAAAGAAAAGATAAAAAAAATCGTACCAAATGATTTATTGCCTACTTATAATGCTCCTATTCCGGAAGGGAATAATGGCTTGGGGTTAATGTTATTAGGAGTGAGTGGACAAGATGTTTTACCCAAAGATATTTATGAAACAATTAAAACCAATACTTTAAAACAAGTTAGAGGAACAGTACAAGCTGATATTTTAAAAGAAGACCAAGCTCAAAATACTTGCATTTTTTCAACGGAATTTTCATTGAAATTAATGGGGGATGTTCAACAATATTTTATTAATAACAATGTAAGAAATTTTTACAGTGTAAGTATCAGCGGTTATCATATTGCTGAAGCCGGAGCTAATCCTATTTCGCAATTAGCGTTTACTTTAAGCAACGGATTTACTTTTGTAGAATATTATTTAAGTCGGGGAATGCATATTGATGAGTTTGCACCTAATTTATCTTTTTTCTTCAGTAATGGAATTGACCCTGAATATTCTGTAATAGGAAGGGTAGCAAGAAGAATTTGGAGTAAAGCCATGAAATATAAATATGGCGGAAATGAACGCAGCCAAATGTTGAAATACCATATTCAAACAAGTGGACGTTCTCTACATGCTCAAGAAATTGATTTTAACGATATTCGGACTACATTACAAGCTTTGTATGCCATTTATGACAATTGCAATTCATTACACACCAATGCTTATGATGAAGCTATTACAACACCCACTGAGGAGAGCGTAAGAAGAGCTATGGCTATACAGTTAATTATCAATAGAGAATTGGGATTAGCCAAAAATGAAAACCCTTTACAAGGTTCATTCATTATTGAAGAATTGACTGATTTGGTAGAAGAAGCGGTATTAAGTGAGTTTGATAAAATTTCTGAAAGAGGAGGTGTATTAGGCGCTATGGAAACCATGTATCAGAGAAGTTCAATACAAGAAGAAAGTTTGTATTATGAATCTTTAAAACATTCGGGCGAGTACCCAATAATAGGCGTGAATACTTTTTTAAGCAGCACAGGTTCTCCAACAATTTTACCACAAGAAGTGATAAGAAGTACAACTGAAGAGAAAGAATTTCAAATTGAAAGCGTACAAAAACTATGGAAGCGTAGTGGTAAAAAAGGAGAGGATATGCTTGAACGTTTGCAACATGTAGCTTTACAGAACGGAAATATTTTTGAAGAATTAATGGAAACTGTAAAATATTGCAGTCTTGGTCAAATAACTAAAGGCTTATTTGAAGTAGGAGGGCAGTACAGACGAAGCATGTAATAAATTTAAAATTGAAGTAGATAAAATAAATTACTTGATAGTAAGTTTATTTTTTAAAGCCTTATTAAAAATCATTTGGCCTTTGTCTATACCTTTTCTGTTTTGTTTTTGAATATCTAAAGGTAGTTCAATTTGTTCTTTACACTCATTACTGCAACATCCTTTCATTTTGGAGGCACATTCATCACATTGAATAAAAAGTAAATGACAAGCATCATTTTTACAGTTTGTATGAGTGTCAGCAGGTTTGCCACATTGATGACATTGTGCGATAATATCTTCCGAGATTCTTTCACCTAAGCGTTCATCAAATACAAAGTTTTTGCCAATAAATTTTACAGGTAAATTTTGCTCCTTAGCAGTTTTGACATAATGAATAATTCCGCCTTCTAAATGATACACATTTTTAAAACCTTTGTGTATAAAATAAGCACTTGCTTTTTCACAACGAATACCACCGGTGCAATACATAATAATCGGGTTTTCTTTAAAATTATTCAGCATATCCGTTGCCAACGGGAGTTGCTCTCTGAATGTATCAGAAGGAATTTCTATTGCATTTTCAAGATGACCGACTTCATACTCGTAATGGTTCCTCATGTCCACGATGATGGTATCTTTTTGTTGACTGAGTTGGTTAAATTCATCAGCATTTAAATATTTCCCTTTTTTAGATATATTAAAATTTTTATCAGTAATACCATCAGCCACTATTTTATCTCGAACTTTAATCGCTAAAACGAAAAATGATTTCCCGTCATCATCAACAGCAACATTTAGCCTTAAATTATTAAATTCATCTTTACTGTCTAAATATTTTTTTAAACCAGCAAATTGAAATTCAGGCACGCTTATTTGTGCGTTTATTCCTTCAGTTGCCACATATATCCTTCCAAATACCTGAAGTTGAAATAAGTCTTTATAAAGTTGATCTCTGTATGATTTGGGATCATCAATGTTGAAATACCGATAAAAAGAAATAGTTATTCGTTTGAAATTCTCTTGCAGAAGTTTTTCACGTAGTTCTTTATGTGAAATACGATTATGTAGTGAAACCATATAAGCAACAATATTTAGTTCACTCTTGTTAAATTGAATTAGTATATGAAATTATTTTTTAATTGCTTTGCGATAATTTGCGTTCACTGCATCCCAATCAATTACATCAAAAAAAGCATTTAAATAATCAGCTCTTTTATTTTGGTAACGAAGATAATAAGCATGTTCCCAAACATCAATACCTAATATAGGAATTCCTCTCATAGCTTGATTAGGCATTAAAGGGTTATCTTGATTAGCAGTGCTTGTTACGGCGAGCTTGCCATCATTAGTCAAAATGAGCCATGCCCAACCTGAACCAAATTGTTTGGCCCCTGCATCAGAAAGTTGTTTTTTCAAAACTTCAAAAGAACCAAAATCTTTTTTAATTTCATTAGCTATTTCACCCTTAGGTTCGCCTCCACCTTTCGGGCTCATAGTGCTGAAATAAAGAGAGTGATTATAATATCCACCACCATTATTACGAACAGCACTATTATTCATGTCTAAGTTTTCGAGAATAGTTTCGATGGATTGATTTTCCATTTCTGTACCTTGAATAGCCTTATTTAAATTGTTAGTATAAGCTAAATAATGTTTAGAATAATGAATTTCCATTGTTTGAGCATCAATAGATTTTTCCAAATCATTGTATCCGTAGTTGAGTTTTATTAATTGAAATTTACCATCAGCTTTTACCGAATTAGGATCAGCATTTGAACTGCTTTCTATTATTTGAGAATTTAAACTTCCTTTTTTATTTGCAAAAGAAAAAATACTGCTTATAAGAAAAAGGCTTAAAGAAAAAATAATTTTATTCATATTCACAATTTTAATACTCCAAAATTAGATTATACGACTTGAATTAATATGTATGTATTATTTAGTTTGTATAATTAATAATTATAATAAGTAAAGAATTTGTATTTTTGGTTTGATATTCACTGTGTTTTTTAAATACAGAATATATATAGAGAAAATTATGACTAAGCATGCTGATAATAAAAGAAAGAGGCAAACAAAATACTCAAAGAGTACAAATTTGAACTAAAAAAATGGTATCAAAATCTTTTCGATGCCTTAATGGTATTTTTGGGTGTGATAATGTGGTTTATGGTCAATAACTATAAAGATTCTATAAGTGATAAAAAATCGAGAAACAAAATATGGTTAGAATTATATCCAATGTAAAATCGGATACAAGTATTTAATTTATAAAAAAATATTCAAAAAAAATTTGCTACTATAAATAATTACATTACTTTTGCACTCCCAAAAAAAACATAGGGTCATAAATATGTCACAAAGAATTAGAATAAAATTAAAATCTTACGATCATAATTTAGTGGACAAATCGGCTGAAAAAATTGCTAAAACTGTTCGCTCAACTGGGGCATTAGTTACTGGTCCTATGCCTTTACCAACAGATAAAAAAATATTCACTGTTCTGCGCTCTCCATTTGTAAATAAAAAGTCAAGAGAGCAATTTCAGTTGCATACTCATAAAAGACTAATGGATATATACACATCTTCTGCTAAAACAGTTGATGCACTTTCTAAATTGGATTTGCCATCGGGAGTTGAAGTAGAAATAAAAGCATAAAAAATAAATTTAAAACAACAGATTATCGTTATCCACAGTAAAATGTGGCGCTAACTAAAAAAATATAACAGAATGAAAGGAATAATAGGAAAAAAAGTTGGAATGACCAGCATTTTCGAGCCTAATGGAAAACAAACCGCTTGTACCATTATTGAGGCAGGGCCATGTACTGTTACGCAAGTAAAAACCCCTGAATCAGATGGTTATAGTGCTTTGCAAATTTCATTTGGTGACAAAAAAGAAAAAAATACTAATAAACCTTTATTAGGACATTTTGCAAAAGCTAATACAAATAGCAAAGCAGTTGTGAAAGAAATTAGAAACTGCTCTATCCAAAAGTCATTGGGAGAAACTATAACCTGTGAAATTTTTGAGGAAGGAGAAAATGTGAACGTGATAGGGACTTCTAAAGGAAAGGGGTTCCAGGGAGTTGTAAAACGACATGGCTTTGCCGGTGTGGGGGAAGCATCTCACGGTCAGCATGATCGTCAAAGAGCTCCGGGGTCAGTTGGCGGATCATCTTATCCGTCTCGTGTATTTAAAGGAATGAGAATGGCAGGGCAAACCGGAGGTGATAGAGTGAAAGTAAAAGCATTAAAAGTAGTAAAAATATTCCCTGAAAAGAATTATATTCTAGTGAGTGGTTCAGTACCGGGGCATAATGGTTCAATCGTATTAATCCAAAAATAATCATGCAAATAGAAGTTTTAAATATAAAAGGAGAAAAAACAGGACGCAGTGTAGAATTGCCAAATGAATTTTTTGGTATCGAACCAAATGATCATTTGATATATCTCTCTGTAAAACAGTACTTAGCTAATCGTCGTTCCGGAACACATAAAGTGAAAACAAGAGCAGAAGTACACGGAGCTTCTCGTAAATTACACAAACAAAAGGGAACAGGAGGTTCAAGAAAAGGAAATATTAGAAACCCGCTCTATAAAGGTGGTGGTACTATTTTTGGGCCAAAACCGCACAAATACGATTTTAAACTAAATAAATTAGAAAAAAATACTGCTTTTTACTCGGCACTTTCTTACAAAGCAAAATCTAACGACATAATAATTATAGAAGATATTCAGTTTGACGCACCAAGTACAAAGCAATTTGTGAGTGTTGTAAATAACTTAAATTTAAATAATACAAAAACATTATTCTTAATAGCTGAAAATAATGATAATGTATATCTTAGTTCTAGAAATTTACCAAAAGTTAAAACGGATATATTCTACAATACGAATACTTATGATGTTTTAAATGCAAATAAATTATTGCTGACAGAAAACGTTGTAAAACAATTTTCAGAAACAGAAGAAGTAGCTTAATTTAAAAAAAACAAGGAAAATGAAAGCTTCAGAAATTATAAAAAAACCAATTATTACCGAAAAGGTAAACAAGCAGACAGAAAAGTCAAATCGCTATTGCTTTATGGTAGATAAAAGAGCAAATAAACTAGAAATAAAAAAAGCAATAGAAGATTATTATAACGTAAGAGTGGAAGATGTAAATACATGTATTGTACCGGCTAAAAATATTACCCGTATGACTAAGGCAGGTATATTGACAGGACGTAAACCATCTTACAAAAAAGCAACTATATCATTAGTTGAAGGAGAAACAATCGATTTATACGCATTTTAATAACTAAAAGAAAATGGCATTAAAAAAATATAAACCAGTTACCGCAGGCACTCGTTGGAGAATAGGAAACGCGTACTCTGAAATTACTACGAACACACCCGAAAAATCTTTATTAGAAACTGTTAAAAAAACAGGTGGAAGAAATGCACAAGGACGCAGATCAATGAGATATATCGGTGGAGGTTCTAAGAAAATGTATCGTATCATTGATTTTAAAAGAGATAAGAAAAATATCCCTGCAACTGTAACAACAATAGAATATGATCCAAATCGTACTGCATTCATAGCTTTATTAGCTTATGCAGATGGAGAAAAAAGATACATTATTGCACCGCAAGGTTTAGAAGTAGGTATGAAAGTTATCAGTGGAGAAAACGTAGCACCTGATTTAGGTAATACATTACCAATGAAAAATATGCCACTTGGTACAATTATTCATAATATTGAAATGCAACCCGGACAAGGCGCAAAATTAGTTCGAAGTGCCGGTTCTTCTGCACAATTAAATGCAAAAGAAGAGAAATATGCCGTTCTAAAAATGCCATCTGGTGAATTAAGAAAAATATTAATTAACTGCTATGCGACAGTTGGGTCTGTTTCAAATTCTGATCACGGATTAGAATCAATGGGTAAAGCCGGTCGCAACAGATGGAAAGGAATAAGACCAAGGAATAGAGGTGTGGCTATGAATCCTGTTGATCACCCTATGGGAGGTGGTGAAGGTCGTGCTTCAGGTGGTCACCCACGTTCAAGAACCGGAAAATACGCAAAAGGCGAAAAAACACGTAAGAAAAAAGGTTCAGATAAATTAATCATAGTACGTAGTAACGGAAAAAAATTAGTAAATTAAAAATAAAATTATTATAAATGGCTCGTTCAATAAAGAAAGGTCCCTATGTAGATGTAAAACTTGAAAAGAAAGTTTTAAACATTAATGAAGGAATAGCAAAAAAAGGAGTTATAAAAACATGGAGTAGACGCTCAACTATAACACCCGATTTTGTAGGACACACATTTGCTGTTCATAATGGAAATAAATTTATACCTGTTTATGTTACTGAATTTATGGTAGGACATAAATTAGGTGAATTTTCTCCTACAAGGAATTTTAAATCACATTCAGGTAGTAAATAAATATTAAAAAATTAAAGAAATTAATAAAATGGAAGCTGTAGCAAGATTAAGAAATTATCCGACATCCCCCAGAAAAATGCGTCTTTTGGCTGACGTAATCAGAGGTATGCACGTAGATAAAGCTCTTGGTTTTTTAAAATATAACGCACAACACTCTTCAGTACCTTTAGAAAAACTATTAGTAAGTGCTATTTCTAATTGGAAAATTAAAAATGAAGGAGTTGATGAATCAGATTTGATAATCAAAACTATCTATGTGGATGAGTCTCGCACTTTAAAGCGTATGATGCCGGCTCCACAAGGTAGAGCTTATCAAAAAAGAAAAAGAAGTAACCACGTAACAATTATTGTAGATAAAAAATAAAAATCATTCATTAATCCTGTAAAAGAAACAGTAAGAAATAAAATCAAATGGGTCAAAAAACAAATCCAATAGCAAGCAGATTAGGAATTGTCCGAGGATGGGACAGTAGTTGGTATGGAAATAAACATAACTATGCCACTAAACTTATTGAAGATAACAGAATTAGAAAATACCTCAATGCAAGAATAAACAAAGGAGGAATTTCAAAAATTGTTATCGAAAGAATGCTCGACAAATTAATAGTAACAATCCATACTTCTCGTCCGGGTATTATTATTGGTAAAGGAGGACAAGAAGTTGATCGTATAAAAGAAGAGCTTAAAAAACTTACTGGTAAAACAGATGTTCAAATCAATATTCTTGAAATCAGAAGACCGGAATTGGATGCAGTTATTGTAGCTGAATCAATAGCTAAACAAATAGAAGGCCGTGTAAACTATAAAAGGGCTATTAAAATGGCAATCCAAAATACCATGAGAATGGGAGCTGAAGGCATAAAAGTAAAAGTTGGTGGACGTCTTGGCGGTGCTGAAATTGCTCGTTCTGAAGAAATTAAACAAGGTAGGACACCGCTCCATACTTTTAGAATGGATATTGACTATGCAAACCTATTTGCATTAACAGTATATGGAAAAATTGGTATCAAAGTATGGATTTGTAAAGGAGAAGTCCTTTCTAAAAGAGATTTAAATCCAAACTTTGTAGCTAATAATGATAAGAGAACAAGCTTTGAAAGACCAGCGGGAGGTAGAGATGATAGAAGACCATCAGGGAACAGACGCAAAAAATAAATAATATTAATTAACAATTCTTAAGAAATTAGAACATGTTACAACCAAAAAGAACAAAACATAGAAAAGCCCAAAAAGGAAGAATAAAAGGAGATGCAAAACGCGGTGCTACATTAGCATTTGGAACATTTGGGTTAAAATCATTAGAACCTAAATGGATTACTAATAGACAAATTGAAGCTGCTCGTCAAGCCATGACTCGCCACATGAAACGTGAAGGGAATGTATGGATAAGAATTTTTCCTGATAAACCTATCACAAACAAACCGGCTGAAGTACGTATGGGTAAAGGGAAAGGAAATTTAGAATATTATGCAGCCGTAGTAAAACCAGGGAGAATCATGTTCGAAATTGCCGGTGTACCTATGAATGTTGCTAAAGAAGCTTTGGAATTAGCAGCCCAAAAACTACCAATCGCAACTAAAATT
This sequence comes from Chitinophagaceae bacterium, assembly GCA_039811265.1. Classification (GTDB taxonomy): domain Bacteria; phylum Bacteroidota; class Bacteroidia; order Chitinophagales; family Chitinophagaceae; genus OLB11. Next base: position 16,696 of record JBDHYI010000030.1, on the reverse strand, counting down.
GTAATTAGAAGAGACTTTGTTCAAGCATAAAAAATAAAATATTTTTAAAATGGCTAAAAAAACAAAAAAAATAAATAAAGTTCAAGAATTTCGCTCAATGAGTGAACAAGAAATTCTATCAAATATAAATGAAGCAACATTGCGTTTGAAAAAAATGGTGTTTAGTCATGCTATTACACCAATTGACAACCCAATGTCCATTCGTACAACAAGGAGAGAAATAGCTCAAATGCAAACTGAACTCAGAAGAAAACAACTTGGATTTTAATTTAAAATTTAAAAAATAAAACATGTCAGAAATTACAAATAATATAAGAGGTCGCCGTAAAACCCGCATCGGAATTGTTACCAGCAATAAAATGGAAAAAACAATTACCGTATCAATCGAGCGAAAAGAAAAACACCCTATGTATGGTAAATTTGTAAAGAAAACTAAAAAATTTATGGCTCATGATGAAAAAAATGAATGTAGCATAGGAGATCTCGTAAAAATCATGGAAACTAGACCTATCAGCAAAAATAAATGCTGGAGACTTATAGAAGTAATTGAAAAAGTAAAATAATAATTATCAAATTTGAACACTATTCAGATTTAAAAATTTAATAAAATGATACAACAAGAAAGTAGATTAACAGTAGCAGATAATAGTGGAGCCAAAGAAGTTCTTTGTATAAAAGTACTCGGTAATTCAGGCCAAGACTATGCACATATTGGCGACAAAATTGTCGTAACTGTAAAAGATGCGATGCCGGGAGGTGGAGTGAAAAAAGGAACAGTCGCAAAAGCAGTTATCGTGAGAACCAAAAATAAACTTCGTAGAAAAGACGGTTCTTATATTCGTTTTGATGATAATGCAGTTGTTATTCTTAACCAAGCTGATGAGCCTCGTGGAACTCGTATATTCGGACCTGTTGCTCGTGAATTAAGAGATAAAGGATACATGAAAATTATTTCATTAGCACCAGAAGTACTTTAATTTATAAAAATATTGAAAAGTGAAAAGTAGATTTAAACCAAAATATTCAATTAAAAAAGGCGACAAAGTCGTTGTCATTTCAGGAGCAGATAAAGATAGAAAATCTCCAAAAACAGTTCTATCTGTAATACCTGACGAAAAAAGCCCTCGTGTGGTAGTAGAAGGTGTTAATATCAAAACTAAACACCTTAAACCAAATGCCCAAGCACCACAAGGCAGTATTATTAAACAAGAAGCGCCTATTGCTCTTTCAAATGTACAACTATGGGATTCCAAAGTTTCAGCTCCTACAAAAATAAAAAGAGAGCGTAAAGACGGAAAAGCAATTAGAATATCAAAAAAATCAGGGGAGGTAATTAAATAATGAGTACAAATAACTACATACCAAGAATGCAGATGAAATACAACCAAGAAGTTGTACCTGCTCTAGTGAAAAAATTTGGATATAGCACAGTAATGCGTTGCCCTAAATTAACAAAAATATGCTTAAATCAAGGGGTTAAAGGCTCAGTTGCAGATAAAAAATTAATTGATAACGCATTGGAAGAAATGACAAGCGTAACCGGACAAAAAGCTGTTCCAACATTGTCTAAAAAAGATATATCAAATTTTAAACTCAGAAAAAATATGCCAATAGGTGTAAAAGTTACGCTTAGAGGTAAAAAAATGTATGAGTTTTTAGATAGATTCATAGCCGTTTCTCTTCCTCGTGTTAGAGATTTTAAAGGAATTAACGAAAAATCATTTGATGGAAGAGGAAATTTTACCATGGGCGTTACAGAACAAATCATTTTCCCGGAATTAGATATCGACAAAATAAATCGTATCACCGGAATGGATATCACTTTTGTAACAACAGCTCATACAAATGAAGAAGCATACGAACTTTTAAAAGAATTCGGAATGCCATTTAAAAACATAAACAATAAAAATAATTAATAAAATATATGGCTAAACAATCAGTAATGGCTCGCCAAAGAAAACGTGAAAAAATGGTTGCCAAATATGCAGAAAAACGAAAAGCCCTTAAAGATGCAGGTGATTATAATGCATTAGATAAACTACCAAAAAATGCATCACCGGTTCGTTTACATAACAGATGCCAACTTACCGGCAGAGGAAAAGGTTATATGCGACATTTTGGTATATCTCGTGTAACTTTTAGAGAAATGGCACTAAACGGACTTATTCCCGGAGTAACAAAAGCAAGCTGGTAAAATATAATCATATATAAAATAAACATTAACTTAAAGAAACTGAATATAAAATGGTAACAGATCCAATAGCAGACTTCTTAACTAGAATTAGAAATGCTCAAATGATTGGGCATCGAATTGTAGAAATACCTGCATCTAACATTAAAAAAAGAATGACTGAAATTCTTTATGATAAAGGATATATCTTAAAATATAAATTTGAAGATGATAATAAACAAGGCATTATTAAAATAGCCCTAAAATATGATCCTCAAACAAAAATTCCTGCAATTCGTGGATTAGAAAGAGTGAGCAGACCCGGATTAAGACAATATACAAAACCTACCGAAATTAAAAAAGTACATAACGGATTGGGTATTGCCATTATCTCAACTTCTAAAGGGGTAATGTCAGATAAAGAAGCAAGACAGAATAATGTTGGAGGTGAAGTACTTTGTTATGTATATTAAAAGTTTAAACAATTTGTATTAAATATTGATAATCAATATATAAAATTAAAATAAAATGTCAAGAATAGGAAAGCAACCCATAGCAATACCATCAGGAGTTACTCTTACAATTAATGCTGATAATGAGCTTACAATCAAAGGTCCAAAAGGAGAACTTACACAAGCTATAAATAAAGATATTAAAGTAGTGCAAGAAGATGGAAATATTGTTTTAAATAGACCATCTGATGAAAATCAGCATAAAGCTTTGCATGGATTATATCGAGCAATAATTGCTAATATGGTAAAAGGTGTTACTGAAGGTTATTCAAAAAAATTAGAACTGGTTGGTGTAGGGTTCAAAGCAGCTAATCAAGGTAATACTTTGGATTTAGCTTTAGGGTATTCACACAACATAATATTTGAAATTCCAAAAGAACTAAAAGTAACAACAGTTACTGAAAAAGGAGCTAATCCAATTATTACTTTAGAAGGGTCAGATAAACAATTACTTGGACAAGTTGCTGCAAAAATCCGTAGCATGAGAAAACCTGAACCATATAAAGGAAAAGGTGTTAAATACGTAGGAGAATACATAAGGAGAAAAGCTGGAAAATCAGCCGGTAAATAAAAATTTTAAATCTTAAAAATGGTTAATAGTCATTTTTAAACAAAAAAATAAAAAATGGACATAAAAGTAATTAGAAAGCAAAAATTAAAATGGAGAATCCGAAAAAAAGTTTCGGGAACTGCAGAAAAACCAAGATTATCTGTTTTTCGTAGTAATAAAGAAATTTATGCTCAATTAATAGATGATACTAAAGGGAATACTTTGGCATCGGCTAATAGCAGAAATAAAAATATTTCAAGTGATGGAACCAAAGTGGATGTTGCAAAAGCAGTTGGTTTAGCAATTGCAGAAGCTGCAAAATCAAAAGGGATTGAGACTTGTGTGTTTGATAGAGGCGGTAATCTTTATCATGGACGTATAAAATCCTTAGCAGAAGGAGCACGTGAAGGAGGACTTCAATTTTAATCACAAATAATTCTATATAAAGAATAACTTTTAAAAAAATTAAAATGTCAAAAATCGAAACGAATAAAGTAAAATCCGGCGAAATTGAATTAGCAGAAAAAGTAGTAGCCATTAATCGTGTTGTAAAAACAACTAAAGGAGGGAGAACATTCAGTTTCTCAGCATTAGTTGTTGTTGGTAACGGAAATGGTGTAGTAGGGCAAGGCCTTGGGAAAGCAAAAGAAGTACAAATGGCTATTCAAAAAGGAATAGATGATGCTAAAAAGAATTTAGTAATGGTACCAATATTACATGGTACAGTTCCGCATGATATTTTTATTAAAGAAGGAGCATCTAAAGTATTGATAAAACCAGCTTCGCATGGTACCGGCGTTATCGCAGGAGGAAGTATGCGTGCTGTTTTGGAAAGTGCCGGTATTACTGACGTATTAGCCAAATCACTTGGATCTGCCAACCCTCACAACGTTGTAAAAGCTACTATCAAAGCATTATCATTGATGAGAGAACCCATTCAAGTTGCAAAAGATAGAAATGTAAATCTTAAAAAAGTTTTTGTAGGATAATAGATTAACTGACATCCTATTTTGAATTATTAAAAGAAATAATAAGATGAGTAAAATTAAAATAACACAAATTAAAAGCTCAATAGACCGTCCAGAACGTCAAAAGGCAACTTTAAAAGCACTTGGTCTTAATAAAATGCACCAAACAGTAGAGCATGAAGCAACGCCTCAAATTTTAGGAATGGTAAAAAAAATTCAACATTTAGTAAAAACGGAAAATAATTAATATAATCATGAATTTACATACATTAAAACCGGCAACAGGTTCAGTTATAAATGAAGGTAAAAGATTAGGTAGAGGAAATTCTTCCGGTAAGGGAGGAACATCTACCAAAGGGAATAAAGGAGCACAATCACGTGCCGGATATAACTATAGAAGAGGTAGTGAAGGGGGACAAATGCCTCTACATAGACGTTTGCCAAAACGAGGATTTAAAAATATCAATCGCATTAACTATAAAGTATTTAATTTGGAACAAATTGAGTCTTTAGCTAAACGGTATGAATTGACTGAAATTACACCTGAAAACTTATATCTTGTAGGCATAATAAACCGAACCGATTTAGTAAAAATATTAGGTAAAGGAACAATCAGTTCAAATTTTACATTTAAAGTGAATGGTATCAGCGCTAGTGCAAAAGTTGCAATTGAAAATGCAGGAGGTTCTGTAGAAATTATTTAATATATTATTAAAAAATAGTTTGATAAAAGGAAAAGAATAAACTAAATTGCACCCTTTAAAAAAGAATTAAGCAGTTCGAATGAAAAAAATTATTGAAACATTTAAGAATATTTGGAGCATCGAAGAATTAAGAAAAAAAATTGTCTTCACGCTGATTCTCTTGTTGGTTTATAGAGTTGGGTGTTTTGTTGTATTACCCGGGGTTGATCCAAATCTATTAAAAGATAGTACAGGTCAAAATGGTTTATTAGGAATGTTAAATATGTTTGCAGGAGGTGCTTTCAATAAGGCATCTATTTTCGCATTAGGCATTATGCCTTACATTTCTGCAAGTATCGCAATGCAATTAGCACAAATAGCAATTCCTCAATTACAAAAAATGTCGAAAGACGAAAGCGGTAGAAGGAAAATAAACCTCATAACTCGTTATGTTACGGTTGGTGTTACTTTATTTCAGTCTATTGCCTATATTGCTTATTTGAGAAATCAAAATGGTAATGCAATAATGACTGATTCTTACTTATGGCCAATTGTTACAGTTATCATCCTAACTACCGGAACTTTATTTGTAATGTGGTTAGGTGAAAAAATTACTGATAATGGTATTGGTAACGGTACATCTTTAATCATTACTGCAGGGATTATTGCACGTTTCCCTGATTCACTAATACAAGAATTTACTAATAAACCTATTTTGATTTTCTTAATTGAAATCGTTTTGATGGTTTTAGTTATCATGGTAATCATTTTATTAGTACAAGGAACTCGAAAAATTCCTTTAAACTATGCACGTAGAATTGTAGGCGCCACCTCTGCAAGAGACATTTCAGGTAGTCGTGATTTTATTCCAATTAAAGTAAATGCAGCCGGCGTTATGCCTATTATCTTTGCTCAAGCTATGTTGTTTATACCTTCAACCGTAGTTGGATTTTCTGATACCGAAATGGCTCAAGGTTTAGCAAAAAGCCTTAGTAACCCCGGTTCTCTTGCCTATAATTTAGTATATTCTTTTCTTGTAATTGCCTTTACTTATTTATACACAGCATTAATTTTTAATCCAACGCAAATGGCTGATGATTTAAAAAGAAATAATGGGTTCATACCGGGGATAAAACCGGGTGAAGACACTGCTAATTACATCGGCGTTATAATGGATAGAATTACTTTACCCGGAGCTATTTTCTTGGCTATTATTGGTATATTACCTGGTATGATAGGCGCATTCGGCGTAACTCAAGGTTTTGCAAGTTTCTATGGAGGGACTTCAATGTTGATTATGGTTGCTGTTGTTTTAGATACTTTACAACAAATAGAAAGCCATCTTTTAATGAGACATTATGATGGTTTGATGAAAACCGGTCGTATAACAGGAAGACAAGTAACATCTATTTAATCCAAATTAAATACTTTACTTCTTTGATTTATTATAAAACAGATGAAGAAATTGAGCTTTTAAGAAAAAGCAACTTATTATTATCTAATACAATAGCACTGCTTGCAAAAGAAATAAAACCGGGCATTACAACATTGTTTCTTGATAATTTAGCCGAAGATTTCATAAAATCTAATAATGCTAAACCTGCTTTTAAAGGTTATAATGGATTTCCGTTTACTTGTTGTATAAGTGTCAATGATGCAGTAGTTCATGGCTTCCCAAATAGGAATGAATTAAAAGAAGGTGATGTGGTGAGTATTGATACCGGCGTTTCAATGAATGGATATGTAGGCGATAGTGCTTATACTTTTTACATTGATAATGGTAATGATGCAATTAAAAAATTATTAAAAATCACTAAAGAATCTCTTTATAAAGGTATAGAAAAAGCTGTTGTTGGAAACCGAATTGGTGATATAAGTTGGGCTATACAAGAATATACTGAAAAGCAACACGGTTATGGAGTAGTAAGAGCATTAACAGGGCATGGAATAGGTAAAAATTTACATGAAGACCCGGAAGTGCCTAATTATGGTAAAAGAGGAAACGGTCTTAAACTTCAAAATGGATTAGTGATTGCTATTGAACCTATGATAAATTTAGGCACCAAAGAAGTTTATTTGGGTGATGATGATTGGACAATTTATACCGAAGATGGTCAAATTTCGGCTCATTATGAACATTCAATTGCTGTTAGAAAAAATAAAGCAGATATTTTGTCTGATTTTACGTTCATAGAACAAGAAGAAAAAAATAACCCCAATCTCTGGAGTGATTATTAAGTTGTTCTTAGTTTTTTCAATTAATATTACAAATATTCAAAATAATCTATTGTAGATACAATTTCTATTAAGCAAGATAAAATATATCTTTTATTTATCTTTGTAAATTAAAAAATACAATAACAAAATGATAGTTACAAGCGGTAAAACGATTGATGAAAGCAAACAAGGAAGTGCTTTTGAATCATTAAGAAATAAAGATGCAGAAAAAAATTTTTATATAGAGAGTTATGGTTGTGCGATGAACTTTAATGATAGTGAAATTGTAGCTGCAATTCTTTTTGATAAAGGTTATGGTAGTACTCAATTTATTGAAGATGCAAATCTCATTTTAATCAATACATGTTCTGTAAGAGATAAAGCAGAACAGACCATCCGAAATAGGCTTATTCATTTTAAAAATATAAAAAGCAAAAACAAAGAAACCTTAGTTGTGATAATGGGGTGTATGGCTGAGCGTTTGAAAGATAAACTTTTAGAAGAAGAAAAATTAGTAGATATTGTTATAGGTCCCGATGCCTATAGAAATTTACCACAACTCATTGCTGAAGCACAAAGTGGACATCGCTCCGTGAATGTATTATTAAGCAGAGAAGAAACTTATGGAGATATCAATCCGGTACGATTAGACGGCAACGGGGTGTCGAGTTTTGTAAGTATTACAAGAGGGTGTAATAATATGTGTAGCTTTTGTGTAGTACCTTTCACAAGAGGGCGAGAAAGAAGCAGAGATGCTCATACTATTGTTAGAGAAGCAAAAGACTTATTTGATAATGGTTATAGAGAAGTTACACTTTTAGGGCAAAATGTAGATAGCTATTTATGGCAAAGTGAAGATGGTAAAGAAGAAGTAACATTTGCACAATTACTTGAGATGGTAGCGCTTATAAATCCTAAGTTTAGAGTGAGATTCAGTACATCACATCCTAAAGATATTACTGATGATGTCTTATTTACAATGGCGAAATACGATAATATATGTAAATACATTCATTTGCCATTGCAAAGCGGTAGTACTCGTATTTTACAATTAATGAATCGAACCTACACCAAAGAATGGTATTTGCACAAAGTAAAGCGAATTAGGGAAGTATTACCTGACTGCTCTTTAAGCACAGATATTATAAGTGGATTTTGTACAGAAACAGAAGAAGATCATTTAGAAACTCTTGATGTAATAAGGATTAGCCAATACGATATGGCTTATATGTTTGAATATAGCGAACGTCCCGGTACCTTAGCAGCAAGGCGTTATAAAGATGATGTTCCGTCAGATGTGAAAAATAGAAGATTAAATGAGATAATAGAATTGCAAAGACAAATAGGATTAGAATTAAATCAAAATGAAATTGGAAGGGTGTATGAAGTGTTAGTTGAAGGACCATCAAAGAAAAATAAAGAAGAATATTGTGGCCGTGCAGATAATAATAAAATGGTGATTTTTCCAAAAGGAAATGCACAAAAATGTGATTATGTAAATGTAAAAATAACTGAATGTACTTCAGGCTCTTTAAGAGGTATTATAGTTGATTAATGATTTTTAGGAATTAGAAAAATCAAATAATAATATAAAATTGAAAACCCTATAAGCTTTCTATTTATTTAAAATACAACGGTATATTTGGAAAATATTGGTTGTTCCCATTTCAATACTTTTTCTCCAAATAGCTCAATAAACCCATGTTAGAAACTATTAGGGTTAAGATTTAGAGAATGATTAAATTATAACTAGATTAAAAAAGGAAGCTAAATTTTCTAATCCATTTTTTTTGCGTCAGCTAAAAATTGAGTAAGACCGATATCAGTTAATGGATGCTTTAAAAGGCCTAAAATACTTGGTAAAGGACATGTACAAATATTAGCACCCGCTTCAGCACAACGTACAATATGCAATGAGTTACGGATAGATGCAGCTAATATTTCGGTTTTAAAATTTTGAATATGATAAATATGTGCTATCTGCGAAATTAATTCCACACCATCCCAATTACTATCATCTATTCGCCCCAAAAAAGGAGATACATAAGTGGCACCGGCTTTAGCGGCTAAAATAGCCTGTCCTGCTGAAAACACTAATGTACAATTGGTTTTTATGCCATTTTCAGTAAACCATTTAATAGCTTTTACACCATCTTTAATCATGGGTACTTTTACTACAATATGTTTATCAATAGCAGCTAATTTTTGCCCTTCTTCAATAATATCTTTAAACTCGGTTGAAAAAACTTCAGCGCTCACAGGAGCTTGTACTATATCGCAAATATCTTTGTAGTGTTTCAATATAGCATCTTTCCCTTTAATACCTTCTTTTGCCATTAAAGAAGGGTTTGTTGTTACGCCATCTAAAATACCTAATTCATTTGCTTCCTTTATTTGAGCTAGGTTTGCTGTATCTATAAAAAATTTCATGTATTTAAATTTGTTGCAAAATTAGCTGAAAATATTAAAATATAATACACTACTTATTAAGACATAATAAATCAGCCAGCTTTTTGTTAGCAGTATCCCATGAAAAATTACTTAAAACAAATTCTCTTGCTTTTTTCCCAATATTCGCTCTGAGTTCATCAGATTGTAATAGCTGAAACGTATATTCTGTAAATTCATTAGGAGTAGAAGCAATAAAAATATTTTCCAAATGACTTGCATTTAATGATTGACAAACAATTTCACTGCTAATACAAGGCAATTCCATACTCATGGCCTCTAAAAGTTTATTTTGTAAACCAGCTCCGGTAAATAAAGGTGCAATAAATATTTTGGCTGAAGAATATACCTCTCTAATATCTTTTACAAAACCACTTATAGTAATGTTCTCATTCGTAAAACGGTATAATTCTTTTGGCGTATCTGCACCGGCAATATTGATTTTAATGGTTGGAATTTCTTTTTTTATGATAGGATATATTTTTTCTAATAAATAAAGAACTGCTTGTTTATTGGGTAAATAAGACAAATTGCCCACAAAGGCTATATCATAAGACCTTGTGGGATGAATTGGACTAAAATAATTAGTATCAACACCATTCGGAATTACGACCATTTTCTTATTTTGGTTTGCTAACTGTTCTTGGTCATATTCGGTAATGATTGTTGAATAGTCAAAATCAGAAAACATTTTCTGCTCAAATGCTTTCATCGTTTTATATTCTCTCAAATAAAAAAGCTTATGAATAAATGTTGTTTTTTGACTTAATCTTAAATAATTAATGGAAAAAGCATCTTGAAAGTCTATGACTTTAAAAACATTCAAACCTTCAGCATATAGTGCAGTTCTTGAAAGCTGACAATAAACTTTTTTTATGTTTTGTTTGTTTATTTTTTCCTGAATTTCTTTTTTGATTTTTGAAGAAAAAAAATATCCGACCTGAATAGGATAACCTTGTAATAAGCTTTTTATAATGCCTTTTAGAGTGGTTGTTTTGGAGATATTTGAAATGTCAATTTTAGTACAATAGGGTGTAAGCTCATCAATGCTGTTTTGGGAAACAGGTTCGGTAGTGAGTGCAAAAAGATATATATCAAATTGATTGCTTAAATATTTTATCTGATAGTAAGCCCTGAGTTTATCACCTTTGTTAAGTGGGTACGGAAAGCGAGATAAAATAATTGCTAATTTTTCTTTCTGCATAATTTTAAGCTTCTTGAGCAAGGGCTTTTAGTTTTAAAACTAATTCAGCATAAATTTTTTCTCTCTGAAAATGCTCTTCAATATATTTTTTTGCAGCAATACCAATGGCTTTTGCTTCATCGGGATGCTCAAAACAAAATTTAAAGCTATTAATAAACTCTTCAACGGTATTGCAAATAATAATTTGCTTCATTGATAAAGCACCAATACCTTCTGCCCCAATACTGGTTGTGATAATTGTTTTCCCAAGACTCATAGCTTCTAATACTTTTATTCTAACGCCCGCGCCGGATAAAAGCGGAACAACCATGATATTTTTTTCTAAACTAAATTGGATAAAACTCTCAACTTCTCCAACTATTTTGATATGTTCTGATTCTTTTGAAACTAAAGAAAGAGGCATGTTTTTGCCTGCTAAATAAAAAGTAATATGTGGCAGAGCTTTAGATATTCCGGGCCAAACATCATCTAAAAACCATTGAACACCTTCAATGTTTGGCATCCAATCCATACTCCCTATGTGGTAGCAACTGTTTATTTCCGTTTGGACTTTTGGGAGTTCTTCTTCTGCTTTTTTTACCCCAAATGACAAATAATGACAATGATTAATATTTTGTTGAATGAAAATTTCTGTTTCTCTCTTTGAAATTGGAAGTAGTAAATCGAATTGTTTTAAAATATCTAATTCATAATTCCTTAAACGATTGGTCAGTAATTTTAAATACCCTTTTTTAAAAATGGAAGTTTCGTTTTCGGACAAACGCTGCCATATAACATGCTCAATATTATGTACTCGACAAACACATTTTGCATTAGAATATTTACGAGCCGTCTTCAAATAAGGAGAGGTGTAAATACTTTCAAATTGAATAATATCATAAGTTTCAGATTGTAACAGCCCAATGAGTTTTTGCTCTACTTGTTTGTTTACAAAACGTTCAACATTATAAGATTTGTCGGTAAATAAATTAAAAAAAGCAGATAGCGGATTAATATCTGTTTTTACAAAAACGGTTTCAATTTTTTTTAATTTATTATAAAAAACAGGCAAAGTGCTTTCATCAACCCAATGTCGCGAAGTATTTAAAGCAAACAAACTCACTTCACAATCTTGTTCAATATAACACTCTAAAGTTTGATTCATGGCAATTGCACCACCATCTTTGAGTGGATATGGAATGCGGGGAGTTAATATAAGAATTTTCAAACCCATTTATTTGCCGAAATTAAGACAAAATACTTGATTATTTTTGCGCTATGAATAAACAATCAATAATTTTTTTAGGAGCAAAATCAATAGGGTATTACTGCTTTAAGTTGTTAATAGATAATGCAGAACGATTGAATTTAGAAATCAAAGGAGTTTTGACAAATGAAAATACTAAAATAGGGAGTGAATTAAGTTTGAAAAAATTAGCCGATGAACATAAAATAAATTTAATAGAAAATTTAGATGAAATGCCGAATGTTGATTTTATTTATTCGGTACAATATCATTTAATTTTAAAAGCAAAAGATATTCGTAAAGCAAATAAAATAGCGGTTAACTTACACATGGCTCCATTACCCGATTATAGAGGATGTAATCAATTTTCGTATGCAATTGTTGATGAAAAAAGAGAGTTTGGTGTGACCATACATTTGATTGATGAAAAAATAGACCATGGAGATATTCTTTTTGAAAAAAGATTTCCCATACCTGATAATTGCTGGATTGAAACTTTGTATGATTTGAGTTATCAAGCGTCTCTCAATTTATTCAAAGAAACATTAGATGATTTGATTAATCTAAATTTTTCAAAAAAACCTCAAGAAAGTTTAATAAACATTCGCGGTAGTGTTTTACATTTTAGAAATGAAATAAATGAATTAAAACAAATTGACCTTAACTGGGATAAAGCAAAAATTGAAAAACATATTAGAGCTACATCTATGCCCGGCTTTGAACCTCCATTTACTATTATTGATAATAAAAAAATTTACTTTTGTAAAGAATGGAAGTAAAGAATATTGTTTGCACAGTTACAAATGACTTGAACTTTGACCAACGAATGATCCGTATTTGTAGCTCATTGCAGGCTCATGGTTATAATGTTACCTTGGTGGGACGATTAAGAAAAAACTCAAAAGATTTAACACAAAAAACATTTAAACAAAAAAGACTTTTTTGTTTTTTTGATAAAGGAAAAATATTTTATATAGAATACAATATTCGATTGTTTTTTTATTTATTGTTTGTAAAATCAGATTTGTTTTGTGCAATTGATTTAGATACAATTTTGCCAAATTTATTGGCATCTAAAATTAGAAGAAAGAAAAGAGTGTATGATGCACATGAATTATTTTGTGAAATGGAAGAAATTGTCTCAAGACCGATGATACATAGGGTTTGGAAAGCGATTGAGCGTTATGCAGTACCTCAATTTGTTAATGGTTATACAATAGGTGATTACTATGCTCAAGAGTTTTACAATATGTACGGAGTGAAATATGAAATTGTAAGAAATGCAACCATTTTTAAAGAATTACCTAAAAAGGATGCAACTAAAGAAAAATACATTTTATATCAAGGTGCTGTAAATGAAGGTAGAAGTTTTGAAACATTAATTCCTGCATTGAAAAACGTGAATTGCAAATTGATTATTTGTGGTAACGGAAATTTTTTTATACAAGCTAATGATTTAGTAAAACAATATCAGTTAGAAGATAAAATAATTTTTAAAGGATACGTAGAACCCGGTTTGCTGAGAGAATATACACTCAATGCGACTATAGGAATTACCTTGTTTACAAATCAAGGAAAAAGCAATTATTTATCCATGGCCAATCGTTTTTTTGATTATATGCACTTTGCAGTCCCTCAACTATGCGTAAATTTTCCGGAGTATCAAAAAGTCAATAATCAATATGAAATAGCTGTCTTGATTGAAAATACAGAAGTAAATACAATAAGCACCGCTTTGAATTTAATGTTAGAAGATGAACAATTATATAAACGTCTTCAGCAAAATTGTTTAAAGGCAAGAGAAGAATATTGTTGGCAAAATGAAGAAAAAAAATTAATTCAATTTTATAAAAAAATATTGTGAGTCATTATCTCCATATCATTTCATTTGACATTCCTTACCCTGCAGACTATGGCGGCGTAATTGATGTTTTTTATAAAATAAAATATTTACACCAATTAGGAGTAAAAATCATTTTACATTGTTTTCAGTATGGTAGCAGAACCCCGCAAGATGAATTAAATAAATATTGCATTCAGGTTTATTATTACAAAAGGAACACAGGAATTAAAGGACTTTCTTTGAGTATGCCCTATATTGTTTCTTCAAGAAAAAATAATGAGTTACTTGAAAATTTATTAAAAGATAAACATCCGATTCTTTTTGAAGGTATTCATACTACTTATTATTTGAGCTCACCACTTTTAGATGATCGAATTAAAATAGTTAGAAACCATAATATAGAAGCAAATTACTATTACTACTTATCTTTTTACACTAATTCTTTTTTTAAGAAAAACTATTACGAATGGGAGTCTAAGCAACTTTATAAATATGAAATTAATCTAAAAAAATTCTCATTTTTATTGCCAATATCAGAAAGAGAAACAAGGCATTTTGAAAAATTTTATTCGCCGAATGAGGTTTTTTATATACCTGCATTCCATGAATTTGATACCGTAACTTCCAAAACAGGCAAAGGGGAATATTGTTTATATCATGGAAATTTAAGTGTAGCTGAAAATGAAAAATCTGCATGGTATTTGATAGATGAAATTTTTAATGACATTGATATTCCTTTAATTATTGCAGGGAAAAAACCTTCAAGAGATTTATGCAACCTTGAAAATAAAAATATAAAAATTATTGAAAACCCTTCAAAAGAAGAAATGAATAATTTGATACAAAACGCACAAATAAATGTTTTGCCCAATTTTCAACAAACCGGTATAAAACTTAAATTACTTCATTCCTTATTTGCAGGTCGTTTTTGTATCACAAATGATGATAAATTGGAAAGCCCATTAACTGAAGAAGTTTTTAATGCAAAAAACACAAAAGAATTTAAGGAAGAAATCAAAAACACTTTTTCAGAAAATTTCACTGAGCAACTTATTGAAAAAAGGAAACAAAATTTAAAACAATTTGATAACCTTTCGAATGCTCAAAAAATATTAAAACTTCTCAGTAATTAGTTTTAATATTCGGATAAAAAGAGTATAAAAAATATTTTATTATTATCTTTGTACTTTAGAAATAATTTGTATGAGTGAAGCAACAACTCCGGTAAAAAATACATTCACAGTCACAATAGATGACATTACTATAGAGGTGCAGCCAGGAACGACTATTTTAGAGGCTGCACGACAAATTGGAGGCGATGTGGCACCGCCCACAATGTGTTATTACAGTAAATTAGAAGGGAGTGGTGGGAAATGCCGTTCATGTTTGGTAGAAGTTGCTGCCGGTTCAGCAAAAGACCCAAGACCTATGCCCAAATTACAAGCCAGTTGTAGAACCGCTGTAATGGACGGAATGGTCGTAAAAAACATTACAAGCGAAAAAGTGTTAGATGCTAGGAAGGGGGTGACTGAATTTTTATTAATCAATCATCCTATTGATTGTCCTATATGTGATCAGGCAGGAGAGTGCCATTTGCAAGATTTGAGCTATGCACATGGTGATTCGTTTTCTCGTTATGATTTTAGAAAGCGTACTTTTGACTTAGTTGATTTAGGTCAATATATAAAATTGCACATGACAAGATGTATCATGTGTTATCGTTGTGTGCATGTCGCTGATCAAATAACAGAAAAACGACTACATGGAGTATTAAACAGAGGCGATGCAGCAGAAATATCTACATATATTTCTCAAGCCATTGAAAATGATTTTAGTGGAAATATGATTGATGTTTGCCCGGTAGGAGCGTTGACAGATAGAACATTCCGATTTAAAAATAGAGTATGGTTTACTAAGCCCGTTTATGCTCATCGTGACTGTGATAAATGTTGTGGAGAGGTTACATTATGGTATCGTGGAGATAATGTTTTAAGAGTAACTGGTCGTAAAGATTTCTGGGGCGAAATTATGGACACAAAAGATGGTAAACCCGGTTGGATATGCAATACTTGTCGTTTCGATAAGAAAAGTACGGCAGATTGGGTGATTGAAGGACCGGCTAATGTGAATAGACATAGTGTAATTTCACAAGGACATTATGTAAAACAACAGTTTGGTAAAGAGGTAGTTCAAGAGGTAATTGGTCGTGAACCTAAAATACTTTTAGATATTCATACAGTAAGTGATGTAAATAAACCAAAATAGATGTGTTTGAAAAATTAAAAAAAAAGTGGAATGTAAATAATTTACAACTAACATTAATCTTGTTTACATTTGCTATCGGAGGTTCTCTCACAGGAAGAATTGCAAAACATTTTTTGACATATTTCGACCTACCGCACATTATTATTTCAGCAATTGTTTATATAATTTTATTAACAGTTATTTGGCCCTTTATGGTACTACTAATTAGTATCCCATTTGGTCAATTTAGCTTTTTTAAAAAATATTTAATCAAAGTAGCTAAACGCATGAAAATAATAAAGAGAGGGGAGTAATGATTGTTTTAATTGATTAGTATAATGTAATTAAATAATTTTTGATTTTCTTATTGGTCGCAGTAATGTAAAGAAAATGAACTCAGCATTTATATTCGTTTGCAATAAACTTTTGAAACAAGTATTTGGTTGTATAAAAAGCGACACTTTGTACTAAGATAATTT
Organism: Chitinophagaceae bacterium; assembly: GCA_039811265.1. GTDB lineage: Bacteria > Bacteroidota > Bacteroidia > Chitinophagales > Chitinophagaceae > OLB11. Next base: position 153 of record JBDHYI010000030.1, on the reverse strand, counting down.
TGCAGAAAATATATGTCTTGTCCTAAAATAGGTTTACACAAAAATGTGTAAAAATGGACAATAAAAGTAAAGTCACTTCAGGACTAAAAACTGGAAAAATCATCATTCAAAAACCGAATAAATATTTTACGGATTCTGAAAAACATCATATCA
>JBDHYI010000029.1:0-30784 GCA_039811265.1 Chitinophagaceae bacterium | reverse complement strand
CTGCTGTATTGGCAAAATTTGCTACTTTAATTAAATTTATTTTATATATTTGTGTAGCAAACTTCGCCAATACAGCGAGACGTTATCGGTCACCCTATTAAACGACCGTGTGGAAACTAAATATATAGAAATATGACAAAACAAGCAAATGACGCTTCAACAAAAGCAAAAGAGCTGCAACCCAAAACACAAAGCCAACGATTTGCAGCACATTTGCCTTTACCCCAACCGCACAACTAATCCGAATTGAACAAAAAGAATTATAATAACGAATGCTATACACAAGAAACGCTTTTTATTTTCGCAAATTCTACAAAGAAAAAGTTGCGAAAGAGAAGTACCCAATCGACCTAAATTTTGTCGGCTCGACTGCACCAGGAAATCATAATGATGGTTTTTCTAAACTCATATATGGGAACAGAGAAGATTTAGGAAAACTATTAGGTACAATCGCATTAAACGTAGCGGCAGACGACCAAGCTATTTATGAGCTTATACAGAATGCAGATGATTGTAAATCTTCATTTTTTAGTGTGAATTACAATGAAAAATATTTACTCTGTATTAACAACGGTAATTATTTCTCAGACCTTGATATGTCAGCAATTATCAATGTGGCAGGTAACTATAAAGATGGAGAAGATATTGGAACATTTGGCATTGGTTTCAAAATACTACATAGATTAGTTGGTGCTGATGACGGTCGAGAAGCAATAATAAATGATTATGCTGGTCCAATAATTTTTAGCTGGAACAATTACTTTCAGCTAAAAAAATTTATCGAAGGAGAACCAATCTTTGTTTCTGGAATTGGAAAAGCAAAAGAAAATTATGACTATGAAAGGGACAGGGAAAATCCCTGGCTTATTAAACTTTTATACACTTGCTTTCCAACCAATTATAAAGAACCTATCAAATTAGGAGATTATAACACAAAAGGAGCAAAATTTGACGAAAGTGAATTGACAGAAATGCGAGAGTTCTTAGGTAACTCTTTGCAAAATGTGAATTTGGCTGAAGACAATTATCTAAAAAGTGGTTCAATTTTCTTTTTAAGATTAGGTAAAGGGAAAAGCAAATTCTTAGATGAAGGTATTGATAAAATAAAAAGTGGTTTATCATACTCTTTCAAATTTTTAAACAGTTTACAAAAAATATACATCAATGGTGAGGAAATTAAAGCACAAGCTGTTTTAGATTACTCACATTCTTTTCCCATTGACAGCAAGGAATTCAAAGAGATAAATCCCAAAAATAAAAATAGGGACATAAAATTCACATTTGCGTATTATCGTGATTACAAAAAGGCGGGTGATTTACAAAAAAAATTAGCACCAAATCTTTATACTTTCTTTTCTATGGATGAAGAAAAGAATGGTTTTAGTTTTTTATTGCATTGCAACGCCTTTGATATGAATAATGATAGGCGTAAACTTCAAGCTAATTCACAAATTAACGACAAACTTCTGCCTATAATTGCACAAACCATAATCGAATATTCAGATAGTCAAAAAGAAAACAATCGTAATCTATTTTTGTCTTTGTATGCAAATTTTCTATTATCCAAAGAGCCAAAAAATAAACCTCATATAGATAATAATTTTTCAAAGTACATTCATCAATATATAACAGAAACCATTCCCACTAAAAATGGATTTTCAAGCAACGCCCAAAACGTAAAAATCAACAAAACAAAACTAGAATTAAACTTGTCTGATTTTGGATTAGGGCATATAGAATGGTTTGAATGGGATAAGGAGGAAGACAATTTATTGATTAGCGAAGCGAAAAACAAATTAGAAATTGAAGAATGGAGTTTACGTGATGTTTTTGTAAATGCTGATTTGGACTGCTTAAATGATTGGATAAAAAGTTTGCCCCAAAAATACTACATCAACTTTTTAAAAGAACTTGATAGAGAGTATTTTTCAAAAGAAGCAGTTGAAAGATTGCTTGAAACAGAACTTTTCAAATTTTCAGACGGAGGATTTTATTCAATAACTGAAGTCGTTAAAAACGATGATTTGGTGTTTCTTTCAAATAAGGTTATAAATATTCAAACGGAATTAAAATCACTTGACTTCTTAATTTCCGATTTGGATATTTCATCATTTAGTTTTTACGACAAGGTTTCGTCCAAATTAAAACCTGATGAAGATTTATATGATACAATTTCAGAAAGGACTTCAACCGAAAATAATCTTGCAGTCAATCAGAAACAAAATCTTTTCAGAAACTTCATCAATCCTGAAACAAAATTCGATGGTATAGGCGATGAAACACTCAAAAAACTTGAATTATTCTGCGATAGTCAGGGAGAAATAAAACCTCTTTTTCAATTGGTTAGTAGTTCACTAAAAAAACACCCTTGGTTAAATCCATATAAAATTAAAGCAGATGAAAACTTTGACAAATTAAGCAACTACTTAATTCAAGAAGAAGATTTATTTGACAAAATCATTTTACCCAACATTGAAATAATTAAGGACAAGCTTACAGAAGCCAATGAAATAAAAGAACTATTGTCGTTTTTTAAGGATAATCATCGTTCCTTTTTTAATGAATATATTATTCAAAAACAAACCAATTGTTATGAAATAATTGACAAATCAGACAGCTTTCAAGTCGTTCCGCCAAACAAGGGAACAAAAGAATTTATTGAAAACTATTTATCCGATGAATTGATTATCTTACCTTATGACTTTTCGGATTTCAACAACGAAAATGGAATAATAAAAGGCGAAGATTTACACAACTTAATTTTGGATTTCGTTGAGGCAGATGAACACCAGGAAACTCTTGTAGATATTATTCATTATGATGAGCCTAAACGTAAGTTTTTACAAGAGATTTCAGAATTTAGATTTCATTCGGACACCGAATACACCAAGGAAGATTACGAGTATAAAATCTTGGAAATGGCTTGCGGTAAATTAAAAGAAAACAATTATCAAGAATTTAAAGACAAAGTTATAATTGAAACAGAGGAACAGGAATTAACTCTTTCGGAAATTCCACCTTTCACAGACAAGATTAAAATTAATGATTATGAACTGAGCCTTGCTAAAATTCTTCCTGACAATTATGAAAATAGCGACCATTTAAGCAGTTTGATAAATCAATTTATAGGTCTTGGTTTAAACAAAGAGCAAATTGAAAATTTATTTGGAATAAGTGAAGAACCTGAACCAAGTAATATTTTTCAAATATTTTCCGAACAAGTTAAAATATTAGAGAATGCAGAACAGTTGGCGTTTTTATTATTGTATAATGAATGTGAAGAAGAAATTGATTTAACAGCATTCAGCGTTTTAGCAAAGGATGGAGAAGAATATAACTTAACGTATAATTATTACACCAAATCTTATGATTTTATCTCTGACGATGTTATTCTTGATGATAAGTACAAAGGGATTAAAAAGATTTTGAAAGAATTGCCATTTGCAATTACAGATAAAAATCAGCTTTTAGAAGAACCTTATTTTGATGATGAAAAATTTATTTGTCCTGATTTAATTAAAGAGAATTTATCTGATGAACAGAAATTAAGCCTTATAGATTTCTTATACAATCAATGGGATAAGAAAAATAAAAAAACAGCAATCAGAAACATTGATTGGAGCAAAATTAATGATACTGAAACAGAAAACATTTTAGGCTTTAATCCAATGGATTCTGTTTTCCCAAACAAGTTTGCAATTTCAGAAGAACAGTTGCCAGAGTATATATTAAAATGGATTGGCAAAGACGGAGAGAAAGTCAAATTCATTTCTGATATTAAAATCAACACAGAAGATTCTTTCATTATTTCACTTAGGAAATTTCTCAAAAATGGTGGTGAATTTCAATTGTCAAGAATTGCAAGAGAGGGAAATGAATCACAACTATTCAATACTTTCAAATGGCTTAAGGAAAATGAATTGAAATTGAAAAGTGATGATGCTTTGAGTGTCTTTAAAGAAATGGTTGCCGTAATAAACATAAAGCGAAATGAAGCAAAGGCAGAGGAATTAGTACTTGAAGATGAATTTGATTTTGAAACATTAGGAAAAGAAAGCAACGAATTAAACGAAGATTATTATTTGAAATGGAAGGAGAACTTAGAAGATAAATTTTCAATCTTCCTTTTTAATGGAGAGTTGCCTAAAACAATTCAGCTTGACGAAGTGGATGATTACATTTTTAGAAAGTATTTCTCCAATGACATTGCTATTTCTGATGATAATTCCATTTACATAAATGCACAGAAAATAAGTGAATTGAAAAAACTTTTATCAGGGCTTGTGAGTGATGGCAAACTTAGTTCTGATGAATTGTTACAGCTTTATCAAAGTGGTGATGATACTACAAGTCAAAATGGAATTTCAATTTCAAAGGAGGACATGGAGTTACTTACCACAATTAAAAAAATTGGAAATGCTGATGAGATATTGCAATTAGCAAAACAATTAGGTGGAAGAAATTTGGCTCAAATAATTGAAGTAGGAAGTCAAGCATTCCGAAATGACGGAGCAACATTTAATACTGGAAACGAAGGCGAGAAAATTGTTTTTGCCGATTTAAAAAGAAAATTTCCCGAACCAAATAGGGTTAGGTGGACAAGTGCAGAGAATCCAGAAGTTGACCAGCCAACCAATGAATATGATTTTGAGATTTACGATAAGTCATTAAAAAATGTCCTTTACTTTGTAGATTCAAAGTCAACAACAACAAGAAAGTATCAAACAGACAAAACGGAAATCTATTGGAGAAATTCTGAATGGAAATTTATAGAAGAACAAGCCGATTCAAATTACATCATTGCAAGAGTATTTAATGTTAATAGCAACAATCCCGAAATTATTTATCTCAAAATAAGTCGAGAAGAACTTTAATCCTTTAAAAATCATTACATGAATGTTGACTTTAATAATATCCGAAAGATTCTGATTTCAGAATATTCTGAATTGTGTCACCTATTGAATCATTCTCCAAAAATGAATGAGAGTATCACCGTTAATGCAAGCCAACTAAAATACCGTATGGATTCCTTGCGACAGTTAATTGGAATTATTGCAGCGACAGAGATAAATGGCAGAGATGATTTCAAGGCAGTTGGTGAAACTGAATTACCATTATTTACATTTTGACATGAATAATCCTCACACAAAAAATACACTCTTGCAAGCCGCTACAAGCCAGCCCACGAACCAAAGCTTGCAAGAGAGTATTTTTTCTCCCACCCAAGAAAAATTAAAAAACTGTCTTGTCCTAAAATAGGTTTACACAAAAATGTGTAAAAATGGACAAAAAAAGTAAAGTCATTTCAGGACTAAAAAAACCTTACACCCAATCAAGTACATCATTCACAAAACCCACTAAAAACAGAGAAATTATGGAAGAATTATTATCAGAAAAAAACTATATTTGTAAACCAATGTCAGGACTAAAAAACAACTGTAAACTAATAATAGGATTTAATCTTTAACCTGTAAACTTTTTTTAGGACGAGGCAAAAAACCGCACACCTGCACTGAGCTTGCCGAAGTGAACCAACACGACAAAGACAGAAAAACGTAGTATTGACTATGATTTGCAAGGACGCACGACAAGAACCACTGGCTGTAACATAGTTTTTGAAAATTCGTTATTTAAAAATTACTTTTTTTACACCAAATAACTTTATCATTTTTTTTATTCTTAATATCTTAAATTTGCACCCATTCATATCTTAATTTTTTATAAATGAAAATCAAAATATTGCTTTTATTTCTAATTGCATCTTCATTTAAAATCGCTTTCGCACAAAAACCGACGATAGAAAATAAATTTCCCGACTATAATTTCCAGAGCTATCAAATGTCTTTTGACAGAGTGCGTAATGCTGTTGCAAGGAACGAAGGAAATATTAAAAAACTCTTTGAAGAAAAAAAAATTAAATACCCTTGTACTAATATTCTGTTTAGAGGATTAAAAGCATCTAATGAATTAGAACTTTGGGCTCGTAATTCTATTGAAGATACTTTTGTTTTAATAAAAAATTATAAAATATGTGCTTTATCCGGCATCTTAGGACCTAAAAGATGGGAAGGTGATAAACAAGTACCGGAAGGTTTTTATTTCATTTCTGATTTTAAACCAAACAGTCAGTATTACCTTTCTATGTTGATTAATTATCCAAATTATTCCGATTTGATTTTCGGTAATAGAGAAAAACCCGGTGGCGATATTTATATACACGGAGCTTGTATGACGGTTGGTTGTTTACCTATGACTGACCAATGGATTGAAGAGATTTATGTTATCAGTATGATGTCTCGTATTTATGGACAATTAAACATACCGGTTCAAGTATATCCTTTACGTTATACTCAAAAAGGATTGGATTTTATCGGGAAGGAATATAAAAATGAAGCGGAAAAACAAGCCTTCTGGGTTAATCTAAAAAGAGCCTATGATTACTTCGAAGCCACTCATAAAACATTACCTGTAATGTATGATGAGAAAGGTAATTATACTTTTTAAACAAACTCTGGTAAAATAAGTGCTCCAAAATCTTCTAACCCGATTGCTGTTGTTTTAATAAAACCTTCACCATATTGTACGCCGATTCGTTTACCCAACATACTGGAACGATAGAGCGACCTATCAACATATTGCTTACTGGATATATAAGTTAAAGGGCCATCACTTTCTTCTCCGACAAATTGAGACGAATATGCTTTGATACTATCTATTTTCTGATTAATTGTAGTTGAAATATCAATAATAAAATCCGGCTCTATAAATACATCTTGTATCATTTGAAAAACTTTTTTTGGTCTCCACGGTGCTTGAGATTTTTCATTATCAAATGTTTCAATTTTTATTAATCCGGCTAAAAAACAGGCATCTTTTACCAAAGCCGCTGCTCTCCCGTGATCGGGATGTCTATCATGAGGCGCATTAGTTATAACAATATTTGGCTGATACTTTCTCAATACTTTGATAACTTCCAATTGATGTTTTTCATCATTTACAAAAAATCCATCTCGCATATTCAAATTTTCTCTTACATCTAATTGTAAAATTTTATTAGATGCACTTGTTTCTCTTTGTCTGATTTCAACACTACCCCTACTGCCTAATTCCCCTTGAGTCAAGTCCACTACTCCCGTTTTATATCCTTTAAATTTATGCAACATCAAAGTTCCGCTACAAGATAATTCTGCATCATCAGGATGAGCTACTATTGCTAAAATATCTAATTTCATCAAATTCATTTTTTGTTGAAATCAAAATTAATAAAATGAATTTTCTCACTTATAAAAAAGAAGATAAATTCAAGTTAAACGCAAATTAAAATAATTTTCTTTCAAAAATATTTTTAGAAAATCCAAGCTAAACCAAGGCTAGGAAATATTGGCAATTGATATTCTCTTGTATTTCGGATACGATCTATGTAAAATATATTTTTTTGATTATAAGCATTACTAATACTACCGCTCGCTTCTATCATTGAATTTCCTTTCATTTTAAATTTCTTTTTCATTGAAATATCCATACGGTGATAATCTGCCAATCGTCCGCCATTTATCTCATTAGCATATATAATTCCTAAATTTCCGTTTTGGGTTAAATAATTTGTATTAATACCATTGCCAAAATTAATATTTTCTATGAAAGCTTGAGTTTGTGTAAATGGAAATCCTGAACCATAATTAAAGCGAACTGAAAATTCCCAATCATATTTTTTCCCTGCTGTGTAAGATGCCAATAGGTTTACATTATGTCGCCTGTCAAATGGAGTTGGGTATATTTGTCGTCCATCATTACGGTCAACATATCCATAAGAATAAACACCCCAGAAATAATGTCTCCCTTTTGAGTATTTAGCTGTAAAATCTATTCCATAAGCTTTACCTGTTTCGATACTAAAATCAGGGTCGCTTGGGAACAACTTATAGCGATTCAATGTTATCAATTGTGTGAATTTTTTATACCATGGCTCTACCGTAAATTCAAAATCGCTAACTTCAAATTCTACACCACCCACTAAATGAAAAGCTTTTTGAATATTGTTTTTAGCCGTTGTCCCATCCGGGTTTTGAATTTCAAAATCCGGAGCAGTTAAAAATCCGGTAAAGAAGTTCACGATGTCTCTATCCGATTTTGAGGAAATTATATTTTGAGAATATAGACCACTGGATGCTTTTATTCGTACTTTGTCAGTAAGATTCCATTTCAATGCCAATCGTGGCTCAAGACGACCAACAGGCAATGAAGCATAATATTGTAATCTAACGCCGGGTTCAAGTATGAACTTATTACTAAACGATTTTTTAAATTTCACAAAAGCACCTACTTGTGTAGTGTAGTCATTTTGTTCTTGTAAATATCCCAAAAAGTTATAATACTGATAAGCCGTTTTAAATCCTGTAAATTCTACTCCATAATTTAATTCGCTGTAATTTTCTAAATAGCTGGTTACTTTTACATTAGCATCAAAACCATTAATTTGACTTTCTCTTGGGCGACTATCTGCCTCTTCTAAACCAATTTTATAATCTGAATAATAAAAACCTCCGGAAATAATTGATGAAGAAGAACCGGGTGTTATCACAAAGTTTGTGCCAACTCCATAATTATTCCATTTTAAATCTGAAGTGTTTTTATAATTTACACGGTCATTAAAATTAAATCCAAACAAACTTACTTTACTGCCGGTGCTGGTGCTTAAATTTATTTTCCCATAAGCATCTGTAAAGCTATAAGGGAGTTTTGTTTTGTAAGGCTCTCCGAAAAAGCCGTACAAAGAAGGCGAAGTATTATTCAAATAGCTGTGCTTCAATGAAAGGATATAGGTTAATGAAGTGGTACTATCTTCTTTATCTCTCAAAATAGGTCCTTCTAAAAATATTTTTGCTAATATTGGATTTACTGCAACTTTTCCTGAATGTTCTTTTTTATTACCGTCTTTCGTTACAACGCTTACAATAGCAGAAGTTCTATCCCCATACTCCACACCAAAGCCACCACTCATAACATCGGCATTTCGAATAGCATCGGTTTCAAACACAGAATATAAGCCAATAGAATGAAAAGGATTGTAAATCGTCATTCCATCGAGTAATATTTTATTTTGAATTGGAGAACCTCCACGAATGTAAAGTTGTCCTCCTTGGTCTCCAGTTGAGACAACACCCGGCATTACTTGTAAAAACTGAGCAATATCAGCTTCACCTCCAATGCTGGGCATGATTTTCATTTCCTTAGGCGTAATCCTTGTTAACCCGACCTTTGTTTCATATACTTTATCTTGCTTTTTTGCAGATATACTAACTCCTTTCAGTTCTCTTGCTTTTTTATCTAAATAAATTTTCACATTCGTAGCTTCATCATTCTCAACTACAATTTCTTTCTCAGTTGGTTCAAATCCTATAGCAGTAACGATTAAAGTATAATTACCCGGTTCTACTTTAGTAATATTAAAAAAGCCATCAATATTTGACTGTGTCCCTTTATTTGTATTTTTCAATTGAAGAGTAGCTCCAATTATTGGCTCACTGTTTAGTTTTTCATAAACAAACCCTTTTACGATTCCATGTTGTGCGTAGATATTCCAACTAAAAAATAAGCAAATTATAAAGAAAAGTATTTTTTTCATTGTATTTGTATAAAAAAAATTAAGTTGTAAATATATACTAATCTCTATTAACCGCGTTTGATTATTTTTGTAAACTTATAAAAAATACGATGAAAGCAACATTACCACAAGGCACTAGAGATTTTTCACCGGAAGTAATCTATAAACGCAATTATATTTTTAAAACAATTCGTACTCAATTTGAGCTTTTCGGATTTGAACCGCTTGAAACTCCTGCATTTGAAAACTTGGAAACGCTGATGGGAAAATATGGAGATGAAGGTGATAAATTGATTTTTAAAATTTTAAATAATGGTCTTGAAAGAGTTGAAAAACATCAGCAAGCTAATGAAGATTTTCAAAAAGTGTTACAAGGTAAAAGCGTAAAAGGACTCACCGAAAGAGCTTTGAAATATGATTTGACCATTCCGTTTGCACGCTATGTGGCAATGAATAAAAACCAACTCAACATGCCATTTAAACGTTACCAGATTCAACCGGTTTGGCGTGCAGACCGCCCACAGAGAGGGCGATACAGAGAATTTACCCAATGTGATGCCGATATCGTTGGCAGTAATAGTCTGATAAATGAAATCGAACTTATACAGATATATAAAAATGTATTTTCAAACTTAAAAATACCGGTGCAAATATGTATCAATAACCGAAAAATATTAGCTGCCTTAGCCGAGAAATGTGGTGGAATACAACACTTAACTAATATCACTATTGCCATTGACAAGTTAGATAAAATTGGGTTAGAAAAAGTAATAGAAGAATTAAAATCAAAAGAAATTAGTGATGATGCCATAACAATTATCCAACTATATCTATCATTTACTCAAAACACTGAGGATAATTTGGCTTTATTAAAACAAATAGAAACTTTGCTTTCTGATATTGAAATAGCTAAAGAAGGAATTAGCGAAATTAAATTTCTTTTAAATCATTTTCATGATATTAAATTAGATGTAACATTAGCTCGTGGTTTAAATTATTATACCGGTACTATTATTGAAGTGAAACCCCTCGATATTCAAATGGGAAGTATAGGCGGTGGCGGTCGTTATAATGATCTAACCGGATTATTTGGTGTTCCCGACATACCCGGAGTGGGTATTTCATTTGGTGTAGATAGAATATTTGATGTGATGGAAGAAAAAAAATTATTCCCTCATCATATTCAAAAAAGTGTAGAAGTAATGCTTACTAATTTTGGAGAAGATTTTTTGACTAAAAACCTTGAAATTTTACATTTTTTAAGAGAAAATAATATCTCTTGTGAATTATATCCTGACCCAATTAAGTTTGATAAACAAATGAAATATGCTAATAAGAAAAATGTGTCTTTTGTGATTTTAATTGGAGAAGATGAATTGAAAAATAATAAAATAAGCATTAAAAATTTTGCAAGCGGTGAACAAAAATCAGTATCAAAAGAAGATTTAATTTCAATATTGAAACCGATTGCTAAGTAATCGTTTTTTTGTTTTGTAAATAAATAGAATTATTAGCCTTAAAATTATGAAAAAACATTTCTTTACCTTACGATAAAATAAGTAAAACATTATTCAATGCTGAATTATCAAGCACTACAAACAAAGTATGCATACAAATACAAAATTTACCGACGTAAGTGTATTTGTATAAATATTTTGTAAAGAACCGTTTAGAAAATACAGGAAAATTAATAAAAGAATAGGTTATGAAAAATAATTTACTATTGAGGATATCCTCACCATCAACACATTTATTCCCACTCCTGTTTCTTGTTGGTCATAAGACTAACAAGGGCGGATAATTTGTACTTTTTTCTATTGCGGAATCTGGTTAAAATGCGTATTAGAATAGAAACAATAAAAAAAGGAGCTATCAAATAGCCCCTTTTAAAAAATTGAATAATTTTTTATTTTAATTTACAAGATTGACTTCCTGCGTTAATTGCATCGCACCATGCTTTAGCATCTTTCTTACTGATTTTAGCTCCAGATTTATAATCTGTAGTTTGTCCATTGATTGTACAAGAACATGTGTAAACTTTTTTGCATGATACAAATGTGAATGCTCCGAAAGCAACTGCTAGAATGATAAGTTTTTTCATAATATATATATTTTTGTTTAATGCAAAGGTATATTAACATAATGAATAATACAATACCCGATTATGGGTATTTTTATTTATTTTAGTTTACAATATTCATTAATCTCACACCATTTCTTTGCTTCAGCTTTTTTAAGTTTCCCATCAGAGCGAATAATTGTTGATTTTCCATTAATAGTAACACACTCACAAGTAAAATACTTTTTACATGAAGTTAAAGACAACAAACCAATACCTAAAAATAAAAATAGAGATTTCTTCATCAGATGATATTTTACACAAATATAGTAAAGTTGATAAAGTATGCAAGTAGTTTTTCAAAAACTTATATTTTCTATTCAAATTCAACAAATCATTTTTTATATTTGATATAAATTTCAATTTTTCAATGAAAGGCTACAAACTATACACAATTCTTTTTTTAAGCATCTTTACATTATACTCATGTACTAAAGTTCCAAATCATACTAAATATATACCCAAAAATACTTTAGGCGTTTTTTCAATCAATATGGATAATTTAAGTAAAAAAATGCTTTGGAATATTTTAACCGGTAGCGATTTATTTAAAGAAATGCAAAATGATATCAAAAATGAAGATTCTAAAAATGCACTGAAAGATGTATCTAATATCGGACTTGATCCTATATCTGTTTTGTATGCTTTTTATTTGGGTGATTTAAGAGATAATAAAAATATTTATATCGCTATGGCTATGAAAGACGATAAAAAATTTGAATCCTTTCTTTCAAAAAATTATCCTACAATCCAAGTTCAAAAAGCAGCAAAATATAATTATAGTGTTATTGAAGAAAAAATATATTTGAGTTGGAATAAAGATGTTCTAATTGCCATTCCAATGATTCCAAAATATGACTACGATGAAAAAGCAGACAGTGTTGTTACAAATTATCCAATGAATGAATATAGTATGGAATTAGAAAAAATTTATTCTTTAGATTCTAAAAATTCTATTAGAGAATTACCAAATTTTGTATCACTACAAAAAGACGATCATGATTTTTCATTATGGATAAACTATGAAGAACTATTCAAATTGACATCCGACTTTACCGACGCCACAGTCAAAATGTTTATGAAGGATAAATTTGTAAAAGATGCCGCCTTGGCTGTTGGTGTTGACTTTGAAAAAGGTGCTATTGATATGGTTATGAATTATTATTTCAGCAAAGAACTTGCTTCTATTTACAAGAAAAATATCAATAGCAGTTTTGATGTTTCATTGCTTCAATATATTCCATCTGATTCAATAACGGCTCTTATTACATACAATTTAAAACCACAGTTTTTTCAAGATATATTAAAGGAATTTAATTTGGACGGACTTTTAAATTTAGCCTTGAGTGCTGTAGGTTTGAGTACCGATGATATTTTTAAAACATTTAAAGGCGATATTCTTTTTGCCATTACTGATTTGAAAGGGCAAGTAAAATTAAATAATATTGATAGTTTAGAAAGTACCCCTGATTTTAATATATATTATTCAATGGGTTTAAATGATGTATCTAAACTTCAAACTATTATACAAAAAGGAATCAAAGAGAATATTATAAAGAAAAACGAAGATGTTTATACAAGTAGCGATGGTAGTGTAGGAGGAATGATGTTTGATAAAGACAAATTGGTTTTTAGTAATAAAATAGAAAATGTAAAAAAAGTGATGAGTGAAGGTAAAAAATCAAAAGACTTATTGCCATCTAAAGTTTTTAATCAAATAAAAAATAACCCAATAGCATTTTATTGTGATATTGAAAAAGTATTTCAAGTTATTCCTGACAATTCGATGAGTGAGGAGGATAAAAAAGTATTCGCAGAATTTCAAAAACTCTTTACTTATTCTATCATTTATGGTGGGGGCATGAAAGGAAATGCAAACCACTTCGAAGGGCATTTATACTTCACAAACAAAGACGAGAATGCTATGATTCAGCTTTTAAACCTTGCCATGAAAGTAAAAAAGTCATTCGACATTAAAAAAGAAAAAGAAGAGAAGGAAGAAAATATTATTGATACTTTAAACGTATAATTTATCTTTTTTCAAAGTGTTTTTTAAGATTATTCAAATTATATACTTCGTATATTTTGTAATTATTTTTGCCGTACTTATTCTTATTGCATTTCCTATAACTCTTTTGGCATCATTTTTCCCTAATAAAAAATTCATTGATTATTTCATGTTTTATTTACTGAAATTAGGTGCTAATTTATTATTAATCATATCCGGTATTATCCCTAAAAATATTTTTAGAGAAAGAGTTGATTTTACAAAACCATATATAATTATCCCCAATCATTCAAGCTATATGGACGCAGTAAATATTTACACTTCTATACCAAGAATATTCAAATCATTAGGCAAAGCAGAATTAGAGAAAATTCCTGTCTATGGAAAAATATTCAAGACAGTTTGCATTAGTGTCGATAGAAGTTCATTAAAAGCAAGAGCACTAAGCTTCCGAAAAATGAAAGAAGAACTAGAAAAAAATTATTCAATATTGCTTTTTCCGGAAGGTACTTTTCACGATGAACCAAGTATGCAACTTCTCCCCTTTCAAGATGGTTGTTTTTCTTTGGCTATTATGCAACAAAGCGATTTACTCCCTGTTCTATTTTTAGATTCTGCCAAAAGAATACACCCTTCAAAACTTTACCGAATGAGCATGGGAAAAAGTCGTTCCTTGTTCCTTCCGCCTATTTCTACTTCTGCTTTGAGCAAAAATGATATTGAAAAACTAAAACAATTCACACAAAATTATATGCAGACTTGTATTTATTTTTTACAAGAAAATAAACAGAGCGAGTTATGGGATTTTGCTTTAGAATATCAAAAAAATAATCCAATTTTGTAGATAGTGAAATATGCAGATGTTATATTACCTCTTGCCGTTGCAAATACTTATACATTCGGCATTCCTATTGAATTTCAAAATACAATTCAAATTGGGATAAGAGTTGAAGTACAATTTGGTAAGCGAAAAATATATAGTGGTATTGTCATGAAAATTCATAATAATAAACCTGAAGTATATGAAGTCAAGCCGATTCGTTCTATCATTGATAATACACCTATCGTAAATGAAGAACAAATTTCTTTTTGGCAATGGGTTGCATCGTACTATATGTGCAGTCTTGGAGAAGTGATGAACGCTGCCTTACCTGCCTTTATGAAAATGGAGAGTGAAACGTATATACAAATCAATGATGAAATAAACATAGACGAATTAGAATTAAGTGATGATGAGTTTTTGGTATTGCAGGCGTTACAAATCAGGAAGGAGCAACAAGAAAGAGCAAAAGAAAAGTAAAATTTTATAATAACTAATGTAATATATAAAAAATAAAAAAGGAGTTTTTGAAAAATCAAAAACTCCTTTTAAGTTACCCCACCTGGATTCGAACCAAGACTAGCAGGACCAAAACCTGATGTGCTACCATTACACCATGAGGCAATAGGCGTGCAAATATAAATATGTTTTGAAAATTAACAAAAATCAATTATATTAATTCTAAAATTTTTTTACTAAGTAGTTCTACCTCTTCTAATGTATTAAAATGACTAAATGAAAACCGAATTGGAACAACGGGTTTGTTTCCATAAATACTTTTTATTACATGACTGCCTCCTTCTACCCCACTACTGCACGCACTTCCACCTGAAACACAGATTCCTGCAATATCTAAATGAATACTCAGCATTTCCGTTTTTTCATTTAAAGGGAATCCTACATTTAAAACTGTATATAAGCTATCATCCGATGTATCTCCATGAAAAGTGCATGTTTGTAATGACTTTTCAATCAATGACTTCATTTTTTTCTTTAATTTCAAAATAAATTCTCTTGAATTATCTAATTCATTATAAGCAAGTTCTATCGCTTTTCCCATACCAACGATACCGGCTACATTTTCAGTACCGGCTCGCATATTTCTTTCTTGTGAGCCTCCTGTTATATAAGGTTTTATTTTAGTTCCTGCTTTCACATAAAGAAGTCCTACCCCTTTTGGTCCATGAAATTTATGTGCCGACGCACTTAAAAAATGAGCTCCTATTTCTTCTAAATCTAATTTAAAATGCCCAACACTTTGAACTGCGTCTGTATGAAATAATGCGTTATATTTTTTACATAATTGCCCCACTCTAACAATATCTGTTACGTTTCCTATTTCATTATTGGCATGCATCAAACTCACTAAAGTTTTTTCATTAGCTATTGATAATAATTTTTCTAAATGTTCATAATCAATATGTCCGACATCATCCAATTTCACAAATGATACTTTGCATTGATATAGCTCTTTACAACTTTCTATACTATGCAAAGTTGCATGATGTTCTATAGGCGAAGTGATGATATGCTTACAATTCAAATCTCTGCAAGCCCCATGTATAGCAGTATTGGTACTTTCTGTGCCACAACTTGTAAAAAACAGTTCGGAAGTACTTGTATTTAACAGCCGTGCTATTAATTTTCTTTGTTTTTCAATAGCCATTTTGGTTTCTCTGCCAAAACTGTGTATTGAAGAAGGGTTTCCAAAATGTTGTGTTAAGTAAGGCAACATTTCTTCAATTACTTCTTTTCTCACCGGAGTGGTTGCTGCATTATCAAAATATATATGGTTCATTTTTAAGGCAAAAATAGAAAATGAAAAAGATAATATTTTTTATTCTAATTCTATTTTTTTTTTGGAATACAGCGAGAAGTTATATTTAATCCACATTTTAATTTCTAAATCGGTTGCTGCCCTTGCATAATCGTATTCCATAGGATAAGCATTCATAAAGGTTTGAGCTTCTTCCTCATCCAATTTTGTAAGCGTCATTACAAGTTCCTTTGTATAACGAGAATCTATGAAGTTTTGTTTTTCCATGTTTTCTATTTGCTCTTTAAATTTTCGTATATTCTTATGTTTGGCAGAAAATTTTTCATATACAGAAGTGATAGGAGAATTTATAGATTTTTGTTGTTGATATTCAAAAACGTCTTTGTAAATATCGGCTCTCCTTGCAGAATCTAATTGATATTGTGTAGGTCCTCTTTTAATAGTAACATTTTTCAACATGATTGTCGTAGGCTTCAAGTAAACTGAAATATAGTTAGATGCATTATTTTCTGTGGCAATTACAATTTGATTTTTATAACCTACCATACTGAAAATAATATGATCGGAGTGTTTAGCTTCAATTTCAAAATACCCGATTTCATTTGTATATCTACCTTCATGTGTTGTGAGATTTTCAACACGTACGGGATTAAGTGTTGTTTTGAAAGCAGAGTCGTAAACAAAGCCTTTATATATATTTTGACTTTGAGCAATATTGACAAATAATATTCCCAAAATGAAAATTATTTTTTTCACACACCAAAAGTAATTGCTTTTCATTTATTTGATTTGTTAAAAAAAATTATGAGACAACTAATTCATAAAAATCTTCTTTGTTGAAATATTTTTGAGCTAATTCCTGTATTTGCTTTGGTGAAATGGATTTGTATATTTCTATGTTATTATAAAAACGAGTTTCATCAAATCCGTTTATGATAAGTCCTTTCCAGCGTTGCATGATTTGGAAAGTTCCATTAATATCAGCTAATATAGAACCTAATAAATAGTTTTTTACTAAATTCAACTCATCGTCAGAAACCAACTCATTTTGAAGCAATGCCATTTCATTATAAATTTCTTGTATGGCTAATTCGCATACGTCTTTACCCGCTTCAGTAGCAATCATTAAACTACTTATATTTCTCAGATTTAAAATCATACTATGAATACCATAGGTATAACCTTTATCTTCACGAATATTACTCATCAATCTCGATCCAAAAAATCCGCCAAAAATTGTGTTTAAAATAACCATTGGGACAAAATCTGGATGTGTTTTCTCTACAAACATTTTTGAAATTCTAATAGAACCTTGCACAGAAGGATTTTCGTGAGTCAATCGATGACGCTTTTCTTCTGCCGGTTCAAATAAATATTTAGGTTGGTAGGTGTTGTTGCTATTATTCCATTCTGAAGATCCAAATAATTGGTGTATCCATTTTTTATCTTCATCAGAAAACATTCCGGCCAAAAATAATTTACAATTTGAAGAATTATATTGATTCTTTAGATGGGTTTGTAAATCACCCGATGTTAAATTGTCATAATCATCCGGTATGTAATATTTCCCATAGGGGTGTTGTTTTCCAAAAACAAATTCATCAATTTTCCGATTGGCAATAAAATCTGTTTTTAGTAGTTGAACACTGAGTTTTTGTTTAGTATTTTGAATGAAAATATCCAGCTCATCTTGAAAAAATGGAGTATCAGTCAGTATTTCAAAAACAATAGGCAACAATTTAGAAAAGTGTTTTGTCAAGCAACTTAGTGATAAAGTAGCATAGTCAGTATTACTACTTATTTGAAGTGACGCACCATATTGTTCAATCATTTCATTAATTTGATATGAATTTCGTTTGCTTGTGCCACTTTTTATCAAAGCAGCAACTGCTTGTGCTACTGCGTTTTTTTGTTCATACCAAATTCCGGCTTCAAATACCATTTGAAAATTCACAACCGGCTCTATCGTATCGAGTAGTGAATAAAGAGGGATTTTGTTACTTAATATTTCAGTTTGAATTTCACTTAAATTATATGTAAATTCTTGTGGAGAAAATATTTTGGGTGCTATACTTCTATCTATTGTCATATTTATTTTTTTAATGGTGAGTCAGGCTCATTGGCAAAAAGTTTGTACGCTTGTTTATCTACAAAAGCAGGAAAAAATTTATTGAGCCATACAGTTAATTTTCCCTGTGTTCCCATAATGAGTGTTCTTTTTTTCTTTTCAATGGCATTTAATATTCTTTGTGCACATTCTTCGGCACTCATTAATTTTTTTTCATCTAAAGGCGTTTCTTTCTGTGCATTTCCAGTAGCATTTAGTGCTACATTCCGAATATTTGATGCCACAAATCCCGGGCTTGCAATTAATACATGCACACCCTCATGCAACATCTCTATACGCAATGATTCTAAAAATCCTTGCATAGCAAATTTAGACGATGAATAACCCGTTCGGCAAGGGAGTCCTTTGTAGCCTGCAATGGATGAAATACCAACGACACTTCCCTTGGACTTCAAAATGTAAGGTAGTGCATATTTTGTACAATAAACAGTTCCCCAAAAGTTGATATCCATTGTTTTTTTCAAAACAGTTAAATCCACTTCATTGAATAATGCTCGCATACTTATTCCTGCATTATTGATTAAAATATCAATACCTCCAAATTGTTGAACACAGGTGTCTATCAATTGCTTGCAATCACTTTCAATGCTAACATCAGCTTGTATAAGCAATAATTGATTTGATGAATTACTTATGTCCTTCAATTCTTTTAATTTTTTTTCATCTCTTCCACAAACAGCGACATTAGCTCCATATTGTAGTAAATGAAGTGCTAAAGCTTTACCAATGCCGGATGTAGCTCCTGTTATTATTACAGTTTTTTGGCTAAAAAATTTATTCATTATAAAAAAAGCAAAAATAGTTTAGAATTGGTTTGGTAGTTAAAATATTTTTACTACATTTGCACTCCTTAAAAATAAGAAATTCTTTTTAAGAACAGGAGATCTCGTAGCTCAGCTGGTAGAGCACATCACTTTTAATGATGGGGTCTTGGGTTCGAATCCCAACGGGATCACAAATTAAAAAAGGGACAAATTAAAAATTTAATTTGTCCCTTTTTTAATTTCTAACAAATACGTTTTTATTAATTAGTCATCAATCTTTTTTTTCCATTCTTCTACTTTTGATGGCAAAATATCATCTTCTGAAAATGTTTTTATATCATTTTCTTTTCTAATACCTACATGCATTTTGCCTTTTTCAAAATCAAAAACAATGATAAAATTTGTTGCACTGCAATTATGTACTTGACAAGCTTCTGCAACAAACAAATTATTGTCTATTTCAATAGGTGATTCTACAGCCCAAGTTTTAATCAAAAAATTGTACTCATTTTCTCCTAATAGTTTTTCTAATCTTTTTGTAAAGACTACACTGTCAAATAATTTAATTTCATGCGGATAACGACCATTGAATGTTTTTAAAAAATCCAATTCTTTTTTGATATCATTATTTTGCTTTGAAATAATTTCATTTTTAATTTCTGGTTTATCTGATTTTTCTGAATTGTTTCTTGTTTCACATGAAAGAATTAAAAATAAATTCAGTAGAAAAAGAATCTGGAAAATTTTATTACTATGTTTTATCATAATTTTATTTCTTACGGTTAGATAATTTCTTATTTAAGATAATTTAAGTTGAATGTTAGGATTAATTTTTATTATATTTTTTATAAAATCATCTTCATGCTTGGGTGACAAAATAATAGACTTGTTTTTTTCAAATTGAACTTCTATGCGTTTTAGCGATAATGCCGGAGCATTGACAATATTATTTGTTTTAGAAATTTTTTTTATAGTTTCAATTTTTATCTTTTTGTTATAAAAAAAGCCGCATTTTACTTTTAGTTCGTTATTCTCAATTATATAGAATGTATTTAAAAAAATATCAATTATATAAACAATAATCGGTAATATAATGACTATTCCAATCCATCCATTTTTTTCATTAATAAAAAGTATAAATAGTATTATTAAAAGGAGAAAAATTAATAAAAATAAACCCTTACTAATCTTTGAATAATATTTCATTAATTAAAAATAACTCGATAAGATTTTCAAATCTAATGAAAACCAAAAAAAACAATGATTCCTTTTAAATATTAAGCTCCTTTAAATGTAGCTTTTCTTTTTTCGAGGAAAGCAGCAACTCCTTCTTTCATGTCTTGCGTTTCAAAACATTCACCAAAAAGTTTTATTTCTGTATTAAAGCCATTTTCTGTTCCGGCAACATTTACACATTGTATAACTTTAGAAACAGCCAGTGGAGATTTTGTATTAATTAAATTAAGTACCTCTGTCGCTTTAGTCATCAATTGGTCAGTGGGTATTACATGATTCACCAAACCGATACGGTAAGCTTCATTGGCATCAATCATATTGGATGTCATACATAATTCCATAGCACGACCTTTACCTACTAAATTGGTTAAACGTTGAGTGCCACCGTATCCGGGTATCAGGCCAAGATTCACTTCAGGTTGCCCAAATTTTGCATTTTCTGAAGCTATTCTAAAATGACAACTCATAGCTAATTCGCAACCACCACCTAAGGCAAATCCATTTACTGCTGCGATGATTGGTTTAGGTGAGTTTTCTATTTTATCAAAAACATTTTTTTGTCCTCTTTGGGCTAATGCTGCTCCTTCGTTTTCATTTAAAGAAATAAATTCACTAATGTCTGCTCCTGCAACAAAAGCTTTGGTGCCTGCTCCGGTAATGATTGCACTTTTTATATCTGCATTGCGATATACTTCATCAATAGCATTACTTAAATCTTGTATAACATCTTTATTTAAAGCGTTTAATTTATCCGGTCTGTTAATAGTGATTGTTGCTATTCCATTCTCAACGGTAAATAGTAAAGTAGTAAATTCCATATCTTATTTGTTTTAAAATCGTGGGCAAACCTACTTATATAATTTTTAATTATGAAGAAGTTTATAAAGATTTTATATATTTTAATCTTTTATAAAATAGAAAAAGATAGTTTGTTTTAGCCAAAAATTGACTATGCCTCGGGTTCACTCTTTATAAATCTAGAAAAGACCAAACCTGTTGCACTCAAAAATAATAATAAAGCGACAAAAAATAAAGCTTCATTGATATGAGGAATTGGAATATATGCAAAGGCTGCTAATCCCTGAGTTCCCAATAAAAGTTCATTTAAAAAAACGCCTACTAAAAATGCAATGGAGGCAGTCTTAGAGAAATTAGAATAAGTTATCCAACCTTTTTTGAATAAATAACCTAAAATAAATAAACTATAAACACCTAATAAAATCAAATGAAGGTAGGCAATAACAATAGATCTTATTCCAAATACTAATTGGCTGAGGCTAGGAATTACAGACACTGTTTGTAATACAAACTTTATAGTCATTGCAAGCGCAGCACCTAATAAAAACAAATTACTCCATGATGAAATTTTATTCTTATTTTGTCTTCTAATCTCGGGGAAATTAGTAATGAGTAATGATATCCAAGCATAAAGTTGTGCAATAGTAGCAATGACTGTAATGATATATAACCACATTGGTAATTTTGTCCATAAGATGGAAAGGAAAAATGTAGGAATTACGGTAATGGCAAATATTTTAAAATATTTATTTAAATTTATTAAACTATGCGGTAGTAAGGAAGTTGCTATTGCCATGCTTCCAAAAAAGAACCATCCATTATATTGGAAATGAAGATGATAATATACAGCGCTTAAATAAAGATCGTGTCTTACATTTTTAGTAAATATCATATAGGCTAAAAATAGCAACCCTACATACGAAATGATATTCATTATGAGTGCCGTTATAGCCCAAGGTCTAAATGCATTACTTCCTTTTAAATGCTCCGAATCATAAATAAAAAATAGAGAAAAAATAATTGTTACTATTATGGATAACACAGAAAATGTAATAGATGAAATGCTGTAACCAAATAGCGTAAATGTAACAAGCATTCCATAAGCGCAAATTAGATTCAGCAAAATAAGGTATTTATATTTTGTTACTTGCTTAGGTACTAATTTCGAAGAGATAAGCACTACAAGCCCGCTATAAATTATATGACTTATCCACCCGTTAAAAGCAAAATGTTCATGTGCATGAAGTAAACTTTTCTGTTCTAAGTAGGGAAAGTTAAAAGCTATTTTGTATCTCATCAAGGTGCCATACAGCGCAACAATAGCCAAATTAATTATACCAACTTTAAACCAATTTTGAATTTCATCAAACTTAAACATAAAACTTAATAGTACAACTTGTGATTAATAATTTTTACTTTTCCGGATTCAGACATTTTTTTGAGCGTTCTAATAACCGTTTCAACCCTCAGGCCTGTAAAATCTGCTATTTGTTGTCTGGTAAATAGAACTAAATTTTCATCATCTTCGTTTTCTCCATCTTCTACATTTTTTTGTTTGTTTTTGATTAAAAATTGTTCTATTTTTTCTTCCGGCGAATGCCCTACCCAAACTTGAGCCATTGCTGATTTTTCGTAAATTCGTTCAGCAAAAGAGTATAATAATGCACGTGAAATTTCAGGAAAATCATTTAATATATGTATAAAATTTTCTCTACTGATTCTCATTACAACACTCGATACTGTTGCTTGTGCAGTACTTGGATAAGGTTTTTCAAGTAGTAATGGTGGTCCTCCAAAACTTTCACCTTCAACATAAATAGCTTGAGCTAGTTCTTTACCTTCAATATTTGATGAGAAAATTTTTATTTCTCCTTCTATTATCTGATAAAAAAAACGGGGAGAGTTTCCTTCTTCAAATACATTTTCCCCTTTTGCTAATTTTCTAGCAACACCTCCATAAGTAATTAATATATTATAATCTATATACATACACTCTTTGTCTAGAACATTTCAAATATATTTGATTCGAATTGGATTAAATAATTCAATTTATCCAATATTTTAAAAAACATTACAATAATAAATAATATTTTTATCTTTTAAGGTATATTCTCAATTAGATTTTTTAATAACTTTATTGATGTTTGTCATACCTAAATTAAGACAAAATTATCATAAAATATTTTTTTAAAATTGTGCTATCCACGACTCCGGATTCAATTTTGAAGATGTACCTCCTGAGCCAATTTTCCATACTTGAAAATTAAGTTGAGTATTACCATCTTCATCTGTCATTACAGAACCTATGCTTTGTTTTATATTAACTCTTTGCCCTTTTTTAACGAATGTACTGCTAAGCTTTGCATATACAGTAAAATATGCTCCATGATTAATAATTACTGTCGTTCCTGTTCCGGCAATATTTATAATAGAACTTACTTCTCCTGCAAATATTGCTCGTGCAGTTGCCCCTCTATTTGTTTTAATATCGATGCCATAATTTTCGGTATAAATATTAAATACCGGATGTTTATTTTTCCCAAATCTTTCTACAATATACCCTTTTTCTACAGGCCAAGGTAATCTACCTTTACTTGATTCAAAATTATTGGATATTTCTCTTTCTAATGGTGTTAGTGAAAAATTATAGTCATTGTTAGTAAATGTTTTTACGTTTGCTGCTGTAGTTGCTTCCAGTCTATTATCTTCTACTTTTGGAGATCGTCTTGCAATTCCATCTTCCGAGCTACCCGTATTGAGTGCTACATCTCCAAATTTTGGCTTATCTGCATCGGGTACAAATCTTGGATTATTAAAAGGAGTTGTATTCCGTTTCTCTCTTTCCTCTTGTTTTTGTTTTTCAAGAGCTAATCTTCTTTTTTCTTCTTCCTGTCTTTGCCTTTCAAAAGCTAGTCTCCTGGCTTCTTCTTCTTGTCTTTGTTTTTCAAGAACTAATTGCTTTTCTCTTTCTTCTTGTTGTTTTTTTTCAAGTGCTAATTTTCTGGCAGCTTCTTCTTGTTTTTGTTTTTGAATAGCAAGTTCTCTTTCTTTTTGTTGTCTGGCGGCTTCTGCCAATTGAGTTGCTTTTTTCTCTTCTTCTTCTCTTTTTTGTTTTTCAAGAGCTAATTGTTTTTCTCTTTCTTCCCTTTCTTTTTGTTCTTGTGCTAATTTTTTCTCTTGTGCTTCTCTTTGTTGTTTTTCAAGCAAGGCTTGCTTTTCTCTTTTTTCTTGTTCTTCTCTTTGTTGGGCTAATCTTTTTGCTAACTCTTCTTTTCTTTTTTGTTCTTGTTCCCTTTTTTCTCTTTCATTTTTTTCTGCAATAGCTTTCCGTTCTTGCATTTCTTTTTCTAATTTCAATTTGTTTTTTTGGATTTGCTCTTGCATTGCCCTTTTTTGTGCTGCTTCTATTTCTGCTTTAATTGCTAAAGAAATGGCTCTATTTAAATTATCTGCAGCCTTTTTGTTTTTTGCAATTATGTCTAAAAGTTCTTTTTCTTTTCCTTTCAGTTCATTTACGATTTTATCTTTTTCTTTAGTTTCTTGTTCAAGTATATTATTTTGGTTTTGTTGAGCTACCAGCACAAAATCTTTTTTCTTTTTTTCTAAATTTAATACATTTATTTTATTGGAAAGTTGTTGGGTTGCAGATGTGATTTTTATAGCTTGGTCTGCTCTGTAATTTCTATATTGTTTCACATAATTTAATCTCCTAATTGCATCATTAAAAGAGGATGCAGAAAACAAAAAAACAATCATATCGGTAGATGTTCTATTTTTGTATGAATATCTTACCATTTCGGCATATTGTTTTTTTAAAGTATCCAATTCATTTTTTAATGTGTGTACGTCATTATTCGTAAGTTCGATATTACGTTCTATAATAGAAATTTCAGAGTTGATATTAGAAATTAATTTTTGCCTTGCGTTTAATTTCGCTTGCAGCGTTTGCAGTTCATTCAACGAAGCTTTCTTATCTTTTCTCAAATCGGCAAGTTGCGCTTGTGTTTCTTTAATTTCAATAAGAAGATTTTGTCTTTGATGTTCTAATTGATCCTTGGAATATGTCTGTTTTTTTTGAGCATGGCTAGTTAATGCAAATAAAAAAGTAAAGATGATTATATGAGATATGAAATTCTTCAAAGTTAGATAGTTGCTACAAAAATAATTTTTTAATTACATGCAAATGCAAAAAATATATTAAATAAAAAAAGTGTTGAATATTAAAGTGTTTCTTTTAGCCATTTAAAAAATTCTTGCTGCCATACCATTCCGTTTTGTGGTTTCAACACCCAATGGTTTTCTTCCGGAAAGTATAAAAAACGACTTTGTATTCCTTTTAGTTGAGCAGTCTGAAAAGCTTGTAATCCTTGTCCTATGGGCACTCTAAAATCCTTCCCCCCTTGAATAATTAAAATAGGTGTATCCCAATTATCTACAAAATTACTTGGGCTGAAATTTTTATAACTATATTGAGCTTCGCTATTTCCTTTATCCCAATAAGGCCCTCCAATATCCCAATTTGCAAACCAAAGTTCTTCTGTTGTGCCATACCAACTTCTCAAATCGAAGAGTCCGCAATGTGAAATAAATGTTTTAAAACGACCTTCATGAATACCTGCTAGCATAAACACCGAATATCCTCCATAGCTTGCTCCTACTGCTCCTATCCTGCTTTTATCAACATACGATTCTGTGCTGATATCATCCACCGCTGCCAGATAATCTCTCATTGGGTTTCCGCCCCAGTCCTTGCTAATATTAGCATTCCATTCAGTGCCCCATCCCGGCATTCCGGTTCTGTTCGGTGCTATCACGATATATCCTTGGCTTGCCATGAGTTGAAAATTCCATCGAAATGAATAGAATTGTGATAATGCACTTTGAGGGCCGCCTTGACAATAAAGAAGGACGGGATATTTTTTGGTCGAATCAAAATCGGGTGGATAGATGACCCATGAAAATAAGGTTTCGTCACGATTGATTTCAGTATATCGTTCTTTAATTGGACACATTTGAATATTTTTGTAAGCAAGGTCATTAGCATGTGTTAGTTGATACATTGAGCCTTTTATCAAATCGACATTAAAAATTTCGGTAGCATGATTCATGTCGGTTCGAGTGACAATTAAAGTATTGCCTATTTGGTTACAAATGCCTGTGATATCAAATGTTCCTGAAGTGATTTGTCGAACGGATTTTGTTTGGATATTGATTTCAAAAAGTTGCACTGTTCCTTTGTAAGGTGAAACGAAATAAATTTTATCATCATTTTCATCCCAATAAAATTCATTCACATTTTCGTCCCAGTTTGCACTCAAATTGATTTTTTCTTTTGTATTCCAATCCATCATCCAGAGTTCGTTTTTATCACTTTCAAAACCATCTGTTTTCATGCTTAGCCAAGCCATGTATTTTCCATGATTACTAAATAGAGGATTGGTGTCGTAGCCCATCATTTTTTCAGTTAAATTTTGGGTATGTTTTGTTTCGATATCATAAAGATATAAATCGGTATTGGTGCTCACGGCGTAGGCGGTTCCATATTTCTTCTTACACACATAAACGATTTGTTTGCTATCTGGAGTGAAGATAAAATCTTCGCTTCCTCCATGAGGTTTTTGAGGGCAATCGAAAAGTTCTGTGGGCATAATATCTACATCTCTCAAGGCGACATCGGCTACATTATCGGCAACAAAAATATGCGAATACGAGCCATCTTCCCAAGTGTCCCAATGCCTTTGGTTTAGGGAGTTATAGACATAGACATTTGATTTTGTCATATTGGGATAAATCTCAGAGCCTTTTACATTATTTAGTTTTACTTCTTTTGAATAAGCAATTTTTTTTCCATTCGGTGATAGTTTGATATTGTCAGCATCTGGAGATGTTTTAATATTAAGTTCATTGGGAATATTTTTCATTTCAGTCGCAACTCCTCCATTGATTGGGATTGAATAAAATTGAGTATTGTTTTTATTTTCTTCTATATTCGGAATGGACACGCTATAATAAAGAGTGTTTTTATCATTGCTCATTCCTTGATAGGCAACCCTTCCAAGATTCCACAATTTTTCGATAGACAATTTTTGTTGTGCATTGGAATAAATAAAGTGTAAGCAAAATAGCGTGAGTAATATTTTTTTCATTTTTGTATTTTTTTCATTTTAAAAAATTCTAAAGAAAACTGAAGTTTTAAAGATAGACAAATCTAGCAAAAATTCATATCTTATCTTTCCAATTCCACCAAAGTAACTTGGAGGCATCATGTTTTTCTTTGGGTGTTTCGGCAAAATACACTGCACATCGAAACACATAAAGTAAGCATCGATCTTGTGTACATTTTGCAAACTGGTTTGATTTTGAATATAAAATTTCGGGATTTTTTCCTTTTAGATCTTCAATTTTAGAAATTCCAATATTGTACAAATCCAATGCAATTGATTTTCCTACGCCGGGTATTTGCATAAGTTCTTTCAGTGTTTCTTGTGGCATATTTTACGGATAAATTCTATCGTTCATCAAAATCAACAAATACTCTTTCGCTTGTTGGATGTGATTGACAAGTCAACACAAATCCCTTTTCCAGTTCATCAGGTTCTAGTGCATAGTTCACTTCCATTTCAACGGTTCCTTCCACAATTTTGGCTTTGCAAGTGCTGCAAACACCGCCCTTGCAAGCATAAGGCAAATCAGCTCCGTGTTTCAATGCTGCATCTAAAATTTTATCCCCTCCATAAGCCAGCGGAAATTCGATTGTTCTATCATCCACTTTAATCGTAATGATACTCATTTTATCTTGATTTTCCTTATGCTGCGCTTCATAAGTATTTTTATTTTTCCCTTTTGTATCAGTATTAAACAACTCATAATGTACTGTTGTTTTATCAACATCCTGTTTATCTAAATACAATTTCACTGACCATATCATTTCTTCAGGTCCACACAAAAAGAATTGATTAAACGATTTTACATCTAAGGCTCTATCGAATAGTTGTGCACACTTTTCATCATTGATTCTTCCATTATTCAAATCCGATTCCATTTGCTCTCTACTCAAAACATGAATTAGCTGAAACCTTGATTGGTATTTGTTTTTAACGGCTTCCAATTCTTCTCGAAACATGATTGATTGGGCGTTTTTATTTCCATAAATTAAAGTAAAAGTACTTTTGGGTTCTTTTAATAAAATTGTTTTTAAAAGGCTCATAATAGGGGTAATCCCACTACCTGCTGCAAAAGCCAAATATTTTTTTGAATTTTGAGAATCTATTTGAGTTGTAAAAGTCCCTAATGGTGTCATCACTTCAACTTCATCACCTGCTTTCATTTCTTGATTAGCATAGGTTGAAAAGACCCCTCCTTTCACTTGCTTAATGGCTACGCATAATTTATTTTCATGAGGGCTACAACAAATCGAATATGAACGTCTTACTTCTTCCCCTTGAAATATCTTTTTAAAATTGAGGTATTGTCCTGCTTGAAACTGATATTGCTCTTTCAGTTCATTGGGTACATCTAATGAAATAATGACACTATCAGCTGTTTCCTTTTTAACTTTCCCTATTTTGAGTTTATAAAATTGAGGTTTTGACATGTGGCAAATATAATAAGTTGCATATTTATTTTGTGCATTTTAAATCCAAATTACTTATTCAAAATTTAGATAGAAAGAAATTTTTCAAAAAAATATATAAACATGAAAAAAACAATCACACTAATAGCCTTTATGGTATTGGGCTTACTGTACAATGCCACATCGCAGTCAAGCAGCGACAGCTCTGTTATTCAGAAATCTGAATTTATCATTGAGCATCTAAACAAAAATAATATTCCTACAGGCGTATTGTACGATATGATGGACACTGATGACGAAATTATTTTTCAAGGCAGAACCCTTGATAAAAAAGCAAAAGACAGCGAGTTGGTTTTGATTAAAGTGAAAAAGTAAACGAACTTAAAATCATTAAAACTTGCAATAATTATAAGTTTTAATGATTCATTTTGTATCTTTACACAATGACAAAGTACACAAATCGCAAGGAATACCTTGATAAGCTATTAGCTTACAAAGACAAAGATCTTATAAAAGTAATAAGCGGTTTACGCAGGTCGGGAAAAAGCACTTTATTGGAAATTTACTGCGAACACCTGCTGAAACAAGGCGTAAAACGCAAGCAAATTGTCTTTTTAAACTTTGAAGATTTTGAATTGCGTAAATTCCTAAGCGACTTAGATGCTCTGTATTCGCATATCATCGGACAGTTAGATTTATCAAAGCCATGCTATGTTTTTTTAGATGAAATTCAAAACGTAAACGAGTTTGAACGTTTGGTTGACGGTCTTTTTGTAAAACAAAACATAGACGTTTACATCACAGGATCTAACGCACTTTTATTGTCTGGCGAACTAGCAACGCTATTGAGTGGTCGTTATATTGAAATTTCTATTTTACCTTTTTCATTCAAAGAATATTTAACAGCAAGAGGAATTGACACAAGGAATAAATATCTCAATTACGAAGTTTTCTTTTTTGATTATATCAATGAAACTTCATTACCGAAAGGCGTAGAATTACGAGAAATCGGTTTTGATAAAATTTACGAATACTTGGAAGTTATTTACAATACAATTATTGAAAAAGACATCAGGCAACGACACCAAATAAACGACAAACGAGCTTTTAATAACATCGTAAAATTTGTAGCATCAAACATAGGTAATCCACTTTCGCCAAATAATATTGCTCAAACCTTAAAACAAGACGGACAAAGTACACACAATACAACAGTTGAAAGATATTTGGAACACTTAGTAGCGAGTTTTGTGTTTTACAAAGTAAATCGCTTTGACATCAAAGGTAAAAAACAACTTGCAACGCAAGAAAAATACTATTTGGTTGATGCAGGTTTGCTCAATATTTTGGTAGGAAAAGAACGAACAACTGACAGAGGACATATTTTAGAAAATGTTGTTTATCTTGAGCTACTTCGCAGAGGCAAAAAAATTTGGACAGGCACAAGTCGCAATAGCGAAGTGGACTTTGTTTGCAAAACCAAAACCGGCGACATTGAATATTACCAAGTAGCGTGGCAAATGACAAACGAAACGACAGTAGAACGGGAATTTGGGGCATTAGAAAAAATAAGCGACAACTATCCTAAATTTTTACTTACAACGGACGGATTTACACAAGACCGAAGTGGTATAAGACACTTAAACGTTTTTAATTGGTTACTTGACACAGACGAGAAACAAAAATAACCATAGCTGTCAACACCGGTAAACGTTGCACGACCTTTCCAAAAGTGAAAAAGTCCCATTTTGGATATAAAGGGGCTTGCAATAGGAGCGATTTAAGCCACTCAAAATTAAGCCACATAATATTTGTTTTCGCCCTTAAGTGTTATCACCGACTACACGCATATCAGATTGTTTACTGTTGACAACACCTTTCCTTTACCCTAAATTATTACATTATGAAAAAACCAATACTATTTTTTATAGCTATTGCATTGCTTGGCATTACCGCC
>JBDHYI010000028.1:0-32975 GCA_039811265.1 Chitinophagaceae bacterium | reverse complement strand
TTAAACCTGAAATCTCTCAAAATTTAATCCAAATTATACACAAAATTTTTTGCTGACCTAATTCGGACAAGTCAGGAGGATCGTGCCCGTACTCGAAGTAACAGTTTAAAAACCGGCCTTACAAAGAGCAACTCAAAGATAGATTATTTCACTATGGGTTTATCCCGTTAGCTTTGGAAGTCAATGGGTGGACTTATAGGGAGGGGTGCAGACAACAAACTCACTTCAGAACAAAAAATTATGAAAGTATTATTTTCAGAAAAAATCTATCTTTGTAAACCAATATCAGAAATAAAAAACTGTAAACGAATAGTAGAATTTAATTTTTAATCTGTAAGCTTTTTTAGGACGAGATATTGAAATAAAATGAAACAAAAATGAGCGCTCACATACAAAAACCCATTATAGGAATTACAACCGGTGATTTGAACGGAATAGGATTGGAATTGATTATTAAATCTTTAAGCGAACACCGCTTGCTTGAAATGTTTACCCCTGTCATTTTTGCATCTAATAAGTCAGTTAATTACTACAGAAATATACTTGGAGAACAAAATCTAAAATTCTTTAGTACTAAAAATATTCACGAAATACAAGCAGCTACCATCAATATTTTCAACTGCTGGGATGAAGAAGTCAAAATCACTCCTGGACAAATGACCGACATTGGCGGTAGATACGGTATTCGTTCTTTGCAAGTCGCAACCCAATGCCTCAAAGACAAAGAAATAGAAGGAATAGTGACAAATCCCATTCATAAAAGCAATAGCCGAACTGAAGATTTTAAATATACAGGACATACACCTTTCTTAAAAGACAAATTTGGAGTTAGCGATGTAGTCATGATGATGTGCAGTCCTGAATTGCGAGTAGCACTCCTCACAGAGCATTTACCTCTTTCCGAAGTATCAAAACACATAACAGTCAATGCCATTCTATCTAAAGTGAGAATTATCAACCAAAGTCTAATAAAAGATTTTGGAATTGATAAGCCCAAGATAGCTGTATTGGCACTTAACCCACATGCCAGCGATGGTGGACTTATCGGAAATGAAGAAAAAAATATTATCGTACCGGCGATTGAAAAACTAAGAAATGAAAATATTTTAGCATTTGGACCATATAGTGCAGATGCCTTTTTTGCTAGAAGCTACGAAAAAAGATTCGATTGCGTATTAGCTATGTATCACGACCAAGGACTTATCCCTTTCAAAAGTTTAGATAGAGGAATGGGAGTCAATTACACCGCTGGACTCCCGGTAATCAGAACATCACCCGACCACGGTACCGCCTTTGATATTGCAGGAAAAAACAATGCAGATATCACTTCATTTTTAGAATCTATTTTTATGTGTATTGATATTTTAAGAACCCGAAAAGCATATATAGAAAATACAAATAATAAATTGGAAAGAGGATTAGCCAAATCATTATTGAAAAAAACAAAAGACGATATCGAAGAATAACAAATAGTAGGCTTTTTGGAAGTATATTAAAAACTATCAAATATAGCCTATTAAAAAAATATTATATCTTTGTCATTGAAAGAATATCATGAAGAAAATTTTAATATTAATCATAATGTTTTTCTGTGCCTTATACTCCAATGCACAAATTGAAACACTTGTTGATGATGATAGTACTGTCACTTTACAAGAAGAAAATGTAGTAATATTTAAAGATGCCCGTTTAGATATTTTAGATAAACGAGCTCCTTTAATGGCAAAATTAGAAGGCGAGCCAAAAGAAAGAGAGATGCCTGTTTATAAGCCAATCGTTTCAAAGGATGGTAAAAAGACAGTAACAGGCTCTATATATACAAATAAGGGGTTTCGAGTGGTAATCTATAACGGATCTGATAGAGAAAAAGCACTTGAAGCCAAAAATAAATTTTCAAAAAACTTTGCCGGAATACCATCCTACATGAGCTATAATGTACCATCTTATAAAATAAAAGTAGGGAATTTTGAAAGTAGAGATGAGGCATCTAAATTTTTAAAAAGAGTCGGGTCCTCATTTCCAACCTCATTTATAGTCCCTGATATTATCACAGTAAAAAATATCAATGTTCAATAATCTTCCTATTATAAATGAGCTCACTGAAAAGTATCTCTCTGAATTTATCTCATACAGAGAACATATTCATGCTAACCCCGAACTGTCTTTTCAAGAAGTAAAAACGGCACAGTTTGTTTCAAATAAATTGAAAGAATTTGGAATAAATCATCAAACAAATATTGCCGGTACGGGAATTATTGCTACCATCGAAGGTAAAAACCCATCATCAAGAATAATTGCTTTAAGGGCCGATATGGATGCTTTACCTATTCAAGAATTAAATCATGAGGCGAGCTATCGCTCAAAAAATAATGGAGTTATGCATGCCTGTGGTCATGATGTACACACATCTTGTTTGCTTGGTGCTGCTAAAATACTAAATGAAACTAAAAACGAATGGGAAGGCACCATTAAATGTATTTTTCAACCCGGAGAAGAAAAGCACCCCGGGGGGGCAAGTCTGATGATAAAAGAAGGTGCACTTGAAAATCCGACACCTAAAGCAATATTTGCACTGCATGTATATCCTCATCTTCCTTATGGTAAGGTGGGGTTTCGTAAAGGGCAATATATGGCAAGTGCAGATGAAATTTATATTACCATTCATGGTAAAGGAGGACATGCCGCATTACCTCATCAAACAATAGACCCTATCACAATAGCATCCAATGTGATAGTGAGTTTACAACAAATTATTTCACGAAACAACAATCCACTTAACCCATCAGTGTTATCTTTTGGAAAAATTGCGGGCGGAAACGCCGGAAATGTAATTCCTGATACTGTAAAAATTGAAGGTACACTCAGATGTATGGATGAAACATGGAGAACAAAAGCTCATCGCTTGATTGAAAAATATACTATCCAAATATGCGAAGCTATGGGGGCAAAAGCAAGTGTAGAAATCCCTTTAGGCTACCCTTTTTTATATAATAACCCCGAAACAACAGAAATTGCAGAAAATATTGCAAAAGAAGTTATTGGAAAAGAAAATGTTGTAGAATTAGACAGAAGAATGGCTGCAGAAGATTTTAGCTTTTATACCCATCATGTTCCGGGTTGTTTTTTTAGAATTGGAACTTCCTATAATGACCAATTTACCTTACCCGTACACAATGCGGGATTTGATATACATCAACCATCGATAGGCATTGGAGTCAAAATGTTTTGTGCTATTGCAATGAATTTCAATTAATATAATATAAATTTATTATCAATAGTAAAAAACAATATCTTAATAAAGGACTAAAGACTCCTTTATTGGTCAAAAATTTCTACTTTTGTTTGTGAAATCTGTATTTTTATGTTTTCAAAGTCTTGTGAATATGCTATTCGGGCTATGATTTATATTGCAAATAATGCAAAGCATAGTACTACTGGAAAAATTGGAACAAAACAAGTTGCAAAAGGAATAGAAGCACCGGAAAACTTTATTGCTAAAATTTTACAAGACCTAAGTAAAAGAAAACTACTTCATTCTGCAAAGGGACCTAATGGAGGATTTTTTTTAACTGAAGAAGAAAAAAACAGAACACTCTCCGATATTATCAAAGCAATAGATGGAGATGGTTTTTATTTGAATTGCCTTTTCGGCTTAAAAACATGCAGTGAAAAAACGCCTTGCCCTGTTCATCATCAATATAAAGAAGTTAAACAAAAATTAGTCAATATTTTCGACTCGAATACAATTGGTCAACTCAATGAAAAAATAGAAAGCGGTAATTTTTTCTTAAAAAATATTGACCTATAGAATCACTATAATAGAATGAAGCAACCAAAGGAATATATAAAACAATTATGCTTTCATTGTGGTGAAGAATGTACCAACAGCAAGATTCATATTGATGAAAAGGTTTTTTGTTGCCAAGGTTGTAAAACAGTTTACGGAATATTGAATCAAGTTGGTTTATGTGAATATTATGATTTGAACGAGCATCCCGGTGCAACACAACTACAAGAAATAAGAAAAGGAAAATTTGATTTTCTTGAAAACCCTGAAGTCGCAAAACGATTTATTCAATTTCAAAATGAAAAAGAAACTCATGTAACGTTTTACTTACCTCAAATACATTGTAGCAGTTGCTTGTGGCTGTTAGAAAATATTCATAAAATTGAACCAAATATAATTTCAAGTAGAGTACATTTTACTCAAAAAGAAATTTCGTTAGTTTTTAATCCTTCTGTGACATTGAAAGAGATTGCAGAATTGCTTACTAAAATTGGTTATGAACCGAGCATTCAATTGGAGAATTCCGTTTCAGAGGTACACAAACCATTTGACCGTAAACGTTGGCTGAAAATTGGAGTAACCGGTTTTTGTTTTGGTAATATCATGATGCTTTCTATCCCGGATTATACAGCAGGAGGTATAGGGATAGTGGAAAAAGACGTTGCTGTTCTTTTTAAAGGATTATCTATATTATTATCACTTCCGGTTCTATTATATGGAGCATCAGAGTTTTTTATTTCAGCTTATAAAGTCTTGAAACAAAAATTTTTAAATATTGATGCTCCCGTGGCGTTGGCTATTTTAATTGCTTTCGGAAGAAGTCTTTATGAAATTTTTAGCGGAGCTGGTGCAGGCTACTTAGACAGTATGAGTGGTATAGTGTTTTTTATGTTGATAGGTCGTTGGCTTCAAGATAGAACTTATAATACAATTAATTTTGACAGAGATTACAAATCATTTTTTCCGATTGCCATACATAAAAAAATGGAGGATTTATTTGTACCGGTCGAAGTAAATACGATTTTGCCCCAAGATATTATACAAATACATCATGATGAAATTTTACCGGTGGATGCCATATTATCTAAAGGGGATGCTATTATAGACTATAGTTTTGTAACAGGAGAAAGTACTCCGGTTAAAATACAAAAAGGAGAAATTATTTATGCTGGCGGAAAACAAAAGAGTGGCTTAATAGAACTCATAGCAATTAAACCCATTTCTCAGAGTTATTTAACCCGACTTTGGAACAAAAATATTTTTAATCATCAAGAAACTGAAAAAGAAAATTGGGTAGATTCGATTGCAAAATACTTTACGTATGTTGTGTTGTTATTAGGCTTAATAGCATTTCTTTATTGGAACCAACAAGGGGATTCTTATAAAATGTGGAATGCATTAACTACAGTGTTGATTGTAGCATGTCCATGTGCACTCTTACTTGCAGAAAACTTTACGTATGCTAATATGCTTCGTATTTTGAACCTAAACCAATTTTATGCAAAGAATAAAAAAAGCATAGATAAAATAAGACAAATCCAAAATATAGTATTTGATAAAACAGGAACACTTACTCAATATAACGGACAAAAAATTATCTATGAGGGAATACCTCTAAACGAAAATGACAGTTTGATAATTGCTTCTATGGCAGCACAAAGTGTTCATCCGATTGCATATCAAATTCAAAAATATTTAAACCAAAGTCAGTTAATGAAAATTGAACATTTCAAGGAAGTTCAAGGACAAGGAATGGAGGCTTGGGTAGATGATAAACATTTTAAAATTGGTATTGCAAGTTATTTCGGTATTGAAAATTTAAAATCGAAAGGAACAGAGCTTTTAGTCTTTATAGAAAAAAAGCAAATCGGTTCTTTTATATTAAAAAATCAATATAGATTAGGAATTGAGCAAATTATAAAAAGCTTAAAAAACAAATACACTATTTCTTTATTAAGCGGAGATAATAATGCAGAACTATATAATATGAAAGAAATGTTGGGAACAGATGCCGAAATATTGTTTAACCAATCACCAGAAAATAAATTAGAATATATTGAACATATTCAACAAAACCATAAAGTGATGATGATAGGAGACGGGTTAAATGATGCAGGAGCCTTAAAGCAAAGTGATATAGGAATTACAGTTTGCGAAAATAATAACTTATTTACACCATCATGTGATGCCGTAATAGAAGCCAAAGTGTTGCATAAACTACCTTCTATTTTGAATTATTGCTACGATGGAAAAAAAATTATTTTAATTGCATTTATTATCTCAGCTATATACAATGTAGTTGGGTTGCTAATAGCATTACAAGGTACCTTATCACCCTTGATAGCGGCTATTTTAATGCCAAGTAGTTCAATAACAATTGTATTGCTAACTTATTTTTTAGGTAATAAGTTCGCCCAAAAATATTTATTAAAAACAAAATAAAATGAGTGTTATTATCATATTACTAATTGTCAGTATCTTCATAGCAGGAGGGTTTCTTTTTGCCTTTCTGTGGAGTGTGAAAGACGGTCAGTATGATGATGATTTTTCACCACCAAGAAGGATTTTATTTGACGAAACAAACAATAAAACAACAAAACCAGAAACAAAATAATAAAGTATGAGTACACTACAACAATTTCAGTATGACAACAGAATTCCGAAAATGTTTGCATTAGCAACCATTTTTTGGGGAGGCGTCGGAATGTTATTAGGCGTTATTGCCGCATTTCAGTTGGTATTTCCTGCATTGAATTTGGCAGGCTTATTTCCGTATTTAACATTTGGCAGGTTAAGACCGGTACACACGAATGCAGTCATCTTTGCATTTGTAGGAAATGGAATTTTTACGGCTGTATATTATTCTATGCCAAGATTATTGAAAACACCAATGTGGAGCGACAAACTTAGTAAAATTCATTTTTGGGGTTGGCAATTCATCATTGTATGTGCTGCAATCACTTTATTAGCCGGATATACAACGGCAAAAGAATATGCAGAATTAGAATGGCCAATTGATATACTCATTACTATAATATGGGTTGTTTTTGGTATTAATATGATGGGAACAATCCTCACAAGGCGTGAAAGACATTTGTACGTTGCAATATGGTTTTTCTTAGCTTCATGGGTAACGGTTGCAATGTTACATATTGTAAACTCAATTGAAATTCCGGTATCATTTATGAAAAGTTATTCTTGGTATGCAGGAGTACAAGATGCTTTAGTGCAATGGTGGTATGGACATAATGCTGTTGCCTTTTTCTTAACGACCCCTTATTTAGGATTAATGTATTATTTTCTACCAAAAGCAGCAGAACGACCTATCTATTCATACCGTTTAAGTATAGTACACTTTTGGAGCTTGATTTTCCTTTATATCTGGGCAGGACCGCACCACTTACTTTATACAGCTTTACCCGATTGGGCACAATCATTAGGAACAGTTTTTTCAATTATGCTCATTCTACCAAGTTGGGGAGGGATGTTGAATGGATTATTCACTTTGAGAGGTGCATGGGATAAAGTGCGTGAAGACCCGGTACTTAAATTTTATGTAGTAGCACTTACATGCTATGGAATGAGTACGTTTGAAGGTCCAATGATGTCATTAAAAAGTGTAAATGCCATATCTCACTATAGTGATTGGACAGTAGCACACGTTCATATTGGGGCTTTAGGTTGGAACGGTTTTTTGACATTTGGAATGATGTATTATTTAATCCCTAAATTGTGGAATACTAAACTCTATTCAAAAAAATTAGCATCTCAACACTTTTTAATTGGAACTTTAGGTATCATACTTTATGCCATTCCTCTTTATTGGAGTGCATTTAGAACTTATTTTATGATGAAAGCCTTTACACCTGAGGGTACTTTACAATATAAATTCATGGATGCCGTAATGATGGTAAAACCATTCTATGCACTCAGAGCTATCGGTGGTACTATATTTTTGATTGGGGTATTTATGATGATTTATAACCTAGTAAAAACAGCAAAACAAGGAAAATTTGTTGCTACAGAAAATGCCGAAGCATATCCTTTAGTAAAAGAATACACTCCATCTCCTAAAGCGCATTGGCATAGTTTTATTGAACGCAAATCAGTGTTATTACTTGTTTTAAGTTTAATTGTTGTAGGTATTGGAGGCTTAGTTGAAATGGTTCCAACTTTTCTTGTTAAATCAAATATTCCAACAATTAGTTCAGTCAAACCATACACTCCACTTGAATTGCAAGGACGAGATATTTATATCAGCGAAGGTTGTTATAACTGTCATTCTCAAATGATACGACCTTTCAGATATGAAGTAAAAAGATATGGAGAATATTCAAAAGCCGGTGAGTTTGTTTATGACCATCCATACCAATGGGGTAGTAAAAGAACAGGTCCCGATTTAGCAAGAATAGGTGGTAAATATCTTGACAACTGGCATTTCAACCACATGATAAATCCACCTGAATTTATTCCGGGTTCGATTATGCCAAGTTACCCTCACATGTACACAAGCAATATAGACATGGGCTCGACAATGAGCAAAATCCATGTGATGAGAAAAATGGGAGTACCTTATCCTAAAAACTTTGAAGCAGTTGCAAATGATTCGTTGAAAGCACAAGCTATGAGAATAACTAATAATTTAGAAAAACAAGGAGTAAAAATAAAAAACAAAGAAGATTTAAGTAAAAAGCAAATCATAGCATTGATTGCTTATTTACAAAGATTAGGAACCGATATTAAATCAGAATCAGAACAAGCTAAATTATAATAAACAGAAAAGGTTATGAAATTTACCAACTATTTAGAAAAAATATCAGGAGTAAGTATTTATCCAATAATATCACTGCTCTTGTTTGTCCTATTCTTTGTCGGAGTTACCATTTGGGCATATCGAATTAATAAAAAAGATATTGATGAAATGGCAAATATTCCTTTAGAAGATTAAAAAATTTTTTTAAAAATTAAACTTATTTAAAAATGAATTCAAATAAAAAATATAAACTTTTAAGCATCTTCTTACTACTTCAAACACCTTTATTTGCACAAGTAAGAAAAGAAACATACATACCACAAGGAGTTGATATGATATTATTAATTATCGCAGTATTACTATTAATTCCTATTTGCTTTTTATCCAAAAGTATTGTTGCAACAATAAAAAGAAATTTAAAAGAATTTAGTAACAAAACAACTATATTCATTTTAACTTTTTTGGGTATCATAGGCAGCACGTTTTCAGTATATGCACAAGAGGCAGCTGAAGGAGGGACAACAAAACAAGTTGCTGAAGCAACTGAAAATATATTCACACAAATTCCATTAAATACTTGGTTTTTGATAGGCACTATTTTATTAGAAATCACTGCGATTATTTTCTTAAGCGGACGCTCTGCCTATCTTATGAAAGAAAAAAATGAAACTGAAACAGCAGAAACACTCGGATTAAAAGAATGGATTTTAGATAAATGGGCTAAAATGAATAACTTTAAATCTAAAGAAAATGAAGCTAACCTTGATACAGGGCATAATTATGATGGAATAAGAGAATTAGATAATCCGGCTCCGGGTTGGTTCCAAGCAGCATTTGCACTATCAATTTTATTTGCAATAATTTATTTATACCGATATCATGTATCACATTCAGCACCACTACAAATAGAAGAGTATGAAATAGCCATGGAAAAAGCAGAAAGAGAACATGCCGAATATCTTAAATCTGCCGGAGAACAAATTGATGAAAATAATGTAACACTATTATCTGGAGGAGATATTGAAAATGGGAAAACGGTTTACCTTGCAAACTGCTCCC
Source organism: Chitinophagaceae bacterium (assembly GCA_039811265.1). Lineage (GTDB taxonomy): Bacteria > Bacteroidota > Bacteroidia > Chitinophagales > Chitinophagaceae > OLB11. The sequence continues at coordinate 23,376 of JBDHYI010000028.1, read as the reverse complement.
CTTGTCATGGACAAAATGGCGAAGGCGTTGCAGCACCTAACTTAACCGATAAATATTGGTTACATGGCGGAAGTCTTTCAGATATTTTCAAATCAATTAAATATGGTTGGGTTGATAAAGGGATGAAATCATGGAAAGACGATTTAAAACCAAAAGAAATTGCACAGGTTTCGAGTTTTATTGTTTCATTAAGAAATAAAAATTTACCATCCAGTAGACCTCAGGAAGGGACTGAATATACAGGAAATTAATCAGATTTTTAATTTAAAAAAATGGGTGTAACTAAAATTTAAAAATGCAAGAAGAAGATCTTTTAAAACCTGAAACATTCAGGGATACCATAGCCAGTGTTCATCAAGATGGAAAGAGAAAATGGGTTTATGCCGTAAAGCCTAAAGGGAAATTTTATAATTGGAGAAAAATATTAGCAACATTTTATCTGATATTATTTTTCACCTTGCCTTTAATTCAATACAAAGGGAAACCTTATTTCATGGTAAATGTTGTAGATGGAGAATTTATTTTGTTTGGAAATATATTTTGGCCACAAGACTTTATCGTGTTCGCAATCGGAATGGTGGCCATGATAGTATTTGTGATTTTATTTACGGTAATTTATGGAAGAATCTTTTGTGGTTGGGTTTGCCCTCAAACAATCTTTATGGAATTTGTATTCCGAAAAATAGAATGGTGGATTGAAGGCTCTCCTCAACAACAAATCCAATTGAAAAAAAGTCCATGGACTGCAAAAAAAATTTTAAAAAAAACATTTAAACACACCGTTTTTCTTGCTTTCTCATTTTTAATTGCACATACATTTTTATCCTATATTTTAGGAATTAAAGAAGTACTTAAAATTATAACACATCCAATATCTGAAAATCCCGCACTATTTGTCGGACTCATTTTTTTCGCCCTTCTTTTTTATAGCGTTTTTGCTTATGTTAGAGATATAGTTTGCACTACAATTTGCCCTTATGGAAGACTCCAAGGAGTTCTTTATGATAAAAATACAATGCAAATATCTTATGATTATAATAGAGGTGAACCGAGAGGATTTTTGAAAAAAAATCAAGCCCCAACCGAAGAGAAAGGAGATTGTATTGATTGTAGGAAATGTGTAAATGTTTGCCCAACCGGAATTGATATTCGCAATGGTGTACAAATGGAATGTGTAGGCTGCACTGCATGTGTAGATGCTTGTGATGAAGTGATGTTTAAAATAAATAAACCATTAGGGCTAATCCGTTATGCAAGTGAAAACGAATTGCAGAAAAAAATCAAATTTGTATTTGATAATAGAATTAAAGCCTATACAGGTATATTAGCCTTATTATTGATTTTAATGGGATATTTAATTATGAGTAGTAAGCATATTGATATGATTGTTACTAAAGCAAGCGGCTCAACTTTTCAAGAACATGATGGTGTTATTTCTAATATTTATAACGGAAAATTATTTAACAAAACGAATAAAGTATTAAATATTGAAATTAAAATCGAAAATATGAATGGCAAAGTTAATATCATCGGAAATAAAGACCATACAGCGAAAAATGAAGCTATAACAGACTTCGTATTTATGGTGGATATTCCTACCAATGATGTAAAAGACAGAGTGAATGAAATAGAATTTGGGCTTTATGCAAATGGCGAAAAAGTAGAAACTATAAAATCAAAATTTTTAGGACCGTTCAATTTTTAAAAAAACATCAAATGAATTGGGGATATAAAATACTCGCCGTTGTAATTATTTTTCTTGTAGGAATGTTATCAATGGTATATGTTGCATTCAGGCAGACAAATGAAATGATTGATGATAATTATTACGATAAGGAGCTAAAGTATCAACAAGTCATACAGGCAAAAGAAAATTTAAATGTTTATAGCTCTGATAGTATTATCTACAAAGAAGATCACAATTTAATTGTAAAAATACCTAATGAAATAGGAGCAGATTTACAAAGTGGTTCAATTTATTTAATTAGAATGAGCGAATCAAATAAAGATCAAAAAATACAACTTAAAACCGATAAAGAAGGCAAGCAAATTATTGATTGTAGCTCGTTCACTAAAGGGGAATATTTTTATAGAATTTCATGGAATCTATTAAATAAAGATTATTATCAAGAAGGTTATATCAATATTTAATTTTTAAAAAATGTACCAAGCTATTATTGCAGGATTGACTCTTGGGTTACTAAGCAACTTGCATTGTATAGGCATGTGTGGTCCCTTGATGTTAGCTGTGCCATTGTCTTCTAATAATAATTTTATTAAGTGGGTTGAAATATTATCATATCACTTTGGTCGTATTACAACCTATGCTCTTTTAGGTCTTGTATTAGGGAGTGTGGGAAGTAATTTATCTGCTTGGGGTTTCCAACAAATAATATCTATTACAAGTGGCGTTTTTATTTTGACGTATGCTCTTTTAAAAATATTTAAAATGGATTATTTTTTTTCAAACAATAATCCATTTTCAAAATTCATTTCAACAAAAATCGGTCATTTTTTAAAAGAAAAAACACTTTACTCTAAATGGATTTTAGGAACATTAAACGGCTTATTGCCATGTGGACTAGTCTATATAGCATTAGCAGCTTCATTAGTCTATGGAAATATTTTGTATAGTACTTTACACATGATTTCATTTGGGTTAGGGACTATGCCATCACTCGTTTTTATTATGCTCTTTAAAAACAAAATAACACCGACAATAAGATTAAAAATCAATCGAATGATTCCGTATTTTTTAGGAGTTATTGGATTACTTTTAATATTACGAGGTATGAATTTAGGTCTTCCTTATATTAGCCCAAAGCTCAATGATAAACATTCATGTTGTGAAGTAAAGCACTAAGAAATAATTAAATATATTTTATCATATTTATCAGTTTCATAAAAGAGGAATTATTAAATTTGTACGTTTAAAAAATATATATTATGTCAGAAGAAATAGGTAAAATTATTAAACAGGCAGATGAGCAAATGAGCAAATCAATAGCCCACCTTGAAACAGAATTAATAAAAATCAGAGCAGGGAAAGCAAACCCGCAAATGCTGGAAGGAATCTCGGTTGAATATTATGGAGCCCAAACACCTATTTCACAAGTTGCAAATATTAGTATAGTTGATGCAAGAACTATTTCCATACAACCATGGGAAAAAAATATGTTGGCTCAAATAGAAAGAGCAATTATGGCTGCAAATATTGGCATTACTCCTCAAAATGACGGCTTGATAATTAAACTATTTTTACCCCCATTGACAGAAGAAAGAAGAAAAGAATTTGTAAAAAAAGTGATGGCTGAAGGAGAGTTTGCTAAAGTATCAATAAGAAATATAAGACGGGACAAAATAGAAATACTCAAAAAAATGCAAAAAGAAGGGATGAGTGAAGATTTGGTAAAGGATGCAGAAAATAGAATTCAAGGTATGACCGACAAAAAAATGATAGAAATAGACCATCATTGTTCGCTTAAAGAAAAAGAATTAATGACCGTGTAGCCATGCTTCAGGTAATTAGCAAATATTTAGAAAATAATTGGCTACTTGCCATATCTACACCGGTTTATACTGCCTTGATTGCTTTAGAAGTACTACTTAGCAATTATCAAAAAAGAAACTACTATACCCTTAAAGAAACACTGATAAATTTTTGGCTCAATATAGCCAATACTGCATTGGGGTTAAGCATCAAATTTATAGTTTTGATTATTTTAAATTGGTTTTTCTCTTTCCACTTTTTAGAAATATCAAATACTTATTGGTATTGGATTTTATTGTTTTTTGGAGTAGATATATGTTTTTATTTTGAACATAGAAGTGAACATTTTTCTCGTATTCTTTGGGCGGTTCACGTTACACACCATTCTTCACAAGAGTTTAATTTAACGACAGGATTTCGCTCTTCTGTATTTAGACCATTTGTTTCATTTTGGTTTTTTATACCACTCACTTTCCTTGGTTTTAAACCCTTAGACATTTTACTTGTTGATGCTATTTGTCAGATATACGGTATTATAGTTCATACAAGGTATATTCAAAAAATGCCCAAATGGTTTGAAGCTATTTTTGTTACACCATCTCATCATAGAGTGCATCATGCCAGCAACGCAATATATCTTGATAAAAATATGGGAATGGTAATGATTATTTGGGATAAAATATTTGGAACTTTTCAAGAAGAATTACCTCATGAAGAAGTCGTATATGGAATTACAACCCCTCCTGAAAAACCATATCACCCGATACATATCATTTTTCATGAATGGAAAAACTTATGGAAAGATATTTCACAAAAAGGGATAACATTGAAAGAAAGATTACATTATTTATTAGATGCGCCCGGTTGGAGCCATGATAATTCCACTAAAACATCTAAGCAATTAAGAAAAGAAATATCGAAGAAAAATCATTAGGGAAAATTATTTTTATCTGTAGTCTTTTTCTTCAACTTTATGATACGCTTTTAAAAACAAAGCACCTAAATTTTTATAGGGAGGGACATAATCATCAAAAAGTTGTTTGGTTTCACCGCTTGAAAATTGTTTAGACAATTGATTCCACATTTCAACCCAATCTATATCTTTTCCGGCAAGTAGCCGTTGGTTAAATGCTCGGATAATGGGGCCGTTTATTTTCCCGGCACCTATTTGTTTGGTCGAAACAATTTGTGCATCTTCTGACTGGCTTAAAACAGCATTTAAATTTTGATAAGCGCCACAAGCACCTAATATGACTACTTTATGATACTGATTTATATGCTCGAGTGTTGAAGGTAAATGATAACTATGTCCTCTGTGTATGATTATTGATGGTTTAATGTTGTTTGTATCCAAATAAGTTTGTAAAGCTCTTTGTGCTGTTTCGTCTTCAGGTTCATCAAAAGGAATATTACAATAAATATCCACGCGTTTCCCTTTTATTGAACTGATTTTATACCACTTTTCAAATTTTTGAACTTTCCAATCAGGAGCACCAAACCCGCCTACAAAACTCTTAAATACACCCTGACCATCTTTATCACCAAAGAAAAATACTTGCTGAACAACCACATCACTATCATCTTTTAATTGGTCAAAAGGCATAACCGTAATGGGGGGGATGCCAAATTTAGAAGACAATGAATCGTTACTCATGGTAAGCATTGAATAAAGTACATCATAAATATTGTAAGCTTTTTTGTTATTAGATACTTGAGCTTGTTCTCTATTTTGTAAAATTTGATCTTCAATATTTTTTTTCATGATGCTATCCTTAATACTTCCAAAAGAGTTAGCAACATCGGTAGCACCTTCTAAATCTTGTTCTAAAGTATTGTCAAGACCACTTACAAACTCTCTCATTAAAACATATCGATTGCTATCTTTCATTGAGGATAAAAAAGTGTTTAAGGTATTATAGTTTGCACATAATCTTAAAAATGTTCTGAATTTATCTTTTCCAATATCATTTAAAAATTCATCACCGGTTTTTGGTTTTATTTTTTGCATAAAACGATTAAAACATCCTAAAAAACTACTGGTATATAGGTCGTCATTTCCATAAATGATTATATAATATATTTCAGTAGCATTATTTTTTTCAATAATACGAAACCGCACAGCATCGCCGGCATCATGTAATTCATTCATTGTAGTTACATATCTTGCGGCTTCATGAGTCAACTCTCTATCATATATTTTTCTTAAATCACTGGTAAAATATTCTTGTCGTAATTCAATCAATTTTTTAAAATATTCATTTTCATCATTCGTTATTTTATTAATTTCTTGAATATTTATTTTTCCTTTATTTAATTCTTCAATAAAAAAAATAGCCTTTAATGGAATTGCAGCACTGTCAGCTATCTTGATAATTTGTTGCACATAAGGGTCTTTATTTCGTCGTACTAAATCGTTTTCAATGGCGGTAGAAGTTGCATAGTTTAAAATGATTTTTGGATTTTTCGGGGCTGCTTTTCTTACCACGGCATCCACAGCATCAGCATTTTTTATAGTACGTATTTTTTTTATTAAAACCTCCGGGTGTTGTTCTGCCATTTCTTCCATCAATACAATGCTGGCTTGATTATCATTTTCAACAAATGGTGCAAGTGTAAACATTGCTTTGTCAATATGCGTTCTCACATAATCAACAGCATTGTGATTATGAAATCCTCTTATTAATTGATAAGTATGCTCAAAAAGATCTGCATAATACTTTTCGTCCACTAGACCATCATTATTATCATTATTGAAAAGCTTTAAATTATCAATCACACGACCGAGATATTTCCTTTTAAGCATATCATCCGTCTCGTTATTTTCAATATAAGCTATGGTTCTGTCCGTCACTGCAAAAACAGCATTAGAAACCAATGTGGTTTTATTCATATCGCCATCTCTGTCTATGAGCTTATCATAAACACCATCCATAACATCAGCTTTGTTTTGAAGTCGTGCAATCATAATATGCAATTGCATTCTTCCAGAATTAATGAGTTGTCTTTTTTGAATAGTATCAACTAAAATCTCATTTGTATTATCCTGCCCGTTCACATTTTGTTGTACTCCTAAAAACAAAGTGAAGAATATGCTAAAAAAAAGTAGGTGGAATTTATTCATATTTTTATAAAAAACTTTCATTTGGTAAGTGCGAAAGTACAAAAAATAATAATGTAAATCAGAGACTAAGAAACTAAGTTATTTTTATAAACTTTCATTTTATCTTTGCTCTTTTATGATAGATAAGTTAGAAGCCATCAAAGGACGTTTTGATAATATAGCAGTTTCATTAACGAATCCTGAAGTTGTATCCGATCAAAAAAAGTTTTCACAACTGAGTAAAGAATATAGAAAGCTTGAAAAAATTGTGAATGCATATAATCAGTATAAAACTTGTTTGGATTCTTTGTCTTTTGCAAAAGAAGTTTTAGAAAATGAAAGTGATGAAGAACTACGCGAATTAGCCAAAGTGGATATGGTAACATTAGAAGAGCAAAAGGAGAAATTAGAAGATGAAATTCATCAGCATTTAATACCAAAAGACCCACAAGACGAAAAAAATGCCGTTATGGAAATACGTGCCGGTACGGGCGGCGATGAAGCCAGTTTATTTGCCGGAGATTTAATGAGAATGTACATAAAATATGCCGATTCAAAAGGTTGGAAAGTCTCTGTTATTGATGAAAATGAGGGTACATCCGGCGGATACAAAGAAGTTATTTTAGAAGTAGTAGGAGAGGATGTTTATGGCACATTGAAATATGAAAGCGGAGTACATCGCGTGCAACGGGTGCCCGCAACCGAAGCAAGCGGAAGAGTGCATACATCGGCTGCCACTGTTGCGGTGATGCCCGAAGCAGAAGAAATTGATTTTGAATTAAAAGAATCAGACCTTAAAATGGAAACAGCACGTAGCGGTGGTGCAGGAGGACAAAATGTAAATAAAGTAGAAACCAAAGTTATATTAACACACATTCCCACCGGAACAGTAATCACTTGCCAAACAGAAAGAACTCAGCTTGGAAATAGAGAAAAAGCAACTGCCATGATGAGAACAAAACTCTACGAAGAACAAGTAAGAAAACATGAAGAAGAAATTGCAAGAAGCCGGAAAACATTGGTAAGTAGCGGCGATCGCTCAGCTAAAATCAGAACGTATAATTGGCCACAAGGACGTATCACTGATCATCGAATTAATAAAACAATTTATTCGCTCGATGAATTTATCAATGGAGATATTCAAGATATGATTGACTCTTTGCAGTTTGCGGAAAATGCCGAAAAAATGAAAGCAGGGGAAACACTTTAAATTCAATTTGATAAAAAATCAATTTACCATGAACGAAAAGAGTATCCATATCTTATCGCTCGTACCGTATAAAATATTTCCTGCTCAAATGGGAGGGCAAAAGGGGATTGCTCTTTTTTATAAATTTTTAAGCAAACTCCTGACGCTTACTGTTTATACCACTTGTAACAATCTAAGCCAAGAAAATTATGAAGTAATTCCTACCATTACCAATTCAAAATTGCGATACATCAATCCTTTTCTTCTTATAAAAATTAAAAAAATAATCACTCAAAAAAAGATTACGCATATACTCTTTGAACATCCTTATTATGCTTGGCTGCTGTTTTGTTGTAAATTGTTCTTTCAACGAAAAATCATCTTACACACGCATAATATAGAAAGTGAACGATTCAAAAGTATTGGGAAATGGTGGTGGAAAATTTTATTTTATTATGAGCGATTTGCAATGCGTAATGCAGATATGGTATGGTTTAAAACGAATGAAGATATGCAATATGCTCATCTTTATTTTGGACTTGATTTAAGCAAATGCAAAGTTATTCCTTATGGAATAGAAGAAAATAAATTGCCGGATGATGAAGATATAGCTAATGCCAAAGCAACCGTAATAAAAAAACACTCACTGAAAAATGATGACCTGATTATTTTATTTAATGGCACTTTGAGTTATAAACCAAACTTAGATGCGCTTAATTTTATTTTAGATAATATCAACCCAATTTTGCTACAAAGCAAGTTTAACTATAAAATTTTAATTTGTGGTAAAAACTTACCGCCTTCTTACAATCAATTAGAAAAATATAAAGAACAAAATATTTGCTACTGTGGATTTGTAGATGATATTAATCTGTATTTCAAAGCAGCTGATATTTTTTTAAATCCTTTACAAGATGGAGGTGGTATTAAAACAAAATTAGTAGAAGCATTAGGATTTGGAAAGTATGCTGTTTCATCCAAAAATGGTGCCATTGGAGTTGATACAAGCATTACCAATGAAAGGCTTAAAATAGTTGCAGATAAGGACTGGAATGGATATGCACAAGCAATTCTACATTTTTCACCTTCAATTGAAAAACAAAGTAACCAAACATTTTATAATGTTTTTTCTTGGGAGGCTATTGCCGAGAAAGCGGCTGAAAGTTTAGCATAAAACTACTTCACTAATTTTAATTCATCAATAATCCATTTTGCCCCACCAAATTTCTCAATGATAAAAAGAGTATAACGAATATCTAAGGTGATATTCCTACAAAGAGATGGATCAAATAAAATATCACTCATAGTACCTTCCCAAATTCTGTCAAAATTTGTTCCTATCAATTCTCCTTTTGCATTGATGACCGGGCTTCCGGAGTTTCCACCGGTAGTATGATTCGATGCCAAAAAAGCAATAGGGACAGTTTTATTACCTCGCTCATCCATTATTGAATAGTTGCCATAATCTTTTTGTTGGTATAATTGTTTCAATTTTTCAGGCATATTAAATTCTTCAACATTTGGATTGGCTTTAAGAATGGCACCATCTAAAGTAGTATAATAAGTATATTTAATTCCATCTGCCGGTGTAACACCTTCTGCTTTTCCATAGGTAACTCTAAGTGTTGAGTTGGCATCAGGGTAAAATATTTTATTCGCATGAAATTCTCTCAATGCATTAATATAAACGGCATAATAATTATTTAATTGAATTGCATTTTGTTTAAGTATAGCAATATTGGCTTTTTGTACACTATCGAAAAAGCTGTATGTTTTATAGGCATCATCTTGTTTGATTAAAGATTTAAAATCGTTTATATCAGTAACTTTAATAAGCTTATTTAATTTTTCAGCAGAGCTGATAAAAGAATATTTGTAAATATTTTGAAGATTTTCTTCTGAAACAAAATGAAGATCTTTTTTATCTAAAATAGATTTATTGAAAATATCTTGCTCAAAATAAGCATATAATTTTTTTGCAATTTTATAATCTGTATTTTGATTAATTGTCTTACTAAAAGTTTCATATTCTGTTTGGTATTTCAATAAACTGTCTTGATGTTTTATGGTATCTATTGCAATCAACATGCGAGAGAGGATAGAGCCTTTCCTTAATAATTCACTTGCCCAAATCGACTCGTTTATATATTCATTAAGAAGAATTTGATTTTGTTGTTTTTTGTAAATAGAAGAGATATTCCCTAAAACAGATTGATATTTCTCTTTGCGATTTTTATCAGCGAGTACCCAGTTTTGAAATTTATTTTCATCTGTCTTCTTTTTGTCAATAGCATTATTTACCTCTAAGCCAAACAACTCCCCTTTCCATTTTTTATAATAATTTGCAATACCGGCTTGTTTTGATGCATATTGAATAAATATAGCTTCACTTGATTTCATGTCTTGTTCCATTATATTCAAGCGAGCTTCTCTGATCTTGATACGGGCAGGGTCTAACAAAGTCATTACTTCGGCTACACCATCGCTTGTCAAATATTCGTTTGTTCTTCCCGGAAATCCATAAACCATTGTGAAATCGTTTTCTTTAACGCCACCGATGTTGATTTTAAAAGATTTTTTGGGAGTGTAAGGAATATTATCTTTTGAATAATTAGCTGCTCTGTTATTTTTATCTGCATAAATTCTAAATAAACCGAAATCGCCTGTATGTCTTGGCCATGACCAATTATCGGTATCGCCACCAAATTTTCCGATACCATTTGGAGGAAACCCTACTAAACGAACATCATTGAATTTTTCAAGCAAAAAAAGATAATATTCATTTTCATAAAAAAAAGATTTTACTTGTGCTGTGTAACCTGTCTTTTTTTGATATTCATTTTCTATGGTTTCAATATTTTTAGAAATTAATTTAGACTTTTCGTTCAAATCATTTATTCCTAACGTACCGGCTTTTACTTCTTTTGTAACATCAATAATATTTACGATAAATGTTACGGATAGTCCGGGACAGGGTAATTCCTCTTGTTGATTTTTTGCCCAAAAACCATTTGTAAGATAATTGTTTTCAATACTACTCAATCCTTGCACTGTACCATACCCACAATGATGATTCGTCAATACCAATCCTTTATCAGAAATAACTTCGCCGGTACAGCCCCCTCCAAATAAAACTACTGCATCTTTTAAACTTCCTTCTTTAATATCATAAATATCTTTGGCTGTAATTTTCATACCCAAAGATTTCATTTCTTTTTCATTTAATTTTTCTAATAAAAAAGGCAACCACATTCCTTCTTTTGCTGAAGAAGAGAGTGTGTATAAAAAAAATAAAACAAATAATAGTTTTGATTTCATAGACATATTATTTTCGTAAAAAATCAAAAATAATACAAATAGTTTACAATGTTTATAGAGCCAAATATCAGAACATCAAAAAAGGGTTGGATAGAAGTTGTATGTGGTTCTATGTTTAGCGGAAAAACAGAAGAACTAATACGGAGGTTAAAAAGAGCTCAAATTGCAAATTTAAAAGTTGAAATATTCAAACCGGCAATAGATGTCCGATATGATGAAAATGATGTTGTATCGCATAATGAAAATCGAATCAAAAGCACACCGATAGAAAATTCTCATCAAATACTTTTATTAGCGCAAGATGTTGATGTAGTTGGAATTGATGAAGCACAGTTTTTTGATGATGAAATGCCTAATGTTGCCAATAAACTTGCTACAATGGGCATTAGAGTGATTGTAGCCGGTTTAGATATGGATTATTTGGGAAGACCATTTGGACCAATTCCGCATATTTTAGCGATGGCAGATTATATTACAAAGCTACATGCAATCTGTGTAGTGTGTGGCGATATTGCAAATTATAGTTATCGAAAGTCAGCGACTGAATCTACCGTTCTACTTGGAGAAACAGATATTTATGAGCCTCGCTGCCGCACTTGCTATCACAAATAATTATAATCTTTTTTTTGATTTTTTTATTCTGATTTAAAATTTTTAACTTGCACTTTCATAATTTTTAAAAAATAAAAAAATAATGGCATTAGATAAAAATCAAATTGCTCAACGTATAGCACAAGAATTGCAAGACGGATACTATGTAAATTTAGGAATAGGGATTCCGACTTTAGTTGCAAATTATATCCCCGATGGTATGGAAGTAGTTTTACAAAGTGAAAATGGTTTATTGGGAATGGGACCTTTCCCTTATGAAGGTGAAGAAGATGCAGATTTAATAAATGCGGGAAAACAAACTATTACGACTGTACCGGGCTCTGCTTTTTTTGATAGCGCTACCAGCTTTGGAATGATAAGAGCAGGTAAAGTGGACTTGACGGTTTTGGGAGCTATGGAAGTGGCAGATAATGGCGATATCGCCAATTGGAAAATACCCGGTAAAATGGTTAAAGGGATGGGAGGTGCTATGGATTTGGTGGCAAGCGCTAAAAATATTATCGTAGCAATGCAGCACACAGATAAAGCCGGTAATGCTAAGCTATTGTCTAAATGTACATTGCCTATAACCGGTTTAAGATGTGTCAAAAAAATTGTATCAGATTTGGGTGTTTTTAATGTAACTGAAAATGGATTTGAATGTATTGAATATGCACCCGGTGTTACGATAGATGAAATAAAACAAAAAACAGCAGGAAGGCTCACTATATCAGATAATGTAAAAGAAGTTACGCTGTAAAAGCTTCAGTATTACTGATTATTAAAGATAAAAGAGGTGCGTTCAAATGAACGCACCTCTTTTATCTTTACCTAAAAACTTCATTACACATTCGATTTTTATTTTTAAAAAACTCTTAATACGTAATTTGGATTAATTATCATTTTTTATTTCTTAATAAATAACTTTCATTTTTGCTGGCTTTTTGCATAACTTTTCGCTCTGGTTCGCTCATGCTAGGAGCTGCATCAATATTCATATCATAGATATTATTGGCTTTTTTGGCTTTTTGTAATTCAATGGATTTATTTACTAAATCTCCTTTTGATGAGATATATTCATCATTATCTTTTATTATTTCTTTTGCCCTTTCATAATTTCCTCTATCTACCTCTTTCATGGCTTCTTCTAATTTTTCATTAGAAATATTTAAAGCAATTTGTGTTGAAACCCACTCATTGAAATGTTTATTAAATACATGATAATCGTTTGTATATTTTATATCTGAAACTAATGAAAGTTGTTCTTGTCTGTCTTTTTCAACATCAATATAAGTAAGAGTACTATAAATGGAAATGGGCTTGTTTTGAATATGTCGAATTGAATATTTTATCAATACGCCTCTTGTTTCTTCTGAAAAAATATCACGCATATTTATTTTAATTGTGTTTCCATTGAAATCATAATTTGCACCATATATTTTTTCGATATTCATATATTGTGGTATTTGTATATTAAGTTGTACATTTTGGGCAACAACTTCTTTCAGTCCATTTAATTCTTTCCTGAAAATACCGGCAATATCCTCTGCATGATTGATAAAGTAATAATTTCCCATACCCGCTTCTGCCATAGAAGTCATGAGGTCTTCATTATAATCGGCGCCTAATCCAAATGTAGAAATACTAATACCTTCTTTGTTGGTATGATTTCTTACGATACGTTTTATTTCTCTCGGATTGGTTATGCCTTCATTGGCTAAGCCATCACTGAGTAATAAAACACGATTAATATATCTTTCATTATAATTTCGTTTTACTTGATTATAACCGGCTTCGGCACCTCCCATTAAGTTTGTACTGTTTCGGTATTGAATATGGTCTATTTTTTGTTTTATCATTTCTTTATTGTAAGGTCGAATGGCTGGCTGTAAAACATCTACTACGTCATCATAAATAATGATAGAAATATAATCATCATCGTTAAGTTGATCTACTAAATGCTTTGCGGCTTTTTTTGCATTTTCCAATTTATCGCCTATCATTGAACCGCTTCTGTCTATTACCAATGAAATATTAAGAGGCCTTTGTATTGCATTTTCATTGTAATATTTATCTGCCTTTACTTCCGCATAAAAGTACCCTTCTTTTTCATTATCTGTATAATAATCATTTTCGAAAGATGTCGCAAATGAAATTTTACTTTTAGCGGTTTCTTGTTTGTTTTTTGAATTGTATTGCAGCTCAACATCAGATGGAGGAGGGGTATCACTTAAATGTTTTGAAGACTTGAAAAAAGAATAAGTAATCGTAGTCATTAATAAGAAAGTGATAATTAATATTCCGGGTTTTAGATTTGTTGTTTTCATGACTATTTAATTTTTTTAAATTCATTAATAAGAGTCTTAATTTTTATTTTTTCCATAAATTTCTTTAAAGATTTTTTTTGAAGGATAGTTTAAAGGGAAATCAATTTATTTGTATTTATTTTTACAACAAGGTGAAACCCATTAAAAAAATAGTAATTATAGGTGGTGAAAGTACCGGTAAATCAACATTGTGTAAACAATTGGCAGCATATTATAAAACAGCTTGGGTGCCTGAATATGCAAGAGAATATTTAGAACAATTAACTCGACCTTATGGAAAAGAAGATTTGTTGAAAATTGCAAAAGGGCAATTGAAATTAGAAAAACGTTTAGAATCAAATGCTAAAAATATTCTTTTTTGTGATACGGATTTGTTCGTGATTAAAGTATGGAGTGAACATAAGTATGGTGTGTGTGAGCCATATATTTTGAGTAAAATAGAAAAACAGAAATATGATGCTTATATTGTTACTTCACCGGATATGCCTTGGGTGTATGATAGGCTAAGAGAACATCCTGATCAAAAAAGGAGAGAGTATTTTTTTGAAAAATATATAAATCTTGTAAAAGGACAAGGTGTCCCTTTTATTGTGGTAAAAGGAATAGAGGAAGAGCGATTAAAAACGGCTATTTCTTTTTTAGAAAATGAAATGGAATTATTTTAAGTTGTGATATACTTTTTGAACATCATCATCTTGTTCTAATTTATCAACAAGTTCTAAAACCTCTTTACTATGGTCTTCATTTAATTCGACAGTCGTGGTAGGAATACGGGTTAATTCAGCACTGATAACTTCAATTCCTTTTTTTTCTATAAAATCACTCATTGCACCAAACTCATTAAAGCTACTTCTGATTATAATATTCCCTTCTGCATCTTCGCCTATTTCTTCCATTCCATAATCAATGGCTTCCAATTCTAATTCATCTATATCAATTTGTTGATTTTTAATTTTAAATTCTCCCATTCGGTTAAACATAAATCCAACAGAACCACTATTTCCTAAGGCTCCACCTCCTTTATTGAAAATGGCTCTTACATTAGCTACTGTTCTGGTACCGTTATCTGTCGCCGTTTCTACCATAATTGCAACTCCATGAGGTGCAAATCCTTCATAAACAATTTCTTCATAGTCAATCAAATCTTTACCCATGGCTCTTTTGATAGCGGCTTCTACACGGTCCTTAGGCATATTACATGCTTTGGCATTTTGGTAGCAGCGTCTAAGAGCCGGATTATTGTCAGGGTCAGGCCCACCTGCTTTTACGGCTATAGCTATTTCTTTTCCTATTCTTGTAAAGTTTTTTGCCATTTTGTCCCAACGGGCAAACATGGCTGATTTTCTAACTTCAAATATTCTTCCCATTTGTTTAATTTAGAGAGCAAATTTAAATTAAATTACGTATTTGAAATTTAGATAGAATGAAATTATATAAAAAATATAAAAAAAATGATAGAAAAGCATCATGAGTAATGGCTTTAGAACAATTGAAAAAATTGAGATTGGAGGTTTTAATAGTAAGAGTGTTTATGTATAATTCGTAAAATATGAATTTTTTATTCCTTTTAAATCAAAAAATCATTTTTATTTATTAAATCTCATTTATAAAAATGGATCAATTAGCTTGAATTTCATCATATATTTTCTTTAAACATTCTGACATAGCAATATTTATTCCTTCATAATTACAAAGCTGCTGATGAGAATATATAAACATAATGGAAAGCAGTTTCCCTTGTTCTGTCAATTTAGTTTTTAAATTATTTTTTTGCAATCGAAACGATTCTCTGCTTTGTCTTTTTAAACGATTACGCAAGATGGCTTTTTTAAAATATCTTTTTGGTATGCTTACTCCAAAGTGAATTCCTGCTTGTTCGACGTTTAATTCAATAGTATATTTAACATGAAAAGGAAAATAAAAAAACGCTTTTCCGGTTTGAAAAAGCGTATCAATTTGTTTTTTGCTTTTCAACCTTTCCTGCTTTGTAAAGGAGAAAAGCTTAGCCATGAAGTGCGTTTTAAAAAAATTATTTCAAACGACTTTCGTCAGATACAGTTAATTTTTTACGACCTTTTTTACGTCTTGCTGCAAGAACTTTACGACCGTTAGGAGTTGCCATACGTGCACGAAATCCATGAACTGATTTTCTTCTACGTCTGTGTGGCTGAAATGTACGTTTCATAATGTTTAATAATTTTTAATAGTTCAACTCTTTCCTAAAAAGGAGTGCAAAAGTAATAAGTCCTAATTAATTATCAAAATTTAATTTTTCTTGTATTTTGAACCGGCATAAGTAAATTTTGAATGACGGTCTATTTGCAAATTATTGTCATGCCATTTATTAAAGACGGTAAGGGTTAAGATATCGCCTACTAAACTACCTGAGCCACTCACAGTTACATTGTAAATATTATTTGCATCAGCTTTAAAAGTAACTTCTTGACTTGGGATTGTTACAAAGTTATCATTCACGGTTGCTTTTATTTTATAATATTCAGTGTCTCGAATTGAATAAAAATTAATTGCAAATTTATCTTTTTCAGCAAAAACCCTCAATGTATCATCGTTATCATCCGGTATAGTGTCATCTACAAATCCAGTACGAATACATTTAAAGTAATAAGCAAATTTTTCATTTACTTTAAATTGACAACTATCACCTTCATATCCGGAAGGACAAAGGCAATTTCCGTCTCTGCAAACTCCATTATTTTGGCATTGTATGTTTCTTGCTACACAAGCATCGTGTTCACAACTTGAAAAATAAGTTGCTAAAAAAAATAATCCTACTATAAAAAGTCCGGTAATTGTTGATATTTTTCTCATTGAATGCGTTGTTGTTTTATTTTATAAACTTTGTTCCGTTGTATGTACATGTATGAGTTGTACTATCTAATGAATAATAATCTTGTATGAATAATGTAATATCCAAATCAACTATATGCCCATTTCCTGAGTAAGTATGAGTTCCTATAGTTGTGTCTTGAAGTGTAATTTTTACACCATCTACAGTTCCTGTTAATGTTATATCTTGTGTTTCCATGATGTTGTACAAAATTATTTTATTGTTTTGTGCTGCAGGTGAAATTACAAGAGTCCTTAATTTGGGGTCAGTGCCATTACAACGATAATAACCATCATAAGTACCAATAAATTTTTCATATACTTTTGTAGCGCAGAATGGACCTTCAAATCCGAGTGAACAATTACAGGTTCCATCACGACAAACTCCGTTGTTTTTACAAGAGATATCTTTACATAAGTCTTGATTACAAGCGTTAAATACTACAGATGCACTAACAATTAAAAATGCAATGGCAGTAGTAAAAATAACTTTTATTTGTTTCATAAAATCTGAATATAGGAAACAAACTTAATAAAATTCATTAATTATTTTATAATATTTTTAAAATTTAATTTTTTAAAGGGTTCCAACCTTGGGCTTTTAGTTCTATTTTATTGTTTCCTTTGGTAATTAAATGAGTCCCTTTTTCAGGAGTGGTAATATGTCCGATAATACTTACAAAAGGGCATTTTGAAATTTTTTCAAAGTCGTTGGTCGAAACGGTGAACAACATTTCATAATCTTCACCGCCGTTGAGAGCGCAAGTAGTAGCGGCAATGTTAAACTTCTCAGCATTTTGTCTTGTTTGCTCATGTATTGGAATTTTATCTTCATAAAGAATGCAGCCACACTCACTTTGCTTACAAATATGTAAAATTTCAGAACTCAATCCATCGCTGATATCAATCATTGCACTTGGAATAATTTGATGATTATCTAACCAAGTAATTAATTCTTTTTGTGTTTCCGGTTTTAAGATGCGTTCTACTATATAGGCTTGGTTTTCTAAGTCTGGCTGAACGTCGGGCGTTTCCAGAAAGATTCTTTTTTCCCTTTCCAAAAGTAATAGCCCCATATAAGCAGCACCTAAATTTCCGGTAACACAGATTAAATCATGTTCATGAGCTCCTTTTCGTGTAACTACTTTTTTTTCATCCAATTCGCCGATTGCAGTTATACTAATGATTAAGCCCGATTTGGATGTAGTGGTATCACCACCTACTAAATCAACACCGTATTTTTTACAAGCCAAATGAATACCGGCATATATTTCTTCTAAGGCTTCTACGCTAAAACGATTTGAAATTGCTATGCTGACAGTGATTTGAGTCGGTTGAGCATTCATGGCATAAACATCAGAAAGATTTACTATTACTGATTTATAACCTAAATGTTTTAAAGGCATATACATTAAATCAAAGTGAATACCTTCTACCAATATATCGCTTGTTACTACTATTTGTTTCCCAAAAGTATCGATAACCGCTGCATCATCTCCAATCCCTAATACTGTACTTGCATTATAAATTTCTGTATGCTCAGTCAGGCGATCAATTAAACCAAATTCACCCAGCGTACCAATTTCAGTTCGATTTTGTTCCATATTATTAATTAAAAGAAAGTGCTAAATTATTCAATTTATTGGAATTAAATATCTGCAACAAATGCACCTTGATTTGGCACACTATGAAATGGAATATTTTTTGTTTTGATTTTTTCTGACCATTCATCAATTTGCCAAAAAGGGATACTTGCATCCAAAATGATTTTTTGAGGAGTAATATTTTTTAAAATAAAATCTAACTCAGGTTTACATTTATTACTAATTATTAAAAAATCAACAGCAATAGGTTTTTGACAATAAAAATTTAAATCTTCAATGCGTGCAATTATTTTATTCCGAAATGAAAATAATTCAAATGACGTATTTTGAAACTTCAAACAGATGGGTTGCTTACTTTCTTTTGTATGATGAAAGGTATGAGCAGGAATAAGTGTATAAATACTATCTTTCTTGATGATAGGTTTTTTTTCAGAATGAATATATTCAAATTGATTTTGGGATAAAAATTCCAATGATTTTTGTTTTGATATATTATAAACAATGATTTTATGTTGCTGAAAAATTTCAATTTGCATAAGCAAAAAACTAATACTTAAAACAAGCATCCCTCCTATAAAAGAAATGAAATAGAGAACTTTTTTTTGTATAAACCATAATACGATTAAAGTAAGTAGAGCATAGAGTAAAAACATTTGAATAAGACTGAT
This sequence comes from Chitinophagaceae bacterium, assembly GCA_039811265.1. Lineage (GTDB taxonomy): Bacteria > Bacteroidota > Bacteroidia > Chitinophagales > Chitinophagaceae > OLB11. Next base: position 4,242 of record JBDHYI010000028.1, on the reverse strand, counting down.
GTGAATACCTGACCAAACGCTGAATTTTAAATGACTTAAATAAAAAACAAATGCATTTATTTTGAGAATAATTTCATTGATAAGTTTACCCAGAAAAGATGCTATACCTTCATTAAAACTTAAACTAACCATTACAATTTCTAAATATAAAACAAGTGTCGTTAAAGGCACCGCAACTAAGTTCGTAATAAGAAACAATAAGGGAAACTGATGAAAATAATAAAGGCATACAGGAAATGTAAGAATTTGAGCAGCAAGCGTTACTGCTATTAATTGCCAAACCAAATCAAGCAATTTATTTGTGATAATAATCTTTTCATAGATAGGTTGATAAAATAATATCAAACTTAAAACCGCTAAAAAAGACAATTGAAATCCTACATCCATTAAAAATGATGGATTCACACTCAACATTAAAAATGCTGATGCAAATAACATATTTAATGTATTCGATTTTTTATCCTGAATGTCGCCAAACGCTATAATAGTAAACATACTTGCAGCACGAACCACCGAAGCGGGTAGCCCGGTAATACATGCAAAAACCCACATTAATACAACAGAAATGATGATGGATATTTTTTTATTTTTTTTCATAAAAGGAATCAATAACAAAAGCCATAAAACCGTTTTATAAATCATGGCCATGTGCATTCCAGAGATGGCTATTATATGAACAATACCGGTATTGGTGTAAGCTTGCCAGGTCATATCATCTATATCTAAACGATAACCAACTAAAAGAGCTTCTGCTATTCCAAGTGCATTTGAATCTTTAATATACCTTGTCAAAATATCTCTCGAACGCTCATTTAATTTTTGAAAGAATGATTGAAAAGTTTGGTGAGAACTATCTAAAGTAACCCATTCATTTGGTTTTATAAATGCACGATGATAAATATTTTGATTGGCACAATAGTTTGCATAATCGAATGAACCCGGATTTCCGGATGAGGTTATCGCTTGGAGCTTATTATTTATTAAAATAAAACTCCCCGTTTTGATGTGTTGGCTTTTTTCGTTTTTTTGAAAATATAAAATAATATCCCCTTTTGTTTTAATCCTTTTCTTATCGTTTATTAGTTCACAAACTTCGGCATCAATCTTAAATGTTTTTTCCTTTTCTTCAGGGGCAGATTTTACTTGAATCAGTAATTGCGGATTTTCGTTTATATAATGCCCATACCATAGTTGGCTGTTTTTTACATCATGATATGCACTAAGCAATACCCCGCAAGAGAAAATAAATAAATGAATAAAAATCCCTTGCAGCCAAGCAAATTTTAATTGAAAAAAATCTTTTGAATACCCAAATAAAAGAATAGCAATAAAAAATAAAAAACTAATAGAAATAGAAAACTTGATAGAAAGATGGAGTCCTTGATTATAAATAATAATTCCTAAAATAAATGGTATTAATAAACGAAAAAACGGCGATTCTTTCCAAAAAATAAGCATGATTTTAAGTAGGTTTTATTAGGCTAAAATATGAAAAAAAACAAAATATCGTCTTCGTTTTTTATAAAAAATAATTATTTGTTAAATAAATTAAAACCAATAAAGTTGTCTAATGACAAGATTTTATATATGCAAACTGACAAAAAGTGTCTGTAAATTTTTTTTTTAAAAAGATTAAAATTAAATTTGGTTTAAAATTAAATTTAATATGAAAAGTTATACATCATTAAAATGGGTAAAATTCTTTCTTTTAAATTTAAAACTTTCTAATTATAAGAGGATTGAATTTTTATAAAATAAAAACTGAAATTAAACATATTTTAAACTATAATTATTAAGAATATTTTTATTTAATCACTAAAAAAATCAGCATTATGAAATTAAAATTTTTACATGTTTTAAAAACAATTTTATTACTACTTTATTGTTTAGAAGGGACATCGCAAGCCCCTGTAATATCCAATTTTTTACCAACGTCAGGTTGTGCAGGTACGGATACCGTAATAATAACCGGCTCTAACTTTATTGGTGCAACATCAGTTACCTTTGGAGGCGTTGCGGCTCAGGCATTTGTAGTGAATAATGCAAATCAGATTAAGGCAGTGCCTGCATTGGGCAACACCGGTGTGATAAGTGTTACAAATGGAGTAGGTACCGGTAATAGCGCAACTATTTTTACTGTAAAAGCAGCACCTGCTTTACCAACATCAGTTACGGCAACACCAATGAGTATTTGTTTTGGGGGTAATTCTAACCTGAATGCGACATCAGTAGGGAATACGATTAATTGGTACACAGTACCAAATGGAGGTACTAAAATTGGCACATCACAAAGTGGAGTTGATTTTAATGTAATACCTACTGATACAACAACTTATTATGCAGAATCGCAAAATATTGCTATTGGTCCACCCACAACAACGACTTTTGCTTATACAGGAGCAATGCAAACTTTCACTGTTCCATTGGGAGTTACCAGTATATTGATAGAAGCGTGGGGAGCACAAGGAGGAGCAAATGCAATGGGTATTGTCGGAGGATTAGGAGGTTATGCTTCAGGAACTCTTTCAGTAACTCCCGGAGATGTGTTGAATATTTTTGTTGGAGGGATGGGTATTGCACCTGTGGATGTAAATTCGCCAACAGGAGGTTATAACGGAGGAGGCTCCGGAGGGGTAACCACAGCAGTAAATTTTAATCCCCGTGGTGGCGGTGGTGGTGGCGCATCTGACGTTAGAGTGGGAGGAATTTTACTAAATAATCGTGTGATAGTAGCAGCCGGTGGTGGTGGCGCAGGAGGTAATCGTATTCAATCAATTGGTAGAGGAACCGGCGGTGGCGGCGGCGGTGGATATTATGGCGGCGGTGGCGGTTGTGGATGGCCGGGTTCTGTTGCCGGATGGACTATGGCTACAGGAGGTACACAAGTTGCCGGTGGTTTAGGCGGAACTTCAACTTATGCACCACTTAATAATGGGTTCCCGGGAGCATTAGGAATTGGAGGCAATGGAGGTGGTGAAATTGCCGCAAACCAAGGAGGATCAGCAAGTGGAAGCACCGGTGGCGTAGGCGGTGGCGATGTTGGAGCTGATGGAATTTATGTAAATAATTGGACAGGCGCAAGTGGTGCCGGCGGCTCAAGTTATACCGGAGGAGTGACCGGTGGTATCAAAACAGCCGGATTACGTTCCGGACATGGGCAAGTTAAATTAACTTATAACTCAGTTATTGCAGGTTGCCCTAGCATTAGTAGAGTTCCTGTAACAGTTAATGTTAACCCTTTACCTTTAGTAACTGCAAATGCTACACCTGCCGTAGTTTGTAATGGCTCTCAAACTACATTAAGCGGAGGAGGCGCAAACTCTTATGTATGGACAGGGGGAGTTGTAAATGGAGTTGCATTTACACCGCTAGTATCAGGCACTTATACAGTTACCGGAACAGACGCAAATGGATGTACTGCTACAAGCTCTGTTTCAATTACCATAAACCCTTTAAATAATGGAACAGGATCAGCTTCCCCTGCAACAATATGTTTAGGCGACACTACAACAATAAATGGAACGGCACTACCAAGTTGTAGTGGTAATATTAGCGGGTTTGCAGCATATTATGCTCCTGCAAATTGGACTTTTAGTGTAACTAATTCAAATGGTACCGTTAATGTTTCAGGAGCTCCTGCAAATATTATTATTACTTCCGGTAATAATTTATCCGCTAATCCCGGCATTACAAAATACTCACGAGAAGTAGGTTGTAATGGTAATGTAACATTCAATTGGAGTTATAATCATTCAGATGTATTTGGCTCAATATTTGACTATCCACGATATACTATTAATGGAGGCGCTCCTACAGTATTTAATACTTTCGTAATAGGGGGGGCGAATACACAAAACGGAAGTGAGAGTATTGCCGTTAATGTAGGCGATATAATAGAACTCCAAATGTACACAATAGATAATGATAATACTCCCGGAACTATAAATATTTCAAATTTTTCGGCACCTGATTTAGGATATACCGGTTATACTACTATTTGGGATGCTGCCGTTGGAGGAAATAATCTTGGTACTCCGCCTGTTGAAGTTGTACCGGCAACTGCAGGAACAGTAAACTATTATGTAGAAGTTATTTCAAATGGACCCGGTGCTTGTGTTAATCCGGTTAGAGTAGTAGTACCGGTTTCTGTAAACCCATCACCAAACGTAACGGCAAGTCCTGCATCACAAACAGTTTGTGAAAACGACACAGCAACCGTAGCGGGAGGTGGTGCAGCAACAT
>JBDHYI010000027.1:0-33060 GCA_039811265.1 Chitinophagaceae bacterium | reverse complement strand
TCTTATTTTAAAAAAAATTAGAATTCGGTAGGGATGAATGAGTAAATGGTCAATTTTTGGGGAAAAGCGGTAAAAATTTGTTTTAGAATTGGTGCATTTTTTAAACAAAAAAAACCGCCTTTTGGCGGCCTTTTATATTCGTTTAAAATAAATGATTATTTTTTAGCTTTTGAAGTTGTTTTTTTAGCTACTACTTTTTTGGTTGTTTTTTTAGCTACCACTTCTTTTTCAACTGGAGTACTCAATTGGTTTACTTTTTTTGCTAAAGAAGATTTTAAGTTAGCTGCTTTATTTTTATGGATAATATTTCTTTTTGCTAATTTATCTAACATTGCCTCTACAGAAGGTAATTTTTCTTTAGCTACAGCTGTATCTGTAATAGCTAATAAATCACGCATTGCATTACGAGTAGTTTTGCCATAATAACGGTTTCTTTCTCTTCTTTTATTTGCTTGTCGAGTATCTTTTTTGGTCGCTTTATGATTAGCCATGATAAATTTTTAAGGTTGCAAAGGTAATACTTTCTTTTATAAATAGAAATATTTTTTTAATAAAAATCATATTTAACTACAAAAAAACTTTTTTATTATAAATCAATCTCTTTTTCTATTGTTTTTTCTCCTCTTAAAATTATGATTTTTGCTTTATCTCCTTTCTTAAAATGAGACAGCGCTTCCATATAATCATTTATATTTTCAATTTTATATTTATCAAATTGTATGATGATATCACCGGCTATCATACCTGCTTTTGCTGCAGGTTTATGGTCAGTAATTCCGTCTATCCTCACTCCTTTCCCATCAAAAATATAATCAGGCATAATTCCCAAGGTAACTTTGAATGATATTTTATTAGATTCTGAATTTGCTGTTTTAAAGAATTTTAATTTAGGATAATTATCTAAAGATTGAATAATATCTATCATAAGTTCAAGAACTTGTACTTCGCCTTCAATATTTATTTTATCAATATCATCGCTTGGTTTATGATAATCAATATGTTGCCCTGTAAAAAAATGCAATACCGGAATATCTTTTAAATAAAAAGAAGTTTGGTCACTTGGCCCAACACCAGAGCTATCAAATTTAATATTGAAATATCGATTATTTTCTTCGATTACATTTTTCCACACATCAGAAGTTCCAATACCATATATTAATAGTTTTTTAGTACTGTCGTTTAACCTGCCTATCATGTCCATATTAAGCATGTAATTAATTTCATTTAAGGGAATGGTAGGATTTTCGCACCATTTTTTTGAGCCTATCAATCCAAGTTCTTCACCTGAGAATGTCATAAACAAAAAATTATATTTTTCGATAATTTTATTATTTGCAAAGTAGTCAGCTAATGCAAGGACTCCTGCTACTCCACTTGCATTATCATCTGCTCCATTATGAATTTTGCCCTCTGGGTTTGGATCAAGGCTATTATGGTCATAACCAAATCCTAAGTGATCGTGATGTGCGCCAATTACAATTGTGTATGGGGCACCATTATCAAGGAATCCGACTACATTAGAGGCTTCATAGGCTTCTCCATTTGTTGCTGAAGTATCGTGAGGGTTTTTATTTTTTTTATACTTAAAATGATAATAAAATTTATCGTTTCCCATTGGGGTTAAGCCTATTTTTTTAAATTGAGATGCAATATATCGTACAGTTTTTGCCTCACCCCGTTGACTGGTAGCTCTTCCTTCCAATTTATCATCAGACAAATAAGCGATATTGTCGTAAATTTTACTCTGAATTACTCTTTGAGCTTTCGAAAAATTAAATGACAAAAAAATAATTACAATTAAAAAAAAGTGTTTCATTTTAAAATGTTTTTAAAATTTTAATCAACCCAATCAGCAATAAAAAGATTAGTGTCGTGTGTTCTGTGATTATTTCTATTGGATGAAAATATAATTTTTTTTCCATCCGGTGAAAACATTGGAAATGCATTAAAAATACTTTCAAAAGTAACTTGTTCCAATCCTGTTCCGTCAATATTAATCATATATAATTGGAAATCAAATCCTCTTTCAGAATGATGGTTACTTGAAAATAAAATCTTTTCACCACTTGGGTGAAAAAAAGGAGCCCAATTTGCTTTACCTAAATTAGTTATTTGCTTTAAATCTGAACCGTCAACATTACAAGTAAATATTTCCATATTTGTGGGTGCTACTAGCCCTCTCGATAAAAGTTCTTTATATTCTTTAATTTCATCTTCCGTTTTGGGTCTGGATGCTCTAAATACTAATTTTTTCCCATCCGGAGAGAAGAAGGCTCCGCCATCGTAACCTAATTCATTTGTAATTTGCTTTTGATTGGAGCCATCTATGTCCATCGTCCATAATTCCAAATCTCCGCTACGAGTGCTGGTAAAAACTATTTTATCCCCTTTTGGTGATATGGTTGCCTCAGCATCATAGCCATCTATGTTTGTTAATTGTTTTATTATTTTTCCTTTTTTATTAGCTATATAAATATCATAATCATTAAAAATGCCCCATAAATACTTCCCTTTAATTGTTTCCATGTGGGGGCACGCACTTGATCCCTTATATGTAGAAGCAAATAAAATATCTTTTCCGTTTGGCATATAATAACTACAAGTAGTTCTGCCCAACCCATTGCTAATTCGAGGAGGTATATAGTTTGTGTCACTTAACGCTTTTTCTATATTCATGTCATAAATTTGATCACATTCATTTCCCCATTTTTTATAATTACTTTGAAATGAAACATTTTTGCCGTCAGGGCTAAAATATGCTTCAGCATTATCACCACCAAAGGTTAATTGTCTTAAGTTTTTAAAATGCTTTTCTTGTGAAAAAACATCACGACTTAACAATATAATTACACTTAGTAAAAACAGCTTTTTCATATCTCGCAAATATATAAATTGACTTTACTTTTTTAATATATTTATTGTAATAAACTTGTCATTTTTAGTAAAATCATTTTATTTTTCCTATTAATTTTAAAAAAATGAAAAACTTATCAAATAAAAAATTATGATAATGAAAAAAAACAATATAATTTTAGCCAAATTTTCAAAGAGCAATGAAGAAATTGATTTTAAATTTAGCACTATTATTATCATTGAATGTATTAAACGCACAACAATATTATCCATTGGCTAACCCTTGTGACCCGGATAAAGTTTTTGAAAAACTACCACCTGCCGCTTACGATAATAATTGTGTTTTTAAATTAGAGATTACCAGCCAACCCTTTAATGTATTTCCTCAGGAGGTATTTCGTTATCCCAACTTAAAAGTTTTAAGTTTACAAAATACCAATATTAGTAGTATTCCTATTGATATTTTTTTACTAAATCAAGTTGAAGTTTTAGATTTATCTAATAATAATTTAACTACGCTCCCAAGTACAATTGGAGAAATGAAAAAACTTCGTAAATTGATTTTACGTAATAACAAATTAAATACTTTACCAAAAGAAATTTCAAATTGTAAAAATTTAGAAGAAATTGATATTACAGGGAATCCAATACTTTTCTTACCAAATGAAATCAATAGTTTACAAGCATTAAATAAATTTCATTTCAGTGGCAATCAAGTGAAAGACCCTGCTTTGATGATGCAGTTAGTAAAACAAATCAGAAATTTAACTCATCTTGATTTGAGCGGTTGTAATTTAAATTATGTACCTTCTGAAGTAAAAGACTTAAAAAATCTACGAGTATTAAACTTATCAAATAATAATATTCATTTTTTGCCGGCTGATATTTCTAAATTGAGTAAACTTGAAGTGCTAATACTCGGCGAAGGTTCATCACCCGGTAATAAGATTTATGATTTGCCTTCATCTTTTGCAAACTTAAAAAATCTACGAGTGCTGATGGCTGCAAATAATCGTTTTGTCCAGTTTCCTATTGTTTTAGTTAGTTTACAAAATTTACAAGTATTAGATTTAAGTAATAATCAAATTGAGGAACTTCCTGCTGAAATTGGGATGATGAATAATTTGCAAACGATTAATTTAATGAACAATCAATTAACTGATGTTCCTAATGAATTAGGTATGCTTACTAAACTAACTCAATTTGATTACGCCGGAAATCCACTTACAGCAGAGAAGCAAGATAAAATTTTGAGTTTATTAACTACAGGAAGTTATACACCACCTCAAGTTTCAAAACCTATTAAAACGACGAAGCCAACAAAATATAAAAAGAAAACAACGAGAAGAAAATAAATTTTAAAAAAGTGTAGCAGAACTACACTTTTTTAAATTAAAATAATGTGAAGATAGTTCCAATATTCTATTTTCGTTTATTTTTGCCAAATATGAAAAAAACGCTCACTCTGATTTTAATGATAATAGGTTTATTATCATGTGAGAAAGAGTTAAATATAAAATTAAAAAACGGCACCGACAAAATTGTTGTAGAGGGTAGTATTGAGGTTGGTCAAAGCCCATTTGTTACACTTACAGAAAGTATAGGCTTTTTTGATGATATAGATTTAAGCAAAGTAAAATTTGTAAAAAATGCAGTTGTAAAGGTTACGGACATTAATGATAATATTACCATAAATCTTAAAGAATATACAATTGATACTTTAATCGGTGATAACCATTTTTCCTTTACGATATACGGACCTGATTTTACAGACCCTAATTCATTTAACTTCAAAGGAATTTTAAATCATACGTATAAACTTTCTATTGATTCAAAAGGTAATCAAATTGAATCATATACACAAATTGCTAATAATCCCGGATTTGATTCGATATGGTTAGAACCTATCCCCGACAGAGGAGATAGTTTTTCTATCATAAAAGCCTATTATACTGACCCTGACACTTTTGGAAATAGTGTAAAATTAGAAACACTTACCAATCGTTATCAAAAAGATGGGAACCCTGAATTATATTTTACATCTTTTAACCCTGTTTATAATGATGATATTATAAATGGCACAAAAGTTAAACTGGATATCAATTTAGGATACGACAAATCAAGGCAACTAAGTCCTCAAGAATTACAATCATTAGGCTATGTTAAGAAAGGTGATACAGTAACTATAAAATGGTCCGGCATTGATAAAAATGTTTTTGCCTTTTGGCAAACATTAACTTTTTCAGCCGGCTCCGTAGGCAACCCTTTTGCAAGCCCTGTTCAAGTACAGAGTAATGTAAAAAATGCAATTGGGGTTTGGGGAGGTTACGGCAGTCATTATTATAAAATTATAGATTCAATTAAATAAAACAAATTATGTCTGAAACAAAAGCAATTGAAAGAGTAAAATTATTAATTATTGGCTCAGGACCTGCCGGTTATACAGCTGCAATATATTCAGCAAGAGCCAATCTAAACCCCGTATTATATCAAGGCTTACAACCCGGTGGTCAATTAACAATTACAACAGAAGTTGAAAACTATCCGGGTTATCCTGAAGGTATTATGGGACCTCAAATGATGATAAATTTTGAAGAACAGGCCAGAAGAATGGGTGCAGACATAAGATTTGGCTATGCAACCAAAGTTGACTTCTCCTCTATGCCTTATAAAGTTGAAATTGATGAAGAGAAATGGATAGAAGCTGATGCAATTATCATATCAACCGGTGCAAGTGCTAAATGGCTTGGCATTGCCAAAGAAGAAGAATTAGCCTCTACCGGAGGTGGTGTGAGTGCATGTGCTGTTTGTGACGGAGCCTTTTTCAAAGGTAAAGAAGTAGCTATTGTAGGAGCCGGAGATACTGCATGTGAAGAAGCCGTTTATTTAAGTAAACTATGCAGTAAAGTTCACATGATGATACGTCGAGATGAAATGAGGGCAAGTAAAGTAATGCAAGAAAGAGTCTTAAAAACGCCAAATATTCAAGTTTATTGGAATACTGAAATTGATGAAATTATTGCAGACAGTAAAATACAAAGCCTAAATTTAAAAAATAACCAAACCGGTGAAATAAAAAATATACCCGTGAGTGCTCTTTTTGTCGCTATCGGACATAAACCAAATAGTGATATCTTCAAACCGTATATTGACATGGATGAAACAGGTTATATTATAACACAAGCGGGTTCTACCAAAACAAATTTAGAAGGAATATTTGCGAGCGGTGATGTGCAAGATAAAAATTACAGACAAGCTGTAACGGCTGCCGGAAGTGGTTGTATGGCTGCTTTAGATGCAGAAAGATATTTAAGTTCAAAAGAATTTGAATAATTTTTTTCTTTAATTATTTTTTATATTTTTATGTCATAAAAATCAATTATTTATTTTAAAGATTTTATGACATTAAGAAATGTTTTATTAATACTCCTTTTATTGTCATTTGGCGTTTTAAATGCCCAAGTAAATATTTTAAAATTTCCTTCAGATTATGAAGTTATTCATAGAGATACATTGAATAATAAAGGTTATGTAGATATTGAATTTGAGTTAACTCCTAACGAAACTCCTTCAGATATTAAATTAAAAAGAACAAAAAATCAAACTATCAAAACTAATATTCCTATCAATTATACTATCTCTAACAATGGTACTTTTCATTATCAAATTACAGACACAATAGAAACCGGATTAACAGATTATGATTATGAATTATTATATAGAAATAATATAATTAAAACAGCATCATCTTTATGTGTTGGTGATTACTATATTTTTTATGGTCAATCAAATGCTTTGGCTAAATCTCAAAGCACTTCCTCTTCTATAGATTTTTCACCTTATATAAGAACTTATGGCACTATTTCACAATCACAAATAGATAATCAATGGAAAATAGCTACGGGGGATAATGAAAATGAAAATGGTTTTATAGGACAATTAGGAATCGCTTTTGGAAAACAAATAATAGAAAATGAGAAAATTCCAATTTGTATATTAAACGGTTCAGTAGGTGGAAAAGAAATATCTTTCTTTATGAGAGGTGATTCTTTACGTCCCGGGCAAATCAATTTAAAAACTGCTTATGGACGTTTACTTAATCGTGTAAAACAAAGCAATAGTCAAAATTTTATACGTGCTGTAATTTGGTATCAGGGTGAAAACGATGCAAAAGTTCAAACAGATAAAGAAACCTACATTGAAAGAAATTTAAATTTATTCAAACAACTTCAAGAAGATTATCCAAATATTGAGAACTTTTATATGTTCCAAATAAAAAATGCTTGTAAACAAAATATTATAGCAAATAACACCATTCAACAAGCCCAACTTGAAGTTGCATCGCAAAGTAAAAAAGTTCACCTTATTTCAACCGGTGATATTGCTCTTGGTAAGGATAATTGTCATTATAATTATGAAAATGGTTATCGTGTTTTAGGGAAAAGAATTTATCAATTAGCAAAATATTTTCAATATAATCAATCATATACCGATGATGATTTTTACCCTGCCCCCGTAAAAGTAAAATCATACAAATCAAATGTAGTTATTTATTTCAACCATGCCTCTAAAATCAATCTTGATGCGAATTGTGCCATAAAAGATTTTTATTTAAATGACTCCTTAAACCCTAAACAAATAAAATCAAAGATGAATACTCTTATATTGAGCTTTGATAAAGAAATAAATTCAGGTAACTTCATCTCATATACAAGTGCTCAAAATCAAAAGCCCTGTCCAATTTTAAACAACTCAAATAATCAAATCCTTTCATTCTCAAACTTTCCAATAGATACGGTTTATGATCAACAAATCAATCCTTTTATTTTTGGAGAAAATGAAAATAGTAATATTGAAGAGTCTAATTTTTTTCAATCTACAGACATTAAAAAAAACGATCAAAGCCTAAATGAAAAATGTAAAGTTTTTGTTCCTTTAAATTCAAATGAGCTTCACATTTTAAACAATACTATTGATGATATCAACGTACAAATTTTACTGTATAATTTAATTGGAAAAGAAATATCAAATTATCATTTCACTGTACGTCCCGGTCATTTTGTTTATCCTATAAAAAATCAAATAAATGGATTGTTTTTTTTCAAAATGCTTTTAAAATCAAAAAGCTTTATTGAACACCGAACACTTGTCGCTCATTTACCATAAACTACTGCCAATCATTATTTAGTTTCAGTACTTTTTCAATCACATCTCGCACACATCCCATTCCTCCTTGGTACGGAGAGATATATTTTGCAATTTGCTTAACCTCCTCGCAAGCATCAGAAGGGCATGATGGTAAAAAAACTTTTTTCATAATTGCTATATCAGGCATGTCATCGCCCATGTACAAAGTACGAAATAAATCTAAATGATTAACTTCATTTAACTTTGGCAATAATTCCATTTTGTTCTCAATACCTAAATGCACGTCATTAATACCCAAACCCAAAAATCTCTTTTTTAACCAATCTCCATTGGCACCGGATATAATCGAAATCCTATATTTTTTTTTAATGGCTAATTGCATAGCATAGCCATCTTTAATATTCATTGAACGTAATAAAGTGCCGTCATGGTGAATTAGCAAAGTACCATTTGTGAGCACGCCATCTATATCGAAAATAAAATGATTTATCTGTTTAAATAATGACAACTGATTATCCATCCAAAATCGAATAAACTATTTATGCAGTCTGTCTTTCTTTTCGAGCAGAGATTCTATAGTTTCTCGATAAAGCTCATCAGGTATGCAACAATCTACCGGACATACAGCAGCACATTGAGGCTCTTCATGAAATCCTTGACATTCCGTACATTTATCAGGAACTATATAATAAGTATCGTCTGAAATAGGTGCATGTCTTTTATTGCTTGGAGTAATATTGCTATTCATTAATTGATAATCGCCTTTAACCGTCGTTCCATCTTCAATAGCCCACTCTACACCGCCTTCGTATATTGCATTATTAGGACATTCAGGCTCGCAAGCACCACAATTGATACATTCGTCTGTGATTTTTATAGCCATAAAAAATTAAATTTAATATTATAAAAGTGAATATTTTCGCAACAAAATTACAAACAAAACATCATATTTTAATTATGCTTCATAAAAGAATTGAAAATTTAATAAGTCTTAAGAATTTTTTATTGCAAAATGATGAAGAGTTGAAGCTGATTAAAGAAAAAGCCGAAAGAGAAAACGGGTGGTTTATTCAAGATTTTATTGAAAAAAGTATTCAAAATATTTGTAATGAATACTTAGATGAAAATAATCTTATCTTGTATTCATCAACTTTACAAACAGCCGAAATTAAAAACAAACAATTAAAAATTGGAGTAACTATGGCCGGCAACATCCCCCTTGTGGGGTTTCATGATTTTTTAAGCGTATATCTTAGTGGACATCACCAGTTAATTAAATTATCTTCTAAAGACAATGTTTTACTCCCATATATAATTCAATTTTTATATCAAATAGATGATGCAAATAGAAAAATTATTTCTATAGAATCCATGCTTAAAAATTGCGATGCATATATCGCAACCGGTAGTAATTCCAGTGCCATGTATTTTGAAAAATATTTTTCAAAATATCCTCATATTATACGAAAAAACAAAACATCTATTGCAATATTAACAGGCAATGAAACTGTTAGTGAATTGGAAAAACTTGCTGACGATGTTTACCTTTATTTCGGTTTGGGCTGTCGTAATATCACTAAAATTTTTGTTCCGAAAGGGTATGATTTTAAGAATTTATTAAATGTTTTTAGAAAATACGACAACTTAAAACATCATAATAAGTATCGCAACAACTATGATTATAATTTAGCGCTTTATATACTCAACAATCAATTTTATATGACAAATGAAAGCTTATTGTTGATTGAAAATAAAAATAATTTTTCTGCTGTGGCAACCTTACACTATGAATATTATGATGAAGAAATTGTCATCGAAAACAAAGAAGAAATACAAGCTATTATCGGAGATGGTTTTATCCCGTTTGGACAAGCTCAAAGCCCTTCTCTGCATGATTTTGCAGACGGCATAAACACAATCGATTTTTTAAATTCATTATAAAAACAAAACTCCATTTACTAATCTTAACATATTTTTCTATGTTAAAAAAAGTGAAAGAAACTCAAACCTATTTAGGTGTTTAATAATTTTGCTTATATTAAAATTAAATAATTATGAAAAAGATAATTGGAACTATTTTAATTGCTATGATTACATCTATTGCTACAATTGTAGTAGCGAAAAATTATGGAGGAGTAAATTTTCAAAGCAACTCTTTTAAGACGAATAACGAACAAAATCATTTTGAAACAGATGCAAACGATGCTCCATCTCCTGATGGTTCTTATACCAATTTAGAACAAGCTGCAGAAATTTCAAGCAAAGCAGTTGTACATATCAAAACTGAAATCAAAGCAAGAGCTGTTCGTTATAACAACCCTTTTTTTGATGATTTTTTTGGTAGTTTCTTCGGTGAACGTTATATACAACAGCCTCCCCAACAAGGAAGTGGCTCCGGCGTAATCATATCAAAAGATGGATATATTGTTACCAATAATCACGTAGTTGATGGTGCTGATGCAGTAACTGTAATTTTAAATAATAAAAAAAGCTTTAATGCAAAAATAATCGGCACTGACCCATCTACTGATTTAGCTGTATTAAAAGTAGATGAGCCCAATCTGCCCTTCTTAAATTATGGTAATTCTGACGATGTAAAATTAGGGCAATGGGTATTAGCCGTTGGATATCCATTAACTTTAGAGACAACTGTTACTGCCGGTATTGTAAGTGCTAAATACAGAAATATTGGAATAGGACAATCAAAAGGAAATAATTCAAGTATAGAAAGTTTTATACAAACAGATGCTGCTGTCAATCCCGGTAATAGTGGAGGAGCACTAGTTAATGCTTATGGCGATTTAATAGGCATCAATACAGCAATAGCTTCCCCTACAGGTTCTTATGCCGGTTACTCTTTTGCAATTCCTTCAAACATTGTAAAAAAGGTTGTGAATGACATGGTAAAATACGGTAATGTACAGAGGGCTTATTTAGGAATAGCTTACCTAAGTTCAAAAGATGCAACACCTGAAGAAATAAGCGCTTACAACCTTGATAAAGTTGATGGTGTGTATATCAAACAAGTAAACAAAGGTAGTAGTGCAGAAAATGCAGGATTAAAAGCCGGCGACTTTATTGTTAAAATAGAAGATAAAGACATAAAAACCTCCCCTCAATTATTAGAAAAAATTGCTCAATACCGCCCCGGTGACATAGTTAATATCGAATACCTTAGAGATGGAAAACGATATTCTACAAAAGCGACATTAAAAAATATTGTAGGGACTTCCGATATTGTAAAAGCCGACATCATTACTACAAAAAAATTAGGTGTTGACGTTAGAGATTTGACAAAACAAGAATTGCAATCATTAAGAATACAAAATGGCGTTCTTGTTACAAACGTAAATAATGGTCCTATTGCACAGCAAACACGTATTCGTAAAAATTTTATTATTTTGCAAATTAACGATCAAGATGTTTCTTCAACCAATGATATAGAAAAAATACTTGCCGGTGGCGAAAAGGAGTTTCAAATTGGAGGCATCTACCCTAATAATCCCAATATGTATATTTTCATGCTAAGAATTGAATAAAGAAAGTTTAATTTAATTTCAGAAATTCTACTTATTAATAAAAAACAAATTAGAGATTGACATATTATCATTAAAAATATATGTGCAAATCTTGTTGATATTTTATTGTAAATAAATTTTATAATATTAACTTTGCTTACTAAAATTTTTTTTAATGAGTAAAGAAAAAGTCAAAGATGTATCCGATATGATTTCTGATTTTGTCAATTCAAAAGACCAATTTTTACATGAAGAAATTATAGCACGGATTAAGCGTGAAAGTTTTGGGATTATTGACGAAGAAATTGGAGAAAACAGTATTGAAGACGCAGTTGCCAACACTGTTTCAAATCCCTATTTGGAAGAATTAACTCAAAAAGAGGGGCAAATAAAAAAACTGGAAGAACAATTAACTCAACTAAAAAAACAAAACACCCAAAAAGAAAACAACGAACCGATTATTCCTGTTTCTAACAATTTAGAAAATATCAATTTTAAGCCTATTAATACAGATGATCTTCGTATCGAATTTCTAAATTTCACAAGTGCACATATACAACAATTCAATACAAGAATAAAAAAAACCGAGGAATTGATTGAACAGCTTGCACAAAAAACTCAATCTCTGCCTATTAAAGACACCAAAAGTAATTACCCAAAATGGTTGCTTTGGCTTAATGTCTTCACCTTAGCTACCATATCACTTTATTTTATATTAAAAATGTTTTCTCCGGCTCATGCAAATAATGAAACCTCTTTAAGCAAAATTGAAAAAAAACATTCGATTGAAACAATGGTTTCAAGCACTCAAGCAATACAAACTACAAATGAGCAAAGTGCGAATACTCCGCCTGAAAATAAAAACTCCTCTCCTACTGAAAATACCATTGCCTCATCTACAAATACAAAAGAAGAAAAATTACCTTTCAACACAAATAATGAAATAAAAGAAAATACAATAAATAATTTAACAGACGCTACTCCAACAACAAACATTCCAAAATCAATTACACCTACAACACAACCTAATACTAAAAATCAAATAGAAGAAAAAACAAACACCTCTTTACAAACTAAATCAATTGAAAAAGAAAAAAATCAAAAAAACAAATTGACAAATACAAAGCAAAACGATTTTGCAAAACAGAAAGAAACAAAAATACCAAATAATAAATCTACAATAAATGAAATTAAAAATATTGCTAAGCGAGTACCAACAACATTTTCAAATAATACAGAAACAACTCAGAATCAAATTGCCTCAAAATCAATAAAAAGTAGTTCTCAAAATGAAGCTACTGCAATCAATACAGTAAAACCAAATAGTGTTACTCCTAAAAGCAATGATAACAAAACTAGCGTCAAACAGAAAGTTTATTTTGGAGAAGATTAAGTTTATTTATATTTTATGAGAATCAAGCAAATAATTATTTTAAATATAATCTTATTGATTTCTTCATGTGCTGTTTTCCATGGCAAAATTCAAACACATGAACCTTATTACACTCCTTCTTCAAACAAAGTAAAAATTATAAATAAAGTAGAAGAAGCACCTTCAATTTATGAACAATCGTATAAATTTAAAACCGATCAAAATTACATAAGAAGTGTTGAACGTATATATTTGGGGCTTCGAAATAACATGCAAGAAACACTCGGCAAATACAATATCAGAAAAAGCTTTAATGTAGAACAATACAATAAATTTAGCAAAGTATCTTTTTTCCCAAGCAATGAATATTTAATTCCGAATGATATTAAAAATAAAGCTATTGCATTATATAAGCCGCTTATTGATTCTATTTTTGATATTTCAAATAAAAATAAAAAATCTCATATCGAAATGTTGATACTAGGCTATACTGATGAAGAAAGAATTCCATACTCAACTCCGATTTACAATGAATTACTTTCTAAAAATAAAAAAGAAGAATTTAATGGTCTTGAGTATTACAACGCTTTATCTTATGAACGTGCAAAAACAATTTCAGATTTTCTGGTAAGTATCATAAAAGAGAAATTACAAAGTAGCAACACTTTACATAAAATTTCATTTGATTTAATAATAGAAGGTAGAGGCATTGAATATCCTGAATCTAAAAGAGCCTATGATTTAGAAGACGACAAACGTAAAATCACAAAAGTTTATTGGAAATTGTATTAAATCCAAATTACTCATTCCATTCTTTGTTATAAGTAAAGCGATAAAATAGTATTTTTATTCAAACCGTAAATTAAAAAAAATATAGCTGAAAAATAAGAGAGCCGTTGGAGGGAATTGAACCCTCGACCTCTTCCTTACCAAGGAAGTGCTCTACCACTGAGCCACAACGGCAAAAAAGTAAAAAAAAAACCGACTGTTATTGTAGCAGATACAAAAACAACCGGTATTAATGAGCGGAAGAACAGAATCGAACTGTCGTCTTCAGCTTGGAAGGCTGAGGTAATAGCCACTATACGACTTCCGCAAATGTGGGCAGTGATGGATTCGAACCACCGTAGGCCTAAGCCAGCAGATTTACAGTCTGCCCCCTTTAGCCACTCGGGCAACTACCCAAAAGAAGAGCCACTTGCCGGAATCGAACCAGCGACCTACTGATTACAAATCAGTTGCTCTACCAGCTGAGCTAAAGTGGCTTCTATTTTTTCTATAGATAAGCTTTCTGTTTATCTACTGCAATTTTAAAAAAAAGAACTTTGTTTTGTTTTTTATGGAGTGCAAATGTATATATTAATTTCATTCTTGCAAATATTTTTTTCGGTTTTTTTCAAAATAAAAATCATTATTATTTTTTTAATATCCAATTCATTTTTCTATTTAGTATTTAATTGATTTTTACTCTTAAAAACATTTTTTTAAAATTATTTATAAAAAAAAATTAATTAAAAATACAACTATACTTTTCAGTACGAATATGCAATCTTCAATGATTTTAAACTAAAATTTCTCTTGTTTTTATAGTTCTAATAATATTCTATATACATTTTTAATAAAAAATTACAAAAAAAGAATTTATAAGATTACTTTTACGCATTAGTTAGTTAATATATAACTACCAACAATTAAATAATAAATCACGTCTAATAAATATCATTATTAAAAATATGAACACTATATTTAAGAACTTCAAGTTACTCTTTACAGTTGTTACTATTATTTCATTAGCTATCGGTATTCAATCTTGTTACAAAAAAGATTACACTAAACACACCGACCCTAATTACTATGGGAGTGGCTATAATGTTAATAGTTCGATTTATGGAATTGTAAAAAATGAAAAAGGAGAACCTGTAAAATCAGCAGTTATAAACACCAATGGTTATACTGCTATATCAGATGACAAAGGGTTCTTTTATTTAAACAATGTAAATTCTTCTGAAAAAAACACTACGCTTTTTGTTTCAAAAGATAATTATTTTAACGCTTATCATACAATATCAACGCATGAATCTGACAGACACACTGTATTTATTACACTAATAGAAAGAGGGAATTCAGAAGTATTCAACTCTACGAATGGTGGTACAGTTAGTTTTGACGGACTAAGTATAACTTTTCCAAAAGATGCCGTAGTATCGGCTCAAGATGGTAGTCCATATAGTGGACAAGTTTACGTTTTTGCCAAAAGAATAAATCCTTATACTAAAACCGGAAGAATGAGTATGCCCGGAGATTTGAGAGGAATAAATACAAAAGGTATAGAACAAACTTTACAGAATTTTGGTATGATGGCAGCAGAATTGTACGATATTAATGGACGTGCTTTACAAATTGCTCCAACAAAAAATGCTGAAATATCTTTTACTATTCCAACTCAAGTACAAACAGCATCTGAAAGTTCTCTTTCTTTATGGTATTTTGATGAATCTAAAAATGTATGGATTGAAGATGGCAGTGCAAATTTAAATGGAAACAAATATGTGGGGAAAGTAAATCATTTTACTTATTGGAGTTGTAATAAGCCATTTAATACTATCCAATATAAAATGAATTTCCAAGATCAAAACGCGGAACCGCTTGCCGGTTATATCGTAAAAATAACTAATAAATTTAATAATGATTCACGCTATTTAACTACTTCAGCTAATGGTTGGATTGGAGGTATGATGTATTCTAATACTTCGCTATTATTAGAAGTTTTTGCAAAAGATACTTGTGCTGAAAATATTCCTCTTTATACTAAAACGATTACTGCAAATGAAGTAGATATCGACTTTGGTACTATAACAGTAAATTTAGCACCGATTGCAACCTGCTATTTCAATGCTACCGTAAATGATTGTAATGGCGATCCTATTACGAATGCTTGTGTTTACATATCTCCTTTAGATTTGTTACTATGCACAAACTCACAAGGACAAATTAATTATACATTACCATGTGTACCTTCAAAACCAATAAAATTATATGCATACAATTTAAATAATGGTAATTTCAGTGAAAATGATTATATCCTCTTAACAGGAGTAAATCATATTGGAGTATTGGGATCTTGCGGAAATTCTAATCCACATATTGATATTAGTCTGACAAACTTATTTACAATGGCAAGCTCTAATGCAGACATTACTCTACCTGATGGGACACTATTCTGTGTTATTCAAAATGACACAACATATTTAAGCGGAACAAATCCAATTACAGGACAAGCTGTGAGCTTAACCATTGCAGGTGATACCGTGGGTACATTCAACATTACAAGTGCTATCATCAATAATGTAGGTGGTTTTACAGATAATTTTTCATTAAATGGTACTAACACTGCAACATTTACTGTATTCCCTAATTACCCTGATGAAGTGCAAGGTACTTACCAATTAAACTTAGTAGGATCACCTTCCGGACATAACTATAAAGCATCGGGTACATTTAGAATTCCAAGAACTAATTAATTTATACTCGACTTTAGATATTGTATTTTCTTGATTTTTCTTATTGTACATTTTTAGTATGATATAGATTTGAGATTGTATTTCTTAATTCTT
This sequence comes from Chitinophagaceae bacterium, assembly GCA_039811265.1. Lineage (GTDB taxonomy): Bacteria > Bacteroidota > Bacteroidia > Chitinophagales > Chitinophagaceae > OLB11. Next base: position 16,555 of record JBDHYI010000027.1, on the reverse strand, counting down.
TCTTGAAGTAAAAAAAAGAACATAGTTGCAAATCATTTTTTATATTTTCAAAGTTTAATTCAACCTAAATTATACATTCAAAGTTTTAATTGTTATTTACTACCTTTGAAATAAGATGACCATAGATTTTATATTGGGGATATTATTATTGATTGGTTTTATAAGGGGTTGGCAAAAAGGCTTTTTATGGTCTATCGCTTCTGTAATAGCCGGAATTGTAGCTACTTTTATTTCTCTGAAATTTTCTTCTGTTTTAGCAAATTATTTTTTTGAAAAAAATTTATTACATAGTCAATACACAACACTAATTTGTTTTATCTTATTGTTTTTTTCAATTATTTTAATTTTCAAACTAATCATTAAATCGGCAGAATCTATTCTAAAATTTGTTTTATTAGGTTGGGCAAATAAATTAATGGGAGGGCTTCTTTATATATTCATCGTATCATTTGTAATTAGCACTTTCTTATGGTTGCTTAATTCAAGTAAATTAATAGAAAAAAACATAACAACCGAATCAAAAATTTTCCCATATATCGAACCCATAGCGCCAAAAACATTAAAGTTAATAACACCTCATCTCCCTTTCTTTAAAAGTTTGTATCAAGACTTTTATAATTACTTCGAAAAAACAAATAATCATTCATAAAATATTACTTGATTATTCTAAAAATTTTCAAAATCAATTTTTAGAATATTATCAACTTTTCAAAGTATCTTCGCTTAGTTTTTAAATTAAAAATATTTTACGGTGGATAATACATTCAGCAAAGAAGTTTATTTATATTGGTATCAAATCATGTTACTTCAACGTCGATTTGAGGAAAAAACAGGTCAATTATATGGTCAGCAAAAAATAAGGGGATTTTGTCATTTATATAATGGTCAAGAGGCAGTATCTGCAGGTTGTATGACTGCCATAAGAGATGATGATAATATCATTACAGCTTATCGTGACCACGGGTTGGCTTTAGTAAAAGGAATTAGTGCAAGAGAATGTATGGCAGAATTGTATGGAAAAGTCACAGGATGCACAAAAGGGAAAGGAGGAAGTATGCACTTTTTCTCTAAAGATAAAAGATTTTTTGGCGGGCATGGGATTGTTGGTGGGCAAATCGGGTTAGGTGCCGGTATTGCTTTTGCAGATAAATACAACGGCACCGACAGAGTAACTTTATGTTTTTTTGGTGATGGAGCTGCTCGTCAGGGCATTTTACATGAAACTTTTAATATGGCTATGCTGTGGCAATTACCTGTTGTTTTTATTTGTGAAAACAATCATTATGCAATGGGGACATCTGTTGAAAGAACAAGTAATGTTTTAGATATTTATAAGTTTGCTGATGCTTATGATATGCCGGGAGATAGTGTCGATGGAATGAATCCTGAAATAGTTCATCACGCTGTATCAAGAGCTGTTAATCGTGCACGTTCGGGTGGAGGTCCCACATTATTAGAAATAAAAACATATCGTTATAAAGGACACAGTATGAGCGATCCTGCTAAATACAGAACAAAAGAGGAATTGGAGGAATATAAAGAAAAAGACCCAATTGAGTATATTTTAAAAGTTATTAAACAAAATAACTTGGCAACTGACGATGAACTAACTTCTATAAATAATAAAGTTAAGGCTGAAGTTGAAGATGCAGTTGAATTTGCCGAAAACTCTCCTTACCCTGATTTAAGTGAAGTTTATAAAGATATATACACCCAAGAAGATTATCCGTTTATTGTAGATTAATTTCCTTCTATTATAAAATAACAAATTAGAACTGCAATAAATTTCTTATTGCATTTTCTACTTTTTCTACAGTTGGTAACATGGCTTGTTCCAATACAACATTCATGGGTACTGCCGGTAAATCAAGAGCTCCTAATGTATTTACAGGAATATCCAATTGATAAAAACAAGCTTGTGAAATACGATAAGCTAATGCTTCCGCAAATGAGTTTCTTAATTGCTCTTCAGTTAATACTAAACATTTACCATGTTTTTTAACTGTATTAAAAATCAATTCTTCATCTAAAGGATATAAAGTTCTTATATCAATAATCTCAACTTGTCCCTCGAATTTTTGAGCAGCACTTTTTGCCCAATATACTCCCATACCATAAGTTATAATACAAATAGTCTCACCTGAATTTATCATATCTTCATTTGCTTGCAAGACAGATATTCCTTTTCCAAGAGGTAAAATATAATCTTCAGACGGTTCTATCATTTTAGCTTCCTCTGTACCCGGCACTTTACTCCAATATAATCCTTTGTGTTCAAGCATCACAACCGGATTAGGATCATAATAGGCTGCTTTCATCAAGCCTTTTAAATCAGCCGCATTAGAAGGATAACAGACTTTAATCCCTTTTATATTAGCTAAAATAGATTCTACACTTCCACTATGATAAGGGCCGCCCCCACCATAAGCCCCAATAGGAACTCTCAACACCATGCTTACCGGAAATTTACCACATGATAAATAACAAGATTTAGAAATTTCAGTAACAAGTTGATTGATTCCCGGATAAATGTAATCTGCAAATTGTACTTCAACAAAGGCTCTTAATCCCAAAGCGCTTAAGCCTATTGTACTTCCAATAATATAAGCTTCTTGTATTGCGGTATTAAAAACTCTTGTATCGCCAAATTTATCAGCAAGAGTTGCGGCCTCTCTAAATACACCTCCTAATCTTCTACCAACATCTTGCCCATAAAATAAACACTCAGGATGTTTACGCATAAGTTCTTCAATAGCATGCAAAGCAGCATCTACCATCACTACTTTTTCACCATTGTCAGGAACTCTTACTCCTTTTTCTTCTTTAATTGGTGTATCAACAAAAACAAAGTCGCTTACTGTTTCGGGGTTTGGCTCTGCCGATTCAACGGCTTCTTTAAACTCTCTTTGTATAAATTCTTTTTCTTCTAATTCAATTTTCAATAAATCATTTTCATTAACACCACGTGCAATTAAAACATTTTTTAACTTTTGAGCAGGTTCATCTTTTTTGTGCATGGCTAAATCATCTTCAGTTCTATACCATTCCTTACGAACGCCACTCGTGTGATGACCTAATAAAGGAACTTTTGCATGAACTAAGACAGGCTTCCTATTTTCTCTTACGTAATGAATTGCATTTTCAATACATTCATAACTTTTTTCAAAATCGCTTCCATCTACTTGCAAGCGTTCTATTCCTTTAAAGCCGGCAATATATTCAAACGCATTCATTGTGCGTGCTTCATCGCTACTAACACTAATTCCCCAATCATTATCTTCTACAAGGTAAATAATTGGTAATTGCTTTAAAGCTGCAAATTGAAATGCCTCGCTTACCTCTCCTTCTGTTACGCTGCTATCTCCAAAACAACATACAACAACCGGTGGATCTTGATTAACTTTATCTGTTGTTTCCAAAAACATTTTTTCAATATATTGAATACCTTGTGCTAAACCGGTTGTAGGTATCGCTTGCATTCCTGTTGCACTACTTTGATGAATAATTTTCGGAAATTTCTCTCTTCTTGAATTTGGATGATTATAATACTCTCTACCACCTGTAAATGGGTCTTCTGCTTTTGCTAATAATTGGAGCATCAATTCATAGGGTCTCCAGCCCATACCCAGCATGACACTTTCATCTCTATAATATGGACTCACCCAATCTTGTGGCTTTAATTGTAATCCTAATGCCAATTGTATAGCTTCATGTCCTCTTGACGTACTATGTACATATTTACAGATTGTTCTATTTTCCTCATAAGTTTCAGCCATTGCCTTTGCATCCATCATTAATCGGTATGCTTTCAATAGAAGTTTTTTATCCATGATGTGATTCAAAAAATTGGGTAAAAGTAAAACAACTAAATGATAAACTTATTTTTATTGTGTTTAAATCCGTAAATAAAAAGAAATTCTTTATAATGAATTACTTAAAAAATAAAAACTACTTTGCTTGTCTCTCTGCTAAGAAAATATCAAGCGCTGCAACCATTGAAGGTGCATTTGGCAATGGGGCTTTTAAATGCAATTCCAATCCTGCATCTTCTACGGCTTTTGTTGTAATAGGACCAAAAGCGCCTATACAAGTCCCATTTTGAGTGTAATTTGGAGCATTGGCAAATAAAGATTTAACACCACCGGGTGTAAAAAAAACAATCATATTGTGTTTTTTTGCTATAACATCTTTTACGTCCGGGCAAACTGTTTTGTACAATGTAATTTCACCGTATTCTAAGTCATTCTTTTTTAAACATTCCAAGGTTTCTTGACGGCATATATCGTTTACAGGAACCAAATATTTTTCTTTAGTCTTATGTTTTGTAATGACATCAAGTAAACTCATCATAGTCCCATCTTCCCCAAAAAAAATTTTTCGTTTACGATAAACAATAAATTTTTGCAAATACAATGATATAGCTTCTGTAATACAGAAATATTTAAATTCAGGAGAAATCTTTATTTTCAAATCATTGCAAATACGAAAAAAATGATCAATAGCATTCCTACTATTAAAAATTATAGCCGTATAGTCATTAATATCTATTTTCTGTTTTCTAAAATCTTTAGCAGCTATCCCCTCAACATTAATAAAAGGAACGAAATCTAACTTTACATTATATTTCCTTTCTAACTCGTAATAAGGTGATTTTTCAGACTCGGGCTTAGGTTGTGTTATTAATATTGTTTTAATGATTTTAATAGCTTCTATAGTAGGTGTCTTTTTTTGTTTTGTTTTTGTAGTATTTTTTTCAATTTTTGCCATTATCAATAATACAATTTTTAAATTTTTTATTTAACTAATATTCTTGATCCACTTTATTAAAATCAAAACAGGTATGACTTCAAGTGTGCAAAGGTACAAAATAAAATAGAAAAAATAATTCTTGATTAGAAACAAACTTATTTTAAAATTATAAACAACCTTTAGCAAAATGCTAAATAGCAATAAGACAAAAGCAATATTTATAATTTTTATTGTTACCATATTCCCCATCCATAAAATTATAAATGATAGAACTACTAAAGCGATAGACGTATATTTATTAATTAATGTTTGGTGTTGAAAATAGTTGATAAATTTATCTTTCACATTAAACACCCACGAACTTAAATAACTCAATCCGGTTTTGACAATAATGAGTGTTGCAATTGTAAGTACACTAATAAAAAAAATATTAAAAGCATGGTGCTCTAAAAAAATGTATGATTTTTTTAAATATAGATATTTATAAATTAAAAATCCTAAGGTCGAAAAATATAAAGTATAATAATATATAACCGGCAAACTTAAGGTCTCATTATTTATTCTCTTATTGTTCTTATTAAATAAATCTAATAAATTATAACTATTATTAAATTGAAAAGAAAAAGTAGTTTTAACCATAGCAATAATATACAACAACAAAATTGAAATAAAGAAATAAATTGTTCTGCTTTCTTGAGGCCTAATAATCGGAATCCCTTCTGAAATATTTTTATTTTCTTTCAAAAAATCACTTTGATTCAAAACCGCCTCAAATAAAATTAAGTTGTTAGATGCTATACTATCATTATATTGGAATCCTAAAACATTAATATCTGCAAAACTTGTTTTTACAAAAAACAACAAAATAAATATGACCAAAAATACTAAAGAATTTTTCACAATATTATGATACGGGTGCGATTAATTTTGTAAAAATAATACACTCAAATAAATTTATAAAAATTATATAATCAACTCCTTGTTATTAATTTAATTGATATTTTCATCTATAAAAATTTACATTTGCTTTTTTGAGAAAATATTAAGTTTGCTATGAGTGACGAATTATTTTTAGATGAAAATCAAAAACCACAAAGTAATGTCAGTGACATGTACCAAAACTGGTTTTTGGATTATGCCAGTTATGTAATTTTAGAAAGGGCTATTCCTTCTGCCTTAGATGGTTTAAAACCTGTACAGAGAAGAATTTTACACGCATTGAAAGAAATGGATGATGGTCGTTTAAACAAAGTTGCCAACGTAATCGGGCAAACTATGCAATATCATCCTCATGGAGATGCAAGTATCGCTGATGCAATCATTAATATAGGTCAAAAAGATTTGCTAATTGACACGCAAGGAAATTGGGGCGATATACGCACAGGTGACGGTGCAGCAGCTCCCCGTTATATCGAAACAAGACTTTCGAAATTCGCCTTAGATGTTGCTTTTAATAATAAAATCACGGAATGGCAACTTAGTTATGACGGTAGAAAAAACGAACCTGTTATATTACCAATGAAATTTCCTTTACTACTTAATCAAGGAGCTGAAGGCATTGCCGTTGGGCTTTCTACCAAAATACTTCCTCACAATTTTTGTGAAATTATCGAATCATCTATTAAATATCTTAAAGGGAAAAAATTTGAACTCTTCCCCGATTTTATAACCGGTGGCTTGATAGATGTGAGCAGCTACAACGATGGCAAAAGAGGCGGGAAAGTAAGAGTACGCAGCAACATTGAAAAAAAAGATAACAAAACTATTCTCATTAAAGATGTCCCTTACGGAACTACAGTACCCGCTATCATTGAAAGTATTGTAAAAGCAAATGATTCAGGAAAATTAAAAATTAAAAAAGTCATAGATAATACCGCAGCAGAAGTTGAAATTGAAATTCAATTAGCACAAGGTGTCACTCCCGATCAAACTATTGATGCCCTCTATGCATTTACGAATTGTGAGGTAAATATATCACCTAATATTTGTGTAATCATAGATAACAAACCGGTCTTTACTTCAGCAACTGAACTTTTAAAATTATCAACCGATCAAACAAAACATATTTTAAAACTTGAACTCGAAATTAAACTTAAAGAACTCGAAGACAATTGGCATTACTCATCTTTAGAAAAAATCTTTATAGAAAAAAGAATTTATAGAGATATAGAAGAAGAAGAAACATGGGAAGGCGTGTTAAACGCTATTGATAAAGGGCTTCAACCATATAAAAAATTATTCAAAAGGCCGATTGTTCAAGAGGATATTATAAAACTGACAGAAATAAAAATAAAAAGAATTTCAAAGTTTGATTCATTCAAAGCTGATGAACATATAAAATCCGTAGAAGCTTCCATCGAGGAAACAAAACACCACCTTGAACACCTTACAGAATACACAATTTCATATTTTGAAGACTTATTAAAAAAATACGGCAAAGGACGTGAACGTAAAACTGAAATTAAAGTTTTTGACAATATACAAGTTAGAGAAATTGCTATTGCCAATGCTAAATTATATATTAACCGGAACGAAGGTTTTATAGGCACCGGCTTGAAAAAGGACGAATACCTTTTTGATTGTGCAGATGTTGATGATATTATCACGTTCACTCGCGAAGGCAAAATGAAAATCGTAAAAGTTGCAGATAAAGTTTTCATAGGAAAAGATATTATTCATGCTGAAATTTTTAAAAAATCAGACGACAGAACTACTTTCAATATGATCTACGTCGATGGAAAAACAGGAATTTCTTTTGCAAAGCGTTTTAACGTAACCGGTATTACTCGCGACAAAGAATATGACCTTACCAAAGGTAATCCAAAAAGTAAAGCCCTCTATTTTACTTCAAACCCAAATGGCGAAAGCGAAATCGTACAAATATTATTATCAAGCGCCTGTAAAGCCAAAATAAAAAATTTTGAATATGATTTTGCTGATTTGGCTATTAAAGGTCGTAGTAGCATGGGAAATCAAGTAACAAAATATCCAATTAAAAATATTAAATTCAAACAAAAAGGTCAATCAACTTTAGGCGGCAGAAGAATTTGGTATGATGATATTGTTGGCAGACTTAACACCGAGGAAAAAGGTTTTTATTTAGGCGATTTCAATGAGGGGGATAAAATCATTAGTTTTCATAACGATGGGACTTATATATTGAATAATACTGAACTCACAACTCGTTTTGATAATGAACAATTAATCTTAATTGAAAAATTTGATCCTGAGGCTGTATATAGTGCTATTTATTACGACGACGACAAAAAAGTTTTTAATGTCAAACGATTTAAAATTGAAACACAAACCCTTCAAACTAAATTTCAGTTCATCAAAGAAGGTGCAAATAACTATCTCGAATGGGTAAGTTCTACTCCTAATCCTATTTTAAAAATAAAAACAGGTAAAAAGAAATATCTACCAAGCGAACAAATAATCCAACTTCAAAATATTGTCGATGTAATGGGCTGGAAAGCTATTGGCCAAAAAATTGCAGAAAAAGATTTACTGGAAATCTCTCTTCTACAAAATGACACATTACAAAGTGAATTGTTTTAATAAAATAAAATATATCAGTTGCAATACACACACAAAAAACAATTAGGACAACATTTTCTTCATGACGAAGAAATTTGTCAGCGTATAGTAGCAACACTAAACAATGAAAACAAACCCTTATTAGAAATTGGACCTGGCGCAGGTGCCATCACTAAATATTTAATCAATCAAAACTTCAGCTCATATAAGTGTGTAGAGCTTGATAAGGAAAAAGTAGATTATTTGCTCTTAAAATATCCTACATTGAAAGACAAAATTATTCACGATGATTTTTTGAAAACCCCTCTCCCTTTCGATAGTGAATTTAATGTAATTGGAAACTTTCCTTACAATATATCAAGTCAAATTTTATTTAAAATATTAGACTGGAACAACCAAGTTCCCTTAGTAGTCGGAATGTTTCAAAAAGAAGTTGCAGAACGAGTTGCTTCAAAACACGGTAAGAAAGCTTATGGCATTTTAAGTGTGCTCATACAATGCTATTATGATGTAGAATATTTATTTGATGTAGCTCCTGAAAGTTTTACACCTCCCCCAAAAGTCATGTCCGGCGTGATAAAACTAAAACGAAAAGAAACTCCTCTCATATCTCATCAAGAGCAAAAATTCAAACAATTTATCAAAAACGCTTTTAACCAAAGACGGAAAACACTTCGAAATGGATTAAAACCATTTTACAAAATAGAATTCCTAAATGATGAAATTTTTAACAAAAGAGCTGAACAATTAAGCATTTACGAATTAATCTCCCTTTTTGAAAAATTAAATCCAATAAATTAATTTAATAAAATATTTTCAATTCAAACCAGATATAATTTATCAGAATTGCAAATACAAAATTATATTTGCAAACTATGATAAATATTACTTTTCCCGATGGCAGAATTAACCAATATGAATCAGGAATTACTGCAATGGAAATAGCAAAGTCAATAAGTGAAGGACTTGCAAAAAAAATATTAGTTGCTGACTTTAACGACAAAGTGATTGATTTAAGTCGCCCAATTACAGAAGACGGGCATATCAAACTCCTCACATGGGATGATTCTGAAGGAAAAAATACTTTTTGGCATAGTTCGGCTCATTTAATGGCAGAGGCAGTTGAAAGCATGTTTCCTAATGTTAAATTCTGGGTTGGCCCCCCTATTGAACATGGTTTCTATTATGATATGGATTTGGGAGATCAACAAATAACGGAAGATGATTTAGTAAAGCTTGAAAATAAGATGAATGAGCTGGCTAAACAAAATAACGTTTACATCCGAACTGAAATAACAAAAAAAGATGCTGTTAATTATTTCAACGAAAAAAATGATCCCTATAAGTTAGACCTTTTACATAATTTAGAAGATGGTAATATTACCTTCTACAAACAAGGAAATTTTACTGACTTATGCCGTGGTCCACATATACCACACACCGGTCATATAAAAGCAATTAAATTAACCAATATTGCCGGCGCTTATTGGAAAGGGGATGAAAAAAATAAACAATTGACACGTATCTATGGCGTTACATTTCCTAATTCAAAATTGTTGGAAGAACATCTTGCCATGTTGGAAGAAGCTAAAAAAAGAGACCATAGGAAATTAGGTAAAGAACTTGGTATTTATACAATGAATGATGATATCGGACAAGGTCTTATTCTTTGGATGCCTAATGGAGCAGTTATTATAGAAGAACTCGAAAAATTAGCAAAAGAAACGGAAGAAGCTGCCGGTTATAAAAGAGTAATTACTCCACATATTGCCAAAGAAAATCTTTATCTGACAAGTGGGCATTTACCATACTATGCTGACAGTATGTATCCCCCAATGGAATTAGACGGAACGCGTTATTACCTCAAAGCAATGAATTGCCCTCATCATCATAAAATTTTTGATGCGGAACCTCATAGCTATAAAGATATGCCTTTGCGTTTGGCAGAATATGGCACTTGCTATCGTTACGAACAAAGCGGAGAACTTTTTGGTTTAATGAGAGTACGTTGCCTTCACATGAATGATGCTCATATCTATTGCAGCAAAGAACAGTTTGCAGAAGAGTTCAAAGCCGTTAATGCAATGTACCTTAAATATTTTGAAATTTTTGGTATTGAAAAATACGTAATGCGACTTTCATTACATGACCCCGAAAAACTCGGTCAAAAATATGTAAACGAACCGGAACTTTGGAAAGAAACCGAAGAACTTGTTCGTAATGTCTTAATAGAAACCGGTGTACCTTTTGTAGAAGTTAAAGGAGAAGGTGCCTTTTATGGGCCTAAAATTGATGTTCAAATTTGGAGTGCAATAGGTCGTGAATTTACATTAGCAACCAACCAAGTCGATTTTGCACAACCCAGAAGTTTTGGTCTCACTTTTACCAATCAGCACAATGAACAAGAAATTCCACTCATCATTCACCGTGCACCATTAGGAACTCATGAACGATTTATAGGATTTTTAATAGAACACTATGCCGGTAAATTCCCATTGTGGCTGGCCCCCCTTCAAGTAAAAATTTTACCTATCAGTGATAAATATTTGAATTACTGTAAAGAAATTCAAACAAAGTTAAGAATGCATCATATCAGAGTTGAAATAGATGACCGTGCAGAAAAAATCGGAAAAAAGATCAGAGATACCGAATTAGCCAGAGTACCTTATATGCTTATTGTAGGTGAAAAGGAAATGAATGAAAATGCTGTTTCATTAAGAATACAAGGAAAAGGCGATCAAGGAATTATTGCCATTGACAGCTTGATTAGCGGTATGTTGGATATGATAAAAAACAGAAGAGGATAATAAAAAATATTACTTGATTTAAAAATGAAAAAAGAAATTGTAGTAAGCGGCATTCGTTCTACCGGAAACTTACATCTTGGAAATTACTTTGGTGCTATGCAGAATTATGTCAAAATGCAAGACCAATATGAATGCTATTTTTTTGTAGCCGACTATCATTCACTCACTACTCATCCCGAGCCTAAAGAATTAAAAAACAATGTTTATAAAGTGCTTGCTGAAAATATTGCATGTGGGTTAGACCCCCAAAAAGTTACTTTATATACACAAAGTGATGTCCCTGAAATACCTGAGCTTTATTTAATGTTGAATATGCTCGCCTATAAAGGAGAATTGGAGAAAACAGCTTCATTCAAAGAAAAAGCAAGAAAACAACCCGATAATATTAATGCCGGTTTATTAACCTATCCAACTTTGATGGCTGCCGATATTTTAATCCATAAAGGCAAATACGTTCCCGTTGGGAAAGACCAAGAGCAACATTTAGAAATGGCTCGGAACTTTGCTCAACGTTTCAATCATCGTTATGGTGAAACTTTCCCTGAACCATCAGCATTTAATTTTGGCACATCATTATTGAAAATCCAAAGTTTAGACGGTCAAGGTAAAATGAGCAAAAGCGAAAATGAAAATGCAACTATTTATTTAAATGATTCTGATGAACTTATTTTAAAAAAAATAAAAAAAGCAAAAACCGATTCCGGTCCTACCGAACCAAATAGCCAAATGCCGGACTATATTGAAAATTTATTTTTAATAATGAAACTTGTCAGCGATGAAAATAAATACATAAAATATTTGAATGATTTTAACCAATGCACCATCCGATATGGCGATATGAAAAACGATTTAGCTCAAGATATGATTCAATTTATAAAACCCATCAGAGAAAAAACAATTGAACTAAAACAAGACGAAACCTACATTCAAAATATTTTAAAATTAGGGCAAGAAAAAGCAAGAGCTAGCGCTTCAAAAACACTTAATGAAGCAAGAAATAAAATGGGTATAAATTATTATTGTTAAACCTTTAATTTTTTAAAAACAAAAAATTATCTTAGCAATCCTATACCGATTACCATAGCTAATCTTACATAATTGTAACAAAAAATGACGAAACAACTTAAACATATTGCTATTGCCGGAAATATTGGAGCCGGAAAAACCACACTCACTCGTATCTTAGCTAAACACTTTAATTGGTCTCCACATTATGAAGATGTCGAAAATAATCCTTATCTAAATGATTTTTACAATGACATGCATCGTTGGAGTTTTAATCTTCAAATTTTCTTTTTAAATAGTCGTTTAAAACAATTGGTAGAAATACAAAGAGGAGATAAAACCGTTATTCAAGACCGCACCATATATGAAGATGCTTACATCTTCGCTCCTAACCTTCATGAAATGGGACTTATGACAAAAAGAGATTATGAAAATTATCGTAATTTTTTTGAAACCTTAAAATCTATGGTTGCCCCTCCCGACCTCTTAATCTATTTAAAAGCAAGTGTGCCCACTTTAGTTGATCAAATTCAAAAAAGAGGAAGAGAGTATGAAGAAAATATACGTTTAGATTATTTAAAAAGGCTTAATGAATATTATAACAACTGGTTAGACAAATATGATGACGGAAAGCTTATTGTGATTGACATTGACAAAACTAATTTTGCTGAAAACGAAGAAGACTTAGCCAAAGTAATTCGGGTTATTGACGCTGAAATAAATGGATTGTTTTAAACCAAACCTGCATAAATCTTTTTTATAAGAAAAATCAACTCCCATTTATTTTTAACTGCTAAAAAAATAATACATTATACTTTTCTCATAATTTTATTTTTCTTGTGTAATTTCCTTCTATCTAAATTTTGATTGCGTAGTTTGGATTTAATGTTTTACAAACTTTATTTTTCACATAACTGAAAAACAAACATTCAATAGTTTCATAATTTTTTCACAAAGTAATCGTTCATAGTACATTCACTTTAAATTTGCTTAAAAGGAAAAACTATGAATACTCAAATATTATGGATCGATGATGAAATGGATTCGTTGAAATCTCAAATAATGTTTTTACAAAATAAAAACTATGAAGTAAAATGCTTATCAAACGGATATGATGGTTTAGACTATATAAAAAATAATCCCGTAGATATTGTGTTACTTGATGAAAGTATGCCCGGTATGAGTGGCTTGGAAACACTTGCTAAAATAAAAGAAATCAATACACATATTCCCATCGTAATGGTTACTAAAAACGAAACGGAAAATATCATGGAAGAAGCCATAGGAGCCCAAATAGCCGATTATTTGATAAAACCCGTAAACCCAAATCAAATTCTTTTAACCTTAAAAAAAATCATAGACACTAAAAACTTAGTAGGAGAAAAAACAACTCAAAATTATCAGCAAGAATTTAGGAAAATTTTTCTTTCTTTGAATTCAAATCCAAATTATGAAGAATGGTGTGAATTGTATAAAAAAATTGTTTTTTGGGAACTGGAAATTCAAAAATCTAATAGCCCTGAAATGCAAGAAATTCACCAATCACAAAAAGAAGAAGCCAATAATGAATTTTGTAAGTTTATAGAAAAAAATTATTCAAAATGGATGACTCCAAACAGTAAAACAACACCGATAATGAGTCATACAGTTTTGAAACACCACCTTTTCCCAATGCTCAAAAATGACAAACCAACTTTTTTTATTTTAATTGACAATTTACGATTTGACCAATGGAAAACTATCCAGCCCTTACTCAGTGAATATTTTAGGCTTACGAATGAAGATATCAGTTTATCTATTTTACCAACAACTACACAATACAGTCGCAATGCAATTTTTTCAGGGCTTACACCTCTTGAAATTGAAAAAAAATATCCTATTGAATGGAAAAATGATGATGAAGATGGTGGCAAAAACTTATATGAAGAAACTTTTTTTAAAGACCAACTTAAACGAAACAACTTAGATAAAATTAAATTTTCATATACTAAAATAACAAATCATGCAAACGGTGAATTATTAGAAAATAATATTTTGGACTATCTGCACAATGATTTAAATATTATTGTTTATAATTTCGTTGATATGTTATCGCACGCACGCACTGAAATGGAAGTCCTGAAAGAATTAGCTGCTGATGAAATATCATATCGTTCACTCACTTTAAGCTGGTTTGAACATTCTCCATTATTTTCAGCACTTAAAAAAATAGCAGATAAAAACATCCAACTTTTTATTACAACGGATCATGGCAGTACTAAAGTAAAATCCTGTTACAAAGTTATTGGTGACAAACAAACTACTACAAATATCCGATACAAACACGGTAAGAATTTACAATACCCTCCTAAATCTGTTATAGCTTTTAGAAACCCGATGGAAATAGGGCTACCAAGACCAAACTTTAATTCTACTTTTATTTTTGCTAAACATGACGGGTATCTTTGCTATCCTAACAATTATAATCATTATGTAAACTACTTCAAAAATACCTTTCAGCATGGTGGTGTATCACTTGAGGAAATGTTAGTTCCGGTAATTAAAATGGAAAGCAAATGACTTTAAATTAAAAGAAATAACGAATATAAAAAATGAAAATAGCGATTATTGGCTCCGGTAATATTGCAAGTTTTTTTGCCAATAAAATTTATAAAAATTATGAATTGACTCAAATTATTTCAAAAAATATTGAGCATGCCAAACAACTTTCCAGTAAATATAAATGCCAATATAGCAATAATTTAGAGCATTTAAACAATGATCTTGATGTAATTATTTTTGCAGTAAAAGATGATGTTTTAATTGAGTTATCTAAAACATATTCATTTCAAAATAAGCTTGTAATACATACGGCCGGATCTGTAGATTTAGATGATATAAAATCATTTTCAAAAAATATTTCCTGTATTTGGTGTATTTATTCTATTCAGAAAGATAATCTTCCTACAAGCGACTCCATTCCATTAGTTGTAAATGCCAATAATGAAACAAGTTTGAATTTGGTAAAAAAAATTGCTGCTTCCATCAGTAAAAACATCATTCAATTATCAGATGAACAAAAAAATATTCTGCATCTAGCGGCTGTATTTGCAAATAATTTTACAAACCACTTATATGTATTAAGCAAACAGATTTGTGAAGATCATCAAATACCTTTTGATATTTTAAAACCAATAATTCTTAATACTGCGGAAAAAGTACAAAATCAAAATCCTAAACTATTACAAAGTGGACCTGCTATAAGGCATGATAAACAAACAATGGAAAAACATCTTATGCTTATACAAAATGATAATTTAAAAAAATTATATTCATTACTCTCCACAAGTATTCAGCAAAAAACTAAAATATAGTTTTAATTCAAACCTTCAATTAAAAAAAAATGCTAAATTTGCACGCAAAATTATCAATACAATGGGCGTTTTAGTAGGTAAAGACAGTAAAATAATCGTACAAGGATTTACAGGAACAGAGGGAACTTTTCATGCTACACAAATGATTGAATACGGTAGCAATGTGGTTGGTGGTGTCACTCCCGGCAAAGGAGGTTCTACTCACCTTGAGAAACCGATTTTCAATACAGTAGCCGATGCTGTTAAAGCAACACAAGCTAATGTATCAATTATATTTGTACCACCGGCATTTGCAGCAGATGCAGTTATGGAAGCAGCAGATGCAGGAATTCAGACCATTATTTGTATTACTGAAGGTATCCCTGTACGAGATATGGTGAGAGCTAAAGAATATATTAAAGATAAAAATTGTAGGTTGATAGGGCCAAACTGTCCCGGAGTTATAACAGCCGATGAGGCAAAAGTAGGTATAATGCCCGGATTTATTTTCAAAAAGGGAAATATAGGTATTGTTTCAAAATCCGGAACATTAACTTATGAAGCTGCTGATCAAGTTGTGAAAGCCGGATTAGGAATTACAACTGCAATTGGTATAGGTGGTGATCCAATTATTGGGACTACTACAAAAGAGGCTGTCGAACTTTTAATGAACGACCCTGAAACCCATGGTATTATTATGATTGGTGAAATCGGAGGAGGAATGGAAGCAGAAGCTGCACGTTGGCTTAAAGACAATATGAGAAAACCGGTTGTTGGCTTTATTGCCGGTCAAACAGCACCACCCGGAAGACGTATGGGACACGCCGGTGCAATTGTAGGAGGTTCAGACGATACAGCTGCTGCAAAAATGAAAATTATGAGAGAATGTGGAATTCATGTTGTTGATAGCCCTGCTGATATAGGGAAAGTAATGGCAGAAGTAATAAAAAAATAAAAACATTTATTTTATATCTAAAAAACCCCAAGATCATATTTTTTGAATTTGGGTTTTTTTAAATTTTATTTAATCTGTTTTAAAAATAAAATAATTGGCTTAATAGACATTTTTTAGGCTCAAAACTTCCGAACCTATTATTATCATTAGCTTTGAAGCAAATCAAAGGT
>JBDHYI010000026.1:0-33626 GCA_039811265.1 Chitinophagaceae bacterium | reverse complement strand
TTGAGCAACCATTGGAGTTCTACATTTCTAATGGTTTCTTTCTCCAACCTCCGACTGCTTCTGATACCATTGAGGTAACCATAGAGATACAATTTTAAAAACAAAGCATCTTCAAAAGAAGCTCTCCCCGCTTTTTGTTTTTCTGTTTGACAAAGGGATTTAATCTCTAATTTTTTCAAATCTAATTTATCTACAAAGGCATCAATAAAGCGGACTTCATTATCTGCCGAAATAGTATCTTCTAATGAAGAAAATGTAATTTGAAAACGGTCAAGACCCAGAATTGTAGGCATTTATGGCTTTGTTTTATGAAAGCATGAAGTTACGAAATTGTTTTGTATTTTTGGTTATATTTTTGAAATATTTTTTTCACAGACTGCCGTTATGGGCAAGTTTGTAAAATGTACAAATAAAACACAAACAGACCTGTATTTTTAACAGATTAATAAAAATAGAAAATGAGAAGTTTTGCAATTATTATTTTAACAAGTGTATTGCTTTTATCCTGTAACAATAACCCAAAAGAAAAACTTGTTGGGGAATGGAAAGAATATTGGGGTGTTGGTCAAGAAACGAATGTTGATTATAATGATATTTCTAAAATACAGCTCACAACTGATAATGAGATTATTTTGAAATGTACCGACAGGGATAATTATTTATTTGACAAAATACTCTTTGATGGCAATGAGTTAAGTTTTAGAAAAGAAAATACAATTGACCCAAATGAGAAATTTTATGTTTATTACAAATTAAAACTAAGTAAAGACGGGAAATGGCTCGAAGGACCAATTAATAACAGTAGAAATGAAACTAATTATGTTAAGTGGGAAAAGATAAAATAACAACGAATTCAAAAACATTAAAAGTGGGGTGGCTTCGCCACCCCACTTTTAATGTTTGCCTGTAACAGAATTGTCTTTAATTTTTAGTATCTTTGTTCCATAAAAAAGTATTATCAAGCATTAAATGAACGCCTTAGAGCAATTTTATAAAAATTTAGACCTAAGTGGTTGGGATATAAAGCAAGAAAGCGACATCAACCAAGCACTTCAAAAAGTAAACGAAACACTTTTTGAAGCAAACTTGTTAGATGTTCAGCGATTTGCTGAAATAGACCGACAAGCGTTTCATTTCAGTAAATCTCCCGAAAAACGTCTTTCGTTTCGTGCAGCAGGAACACGAACAATGGAGGACGGAAGCGAAATTCCTTTTGAGTGGCCCGATATTCGAGAATTTAAAAACGAAGATTTCGATTATCTCTATAAGCGTTTTCAAGAAACCAAAAATACTTATGCTAAAACAGAATATGGTTTAGTTTTATTTTATTCTAAAAACAGACAAGACAACGATTTTGTAATTGAATTACTTAAAGCACTTTTTGAGTTGCTTAAAACTTATATTGAAAAAGCAAAGCTAAATGATGATAAAGACCATTATATTTTATACTCACGAACAGTTTTAGCTAATGCTTTGCATATTGCAAATAACAGAAAGGTTGTTGTTGAAATTTCAACTATATTCAAAGAGCTAATCGAATATACTTTTGACATCCACCAAAAATGGGAATTAACACATCGTTCTACTCTACGAGTAATTATAGATTTTACCGATTTTGCAGTTCAATATTTTAAAGATTTCAACCAAACAGTTGAGGTCGGTAAGTTTATTGAAAAGAATTGGGAAGCGGCAAAAGCTCTTACAAATTCCTATGTGTGGGGAGCAATTTATGTTGCAGATATTTCAATTAAGTTGTCCCGAAAATTAGATGCAGACATAAAAGAATGGCTATATTTTAAAGCCGAACAATACGAAAAACTTGCAGATGAAAGAAAAGGAGATTTAGCTTCGGTATCATTTGTAGAGAAAGCAATGTCAATATACAAAGGTTTGAAAGACGATAGTAATTTAAACCGATTACAACAAATCTATCAACAATTACGAGCAGAGTTTCAATTAGGCGAAGTGAGAAAAGAAATGCCACAAGACGAAACTCAACGCCTTATGCAACTTATTAAAAAAGAGGTTAAAGAAAAGAGCGAAGAAGAAATTGTAAAAACATTGCTTCTTACGCCAATGATTAGACCTTTTGATGATATTAAAAAATGGAGTGAGGAGTCGTTTAAAGAAACGATGTTGCAAAATATGTTGCCTGTAAGCATAAAAGATAAATTTGGAAATACTGTTGCTCAATATATCACAGATGAAGAACGGAGTAAGTTTTCGCTACTTAGAACATATGAATTTCATATGCAAATCGCAACACAGACAATTATTCATTTTTTCATTGAAGCGTTTCGTTCCGACAAAATTTCTGCAACCGGTATTATTAATTTATTGAACCAAACTTGGTTAGGCGAAGAAGCTAATAGACGTAGTAATGGCAGGGACATCAATTTTAGTTATATCAAATTGGTAGAATCGGGTATCAACTCTTTTTTTGACGAGTTATTAAAATGGAAAGCTGCCCCGAATTATTACCCAAACTTTGTGAGTTCAACAGATAGTTTGGTATTAAAAGCTGAATATTTTCTAAGGGAGTTTTGCTACTTTTTAGGCATTGCAACTTTTAAACAAAATCCCAAACAACAAAACATCATAATGGAAAAAACATTAGATGATTTGCTAAATGATTTGGACGGTAAACTTTCGGCAGATGACCATTTTTTTATCAAATTTATTTTGACAGAAAAAGCAGGATATAATTTGAGAAATAAGATTGCACACGGACTAATGGATAATATTGAGTATGGTTTGGAATATCCGATTTTAGCAATCATCATAATTTTAAAATTAAGTAATTATCAATTCATTCCAACAAAAAATGAATAATATGAATCAAGTAATAAAGCAAAAATTTCAGTCATCAAATAACGAACTTATTTTAAGATTCGTTTTAGGCAGTTCTATTAGCTCATTTGATGACTATAAAAAAATCATAAATACTCAAACTAATCTTTTTGCGATAACTAATGATGGAATATTTGAGGATTTACAAAGCAAAATAAACTCGTTTGACAATCTTCAAAAAAATTGGGACTCTTACAATGCCGATACAATTTCTCAAATTGCCATTGATACAGCCATTGAAACGTTAAATCATTTGCATAGTAAAGGATTATTGACAAATGGATTTACTGTAAATGTTTTTCCAATGAGAGATGGTGGTATTCAATTTGAGTTTGACGGAAAATATTTATGTGCCGAATTAGAAATTAGCCCAAATGGAGAGTCTACTTGTATTCTTTTTGACGATGAAGGCGGTATTGTAGAAACTGAACAAATTTTTGAATTATCAGAAGTGCCAACACTTTTGGAAGAAGCACAATATGTCTGATTATTCAATTACAAATACAGACTTTTTATATCGTAGGTTCTCTATTTTAGAAGAACCCAACTATGCTGTATTTTGGAAATTGGAAAACGGCACGAAAATTCCATCAAGTGCTGCTTTTAAGACAAAACCCAATGAAGACGGACTTTCTGTTGATATTGCATCTTTAACAACACCTGAAACAACCGTTGGAAACCCTAACGAATTTGGAGTAGCGGAAATTTCAGCGGAAACACCAATTAACTTAGGTTATGTTTGCAGACACGACCCATTGCCCGACAATAATGCCCACGCTTTAATTGTTGGCGACACAAAACCAATCGCAAAGAAATTATCAAAAGCGATAACACAAGTATTTGACTTTTCAGACGAATAACAAGAAAACCAGCCCATAATATATAGGGCTTAAACGCGTGTTTAAGCCTCTGTTGAACTGAGGCTTCGGTAGCTTGTTTGTCCTTTTTCTTTCTATGGGGTTTCAATTATCCACTCTGGTTCCGGATGTAGCGTTTTGAGAACTCTTTTTTGGATGGAGATTACCTACCCAACTTAAATTGAATACCATTTATTTTTTCTCTTAGAGTTATTGTTTCCAAATCTCTTGTTTTATTCAGATTGCAATCATATTACTCCAAATATTTTTTAAATATTTCTTTTCTATTTATAATTCATTATTTATTTCCTATTATTTTATCATAATCAAATCCGGCTCGTTTTAAAGCGTTTTTGGCAGCTTTGAGAGCATATTCACTTTCATTAAACGGGTGTACGGGAACTTCCGTAGATTGATATAATTTTTGCAAAAGTTCGTCAGTTTCATTTTCAGTCAATTTTTCACAAGCCTCATACATGCCTCCTTGTTCTTCTTCTAATTGATCATGTTGTTTTAAAATATGTTGAATAATAGTAATAACTTCTTTTGTCGGTGGCAAAACCATTAATGAAGTCAAAGCACCATGATCTAATCTTAACTTGGCTGCCAAAGGCAATGCTACTCCATTATTAGCTTTTTGTGCAGCCGGGAATAAAATTTTTTCCTCCATCTTAATATGTTTCAATAATCCTATTCTAAACTTATGATAGACATCCAAATCTATTTTTTGAATATCTTTTGTTGCATCATTTAGAATTAAAGACAAGCGATGATGATCTTTTGTAAAAAATTGATGTAATGGTTTATTATAAGGCATGTTATTTTTTATTCAAAGTTAAAACCTATTTTATACAAAGAATGTAAACTAATGTATAGAATGAAAATTAATTACATTTTCCATCACCAGATAAAAAATTATGTTCGTTCCTTTTGCATATAAATTAATTAATTTTGCCCATTCATGAAAACAATTCACTTTGTTATTTTTATTGGATTTTTATTTTCCTTGAATGCTTGTGTTTCGCAAAAAGGAGTTGCGTTGTATATGCAAGAAAGAAAAGCAGCTGCCAATGTACAACTTTCAGAAGTAAAAATTAAACCTCAAATTCCAAACCGCCACAAAATTATACCACCTAAGATTATTGATATACTACATTCGGATATTGAAGTTAAATTTAATTGGGAAACTCATCAATGTATCGGCAAAGAAAAAATTATTTTGAAATCATTTATGTATGAAACAGATTCCATTGTTTTAGATGCCAAATCAATGATATTTCATGAAATCAAATTGAATGATACTCACAATCAGGAAATTTTATATTTACCTACTTATAATAAAAAACAATTATCCCTAAAACTTGAAAAAAAATTAAACCCGAATGATACTATCATTTTAACCTTACGATACACTGCTTTGCCTGATAGTGTGGTGGACGATAACGGTAAAGCGATAAGAGATAACAAAGGTTTGTATTTTATTAATACTGATAAAACAGAGCCTTACAAACCTACTCAAATATGGACACAAGGCGAACCGGAAGCTAATTCTTGTTGGTTCCCCACTATTGATAAGGTAAATGAAAAATTCACTTCAAGTATCACAATTGAAATGCCAAAACATTTTACTTCTTTATCAAATGGAGTACTTGTTTCCAGCAAAATAGATGGTAATGATAAAATAGATAAATGGGTTTCAGATAAACCTACACCTGCATATTTGCACATGATGGCTATTGGCGATTTTACTATAACGAAAGAAGAGTGGAATGGAAAATTAGATACAATTATTTCACCGAAAATTTCAAAGGCAGATGGCGATACAATTCAAAATAATACTACGAAAACAGATTCTTTAGAAACACCTGCTGAAGATAGCATTCAAATTATCACAAAAGGAATGGAGGTGAGTTATTACTTAGAGCCTGCTTATTCAAAATATGCAAAATCCATTTTCAAGAATACGGTTGAAATGATTGATTTTTATTCAAAAAAATTAGGCGTTGTATATCCCTGGGAAAAGTATGCACAAGTTATTGTTAGAGATTTTGTTTCTGGAGCAATGGAAAATACTTCTGCAACATTGCATGGTGATTTTGTTCAAAAAAATAATCGTGAGTTAATTGACAATTCAAATGATGATATTATTGCCCATGAATTATTTCATCAATGGTTTGGCGATTTAGTAACTTGTAAATCTTGGAGTCATTTAGTATTAAATGAAGGGTTTGCGAGTTTTGGTGAATTACTTTGGTATGAATATAAATACGGTAAAGATGCAGCACAAAAAAAAGGTTATGAGTCTTTGAACAGGTATCTTAACTATGTAAAAAGTAATGAAGATGCACCGTTGATTAATTTTAATTATAATAACCCCGATGATATGTTTAATGTAATTACATATCAAAAAGGTGCGAGGGTTTTGCAATTATTACGAAGTGAACTTGGCGATAATGCATTCTTTGCAGGATTAAAATCTTATTTAAATAACTATGCTTATTCAAATGCCGATATAGATGATTTGAGAAAAGAAATGGAAAAAACTTCGGGGCGTGATTTACAACTTTTTTTTGAACAATGGTTTTTGAACGGTAGTCATCCTAAATTAGATATACGTTATGATTATAATGACACAACACACCAACTCCTAATTCAAATAGAACAAATTCAAACTGACAAGCTATTTAATTTTCCATTAAGCTTCAAAGTAACACAAGGTGGTATTTCAAAGGATTATACTTTTTATATCTCTAAGAAAAAAGAATCATTCAGCGTAAATAAATTTAATGAAGATGTAAACAGTTATCCTAATGTTTTTGTAGATCCGGAAGGAAATTTTATTGGAGAAATTATAGATAATAAGCCTTTTTACAACCACATTCAAACATATAATAATGCTATTTCTTATTTAGAAAAAATAAGATCATTACAAGCAATTGTACCACTTCAAAGTAATGTTGATACCATTCGTTTCACGTTATTATCCGCTATCAATGACCAAGACGATGATATACGATTAAAAGCGTTGGAATGGATTAATTGGCAAGACAGTTTAAATTATGAAAAGGTAAAAGATGTATTAATTTATATTGCGGATAATGATATAAATTCAAAAGTCAGAGCAGTTGCCATTCGGATACTTGGAGAAAAAAAGGATTCCAATTTAGTCGATTTTTTTATTAATCATACAAAAGATTCTTCATACACTGTAGCAGGCTCTTCATTAAAATATCTATATCAACTCCATCCTCAAATTGCAATTAATGAAAGTAAGAATTTAGAAAAAGATGCTAAAGGGGAATTGTTTAATCAACTCACAACAATCTATAGTGAATCAGGAGATGCAAGCGTATTGGATTTTTTCTTTTCACAGAAATATAAAATATTTAATTCTCAAAGAGCAGCTTTCATTCCTAAATTCACTCAACTTTTGATAAAATATTTTGACTCTGACAAAGCCAATCAAGCTATTCAATATTTTGTTGACAGAGCTCATTATGATACATACCCACAAGTTAGGACTAATGCATATAGGGCTTTAAAACAAATCAATACTCATAAACAATTTTTATTGAATGATAAAAATACTGATACGACTTATACTTTAAATTTTCAAAATGAAATAAATAATTTAAATAATACAATTCAAGAAATGATTAAAAACGAAAAGAACAAAGAAGTATTGAATGCCTTAATCATTGAAGGGATGTATAAAGAGCCAGAGGATACGTATTAATTTTATTACAGTACTTTTTATAATTAATCATGAACACAATCCATTATTAAGTAAACATCCGGCGGATATAGCTGAGCAGATGAAATTTATCAAGTCTTGCAAAAGAATAAATCTGAAAAAACAACACAAATTGAAAGCCTATATTTATTAATTGCACTTAACCAACTGGGCAGAGAATATCGACTTAGTCCAAAAGTTTTGTGTTCATATTTTAATATTCAGCACAAAGAAAACAAAATCACGTTACCAAACGAGTTTAATTACTTTTGCATTATGGTTTTGTTGTTTTATATGAAAAACATCAAAATCTATAACCCAATAAAAGAAGAATTGAAGAAATACATTTTCAATAGATTTGATGACAAAAAAGCTTTTGACTGGAAGAATGAAACCGAACTTGTATTAACTTTGCTCGATGTTCTTAGTTGTCCTTATCTAAATGATATTGGAAGAAGTGATAAATACATTTTTAAAAAATCAATTTTAAATTTGGTTTGCATAAATAAAAACCACAAAAATTTAATTGAATCTGAAAAATTTTGGTTTATCAAATGGACTGATTTTGATTTTGGTATGGAATTACAAGCAAAACGAAGTCAAGAAGTTTATTAAAATATTACCGCAACCGACAGTCAGCAATGACACCACACACAAGCGGTTCAAGTAAGTTCTAAAATTGAGCACTTGAAAATAGGTAGCCTAAGTCGGGGGCTACTTTCTTTTTAAATTATCA
This sequence comes from Chitinophagaceae bacterium, assembly GCA_039811265.1. GTDB lineage: Bacteria > Bacteroidota > Bacteroidia > Chitinophagales > Chitinophagaceae > OLB11. Next base: position 25,450 of record JBDHYI010000026.1, on the reverse strand, counting down.
AAACTTGCAATTTTTGCAAGTTTTGATAATTTATTTTATATCTTTGCCCTATGGCAAACTATACAAATCGTAAGGAATATATAGATAAACTTCTTTCCTACAAAGACAAAGACCTCATAAAGGTTGTGAGTGGTTTACGCAGGTCAGGAAAAAGCACTTTGTTGGAAATTTATCGTGAACTATTGCTTAAACAAGGTATTGGAAAACGGCAAATTCAGTTTTACAACTTTGAATTACCCGAAAATTTTGTGAACAAAAATTGGGACGACATTTATTTTGACATCAAGAAAAGACTGCAAACCGATAAACCCAACTATATCTTTTTAGACGAAGTACAAAACATTCCACAATTTGAAAAATTAGTGGACGGACTTTTTGCTTCAGAAAATACAGATGTTTACATTACAGGTTCAAATGCGTTTTTGTTGAGTGGCGAATTAGCAACTTTGTTGAGTGGTCGTTTTATCGAGATTTCCATTTTACCATTTTCGTTTAAAGAATATTTAACCGCACGTGAAATTGACACAAGCATAAAATACCTCAATTATGAAAATTTGTTTTTTGATTACATCAATGAAACTTCGTTGCCCAAAGGTATAGAATTAAGGGAAAGTGGCTTTGATGAAATTTACGAATACTTGGAAGCAATTTACAACACCATTGTAGAAAAAGACATCACGCAACGCCATCAAATAAATGACAAACGTGCTTTTGGAAACATCGTGAAATTTGTAGCTTCAAACATCGGCAACGCACTTTCGCCAAGCAATATTTCCAAAACATTAAAACAAGACGGACAAAGCATACATCACGCAACCGTTGAAAAATATTTGGAATATTTGGTAGCAAGTTTTGTTTTTTACAAAGTAAACCGCTTTGACATCAAAGGCAAAAAGCAACTTGCCACGCAAGAAAAATATTATTTGGTTGATGCAGCTTTGCTCAACATTTTGGCAGGAAAAGAACGGACAACCGACAGAGGACATATTTTAGAAAATGTTGTTTATCTGGAATTACTTCGCAGAGGCAAGAAAATTTGGATAGGTACAAGCCGAAACAGCGAAGTCGATTTTGTATGTAAAACAAAAACGGGCGACATTGAATATTATCAAGTAGCGTGGCAGATGACAAATGAAACGACAGTAAAACGGGAATTTGGAGCATTAGAAAAAATCAGCGACAACTATCCTAAATTTTTACTTACCACAGACGGATTTACACAAGACCGAAGTGGCGTAAAACATCTGAACGTTTTTAACTGGTTGCTTGAAACAAACGAGAAATAATTACCACTGGCTATAACATATAGGGCTTAAACGCGTGTAGCGAATCGGAGCAGCGATTTAAGCCTCTGTTGAACTGAGGCTTCGGTAGCTTGCTTGTAGTTTTTCTTTCTATGGGGTTTCAATCATCCCTTGTGGTTCGGGATGTAGCGTTCTGAGAACTCTTTTTTGAAGGGAGTGCTTTTTGTAAGAGCAATTTTATCTTTTAACAGTATTTTTTTTACGCTATAGTTGTTTTTTTTGTTGTTTTATCCTTGCTTCTTACCTTTTGTTTCGTTTCGAGCAATACCGCTCCCTGCCCACCTATCAATCCGGCATCTTTAAGAAAAAGTACAAAGAGCTTGAACAGATTTTTCAAAGCATTGGGATTGATTTTTCTGAAATCGGCTATGGTATGATAATTGAGTTGAAGTCCTTTGATCAACCATTGAAGTTCTACATTTCTAATGGCTTCTTTCTCCAATCTCCGACTGCTTCTGATACCATTGAGGTAGCCATAGAGATATAATTTTAAAAACAAAGCATCTTCAAAAGAAGCTCTACCCGCTTTTTGTTTTTCTGTTTGACAAAGGGATTTAATCTCTAATTTTTTCAAATCTAATTTATCTACAAAGGCATCAATAAAGCGGACTTCATTATCTGCCGAAATAGTATCTTCTAATGAAGAAAATGTAATTTGGAAACGGTCAAAACCTAGTATTGTAGGCATTTTTGGAAATTTAATTTTAGACCATGAAGTTCCGAAATTGTTTTGTGTTTTTGGTTATACTTGTAAAATATTTTTTTCACAGACTGCCGTTAGTAGCCATTTTTGAGAACATCGCAAGACTGAAAATCGCTTCAAAACTATACGACATTAACTTAACTGAAAAGTTCGTTTTCAAAAACTTGAAGTCTTTCATTTATGACTTTGAAATATTTTTCAGTTAATTCACTTCCCAAATATCTACGGTTTAATTTTTTTGCAACAATTGCAGTTGTACCTGTTCCCATAAAAGGGTCATAAACTAAATCACCTTCGTTTGAAAAATTATCAATAATTGTTTTTACCAACTCTTCTGGAAAAACAGCCGAATGTCCATCAACAACTTTTTTACCTCTTTTTATTTCCCAAATATCGTCCAATGTGCCACGTTGAAAATTAGCAATTTCAAATTGACGACTAATTGCATTTTTTGCATCAAAAACCAAAACTAATTCCGTTCTTCTATTTAACACATTGCTTGCCATTGCTGGTTGTGCGTAACCTTTATCCCAAACAATTATGTCTTTCAAATAATCTGACAATTCGCCAATAATCTTGAAAATTGCTCTTTTGCTTCCCGTAACAATCTGAATGTTATAGAAAATAATATTTGAAGTTCTTAAAAGTTCTTTTAAAACACTCAAATGGAAATTATAATATTCTTCAATCGGCAAATTATCATCAAATCCTTCGTATTTAGTACTAAACTCTTTTACGATTTGACGTGAACAATATTCACCATTACGAATTCTTAAATTCATATTGTAAGGTGGCGAAGTTATCACCAAATCAATAGCGTTATTAGGAATACGTTTTAACGTTTCCAAACAACTTTCATTATAAATTTTATTTACTTCCATTTGAAATCAAAAACACTTACTTATAGGTAGTTTCAAAGATATGATGTTAATGTGAACTTTGCAAGTTATTTTAATAAAAAAATATGCTGACGGATATAGAAATATACGTAATCAACAAAGTAAAAGAAATTAGAACTGAAAAAAAAATTTCTCAAGCTGAATTATCTGACCGTATAGGTGTTTCATTAGGCTTTATCGGGAAAGTGGAAAGTTTTAAATACAATACAAAATACAATCTTAACCACATAAATAATATCTCAAAAGCATTAGAAATTAGCCCAAAAGATTTATTACCAAAAGAAAGTTTATGAAGAATTTAGATAAGTTGAAAAAAGAGTTTAACAGAATAAAAAAAATGGGATTTGTAGAATGTACAAGACCAAACAATACGGACGGAGGAATTGGAAATACATTTGAAGATTTATTGGGTGTTGATGAGAATAACAAGAAAGAAGCCGATTTTAAAGGATTTGAGGTAAAAAGCAAAAGACTTTTTAATAGTTCTTATGTTTCATTATTCACAAAATCACCAGACAATCCAAAACGAGCGAACTCATATTTGCGTGAAAATTTTGGAGAAATCAGAGATGAAAATCATTCAGACAAAAAGAAATTATACGCTTCGGTTTTTGGACACCGTGCTTCAACAGTGTACTCAAAGTACAAAATGAAACTGAAAGTTGATAGACGAAATAAAAAGTTAGACCTTGTAATCAACGATTTGAAAGACAAAAATCTTTCAATAGTTTCGTGGGACTTTGAAACTCTTAAAAAAGCATCATCAAAAATGAAAGATTTATTTTTGGTTTTTGCAGATACAAAAACTGTAAACAAGAAAAATCATTATCATTTTACAGCAGGAGAAATTTACAAAGATTTCGACTTTGACAAATTTTTGAAAGAAATTGAAAAAGGTGGAATTATGTTTGACATTAGAATTGGCGTTTATAATTCAGGGAAAAATTACGGCAAAACTCACGACCACGGAAGTGGTTTTCGTGTAAAAGCACAAAACTTTGAAAACTTGTACGATACTTATGAAAAAATATAAAACGGCTACTAATATATAGGGCTTAAACGCGTGTAGCGAAGCGGAGTAGCGATTTAAGCCTCTGTTGAACTGAGTCTTCGGTAGCTTGTTTGTCATTTTTCTTTCTATGGGGCTTCAATCATCCGCTGTGGTTCCGGATGTAGCGTTTTGAGAACTCTTTTTTGAAGGGAGTACTTTTTGTTGGAGCTGCTTCGTCCTAAAAAAAATTTAATTTTAACTTACGCATTAAAAACGTAATACAATAAAGGGGGTGAGCGTGGTGTCGAAACTCAAAATTCATTCTCAATGCGGAATCTTTTAACGCAAAAATAAAACTCTTTTGTGCTAACCTTAGAGACGTAACAAATACTCAGTTTTTCTTATTTAGAATGGAGAAACATTTTGCTTAATCTCCAATTTTTAAACGTGTTCCTATATTTGCTGACCTAAAACAGACAAGTCAGGATGCAAACCACAGTTGAACGAAACCGGTTATCTTACGCTATTAATCTAATTCTTCATTAAATTATTACCATTGATATACGTACCAATAACTTTTGCATTATAAATTTCTGATTGACTTGCTGTCATTAAGTCAACTGGTAAAATGCAGAAATCAGCTACTTTTCCTTTTTCTAAACTTCCTTTATTTTTTTCTTCAAAGATGGATTTAGCTGCCCAAATAGTCATTCCTCTGAGTGCTTGTTCTCGACTTAAAGCATTTTCAATTTCAAAACCATTTTGAGGGAAATTATTTTTATCTTTTCTGAAAACAGCTGCGATAAAAGTATGAAGCGGGTTTATTTCTTCAACCGGGAAATCAGTACCCAAAGGGAGCCATTTGTTTTCGTTAAGTAGTTTTTTATATGCATAAGCATTATGAATTCGCTCCGCCCCTATCCTTTTTTCAGCCCAATACATATCGCTGGTTGCATGTGTTGGCTGCACAGAGGGTATTATGTTGTAATCTCCAAAATAATGAAAATCATTTTCATCAATAACTTGTGCGTGTTCAATTCGCCAACGCCTGTCGTTTTTACCTTTAAGCGCTTCAGCATAAATTTTTAAAACTTCTCTATTAGCGGAATCGCCGATAGCATGAGTACAAATTTGATAATTTGTTTTTGCTATTTCAGCGGCTAAAAATTTCAAACTATCTTTATTTATGATTTGAAATCCATAGTGAGCATGTTTGTCTGCATAATCATGAAGTAGCAAGGCACCTCTTGAGCCTAAGGCACCATCAGCATAAACTTTATAACCAATAATATGTAAATTCCCATCATTATAAATTTGTTTATTTAAAAAATAATCTAAATTTTCTCTATCATTACTTAACATTGCTGCTGTTTTGATATTAAGTTTTTTTTGTTGATAGGCTTTTTGTAAAAGTTCAATAGTGAATTTATCAATACCACAATCAACAACAGTTGTCAAACCAAGCGAAGTACAATCTTGTTCGGCTTTTGCAAAATCATGCATTATTTCATTTTCATTTCGCTGTGGAATTATTTTTCTTACAACTTCAAGGGCATTATCAATTAAAACTCCGCTTGGTTTTCCATTTTTTAAAACTATTTCTCCGCCTTCAATCTTAGTATTTTCATTAATTCCGGCAAGGTCTAAAGCTTTTTGATTACATAAAACGGCGTGGCCATCAATTCTTACTAAATAAATGGGAGTATTAGGAAATAATTGATCCAATGTATCTTTTGTTGGAAACTCTTTGTGTTCCCAATCGTTTTGATCCCAACCTCTTCCTTCTATCCATTCTCTTTGATTTTGTTTTGAATATTCTACAGTTTTTAAAACTACCTCTTCAAAAGATGTTGTACCAAACAAAGCTAATTTGTATTTATCTTTTGCATAACCTGTAAAATGGCAATGTGCATCTATAAAACCCGGATAAATAAAATTTCCTTTTGCATCATATTTTTGTTTACTATTATATTTATTTAAAAGTTCTTCTCCACCGATATCAAAAATATTTCCATCTTTGATTACCAATACAGATGCGGTATCAAAACTTTCATTTACTGTATATATTTTTGCATTATATACAATTAAATCAACATCATTATTTGAACAGGCACTAAAGAATATTAAAACAATAGCATACAAAAAATTTTTCATCTTTTTTATTTAAATCTAAGTTACACATTAGATTTTTTTTTATAAAAAATTATTTTTTCACATTTCCATTTTCATCTATTTTGACAACTCTATATTTGAGAGCTTCTAATTTAGGTTTTAAGCTCTCATAATCTCCTGCAAGCACTATATTAAATTGGTCATAATTGAGCCATTTTTTAATAAATACATCTGTATTTTTCTTATCAAAATCGTTTAAAATTTTCATTTGTTCATCCACATAATCAGCTCTTAAATCATGTTTTGAAATATTTTCAAGGAAGCCTGCCTTTTGGAATAAGGTTTCGTATTTTCTTGCATCACTCAATCCTATTGCATTTTTTGTAAATGTCAATTCTTCATTTGTGATTCCATTCTCATAATATTTTCTAAATTCTTTTTCAATTTCAATCAAAGCACTGTCAGTAGCAGATGCTTTGATACCGGATGCAAATAAATATGAGCCGGTATAATCATTTCCATTAAATCCGCCTCTTGCACCATAAGTCCAGCCTTTGTCTTCTCTTAATTTTAAATTTAATCTTGAATTAAATGCACCGGCAAAAGGGAAATTCATAATACCGCAACGATAAAATTCTCCCGTCGCATCATATTTTAAATTGGTCATATTTCCAATTCTAAACTCTGTCTGTGCCGCTTTAGGTATATCATAAACAAATACGACTTTAGATATACCTTTCGTATTTATTGAGATTTTTGGAATTTCCACTTTTTGATTTGGCATTTTTTCAAAAATATCTTTCAATTTAAAGGCATCTTTTTTATCATAATCTCCAACAACAACAATATTCATTTCATTAGAAGACATATATTTTTTATAATAGTCTTCAATATCATTCAACGTTATGTTTTTAATACTTTCTTCTGTACCGATTGATGGCAACCCAATAACATTTTGTTTTCCATATAATATCATATTACTAACAATTGATGCCATAGTAGCGGCTCTTGTTTTTGCATTTTTAATATTTTCTAAGGTTTGATTTTTTAATCGGTCAAAAGTTTCTTGTTTAAATTCAGGTTGAAAAATTCTTTCTTTTAAAATATCTAATGTTGGTTCAATATTTTTCTTAAGGCTACGAACGGTAACAGTGATTTCATCTAAATCGCATGAAACGTTCACGCTACTTCCTAATTTGTCCAACATAACATTGATTTGTTCAGCCGTATGAAGTTTTGTGTCTTCATTCATCATAGCTGCAAATAAATTTCCCAATCCTACTTTTGATAAATTATTTTGTTCTACCATTCTACCTCCTTTAAATCCGATTGAAAGAACCACTGCAGGTATTTCATCTGATTTAGAATGAATGATTTTAATATTGTTCATATTTTGGATAGAGAAAGGAGGAACTTTTACACTTACAGCCTGACCTTCTTTAGGCATTTTACTTCTATCAAAATCATCTTTTGCTTTTACATATTTTAACCCTTTGTATCCATAATCAGGAGCTACATACCCTTCTTTGGAAATAGTATAATTATCTTTTGCTGCAATTAATCCTTCATTTCCTTTTGTTAAAACACTTAAGATAAGCATAGGTTTATTTTTGATATACTGATTATAAACTCGCATAACATCTTCTTTAGTTAATTGTCTTAATTCATCTAATCCTTTTTGGATATAATTTGCATTACCTGTAAAGGTTTGATAGGCTGCCAAATGAGATACTTTACCCGATACACTTTCAATTCCATATATTTGTTGTGCCTCAGTTGATCGTTTAAACTTGTCTAATGCATCATCACTAACTCCTGTTTTTTCAAATTCTTTAAACGCATTTCGTATTTCTTTTTCCACATCTGCCAAAGGAGTTCCGGGTTTAGGAGTAACGGAAATTTGGAAATTTCCTGCAAGTTCGCTTGTACTGTTATAGCAAGTAACATTTATTGCTTTTTGTGTTTTAACTAAATTTTGATACAGAATAGAATTTTTATCACCTCCTATAATTTCAGCCAAACAATCCAAAGCAATTTCGTCTTTATCATAAGAAGGAACTGTCGGCATTGCACAAACTAACATTGGCAATTTTGCATATTGATCCACCATGCTTACATATCTGTCTTTATCTAATGTTGGTCTTGGCAAAATAGTTTTTTCAACCGGAGGACATTTTGGTATTTTCCCAAAATATTTATCTACTAATTGTACAACTTCCTGAGTATTTACGTCTCCCCCAATTGTGATAACGGCATTATTCGGTCCATACCATCTTAAGAAAAAGTTTTTTAAATCATTAACATCAACCCTATTTAAATCTTCGATATAACCTATCGTCAACCAAGAATATGGATGACCATAAGGAAATAAATTTTTAGCTATCATTTCTTGAACTAAACCGTAAGGTCTGTTATCATAGTTTTGCCCTCTTTCATTTTTTACGGTAGCTCTTTGTACTTCAAATTTTTGTTGTGTTACGGCATCTAATAAGAAACCCATTCTGTCTGATTCCAACCATAACATTTTTTCTAATTGATTACTGGGTACGGTTTCGAAATAGTTAGTTCTATCACGGTTTGTTGTGCCGTTTAAAGTGCCGCCTGCTTCGGTAATGATTTTGAAATGTTGTTCATCTGCTACATTATCACTTCCTTGAAACATCATGTGTTCAAAGAAATGAGCAAAACCGGATTTTCCAATTTGCTCGCGGGCTGAGCCTACATGATAAGTAACATCCACATGACAGATAGGGTCACTATGGTCTTCGTGTACGATTAGCGTTAGACCATTTGGATATTCATATTTTTCATAAGGAATTACAATATCTTGATTATTCGACTTTGTAACTTTCTCTACCAATTTAGCTTGTGCGTTTGAATACATAAATGAGATAGCTGCAATAATTGTAAGTAATACTTTTTTGGACATGCAATATTTTTTAAATAATTTAATAAAAACTCAATGTTAAAAATAATAAAAGAAAAATCAAAATAATATCAGTGATTGATACTTTTTTTGTCTATATTTTCTATAGTATCAATCATAAAGACATCTTCGTTGTCTTTTTTCATAAAATACTTTTCACGAGCAAATTTTTCAACGGTGTTGGAATCGTTTTCCAAAAGTTGTTTTTGTTTTTGGAGTTTTAATACTTCTGATTGAAGATAATTTATTTTATCTTTCATTTCTTGTAGTTCTTGTCTTTGTTTCCTGAGCGAAATCAAATCATATTGTGCAAAAAAAACAACCCAAATAACAAAAATGACAGTGACAATAAAAAATTTATTTTTTAAAAAAGAAAATATTTTCACTGTCTTTAAATTATATTTTATTATGAGCTTGTATTTGTAGAAGTATTTTTTCTCATTGCTTGAGTCATTTCCATTGAGATAGAACTTTTATCCATTTTTAGGATAGTGTTTCTATCAACTTCCAAAGACATGCTGCCATCATCATTGAATTTTACAATTTTACCATGAATACCGGAAGTAGTAACAATAACATCTCCGACATTAGTACTATTTGAAAATGCTTTTTGTTCTTTTGCTCTTTTTACTTGGGGTCTAATCATAAAGAAATACATTACGCCAATCATGGCAAACATAAAAATTGGAGTGAGCCATGGGTTTCCTCCTTGAGCTTGTGCTAAAACGAATAAAATACTTAAAATGTTCATATTATATATATAAATTAAAGAGTTTTCAAAATTAAGTGAATTATTTGAATTTGATAAAAATATATATTATTTATTCACTTGTGCTTGTATGTAAAGGTGATAAATCGATGGGTCTCCATTTGTGATAATATCAACTGTTTTTTCGTTGTACCCTACTTTGCTTTTACTGTCAAATTTTACTTTAATACTTTCTTTTTGCCCGGGTTTAATAGGTGTTGAGGGATAACTTGGAACCGTGCAACCACATGATGTTTTTGCTTCACTGATGAATATATCTTTTTGACCTATATTAGTCATTATAAAATCATATTCTACAATTTCGCCTTCTTTTAATATTCCAAATTGATGGATTGTGTCATCAAATTTTAAAGTTCCTAAAATATTTTGACTGTTATCATTATCAATCGTGCGTGGGTTATTAACAATATCTGTGCTTAACTTACCTTCAGGCAATTCATTTTTTGACTGGCTGCCATCATTGCAAGCGTAAATAAATAATATCCCCAAATAAATAAATTTAAAATAAGATTTTACCATTAAAAAGATTATTTATTTTTTTCAAATGCAATTTTATGAATTTTATTTTGTTGTTCTAATTCCTTTCTAATATTATCTAAAACTCCATTCACGAATACCCCACTCTGTTGAGTGCTATATTCTTTTGCAATATCAATATATTCGTTAATTGTAACTTTAACCGGTATTGTTTCAAAATATAAAAATTCACAAATTGCAACATGAAGAATTATCATGTCTATATGAGCAATACGATCAGGATCCCAATTTGCAAGTTTGGGTTTGATTATCTCAAATACAATTTCCTTTTTATCATAATAACAATTCAGCAAATCTTTTGCGAAATTCATTTTTTCTGCTGATATAATTTCATTAAAAGGAAATGCTTTAATATTATGTAATAATTTTTCATTCCATGAATACAGCATTTCAAAATCGGTGTACCAATTCATGTATTTTTCAGCTAAAAAATTAGCCGTTTCTTCATTTTCAAAAATGCAACTATTTAAAATAGTTTGAATAATATTTTTTTCTTCTAAAGAGTTTTGTAAAGGATTTTTAATGTATTGTTTATACTCGTCTGTATTGATTAAAAGAATAAAAAGTTTTTTGACAAATTCTTCTTCAAACAAATTGGCAATTTTATATTTTTTTATCACATCAATAAAAGAAGTATTTTCTTTTAATTTAGTCATCAAAATATTATGAGCAATCTTTATATTAATATTTTTATCTTCAGCCGTGGGCAAAAGTTTTGATGCTTTTTTATTTGCATAAATGGTAACGTATTGACTTATCAAGTAAGTCAGATGAACAATCGCCGCATATAATGCTTGTGTATTGTTTATTTTCTCGTTAAAAATTTTTAGGGCTAATTGTTTATTTAATTCATTCTCTTGAAAATTAGCTTCAAAAATACTTTGAACTACTTCTATTCTGATGTTTCTTCTACTGACCATAATATGATTTAAAATAAAGAACTTATTTGTTGATAAAAAATTGGTTTGCGAAAGTAAATAATCTAATTTGAATTAAAAATTTAAATTTATAAGCAAATTCAATTATGGTAATGTTTTAATCGCTTTCCACAATCTGTTAATAAAATGCATTCATTTTATCACGTTAATTTCATCTTTTTGTATTATATAAAAAAATCATTCTATCATAAAAATAAAATTTTCAATTTGTTTATAAATAATAATCTTAGAGTAAAAATTGATAGTGACTATAAAATTTTATGGATAGGAATTGATTTGCAAGATAAGTTATGTTACTCTTTGGATTTTTTAAATAACTTAACTTATGTAAAAGATTTAATAGTTTATTTTATAAAAAAAGAAAATATCAAATATGTAGTTGCATATTCCCTTAATAAAGGTGTATGGAATTTAGGTGGTGATTTGGAATTTTTTGTCAACTGTATAAATACAAAAAGGACAAAAGATTTACAAGAATATGCCTTTAAATGTATTGATTTAGTTTATAATTATAATAATAATTATAACGAAGATGTTTTCTCTACTTGTGTTATACAAGGAAATGCTTTTGGTGGAGGTTTTGAAAGTGCCCTATCCGGAAATTACATACTTGCTGAGGAGTCGGCAAAATTCAGTTTCCCTGAAATTATTTTTGGCACTTTTCCGGGTATGGGGGCATATAGTTTATTAACTAAAAAAATTGGCTATCAAAAAGCAAATGAAATTATCAATTCCGGAAAAACTTATTCAGCAAATGAAATTTTTGAACTTGGCATTATCAATAAGGTTTGTGAAAACAATATGGGATTGACAATTATTGACAATTTAATAAAAAAAGGAGAACTTGAAATATTTATAAATGACCCATTTTATAATATTTGTAATAAAGTTTCAAAAGAAGAACTGATTGACGTAGTTAATTTATGGATAGATAAAGCATTAAATTTAGAAGAATCGAATTTAGCCCGTATGATTAAACTAGCAAATATGCAAAAAAGGAAGTTAGAAAACTCTCAAAATACTAATATTAATGGGATTGAACCTGATAAAAAACAAAATGATAATTTCCCTTTCTAAACAAACTTATAAAAAAAGATTTTCGTCTATATCTAAAAGATTTTTTTTGAAATTTTATAAAACATTAATAAATTTGAAACTAAAATATATTTAAAATTAAATAAAATGAAAAAACTCATCTCTCTATCAATTTTTGCAGTACTTGTCTTTGGCTTTTCTGCATGTAAAAAAACAAATAGTAGTTCAACCGGAACAAACCCATTTGGTACACATAACAACGGGAATAATAACAACAATGGAAACAATGGAAACAATGGAAACAATGGAAACAATGGGAATAATAATGACCCATTAGGAGATGTTGGAAAAGTGCCAACAGATTTCACCAAAAAAGCTCTTTTAGAAGAATTTACCGGTGAATGGTGTGGTTGGTGTCCCGAAGGTGCCGAAGTTATGAAACAGTTATTAACCACTTACCCTACAACCGTTGCAGGAGTTGCTGTTCACGATGGCGACCCAATGGAATTACCTTCTTTTAACCAATGGATTCAAACATTAACCGGAGTTACCGGTTTCCCTAATGGTAGTGTAGATAGAGCTGATGCAACAGGACGTGGCTCTTGGTCTGGTCAAGTGCAAACTGATTTAAACAAAACTGCTGATTGCGGTATGGCAATAGTAACTAAATTAAACGGTACATCTGCTGATATTAAAGTATTTGTAGGTTATAATGCTAATCTTCCAAGTAGAAAAATTACAATCGCAATAACCGAAGATAAAGTTCCTCAATCTCCGGGTGGTCAATCGAATTATTCTCAACAAGTTGTTGTTGATGCAAACTGGACTCACTCTCATGTTTTAAGAGGCTTTGTTACTAATGAGAAAGGTGATGATATTAATTTAACCTCTCCCGACAAATACACTATCGTAGAATTTAAAAATGTTGATTTATCTTCTATGAATATTTTAGACTATAACAAAGTAGAAGTTGTAGCATTTATACATACTAATACTTCTCCTCGTGATGTATTCAATGTTCAAAAAGTAGAGCTTGGGAAAAAACAAGTTTGGGATTAATCATAAATTATATTTATAAAAAAAACGCTCAGGTTTGAGCGTTTTTTTTATCTTTATGGAATTAATGAAAAAAAGATTATACATATTCCTTTCCATTATCTTGTTTATTTTTTCATGTAAAAAAGATGATGATTCTTTTGGGCCAAATCATACTATTTATATTGACCCAACTCCTGCAACTTTCACCCAAAAAATATTGATCGAATCATTTGTTGGAGAGTGGAACCCAAATTGTCCCACAGGGCAAGACAGTATGAATGCTATGTTAGATATATCTTCAAATAAAGTAATCGGTGTAAGTATTCATCAAGGTGATTGGCTTGAAATTCCTATATTTTATAATGATTTGAAAAACTATTTAGGCGGTATTAGCGGTTTCCCTAGAGCAGCAATAAATAGAATTCCGGCTAAAAAAGGTACTCAAATTGATTCTGTCGTTTATAGTATTTACAATTGGCGAATTAATATAATGGAATTACTAAAAAACGATAAAACATCTACAGGATTAGCCATTAGCACTAAAGAAAAAAACAATAAATTAGAAGTGAAAGTATTTGCATGTACGCATGATACTATGTATAAAAATGCATACCTAAGTGTTTACTTAATTGAAGATAGTGTCAAATCAGTTTCTCAAGCAAATGCCGATTCAAATTATATGCACCATCAAGTCCTTACAAAAGTCTTGAGTCAAAATTTAGGGGACAATATTACTTTAGAAAAAGATCATGTTTTGGAACTTATTTACACAAGTGATATAAAAGACTTTTATCGAAATAAGAAAAATTTAAAAGTTGTTGCTTTGGTTCATATTAAAGGAAATGATCCGAAACATCATCAAGTATTAAATGCCCAATCGGTATTATTAAATGCAACACAACAATGGGATTAATTAAAAACTCTTGTGAAAATTAAATTTGAAGTAAAAGTTTTTTTATTTAAAAAATTCTAAAATCAAACTTAATAATATACATTTGCATCGGCAAGTCTTATACGACCAGCTCCTTTTACTCCTCCAGGGTGGGAACACAGCAAAGGTACAAAGTTGTAGCGGTGCGATATAAGTAACTTGCCTTTTTTTATTTAGTTCTTTTTTTGAGTTTTCAACTATTTTTAATTAAAAGAACGCCATTTTAATAAATTTGACTAAAAAATAATATAAATGAAAGCCCTACCTTTTTTAATTATTTCTGTCTTAATCTTTGTATTTTTCAGTTGTAATAATCATATTAGTTCTAATTCAAAATTGGTTCAAATTGACAACAATAAGTTTGAATTTGAACTACCAAAAGACAGTAAAGAGTTTGAAGGAGAATTGAAAAATTCATTAATTGAAATGAATAGCAATATTTTGTATTTAGCATTGTGTGGTACTAAAAATTCTAGATATTGGTTTTCAGTGAGCAAATATATTTCAGAGTATAAAACATCTATTGAAGAAGCATTTATAGAATCAGTACTAACAACCACAAATCTTGATGTTAATGATACATTGAAAGATAATTATCGCCTTGTAGATTTTAAAATATATCATATTAAGGAGAAAACATTACGCTATAAAATATCAGAACATTTTGACAAGGTATATACATTAATGTATTATTTTATGAAAGACGATTATTCAAACGAACTTTATGAAATAAAGGCAACAGCAGATACTAATAATTTACCAGAAGTATTAAAATTTTTAGAAAAAGTTGCTTTATCAGTTAAGATAAAATAAATATTCAGCTACGAATTAAATAGTTAAATAATAACCCAAATTATAAAAAAACAAACTCAAAAACGTAGAGCATATAAAATGTTACTTAAATCTAACAATGCAAAAAACAAAGTTATTTTTACTCTAATTTAATTTTGTGAAAACAACGCTTGAAATATCTTTCTTAATACAGATAAAAGCTTGTTTGAACATCTTATCTCATAGTGCTATCAAAGAATACTTCTAATGTTTCATTTACCTATCGATTAAAAATTTATCTATGTGTGGTTCGTTTTCTTTAAATTATCAAATAAATATTTCATCAAAAATTAATAACTTCATATTCCTAAAGTAATAAAAATACTTATTGATAGCTTTTTAATATTTTTTTCTTCTTTATAATTAACTTAAAATTTATTTTTTTAATATTTTCGAAGTACTAAAATTAATTAGCTCTTTTGTATAGACTGGTATTAAATATAATTTTAAAGGATAGCCTTGTCAATATGGACTAGAAAGGAATACGTAACTAAAAAAATCCAAGAACCACCCCTTCTCAATGCGAAAAAAACATTAATAATTCCTAATAATTAAAACCATGAGAAAACCTAAAAACAAATTATTAAAAAGACTCTTCGCTTCTCTAAATAAAGAAGTAGGAGAATATTTAGTAAGCAACAGAAGTTCTTCTTCTACTAATCTTTACGCCAGAAGAGAATTTATAAGTAAAACAGTAAAAGGTACAGTTGGTATAACACTTGCTTTAAGCCTACCATCTTTCCTTACATCATGTAGTAATGAAAACCAGGTCGACAAATCCGACATTTTGGATATTGCAATATTAGGTGGAGGAATAGCGGGATTAAACTGTGCCAACCATCTGTTGAATTCAAATCTAAATTTTAAAATTTTTGAAGCTCAGGTGCGACTAGGTGGCCGAATTCTTACTCATTATAATGATCCATTAGGCATAGGAGTATTCCCTGAATTTGGTGGAGATTTTGTTGACTCTGACCATAAGGATATGTTAGATTTGGCTAAGGAATTCAATTTAGAATTATTTGATTTAATAAAAGAACAAGAAGAAAAAAATCTCATTAAGGATGTATATTATTTTGACAACCGACTAATTTCAGAAAAGGAAATAATAGCTGAGTTTAAAAAAATAGCTCCTAAAATAGCAGAAGACAGAAATAGCTTAGTAAAAGATTTTGATACTCCGGAAGCAAAGAGATTAGATAATACACCTCTCTCTGATTATATAAAATCTCTAAGTTGTTCTCAGTGGTTAAAAGATCTTTTAATAGCAGCTTTAATTGCTGAGTATGGTATTGATTGTGAAGAACAATCTACACTTAATTTACTCGATATGATTGATACCGATACCAGTGAAGGATTTAAAGTCTTTGGAGAAAGTGATGAACGATATAGGATTAAAGGAGGTAATTCAAAAATTATAGAAGGGCTTGTAAATAAAATTGGTAACGATAAAATTCAAACAGAATACGAAGTTCAAGAAATTACTGAAAATGAAGATGGTACCTATTTAATTCATTTTAGTAACAATAAATCTGTACAAGCAAAAGTAATTGTATGTACCATTCCTTTTACCATCCTTCGTAAAATAAAACTTAATTTAAAAAATATTTCAGTAGAAAAAAGGAAATGCATTGATGAATTAGGATATGGTATGAATACTAAATTAGTATTGGGATATGAAAGAAGACCTTGGATGGACAAAAGTAAAGCTATGGGGTATTTATTTCATAAGGATATAACAAACGGATGGGATAGCAGTTATAATAAACCCGGAGAAAATAATCTTGGAGCTTATGTATGTTATTTTGGAGGCTCCTATTCAAATGATTTAAGCAATAAGTCTTTTAAAAATAAAATGGCACCGCCTACTCATTTATGGAGAACAGAGCTTCCTGAAAATATTGTTCATGAATTTGTTAATGAATTAGATAAGATTTTTATCAATTCAAAACAACAATTTCTAAACAAACATATTTTCGCTAACTGGATAGATTTCCCTTACGTAAAAGGTAGTTATAGCTGTTATAAATTAGGACAGCGGACATCAATAGCCGGTTTAGAAATGGAACCAATAGGTAATTTTTTATTTGCAGGAGAGCATTGCAGTGAAATGTTTCAGGGGTTTATGAATGGAGCTGCAGAAACCGGAAGAAGAGTTGCTGAAATGATTTTAAAAGAAACAAAAAAAGGAAATTAATTTTTTAAGTTAAATACGTATTAAAAAAAATAGCTATAAAAGTATCTACTAAAAGTTCTATAATGAAAAACATTGAGTCGTATTTTACTTTATAAGTATAAAAAAAGCTACCCATTTTACAGGTAGCTTTAAAACTATTTTTTAGAAATTAGTTTATCCTAAATACGATTTTAGAGATTTACTATATCTTGTTTTTTGAAGTCGCTTAATGGCTCTTTCTTTAATTTGTCTGATACGTTCTTTAGTTAAATCATATTTTTCACCAATTTGTTCAATGGTAGGTCCGTCATTACCTTCTAATCCGAAATAAGCGGTAACGATTTCGGACTCTCTTGGGCTTAATGATTTTAAAATACGTTTAATTTCAGCTCTTAAGCTGTCTTGAATAACGCTTTCATCAGTATCATTTGCTCCCGTCAATAAATCTCCCATGCTTAAATCATCCGCATCATGAACCGGAGCATCTAAAGACTGATGACGACTATTTGTAACCATTATACTTGTAACGTCGGTTTCAGCCATTCCAAGTATAGAAGATAATTCTTCTACAGACGGTTCTCTTTCGTTTTCTTGTTCAAAAGCCATCATGGCTTTGTTTGCTTTATTGTAAGTACCTATTTTATTTTGTGGCAAACGGACTAAACGACCTTGTTCGGCCAAAGCTTGTAAAATGGATTGACGTATCCACCATACGGCATAAGAAATAAACTTAAAACCTTTTGTTTCATCAAAACGTTGTGCGGCTTTTATTAATCCTAAATTTCCTTCATTTATAAGGTCGCTAAGTGTAAGCCCTTGATGTTGATATTGTTTTGCTACAGAAACTACGAATCTTAAATTTGATTTTACCATTTTTTCTAAAGCAGCTTTAGATTCTTTTCCTCCACCTCTTATTTTTTGTGCTAATACTGTTTCTTCTTCTGCATTAATCATAGGTATTCTACTAATATCTTGAAGATATTTCTCAACAGCCTGACTATCTCTGTTGGTTATTTGGGTTGCAATTTTTAGTTGTCTCATTTGTAATTATGCTTTTTATTTTTTAGTAGGGTTATAACAATAGGTTGCAAAATTAATAATACAATTAAAGTAATTTTCCTTAAATTTAGTTAAGGTTTTCTTATACTTTATTTAATAAGTAAATAAATAAAACTATTTTAGTTTATCTGCAAGTTTAAGTTGGTCGAATTTTTCTGCTTGAGGTGCAGACATTGCGCCTTTGATATTGCTTATTTTGTTTTCAAATAGCTCTTTAGAATATAATTCCAATTGGCTTTTATTTCCTTCAAATGCTTTTTCTACTCTTTTAAAGTTTGATTCCTCTCCTATCAATAAGTACGTAATTCTTTGAACTTGAATTTCAGTTAATCCTAATTCTGCTTTTTTAAGGATTTCTATATCTTTTTGTACCTTTGGTGAAGGTTTCAACTCCGTATTTTGTGCAAAAACGCTTGTTGATAATAACAAAACCACAAAAAGTGAGCTAATAATTTTTTTCATTTTAGTTTTATTTACTTTCAATTGCATTAGACGTAAATTTAATAAAAAAGTTGATTCTTTACAAATAAATAATTTAATACAATCAAATTTTAACCATTTTTTTACAATGTCCAGTAATTTAATTTAGAAATTTCCTTTCTAAATATGCCTTTTAAATCAACTAACAAACCACCTTTCTTTAACATTTTCTCAAAATATTCTTCAGAATATTGAGCGTATTCTTTATGATTTACCGCTAATATAATAGCATCATATTTACTTTCTATATTTTCTGAAAGCCCGATGCCATATTCGTGAATTAATTCATCATTGTCAGCATGTGGGTCTTCTATATCGACTTTAACACTGTATCCTTTTAATTCTTTGACTAAATCAATTACTTTAGAATTTCTAATATCCGATACATTTTCTTTAAATGTAATTCCTTTTACAAGAACTTTAGCTTTCAGAATATCAACGCCACTTTTTATAATAGCTTGTACGGTTTTTTTTGCCACATGACTAGCCATTTCATCATTAATAATTCTTCCTGCTAAAATGACTCTTGATTTATAACCTATTTGTTCAGATTTGTAGGTTAAATAATAAGGATCCACACCAATACAATGTCCTCCTACCAAACCCGGGTAAAATTTCAAAAAATTCCATTTTGTACCTGCTGCTTCTAAAACTTCATAGGTATTAATTCCGAGTTTATCAAAAATGATAGAAAGTTCATTCATCAAAGCTATGTTCAAATCTCTTTGTGTATTTTCAATGATTTTTGCTGCTTCGGCAACTTTGATACTGCTCGCTCTGTGCACCCCTGCCTTTACAACCAATTCATAGGTTTTTGCGATTATTTCTGCTGATTCTTTATCGCAACCTGAAACAACTTTCACTACATTTTGCAAAGTATGTTCTTTATCACCCGGGTTTATTCTTTCAGGAGAATAGCCTAATTTAAAATCTACAACTCCTTTTAGTCCTGATATTTTTTCTATTACCGGCAAACAATCCTCTTCAGTGCAACCCGGATATACAGTTGATTCAAACACGATATAATCACCTTTTTTAATAACTTTCCCAATGGTTTCAGAAGCTCTTAAAACAGGAGTCAAATCCGGTACATTGTGTTCATCTACCGGTGTTGGTACTGCCACAATAAAAAAAGTTGCTTCTTTTAATTTATCTAATGAACTTGTAAATTCTATATCACACCCTTCAAATGCAGTACTTTCCAATTCATTGCTTGGGTCGATGTGATTTCTCATCATTTCAACACGCTTCTCGTTTATGTCAAAACCGATAACTTTGATTTTTCTAGCAAACTCTAATGCAATAGGTAAACCGACATATCCTAAGCCTATCACTGCTAATTTATTCTCTTTGTTGATTAGTTGTTCGTACATGTTTTATTTTTTCAGGGGGCAAATTTACAATCTTTTTTATTTTTTATATTTCATTTTTTGGATAGTTCTTTTCGAGAAAAATGAAAATAGAAAACAGTATAAAGGGTAATGAAAATTAATGAAATAATAAATAACGCAACTGAATTGTTATAAAATAAAATAGCAAAGGTGTTAAATATTATTACTACCGGGTAAATAAATAATGTTGTCAGTGGGTTATTTTGCTTTGCCAAATTTCTATAAATTAATTGGTGCACATGCTTTGAATCCGGATACAAAGGAGATAATTTATGCACTAAAGTTCTTCTTGTGAAAGAAAAAATTACTTCCCAAACGGGATAAATTAAACTAACCAATGCAAACCAAGGCGAAATAAAACTTTCAGCATTTGAGCTATCTGAATGTCTTTTTACTATCATTATAGAAATTACCGCTAATAGAAAGCCTAAACTGTAAGCACCTCCATCTCCTAAAAAAATTTTGCCTTTTGGAAAATTAAAAAATAAAAAGCCTAAAATAGCAGCCATACATATTAGGTTTATATACATCATCTGATAATCCCCTACTTGATAACTTACTATAAAATAGGTTGAAAAAATTAAAAAACTGACACCGGATGATAGTCCATTAAAACCGTCTATCATATTAGTACCATTTATCAAACCTAAGATTGCAATAATTGTAATAAATATGCCAACCCAATAGGGCACAGTAATAAATCCAAAATCCACAACAACACAATCCATTAAATAGATTGCCATTAAACTCGAAACACTCATTATTAACAATCGCCGCCAAGGTGTTATTTTGGCTAATAAATCTTCTAAAAACCCTGCTAAAAAAGCAGGTATAATACACAAAATAATATATAAACCCAACTCTAAATCACGCGTCATAAACAAAATGGCAACAAATATTCCTAACCCTCCTATTCTTGGAGTCGGTTCTCTATGCAATTTTTGTGGTAGGTCACTCTTATTATCATCAATAAATATTCCTTTTTTATGTGACAAATCAATGACAAGGTATTGAGTTATCAACGACACAATAAAAGCCCCCAAAACATATATTAAAAGAGTAGAATCCATCTAATGTCGCAAATATAAATAATAATATTCCAAATATTATTTAGTTTTTTAAAACATATAATTGAATATTTCAATTTTATTTCTTTTGATATAAATATAAAATATAAATTTGCAAAAATTTTTCACGATGAATTTACATGAATATCAAGCAAAAGAACTTTTGAAACAATTTAACGTACCGGTACAAAATGGTATAACTTGTTTTTCAGTAGAAGAAGCCGTAAACGCATATAAAGAAATAAGCCAAAGAACAAATAGTAAATTTGTGGTTGTCAAAGCCCAAATACATGCCGGAGGCAGAGGTAAGGGTACATTTAAAGAAATACCTTCTCAACATGGTGTTCAAGTTGTCAAAAGCGAAGAAATGGCAAAAGAAGTAGCTACTAATATGATCGGCAATACTTTAGTTACACTTCAAACAGGTGCGGCAGGAAAAAAAGTAAATAAAATATTTTTAGCTGAAGATGCCTATTACGAAGGCCCACAGCCAACCAAAGAATTTTATTTGTCTATTCTTTTAGATAGAACAAGTAAAAGATATGTATTTATGTATAGCACAGAAGGAGGTATGAACATTGAAGATGTTGCACATAATACTCCTGAAAAAATATTTAAAGAATGGATACAACCCGGAATGGGTTTACAAGCTTTTCAAGCTCGAAAAATTGCTTTCAATTTAGGATTGAGTGGCGAGGCATTTAAAAACGGTGTTAAGTTTGTAACTAATCTTTATAAAGCATTTGCTTCATTAGATTGCGACATGCTTGAAATTAATCCCTTATTTAAAACAAGTGACGATAAAATTATTGCGGTAGACTGTAAAATGAATTTAGAAGATAATGCTTTAATTCGACATAAAGATTTAGAAGCTTTAAGAGATAAAACCGAAGAAGATCCAACTGAATTAGAAGCCAGTGAAAGCAACTTAAATTATGTCAAATTAGATGGTAATGTTGGCTGTATGGTGAATGGTGCAGGTTTAGCAATGGCTACAATGGATATGATTAAATTAAGTGGCGGTGAGCCGGCTAATTTCTTAGATGTCGGAGGTGGAGCTAATGCAACTACCGTAGAAGCCGGCTTTAGAATAATATTAAAAGACCCTAACGTAAAAGCAATATTAGTAAATATTTTTGGTGGTATTGTTCGATGCGATCGTGTAGCACAAGGAATAGTAGATGCTTATAAGGCAATTGGTGAAATTAAAGTTCCTGTTATTGTTCGCTTACAAGGAACTAATGCTGAAGAAGCTAAAAAATTAATAGAAGAGTCCGGCTTGAAAGTACAAAGTGCTATTTTATTAAGTGAAGCTGCCGAATTGGTAAATAAAGCTGTTGCTTAAAACAAGATCGCAAAATTCCCTAAAATTTGGGATAAAAGTATAGCATGGATATTTTTGATTATTTCTATAAATAATTACCTTGCAGATTATAAATTTGCAAAATGAATTATCCTTTAACAAAAATTCCTGAGCGTACTAATAAACCTCGTATTGATGGGCTAACCATGGTCATGGATAAGGGCATGAGTATTGGCGAAACTATCAATTTCGTTTCTATAGCTAAACCTTATGTTGATTTGATAAAACTTGGATTTGGAACATCTATGGTCACTCCAAATTTAAAGGACAAATTAAAAGTATATGCTGAAAATGAAATACCTGTTTATTTAGGTGGCACCTTATTTGAAGCGTTCCTCGTTAGAAACCAAGTGAACGAATACATTGCTATGGTTAAAGATTTTGGATTGAAATATGTCGAAATTTCAGATGGCTCCATTACCATTCCACATAATGAAAAATGCGGTTTTATTGAAAAACTTTCAAAACATTTTAATGTTTTAAGTGAAGTGGGAAGTAAAGATGCTGAAAAAATAATTCCTCCTTTTAAATGGATCGAATTAATGAAATCAGAACTTGAAGCCGGAAGCAAATATGTCATTGCAGAAGCTCGTGAAGCCGGAAATGTTGGGATATATCGAAGCAGTGGCGAAGTGAGAGAAGGGCTCGTTCAAGAAATACTCACGCAAATTCCTCAGCAAAGAATTATATGGGAAGCTCCTCAAAAAGCACAACAAGTTTATTTTTTGAAACTTTGTGGCTGCAATGTGAACCTTGGAAATATTGCACCAAATGAAATTATTCCGCTCGAAGCCACTCGAATTGGCTTGCGTGGCGACACTTTTATGCTATATCTGGATAAGGAATAAAATTGCAGAATGAAAAAATATGGTTTAATAGGATTCCCTTTAGGAAACTCCTTTTCGGAGAGCTATTTTAAAAAAAAATATGAATCCCTCAAATTGAATGATTCATATTCCAATTTCCCATTTCAGGATATTCGGAATATTCGCTCAGACATAGCTCCCCTTCAACTTGATGGCTTTAATGTAACCTATCCGCATAAGGAAAATATCATCCATTATTTAGATGATTTGAGTGATGAAGCAAAAAAAATAGGAGCTGTTAATTGTGTAAAAATCACCGATAACGCATGGATTGGTCACAATACCGATGCCTTTGGGTTTGAAATGTCTCTACTCCATTTTCTACCAAAAAACTTTTCAGGTGCTGCTTTAATTATCGGAAATGGCGGGGCTGCTAAAGCCGTTCAATTCGTTCTGCAAAAACTCCAAATCCCTTACCAATCGTGTAATCGATCACCCAAAAAAAATTGTATCCCCTTTGATAAAATTGATAAAAAATTAATAGACCAACATCAACTCATTATACAATCAACTCCATTAGGAATGGGCGACTTGCATAACGACTATCCCTCTATTCCATACGAAGCACTCACACCGAATCATTACGCTTTTGATTTGGTTTACACTCCAAGCAAAACCTTATTCTTAATGCAGTGTGAACTACATCACGCTAACATCAAAAACGGTCTTGAAATGTTAATTCTCCAAGCTGACAAATCATACGAAATTTGGAATAGCTGATTAATTTTGGTTTTGTTTAGGCTCAACCAAAGGCATTTCGGGTTATTCCTTGATGCTTTTATAACCACCTAAAACATTTCGGATATTGTGATAACCTTCTTTTTTAAAAATAGATGCTGCAATGACTGAACGATAACCACCTGCACAATGAATATAAATATTATCATTCTCTTCAAAACCTGCAAGAATAGTGGAATCTACAAATTGACTAAGAGGCATGTTCACTGCGGATTGAACATGCCCAAGGTTATATTCATTTTCAGTTCGCACATCCAATATCACTAAACGCTTGTCATAGTTCATATCCATTTTTAATTCATCCGCTTCAACATCTATAATCAAATCAATATTTTCATTCGCATTTTGCCATGTTTCAAATCCACCTTGCAAATATCCCAGCACATTAGTGTATTCATTTTTTTTCATTAGCTCAATCATTGATTCTTCTTCTCCATACTCACACACCAATAAAATAGGTTGCATTTTGGGTATTAACACACCTGCCCACTCTTCGAAAGCTCCACCATTACCGATATTGATTGAATTTGGGATATAGCCTTGTGTGAATGTTGTTGGCTTTCTGCAATCAAGTATCGATGCACCGTCTTGCAAATATGTTTTAAATTGTGATAAACTCAGCGAAAATTGTTCTTTACTCATCGTTATTTTGAATTATTATTGTTTTACTCAATCACTTTTTTAATATGATAATGGGCGTTGGCTTGAGTGAGGCAGGTAATCGTTAAATCGTTGATGCAAACGTGTTTGGGCAAGGTTGCAGTATAAAAAATTGCATCTGCAACATCTTCGGGTTTTAAGGGCGTAAATCCTTCATACACCTTTTTAGCTCTTTGCTCATCTCCTTTAAAACGGACGATTGAAAACTCCGTTTCACATGCACCGGGATTGATAGAAGTCACTTTGATGCCATCATTCAACAAATCAATTCTCATACTCTTACTCAAAGCATCCACTGCATGTTTCGTGGCACAATATACATTCCCATTAGGGTAAGCATCTTTACCGGCGGTTGAACTGATATTGATAATATGTCCAAACCCTTGCTCCTTAAAGGTTGGGAGCAATTCTCTCGTCACATGCAAAAGTCCTTTCACATTCGTATCAATCATCACATTCCAATCTTCATAAAGCCCTTCGTCAATACGACTCAAGCCAGAAGCTAAGCCTGCATTATTAATTAAAATATCAATCGTTGGAAATATCGTTTTATCAATTTTATAATCGCAAAATCGAAAAGTATCGGTTTAAAGTTCCAAAAGTAGCACTTTTTAGCTGTATTTAAAAGGCTGTTAT
>JBDHYI010000025.1:0-34263 GCA_039811265.1 Chitinophagaceae bacterium | reverse complement strand
ATGTGCCATGATGTATTTATTATATAGTCCATAAGTAAAGCAAAAAAATAAATAATCAAATTTTGGACTATTTATATATTATATTTTGGTTTAAATTACCCGTAGCTGAACGCAAACCATTGCTTATGTCCCGTTCCGATTGCCTTTTAGCAAACTGACAAAACAGTATTGAAATCAAGTGCGTCCAATTGTTAAAGCCTTATTGATGTTTATTCGAATAATATTTATCAATTGATTTATTGAATTTTTGGCGATCTAATTTGCTTACTATGTGAGAAAATAATGTTAGTTTTGTCATAAGAGAATGTATTTAGGTTGTTCAATCTCAAAGATATTTTGAGTTATTTAAATTCTTTCTCTTATTTTTTATTTAGGAAGCTATTGATATTAAACTACAATAAGTAGCCATATAGATTGCTTATTGTAGTTTAGGCGTTTTAGATATTAAGACATAATACATAGTAACAAAAATTTTGAATATATTATAATTTAAAATTTGAAAATAACATAATTATAATACAATTTTGTATTCACGATGAATAAGATAGTTGAAGAAATAAGAGCATTATTAAGCACACCTCAAAATATAGTAATAACTCATCATTATAATGCAGATGCAGATGCGTTGGGTTCATCTTTAGGATTATTTCATTATTTAACACTACGAGGACATAAATGCTCGGTGGTATCCCCAAATGGAATGCCGGATTATCTACAATGGATGCCGGCTGCTTATAAAGTTTTAAAATTTGATGAGCAAAAAAATGAAGCTGTTAAAGTTATTGAAAAGGCCAAAATAATTTTTTGTTTAGATTTTAATGCTTTTTCTAGAACAAAAGATTTAGCTCCTTATTTACAAAAATCAACTGCTACTAAAATTTTAATAGACCATCATCTTTTTCCTGAAAAAACATTTGATATTGGGATTAGCAAATCATCTAAAAGTAGTACAAGTGAGATGATTTATGATTTGATAAATGATTTCGATGATAATGCTATGATAAATAACGAAATTGCACAATGTTTATATGCTGGAGCTATGACAGATACCGGAAATTTTAGATTTTCAAATACAACAGCAAGTGTTCATTTAATGGTAGCTGATTTTATTAAAAAGGGATTAAACACTTCTTATGTCAGTCAAGCTATTTATGATAATAATCATGAAAATAAATTAAGATTTTTAGGATATATTTTAACGGAAAAAATGCTTTTGTTTCCTGAATATCATAGTGCTATTATAGCAGTTTCACAAGAGGAAATGAACCGGTATAAATTAAATAGTGGAGATACAGAAGGAATCGTAAATTATCCATTAAGTATTAAAAATATTATTTTTTCTACCTTTATAAGAGAAAGTGATAATGAGATTAGAATGTCCTTTAGAAGTAAAGGGGATTTTAATGTAAATGTTTTTGCCCGTAGTTATTTCAATGGAGGGGGGCATCATAATGCATCAGGAGGAAGGTCAGAAGAAAGTATTGCAGAAACAATTAAAAATCTTAAACAAGCCATAATAGATAATAAAAACACATTAAAACAATGCTATCTAGATTTACAATAATCTCATTAATTGTCAGTTTTTGCACAACTGTGATAATGGCTCAACAGCCACAAACACCAACTTTGAATTTTAAAAAAACACAGGGAGGGATAGAATATGCATTTGTAATTGATAAGCCAGGAAAGAATAAACCACAGGAAGGGGATATGATTAAATTACACTTGGCTTCAGTAGCAGGTAATCGTTATTTGTATAATTCATATATCCAAAATAAAGGCAAACCACAAGAATTTGGAATGACAAAACCTGCATTCAAAGGGGATATATTAGAAGTAATCATGCTGATGACTCCGGGTGATAGTGTAATTTGTATGGTAGATGAAAATGTGGTTTATAAAAATACAAAACAAAAAAAACCTGATTTTATTAAACCCGGTGAAAAAATACAATATTTTATAAGATTAGTTTCTATTAAAACAAAAGAGCAAGTTCAAAAAGAACAGCAAATTCAGTTTGAAAAAAGCATGAAAGAACAGTTAGCAAAACAACAAAAAGAAGAAGCAAAACAGACAGCATTACAAACAAAACAACTACAAGAATATTTTACTAAAAACAATCTTAAGCCGGAACAAACTGATAATGGATTATATTATATTATAAAAGAAGAAGGAGCAGGAGAGCATCCTTTAACGAATGATACGGTCAGTATGAATTATAGAGGACAATTAATAGACGGAACTATTTTTGATAGTAACATTGATACCGCATTTCATCATGTAACACCTTTTGAGTTTCCACTTGGAATAGGAAGAGTTATAAAAGGCTGGGACGAAGGAGTAGCTTTGCTAAAAAAAGGAACAAAAGCAACTTTTTTTATACCATCACATTTAGCTTATGGAGCACAAGTAATGCCCGGTAGTGCAAGTAATCCAAAAGGGATACCGGCTCACTCCATTCTAATATTTGATGTAGAACTTTTAGATTTTAAAAAATTAAATAAACAATAAAACAATTATGAAACTTAAACTATTTCTTTCTTTTGGGATTGTTAGCCTTATGACTACACCCATTTTTGCACAAAAAAAATATAAAAAAATTAATCCTGCATTAGACTATGCAATGATTGTAGATGCTCCCGGAACAAATTTCCCTAAAATAGGAAGCATGGTAACACTACATATAAAAACAATTGTAAAAGATAATACCTTATTTGATTCTTATGCTATGAACCATAATGAACCGGTACCGGCAACAATAAATGCCCCCCAATATACCGGAGATTTAATGGAAGGGCTTATGCTTTTAACACCGGGAGATAGTGCCCATTTTAGAGCTTCGGCTGATTCAATATTCCGTGGGAATATGCCACCTAATGTAAGTAGTGGAGATACAGTTAATTTTTATGTTAAAATGGTTTCAGTAAAATCAAAAGAAGAATATGAAAAAGAACAGAAAGAAAAAGCAGCCAAACAAATATCAATTGATGATGCTTTAATTAAAGATTATATCAAGAAAAATCAATTGAATGCCCAAAAAACAGCATCGGGGATTTATTATGTTATCACAAAAAAAGGGAATGGACAACATGCAACGGCTGCCGATAAAGTAAAAGTTCATTATAAAGGATATAAATTAAACGGTGAAACTTTTGATTCATCTTATGACAGAGGTGAACCAATTACATTCCCATTATCAGGAGTGATAAAAGGCTGGACAGAAGGGATTCCTTTATTTGAAAAAGGAGGAAAAGGAACATTATTAATCCCTTCCCATTTAGCTTATGGTGCTAATAGCCCATCTCCAAATATAGGGCCAAATGAAGTACTTCTTTTTGACGTAGAACTTTTAGATATTAACCCGGCAGATAGTAAATAAAAAAACAATTTAACACAAAATGAAAAAAAGACAAATAATTACAATAATGATTGGCTTAATAGTTGGGCTATATTCATGTAAAAATAACACCTCTTTTAATAAATTAAAATCAGGATTAGAATACCAAATCGTAAAAGACAATAAAGGGAAAAAAGCAACTATCGGAGATATGGTAATGATGAATATCAAAACAGTCGTAAATGATAGTGTTTTGTTTGATTCAAGGAAAATGAATAATGAAGAACCTGTACCTGCAAAAATTTCAGCCCCACAAAATAATGGAGATCTGATGGAAGGATTAGTTTTAATGGGAGCCGGAGACAGTGCCGTATTTCGAATTCCGGTAGATTCTGTATTTAAAAATGGACAACAAATGCCACCATTTATGAAAAAAGGAGATATCGTATATTTTTATGTAAATATGATATCTGTAAAAAATGAAGCAGAGTTTAAAAAAGAAGAAGAAGAAAAAATGAAAGAACTTATTGGAAAAGAAGATGAAACTATACAAAAATATATTCAGGATAATAATTTAAATGCAACAAAAACCCCCTCAGGTCTTTATTATGTTGTAACTAAAAAAGGATCAGGTGAAAATGCTGTGTCGGGCAAAGAAGTAACCATGAAATATACAGGAAAGCTCCTTGATGGTACAACTTTTGACTCAAACGTAGATCCTAAATTCCAACATACAGAACCATTTACATTTATGTTAGGACAAGGAATGGTTATAAAAGGTTGGGATGAAGGAATTGCATTGTTTAATAAAGGAACACAAGCAAAATTAATTATTCCGTCGCCCTTAGCTTATGGAAAAAATGGAATGCCGGGAAATCCAAACAACCCTAAAGGAATACCTGCTAATAGTCCGCTTGTATTTGATGTTGAAGTGTTAGACATTGCTGCTCCTGCTGTAAAATAGGACACCAAAATTCATAAATTGATATTAAGATGAGAGTATATAACAATATTGTGGAGGCTATCGGAAACACTCCGCTAATCAAATTAAACAGTATTACAAAAGATTTCCCTTGTCCGGTTTATGCAAAAGTGGAATACTTTAATCCGGGGAATAGTATCAAAGATAGAATTGCATTAAAATTAATTGAAGATGCAGAAAAATCCGGAAAATTAAAACCGGGTGGTACAATAGTAGAATGTACAAGTGGAAATACCGGAATGGGATTAGCTTTAGTTGCTATTGCAAAAGGATATAAATGTGTATTTACTCTTGCCGATAAAATGAGTAAAGAAAAAGTAGATATTTTAAGAGCAATGGGAGCAGAAGTTTTTGTATGCCCGACAGATGTAGCTCCTGAAGACCCACGTTCGTATTATAGTGTGGCGGCAAGAGTTGCAAAAGAAAGAGACGGCTGGAATCCTGACCAATATAATAATCTTTCGAATAGACAAGCACATTATATGAGTACAGGTCCCGAACTATGGGAACAAACAGAAGGTAAAATCACACACTACATTGCTTCTACCGGAACAGGAGGAACCTTGATTGGTACTGGAATGTTTTTAAAAGAAAAAAATCCAAAAGTCAATGTAGTAGGTGTTGACCCGGAAGGTTCTATTTTAAAGCATTGGTTTGATACAGGCGAATTAAAACCCGAATTGGCTAAAGTATATGCACTTGAAGGAATGGGAGAAGATTTTTTGCCGGAAAATTATGATAGAAATTATATAGATCAAATGGTAACAGTAAAAGACAAAGAATCTTTTTTAATGTGTAGAAGGTTAGCAAAAGAAGAAGGGTTGTTCTGCGGTTCATCGTCAGGAGCTGCGGTACAAGGACTTGTTCAAATGAAAAATCAATTTACACCAAATGATTTTGTTGTTGTTGTTTTACACGATCATGGAAGTAGATATGTTGGAAAAATTTATAATGATGATTGGATGAAAGAAAAGGGATTTTTATAGATAATAGCACTATATAATTTTATTCATCACTTGATCGTTTAAAAATAGAACCAATTTCTTTCCCAATTTTTTGTACAGTTTCAATACCTTTTGTTAGAGGCTCTGATGAGAAATCATTATATTGTTCAATATTAAGATTATTATTATATTCTTGAGGGTAAATGACAATACGGCTATTTTTTGAAAAATATTTTTCGAGTTTAGATGGTAAAGTATCTAATAAACTATTATAAGATGTTGCTCCTCTTTTTGCAGAAACTAAAACAAATAAATCATCTTCATTAATATTTCGTGATAAGATAAAGAAATCATCCCAAGCATTGAATAGTTCGATATAAATAGGAGAACCCATTTTCATTTGTCTTGAAATGTTTTCAATCGCCACCTTTGTATTTTCATTGCTATGGAAAAAAAGTGGGATGCTTAACTCTTGTGAAAGTTTGCATAATTTTAAAAACCATAATGAAAAGCCTTTTTCATGTTCTGCAAATGGAGGAACTGCAATTACTATTCTTTTTAATCTTACAAAAGGTTTTACGACTTGACAAACGAAAATTGTTTTATCAATACTATTTAAAATACTATCTACTTTCTTTCCAATTATTCTATCAATAATTCCAACACGTCGAGGCCATCCTAAAATAATAATATCCGCCATAATTTCTCTCGATATTCTGCTAATACCACTTGCCGGATTATGGTCAACGGTTGTGATGACATTTACTTTTGTTTCGGAGGCAGAAGCTTGTAAAACAAATTTTTCTAATTGATTTTTTGCTATTTGGCTATTCTTTTCAGCTTCTTCATCATTTGCAACAACAGATAAAATTGAAACTGGATTTACAGAATTTTTATCTTTTATGAAAATAATAAATTCTAATATTTTTTCAATATTTGTAACATCGGCGACCGGAAATAAAATATGTTCGCTTTCAGAGGCATCAGTATTGGTATATTCTGTAGTAGATTCATCTGTTTCTAAAATTAATTTCTTGGCAGCTTTTTCTGTCACAAAAGAGGCAATAACACACGTAATCAGAATTAAAATAATGGTACCGTTCAAAATATTTTCATCAATAATATTCGCTTCATAGCCAACTAAAATTACTGCAAGGGTTGCTGCTGCATGTGCGCTACTTAAACCAAAAATAATTTGTCTTTGAGCACTACTATAACGAAAAGATATTTGCGTGAGCCATGCAGCTACCCACTTCCCGAATAATGCAACTGCAGATAGAGTGCCGGCAATGATAAGTGCCATTGGACCATTTAATATTACTTGGATATTTACAATCATACCCACACTGATAAGGAAAAAAGGGACAAATAAAGAATTGCCAATAAATTCAATTCTATTCATCAATGCTGATGAATGAGGAATTAATTTGTTCAATGCCAATCCGGCAACAAAAGCACCTATTATAGGCTCCACACCGGCAACCTCTGCAAGAAATGCTGCAAAGAATACAACCGATAAAACAAAAATATAATGTGAATGTTTTTCACTTTCTAATTTACTAAAAAACCATTTCGCTATTTTAGGAATAATTAAAAACATGATGGCAGTAAATATTGTAAGTGATATTCCTAATCGAATCCAAAACTCTTGATTCAAACTACCTTTACTTTTCCCGATTATCACTGCAAGAATAATAAGAACGGCGGTATCCGTTAAAATAGTTCCCCCAACTGTAATAGCAACTGATTGATTTTTTGAAACCCCTAATTTGCTGACAATAGGGTATGCCACCAATGTATGAGTTGCAAACATACTGGCGGTTAAAAAACTGGCATCAAAATCATAACCTAATAAATAATAGCATGTCGGAAAACCAATCAATATGGGGATAATAAACGTGAAAAATCCAAATAAAATACTTTTATGCTTATTTACTTTAAACTCATTAATATCTAACTCTAGCCCTGCTATAAACATAATATATAAAAGCCCGATGGTAGAAAATAAAGTTACGGCAGAGTTTTTTTCCAAAATATGTAACCCATGTGGGCCTATTATTACACCTGCAATAATTAGCCCGATAATACCCGGAATATTTAGTTTTTTTAATAAAATAGGGGAAAGTAAAATAATGAATAAAATTAATGAAAAAACCAAAACAGGATTTTTCAAGGGTAAATCAAACTGATGAATAATGTGTTCGAAGTATTCGTTCATTTATTTATTTTAATCCCAAAAATCTAAATTTATTATTTACAATATTAAGAAAACCATTTAAATAAATTTAGATATATTATGTTAGAAAGTTAAAAAAGCTAAAATATGTACATATATAAATATTATACAAAATAGCTATAAATATAGAAATGAATTATATTAAATACATTATTATTAATTTTATTTTTAATAAATAATAAAGTTTTTTACGAAATTTGCACTCAAAATAATCATTAAAAAATACAGATATGGAAACACAAACAATTCAACAAACAAGTATGCCACGTATAGGAGATAAAGCTCCTGAGTTTAAAGCAATTACTACTCAAGGGGAAATTAATTTTCCAAATGATTATGCCGGCAAATGGGTTATTCTTTTTAGCCACCCTGCTGATTTTACACCGGTGTGTACATCAGAGTTTATGACGTTTGCCAACATGCAAGAGAAATTCAAAAGTGCAAATTGTGAATTAGTAGGTCTTTCAGTTGATGGATTATATAGTCATATTGCATGGTTAAGAACTATCAAAGAAAAAATTGAATATAAAGAAATGAAAAATATGGAAGTAACATTTCCTTTGATTGAAGACATTACTATGAATGTAGCTTCAAAATATGGAATGATACAACCCGGTGAAAGTAGTACAAAAGCAGTAAGAGCGGTATTTTTTATAGACCCCAAAGGAGTGATTCGTGCTATTATTTACTATCCACTTTCAATTGGAAGAAACTTTGATGAATTGTATAGAGCTTTAATCGCAATGCAAACTACGGATGCATTTAATGTAGCATGCCCTGCCGATTGGCAACCCGGAGATGATGTGATTGTACCAACAGCCGGTTCATGTGGTGTAGCAAAAGAACGTATGGAAGATAAAGAAAATATGGAATGTAAAGATTGGTTTTTCTGTACCAAAAAATTAGACAAAGATGTAATCATGGATACATTAATTAAGAAATAGTTTCCTGTTTATATTATAGTTTAAAAAAGAAGATAGCGGCCTATAGCCGCTATCTTCTTTTTTAAATACTTTGAAAAGATTTTTTTATAAAAGATTATCTTCTGTAGTTAGTCCCTCTGTCATTATTATAGTTATTCATCCTTTCTGGGCGTGGTGATGGACGAGTTTGAGAGTTGTTTTGTATAGGTGGGTTATTTCTTAATGTACGAGGGCTTACAGAGTTGTCATAAGTTCTTCTATTCCCGATTTCTTCTTCTCTGGGTCTTTGATTATAATTGGTACGAGGAGAGTTTTGTATGTTTTGGCTTCGATTAATAACCATTTGCCTAAATTCTTTTTCTGATTGGTACAATCTATTGACCTGGTCGTTTGAAAGTACTTTTGAAAATAAATCGTTGTATTTTCTTTTTATATCTAAAGCTTTTTGTTCTTGGTCTAATATTTCATACGAATTTCGAGTTTCATTTCCATTTCTTCTTTTTTCTTGAACAACTGATTTAAGCTCATTTTCATATTGCCTATATAAAGGCCAAAATCGCTCTGCAGTTTGCGGATCAAGGTTTAATTGTTCAGTTAAGTAACTCACTTTTAAGCTTCTTAATTTGTCATCTTGTGAATGAGCTATTACACTTAGAAAAAATAAAATGATTGTAAATAATGTAATCTTTTTCATTTTTTATAAAAGGTTTTTAATGTCTTCACTATTCACGTCATCAAAAATAACATTGTAAATATCATTTTCTAATGAGTGAAAATCAACTTTTGATTCATCCATTTTTTGAAAAGTAATTTGAGTGTCAAATTCAAATTGATGTTCTTTAATATAATTTTCAATTTCTAAATCTGAAATTTGAGATAATTTATTTTCAATTTGTACTTTAGAAAAATCCGCACTTGAAGTAGAATTTTGTTTTGTTTGTAATAAGAAAAAACTACATCCGATAAAAAATAAGATAGTAGCTGCAATAGATATTTTGCTATAGATTATTTTGAGACTGTTTCGTTTTTGTGCATTTGTAGAAATAATTTTTTTAGTTATTTCTTTATTTAAATCATTGAAGTAATTTTCTTTTAGTGAATAAGGATTGGTTTTTGGTAAGTTGCTTATAAAATTTGTTGTATTAATTTCTTCGAAAAGTTCATTATGAAACGTTTCAAAATAATGAGCTGACGGTGCTATATAAGGATTATCTTTTGTAAAATTTTTCTCAATTTCCGTAAGTTCAATTTGTGTAAGCAATTCATTATGAAACGTTTCAAAATAATTATTCGGCAAATCAGTATTTGGAAAATTAAGTATTGGCAAATTGATTTTCAGTTCATTTAACTCATTTAATATGTCATTTTTATCATTCATTTGTTGATTTAGACTTTTTTTAATATAGTAAGTTTAATGATTTTTAATATACTCTTCAATTTTTTTTGCTGCATGATGGTAAGATGCTTTTAAGGCACCGACTGATGTTTCTAACACTTGAGCCATTTTATCATAAGGCATTTCGTCATAATATCGTAAGTTAAAAACAGCTCTTTGCTTTTCCGGTAAAGATTGGATTGCCATTTGCAATTTCCATTCGAGCTTATTTGCATCAAAACCTTTTTCTGATTTTAAGGTATTTTGAAGATAATTTTCATGATCTGAAAGTGAGTGAGTAGCCTTTTTCTTTTGATTTTGCAAATACGTTAAAGACTCATTGGTTGCTATGCGATATATCCACGTATATAAGCCGGAGTCTTGTCGAAAATCATTTAGATAACGCCATACTTTAATAAACATGTTTTGTAACACATCATTCGTATCTTCATGTGTAATTAATATACGTCGGATATGCCAATAAAGTCGCTCTTGGTATTTTTTAACCAATATTGAAAAAGCTTTTTCTTTTGTATTTTCTTGACGAAATAAGAGGAGAATTTCTTCGTCGCTCATTTCCTTTTTAGGATTCTCCATATTTCAAAAATAATATTTTATATTGACAATGAATTACTAAAAAAGTTAAATATATGAAAGTATTTTTTTGAAATTCTGTTTTTTAAAAAGGTTGTTTACGATGAGTTTCAATAAATTTACAAAATCATGTATGCTATTATAGACATTGAAACCTCCGGACCGAAGTTTGATTTACACAAAAACAGAATCATTGATATTTGTATAATAATTCATGACGGAGAAAAAACCGTGAACCGGTTTTCAACACTTATTAATCCTGAATGTAAAATTGAAAGATTTTATACAGAGCTAACAGGTATTACCAATGAAATGGTTGCAAATGCTCCTAAGTTTCACGAAGTGGCCAAAGAGATAGTACAACTAACGGAAGGAAAAATATTTGTTGCACACAATGTTTCGTTTGATTATAATTTTATACGGGCTGAATTTGCATCATTAGGTTATGATTATATAAGAGAAAAAATATGCACTCTTCAACTAAGTCGAAATTTAATTCCCAATAAAAATTCATATTCACTTGGTAAATTGTGCGACGGTTTAAATATTGTAATTCATAATCGCCATCGAGCCGAAGGTGATGCAACAGCAACAACAAGTCTTTTGGAACATTTGTTAAAAATAACACCACATCAATTGCCTATGGTTGCTACCAATCCATCAAATTTTAAAGATGACATTAATAAAATTTTCAATCAACTCCCAACCACCACAGGTATATATTATTGGTTAGATGATGAACAAAAGATTTTTCATATTGAAAACAGTAAAAATATACGTTCTAAAGCGATTAATTTTTTTAAAAGGAATTTTAAAAACGGTGAAATTATCAAAAGCATCAAAAGTATAGATTACATTGAAACAGGGAGTGAAATTATTTCACAATTATTAAAAATAATAGAAATAAAAAAACATAGACTCTCAGTAAATAAAAATGAAAAACAAGGAGAAAAATTATATTCAATTGATATCATCAAAAAAGAAGATATTGATTTTTTAAAAATTACACCTTTAAAAGATTCTGTGTTTAGTATTCAGTATTTTCCATCATATCATTTGGCTTTTGAAACTATGCTGGCATGGATACAGGAATATGATTTGAATATTGAATATTGTGAACTATCCGAAAATGAAAAAGAAACTATTTTGACTCACACAAAAATTAAACAAGCATATCATGATAACAAAACAACGCATCAATTAAAAATTCATCAAATCATCCAGCAATATTTATATCCATATAAAAACTTTGCTATTATTGACAAAGGGCGTACAGTAGGAGAAAACTCATTTATTTTAATTGAAAATTATCAGTACGCAGGATATGGATATTTTGAAAATTTATCTACTATACATTCATTGGAGGGTTTCAAAAATTATATTGTAGATAACACTCAACACGATCAAATAAATGCTATATTAAAAAAATGGCTTTCAAAAGAAAAAAGAATGATTAAGGTTTTAGAAAAATAGTATTATGTTGCATAACACAAAAGGAATTGTATTGAGAACAGTTAAATATGGCGAAACCAGTGTCATTGTTAGTATTTATACATTGCATTTCGGTATCCAATCTTATATTGTGAATGGAGTAAGAACAACTCAAAAAAAAAGAAGCAAAGCTAATATCTATCAGGTTTCTACTATTTTAGATATGGTGGTGTATCATCAGCCCAATAAAAATTTACAGCGAATCAAAGAGGCAAAAGCCCTTTGGAATATTCAATCAACAAATAATGATGTGACTCAATATTCGGTTGCTATTTTTATGATAGAAGTATTTCAAAAAGTTATTACTGAACCGGAAACAAATGAAGAGCTTTATTATTTTATCGAAGAAAAAATTACTCAAATTGCTAAATCAAAACCGGCAAACCAACCAATCCTTTTTTTAATAGCGTTTTCTAAAATAATAGGTTATGAAATAAGAAATAATTATACTGAAACACAAACTCATTTTTCTATTCAGGATGGTTGTTTCGTAGAATCTAATACTGTCGGAACGGTGAGTTTACAAACATCTTTTCGTATTCATCAAATGTTGAATAATGATGCATCTGCTGTGTCTGTTTCAAATAAAGAACGAAAAGAAATTCTTTTAATACTTATTCAATATCTCCAATATCATATTCCTCATTTAAGTGAAATAAAAAGCATTGCTGTACTACACGAGTTATTGCATTAAAATTCGGGCAATTGTGGTTTGTTTTTCAAGATTTGTTCAATAGCTTCATTTATCTCAGGAGTCAGCTTCGGTAATATTTCTATTGATTTTAAGGTTTCAACTAATTGTTCTTTTTGGGTAGCACCTAAAATAGCACTGCTCACTCTTTTGTTTTGAATACACCAAGCAATGCTTAATTGAGGTAAGCTCACACCTATTTCTTGCGATAAGCGTAAAAGTTTTTCTACTTTTTTCAACTTATCTTTCTGTAACCATTTTTCTGCCAACCATTCAAATCCTTTTGTATTCATGCGACCTTCTCTATTATTTTCATTATTATACTTTCCGCTGAGTAAACCCGAGGCAAGCGGACTCCATATTGTAGTACCTAACCCGACTGTATCATATAAATATAAAAATTCATTTTCAATTTTTTCTCTTTCAAAAAGATTATATTGTGGTTGCTCTACAATAGGTCCTATCAGCTTATATTCTGATGCCACCCGATGTGCTTCCATAATTTCTACACCACTCCATTCACTCGTGCCCCAATATAAAATTTTTCCTTGTTGTATAAGATGATTCATTGTTAAAACCGTTTCTACTATAGGAGTATTTTTGTCAGGACGATGACAAAAAAATAAATCTAAATAATCTGTTTGAAATCGCTGAAGTGCTTCATGACAAGCTTCAACAATATGTTTTCGACTTAGCCCTTTTTGATTAGGTTTATTTGCTTTTCCATGCCAACCATAAAAAACTTTGCTACTAATGCAATAAGTTGTACGATCCCATTTTTCTTTTTTTAAAATTTTTCCCATCATTTTTTCACTTTCTCCATGAGCATACACTTCAGCATTGTCAAAAAAATTAACGCCTTCATTATAAGCATAAGCCATTAATTGGGCTGCTGTTTTCTCATTGATTTGTTTACTAAAACTTACCCAACTCCCAAATGAAAGTACTGAAAGTTGTAACCCACTTTTGCCTAAATATCGATATAGCATATTTTTGTTTTTTTAAAATGAAATAAATCTAATTATTGATATTAATATTTACTACCACCTGCAAAGCTTTGTTCGATTGGATGCCATGTTGTTTTGATTTCTTGTAAGTCCATTATGTAATATGGATTTTGATTTTCTTCTTTATAAAAATCTTTATTCCATATAAAAGACCTCTTTACATTCAATGAAGCATTTTCTTGAATTGTTTTTTGCTCCGCTTTATTTTCTTTGCAATATACAACTGTATTCACATCTAAATGATTTGAAAAATGAGTATGCAGTTCGCTGCTTTTTCCTGTAAGAATATTGACCACACCGCCCGGCAAATCGCTGGTCGCTAACACTTCTGCAAATGTGATGGCACACAATGGCATCAGTTCATCTGCTAATACCACACAGGTATTACCACCTACAATAGCCGGCAGTATGATACTGACTAAACCTAATAAAGATGTTTTTTCAGGAGCAATCATACTGATGACACCCATAGGTTCCGGTGATGAAAAATTAAAATGTGAACTTGCCACAGGATTCACACTACTGAATAAGGCACTATATTTATCACACCAACCACTATAATATACAAAACGATTGATGCTTTGTTCTACTTCTTTTATAGCTTGATTTTTTTGCACACCTTGTAAAATCAACTCTTCAACAAATTGTGATTTTCGGCCTTCCAACATTTCTGCAATTCGATAAATAATTTGACTTCTATTGAAATGTGTTTTTGCACTCCAACCTGCTAAGGCATTTCGTGCAGCTACTACTGCATTTCTAAAATCTTTTCGTGAACTTAAACACATATTGGCAATTAATTCTTTTTTTGCATTTTGCACTTTATAATATCGTCCACTTTCAGTACGAGGGAATTGCCCTCCGATAAATATTTTATATGTTTTTAATACAGGAATCATTTTTTATTTTTTTGAGATTAAAAATTTAAATATGCTGAAAGCCCGTGAATACCGCCTTCTCTACCAAAGCCACTTTCTTTATACCCTCCAAAAGGAGAGCTCGGGTCGAATTTATTGTAAGTGTTTGCCCATACAACACCGGCTTTTAGTTTGGTAGTCAATTGAAAAATTTTGCTTCCTTTGTCAGTCCACACACCGGCACTCAACCCATAAGCTGTATTGTTTGCTTTTTCAATTACTTCATCAATAGTTCTAAATGTTTGAATGCTCAACACAGGTCCAAAAATTTCTTCTTGAACAATACGATGACTTTGAGAGGTATTCAAAAACAAAGTTGGCCTGCAATAAAATCCTTTAGATGGGATAGCAATATCGGGTTGATAAATTTCGGCACCTTCTTTTTGTCCGAGTTCTAAATAAAATTTTATTTTTTCAAGTTGATCTTTTGAGTTGATAGCCCCGATATCAGTATTCTTATCAAGTGGGTCTCCTACGGTGAGAGTTTGCATTCTTCGTTTTAGTCTTTTGATGACTTCTTGTGCTACATTTTCTTGCACCAATAGTCGAGAGCCTGCACAACAAACGTGACCTTGGTTAAAGAAAATTCCATTTATAATTCCTTCAACTGCTTGTTGAATAGGAGCGTCATCGAATATTATATGAGCAGCTTTGCCACCAAGTTCTAAGGTCATTTTTTTGTCAGTACCGGCAAGTGATTTTTGTATATATTTTCCAACGGCAGTACTCCCGGTAAATGCAATTTTTTTTATGTCTTGATGATGAACAATAGCTTTTCCGGTGTCGCCAAAACCGGTAACGATATTAACCACACCATCCGGAAGTCCGCTTTCCTGAATGATTTCAGCTAATTTTAATGCAGTAAGTGGAGTGCTTTCAGCGGGCTTTAAAACAACCGTATTTCCACAAGCTAATGCAGGGGCTATTTTCCATGCAGCCATCAAAAGTGGAAAATTCCAAGGGATAATTTGTCCGACTACACCAATGGGTTTAGGTTTTTGATTTGGAAAAGCATAATCTAATTTGTCTGCCCAGCCGGCATAATAAAAGAAATGATTACAAGCTAAAGGAATATCAATATCTCTACTTTCTCGTATGGGCTTACCTCCGTTCATACTTTCAATAACAGCAAACTCTCTTGCTCTTTCTTGCATCATTCTGGCAATACGATAAATATATTTTCCACGTTCGGCAGCCGATATTTTACTCCATGTTTTATCATAGGCATTTTTGGCGGCTTTCACGGCTACATCAACATCTTTATCGTTTGCTAAAGCAATTTTACTTATTACTTTTCCATTAGACGGGTTGATGGTTTCGTAGTATTTTTTAGAAATGGGCTTTACAAATTTTCCATTTATAAATAATTCATATTGTTCTTTCAATTGAATTGTATCAGTGCTTTCGGGAGCAGGTGCATAATCCCATTTAAATCCTTGTGATTGAATTTTCTTTTGCATAAGTACAAAGCTATTTTAAAAATAGATTTTTTTCTAATTCTATTTTAAAATCTTAAAAGAGCTATTGATAGCTTTACATTTTTGAATGAAAATTATTTGAAAAGTATTTTATTGTAAAATATTCCTTTCATTGCAAATCTTCCGCAAATTTAAAATAGCATATCTCATTCTACCTAATGCGGTATTGACACTGACTTGAGTAAGTTGTGCAATTTCTTTAAAACTTAAATTCCCAAAAAGCCGCAATACAATTACTTCACGCTGTTCATCCGGAATTTCTTTGAGCAATGCAATCAAATCATTCTCCATTTGCTCTTGAATAATTTTTTCTTCAACAGTACGTTCTTTAATATTTAAAATTGAAAAAATATCGGTTCCGTCAATTGTAATGGTTTTTAAATTTCGTTTAAGACTACGCAAATAATCTAAGGCTTTATTTCGTGCAATGCGTACTGCCCAGGCTATAAATTTATTATGATGAGCATATTTATCTTCTTGAATACTTTTGATGATTTTAATACAAGTTTCTTGAAAAATATCTTCACTCACATAATGGTCTTTTACTAAAATATAAATGGCTGTATAAAGTTTGTTTTTATAGCGATTTAAAATTTCAGCAGTTGCTTCTATATCTCTTTTTTGAATAAGAGTATATAATTGTTCATCATTAAATTTTTTTAAATTGAGCATACTTCTATTTTTTTATATTGATTGAACTTAAATTAAAAGACAATTTTTTATGTAGAAGTGTTTGCTATAGGCAGATGAATTTTTGTTAAAGTTTTTTATTTCTTTTCTTAAAAGTAAAATCAAAATGATTTGAATGGTTTACATTAATAGCGGATGTATTGAACGTAAACTAAAATCAATGATTTAATTTTTTAATTAAGAAAGGTTTTTAATTCTGTTTAGTTTTTTGTAGAATTAGATTATAATAGAAGTGTTTTGTTTTGTAAATATAAATGATTTTTTTAATTGAACAATTTATTTTATTGATTATATAAAAAATCAACTATTCGTTTGATGGTATCATTTATTTGATTGTATTTAAAACTAGGGAAAAATTGTAAAAATTTTTGATTGTCAAATTTTTGAATTTTATAAGCTGTTCTAACCGTTTCTTTTGTAATAGTAGCTGTTTTCCCATTTAAGATAGATTTAAGATAACTCAGCCTCCAAATGATTTCAGCCCAAAATGGTGACGCATATTTTGAAGGGGATTTTTTATTCATGGCATTTGCCATCATGGTAAAAATTTCTTTATAAGAAAAATTACCGGTACTTAATATAAATCGATTGTGGTTGATGGTACTATCCATTAATAAAATAGCTGCTTTCACAACATCTTTCACATCAACCCATGCTGTTATACCGTTCGTATAATAAGTAAACTCGTCATGAATGATTTGAAATAAATTTGTACTTGATTTGGTATTATCACCTTCGCCTAAAATAATACCCGGGTTTAAAATAGCAATTGACAGGCCTTCTGCAGCTGCCCGCCAAACTTCCATTTCTGCTAAGTATTTACTTTCAGAATAAGCAGAATGTCCTTCGTTTTCATTCCAATTATTTTTTTCACTGATAAGCTCTTTATCTTCATTTACACTGAGTGCTGCTATTGAACTGATATAGATTAATTTTTCTACTCCATATTCTAAAGCTAAGTTTACTACATGACTTGTTCCATTCACATTTACATACATCATTTCATCTTTGTGGCGAGGGTCATAGCTCACCATAGCAGCACAATGATAAACATGAGTAATATTTTCAAAACAAGTTTCTAATGTAGTAATGTCAGTGATGTCACATTGTTTCCAAATGATATTTTTATCATTGGTACCTTCAAGGAAAGTAGGAATTTTTGTTTTGTACAAAGCAATAATTTTTTTATCACTTTGACTCAGTGATTGTAAAAGATGTAATCCTACTAAACCGGATGCCCCTGTAACTAATATCATGTTTAGTAGTTTTAAAAAATAAAATTAAATAACACTTTTAAATTGGGATAAAAATCGGTTGTCGTTTTCTGAAAGCAAACGAATATCCTTGATTCCATACATCATCATCGTTGTGCGTTCAACTCCCATTCCCCACGCAAAGCCTGTATATTTTTCGGAATCAATGCCACAGTTTTTTAATACTTGAGGGTGAACCATTCCACAGCCCAATATTTCAACCCAACCCGTATGCTTACACACATTACAACCTTTGCTATCACAAATAAAACAACTGACATCCATTTCTGCACTCGGCTCCGTAAACGGGAAATAAGATGGTCTGAAACGCACTTTTACGTTTTCGCCAAATAATTCTTTTACAAAATAATAAAGCGTTTGTTTCAAATCCGCAAAAGAAACTTTTTCATCAATATACAATCCTTCAATTTGATGAAAGACGCAATGGGAACGACTTGATATGGTCTCATTTCGATACACTCTTCCCGGAAATATTTGACGTATGGGCAATTTACCTTCTTGCATCACTCTCACTTGAATACTACTCGTGTGTGTACGCAAAAGCCAATCCGGATTTTTGCTGATATAAAAAGTATCCTGCATATCTCTTGCCGGATGATCTTCCGGCAGATTGAGTGCTGTGAAGTTGTGCCAATCATCTTCTATTTCGGGGCCTTCTGCAACAGTGAATCCTATTTTTTCAAAAATAGAAATCATTTTATTCATCATAAGTTGTATAGGATGCCTACTCCCTGTTTCGGAAGGAAATCCGGGGAGTGAATAATCAGCTGCAGATGTGCTGCTTGATGTTGATTTTTTATCGCCTAAGGATTTAACTTCTTCATATTTTGTTTCAGCAAATTGCTTAAATTCATTTAACAAAGCACCAAAAGTTTTTTTGGATTCATTTGGGATATTTTTCATTTCCCCCATGAGTTGTTTTACTATTCCTTTCGTTCCTAAAAAGCGAATACGAAATTGTTCCAATTGTTCTTGATTTTGAAGAACTGTTTCTTGAATTTCTTTTTTTAATGCTTGTATTTTGTCTGCTAATTCTTGCATGTTGCAAAGGTAATGAGAAGAAATGAATTAATGTTTTATTGGACCCAAATACGTATTAGATTCTTTGTGATAAATATTATATTTTATATTGATTTATTTAATTGTTTAATAAGCATATAATGGCTATGCTCTTTTTCCATTTTTTTTTAATTTTCTGAAAATTCTCTTATGTTTATATTTCAAATATATAATTTGAGTTAAAATAGTATTCCCTAATATTCATTCATTATAAAATTGATAAAATCGAATTTTTAACCAAAATAGTTTTGATGAAATGCTTGCACAAATCCATCCGGATCATCCGGTGAGATTAAAATTTTTTTTCCATCTGTTTTGCGAATGATTACATAATGATTT
Organism: Chitinophagaceae bacterium; assembly: GCA_039811265.1. Taxonomy (GTDB): domain Bacteria; phylum Bacteroidota; class Bacteroidia; order Chitinophagales; family Chitinophagaceae; genus OLB11. The sequence goes on along the minus strand of JBDHYI010000025.1, from coordinate 14,926 downwards.
CTTTGTGTTATAAACCATCGCATTTTGCCTAAATTAGATGAATGAAAGTATCCGGTGTATCCAAATAAACCTCCATTACCCATCATTCGCCAAGTATTTCCCAACTCACTTCCACTAATATGAGATATAGAATCAATTTCGTTTTTCGGAATATAAAATTTATTAATTCTTCTATGTATTTCAATATTATCCATTGTTAATTCATAGCCTAAAGGTTGATAGAGAAAAGTAAAAAGTATAATGGGAATTAATATGAAAATGGGTATCAGCATTATCGGACCCATGTCTTTCAGTTGAAACATAAAAAGAATAAAAAAAATAACATTAAACCCAAAAATAGCAGCAGTTAAAATTTTACTAGTATTGTCTAATGAGGCTTTGAAAAACATAATTTTTTAATCAAAATTACACAATAAGAATTTTAATTGGTAAAAATATTTGTATAATAAATTTGATTATCACTATATATATACCATGAAATACGTTCGTGGAAACAACCTGAATCAGATGGAATTCTACTGCTTGGAAAAGAGAATCTTCCATATTCAATAACCGGAAATATTATAAGTACCTGACAAAATCTGGGTTTAAAATTTATATTGGATGCGGAAAGTAAAAATATTATCATGAATATCCTTTTCAAATCCTTTAAGATTGATACTTGTTTCGTTCCGTATCCAATCATAATATCCTGTCATACGAAAGTTATTGTTTATTTTCCATAATATACCGCTACCAATTGAGTAAAAGGCAATATCTCCTTTACTACTACCATTTGTTCCAATTTCATTTTTTGAAATGTTGATATTAGGGTCATAAAAATCATACTTTATAATAATTGAAAAAGGATTTTTTTTCAAGTCTTGCACAAATGTGATATAAGCACCTCTGAAGTTTCTAATATAGGTATCATAATTTGGCTTTGTATTGTAATTTGGGCTTAATGAATTTTCTTTTGTGCCGGGTTGCACTCCAATAATATATTCTCCATATAATTGTGAAACTCCCAATATTGAATTGACTAAAAATTGAGCATCTGTTCCAAAATATTTTCTTTTTGTATATTTTCCAATATTTAGTGTATCATGGTTTAAACTAAAAAAATCATTGCTCATTTTATAAACATTTGAACTGCCTTGAAATACACTGCCGCTGTAATATGAAATGCCGCCACTCACTTTATCTTTATTTTGAAAATTTTTGTTGGCAGATAAATGTACCGTCAAATCTTTGCGATTATCCATATCTAATTTAATACCATTTCCTGAAAGCAAAGCAGTTTCTAATTTCAAAAAATTCCATTTGGAGGTAGGAGGTGCTTGTAAAGTTAACATTATGCCTAAATCTCTTTCCTCAGGAAATAAAGTAGTAATTACTGTAGCTCTTTCCGGTGATTCTCTTTTGGCAGAAGAATAAGATACTTCGTATCCATAAGGTCTATTGAATATACCTACCTTAAAGGAACTACTACCCAACCAAGATGTTTTAATATGGAGATAGACATCTTTGACAGCGATACCTTTTTCTGTTATATCCACTTGAAAAACACTATTGGCAATTCCATGTTGGAATTCAAGTTTGACTCGCCCTCTTCTTATACCAATTCGATTAAATGAATGGTTCAAATTCGTATTGGGATAACCAACTTTTAAAATTGCCATTTCTTCGCCAAATTGATATTGTGCTTGAAAATATCCTGAAATAGTAAATTGATTTAATGTATTGAAATTATTTGTTTGAATATTTTTATTTTGATGAATCGAAATGGAAGTGTCATCTTGAGCATAAGACATCATACCAAAACTCAAAATACAACTTGATAAAAAAAGTTTTATTCTCATTTATTAATTAAAATTCTGAGCAAAAGTAGAATACTCAACTTTTTTGTAATATAGATGAATATTAAGTTTGTGTTATGTTTTTTTATTCTTTATTTGGTTTCAGAATTAAACGCAAGGCGCTGTCTTTTGAAATATAAGTCCATGCCCAATTGATGAAAATGATGAGTTTGTTTCTAACAGAAAGAATCAACATTAAATGAAGAAACATCCATATTAACCAGGCAAAATAGCCTTTGAATTTGATAAAAGAAAATTCAACAACTGCTTTATTCCTACCAATGGTAGCCATAGTGCCTAAGTCTTTATATTCAAAGGGGTTTAATGATTTGTTTTGTATAATTGATTTTAAATTTTTAGATAAATTTTTTGCCTGATTAATTGCTACATTAGCAACTTGAGGATGCCCTTTTGGGTAAAGAGGCGTTTGCATAAAAGCAATATCCCCCACTGCAAATATGGAAGGCATAGATTCTATTTGATTATAACGATTCACATGAATACGGTTATTGGGTGTCCAATATTCATCAGGTAATCCATCTATTTTATTTCCTATGACACCGGCAGCCCATATCATAGTTGCACTTTGTATTGTATGACCGTTTGATAGCACAGCTATAGTGCCGTCATAATCTTTCACAAATACTTCCGTAATGATTTTTACACCCATTTTATTTAAATAGTTGAAAGAGGCCTTTTGTGATTTTTCACTCATATTGCTTAAAGTGTTTTTACTACCTTCTATCAAATAAATAGTAAAATTCGAAAAATCAATTCCGGGATAATCTTTCGGTAAAACATGTTGTTTGATTTCGGCAAAAGCACCTGCTAATTCAACACCGGTAGGGCCTGCCCCTACAATAATTAAATTGAGAAGTGTATTTTTATTTACGTTATTTTCACTCAATGTTTTTTCAAAAGTCGTCAAAATGTGATTACGGATAGTAATAGCATCATACGTACTTTTGAGCGGAAAAGAATAAGTTTCAATTTTTTTATTATTGAAAAAATTAGTTTTACAGCCATTGGCAAAAATTAAATAATCATATTCAAAATTACCAATGCTTGTAATAATCTGTTTTTTGTCAGGGATTACTTTTTCAACTTCTGCTAAGCGAATTTGAGTAGATTTTGATTTATTAAAAATATGCCTTAATGGAAATGATATACTAGACGGCTCTATTTGCGATGTAGCTACTTGATAAAATAAGGGTTGAAATTGATGATGATTTATTTTATCAATAAGTAAAATATCAAAGAGGGTTTTGTCTAAATGCCTTACTAATTGAATACCTGCAAACCCTCCGCCAATAATTATGACTTTCTTTTTCATAACCAAAATGGATCCGATTCATTATCTATAAATTTTTCTTCTTGATGTATTTCATTCAATGCTTTTAATAAATTGGTATCGTCGCTATGCTGTATTTCGTTAAACAAAACACGTTCTTCAAAACGAACATGATTGGTTAATACTTCATTTATTTTTTTGAGCATTTCAATATCTAATGTTTCTTTTTCAAATAAATTTCTAAGTTGTTGATGATGTTCTAAAACAATTTTTTTGTTTTCATTCGTATCGTCTAAGATAGGAAAAACGTATTTTTCTTCTAATTCAAAATGAGGTTTTAAATGATTTGCATAAAACCATTTTGTATAAGTTTCTATTCGTGATATTTCAATATTGCTTTGAATCCCTTTATTGATTTTCCACCCTAATAATAAAGCGTGATGATGTTCTCTGCTGAGTTGTAATAATTCTTTTGAGCGTTTAATCGGAGCATTTTTTTCTTTACTTCGATATCGTAATTTTTCTACAATTTTCGATTGATTAATATCTGCATAAGCTCCAAAAGCGTGTAAAATAGTTCCTTTAATTTGATATTTATCTGATGAAATGGCATAGAGGATTACTTCATCACTGGGGTCTGTTTCGCCATCAAAATGGTGCATCTCATCAATTAGAAAATCATTAGGATCAAGAGATTCTTGAGTTTTATGACAATACAAACATTGTTGTTCTGTCAATAAAGAAAGGTCGGTTGTATAGCCTTTTTGATTAAGAGCAGTTAGTGCTTCAGAAAGGGTGTCATAGCTTTTCATATTTAAAATATTTTAGTTGTTCGAATGAGAGTTGCTTTTCCTTTATTAAGTTTTTCTATATTACTTAACAAAGAATTTCTTTTGAGCATTTCTTTTAAATTGTTTCGGAGTTTAGAATAGTCATCATGAATAGGGCATGGTTTTTTACTATTACATTCACCTAAACCTAAGCCACATTTTGTAAAAAGTTCATCGCCATCTATTGCCGATACAATTTGTAATAAATTAATTTTAGACAATTTCTTTTTTTCAATTTGATACCCACCGGATTTTCCTTTAGTTGAAGTTAAAAGATGATGCCTTTTTAATTGTTGTAAGATTTTTGAAGTGAATGCACTGGGAGAATCTATTTGTTGTGAAATTTCTTCCAATGTTGTTAGTTGGTCTTCTTGTGACTTTGAAGCAATATAAATCATTGCTTTTAATCCATATTCACATGTTTTCGAAAACATTACAATTTAATTTTTTACAAAGATAAATAAAATTGGATAAAAATATCCAAATTAAATTTATAATCGGAAATATAAATTAATCCTAAATTGCACATTAAGATTGAATTTTAAATTTTGACAACATGTTCAAACCCTTTTGAGTGTTGTGTTCCCAATAAAAATGTCAATAAAAAACTCCAATACTACAGGGTTATGTAGTTGATAGTTCAGCCCTATCGGGCTGAGTGAGTATGTCGTGTATAAACCCTGCACGACAAGCGTACAGGGTTCGTATAGTATAGCACTTCGTGCCTTATGGTGCCCGTGTATAAACGGCAAGCGTACAGGGTTAGTATAGTGAGGCACTTCGTGCCTTATGGAACATCAATAAGCTTGGATTTTGTATTAGAAATGATGGCTTATTTATTAGTGCTTTTTCTATTGCGGAATCTGCATTAAACAATATTTGATATAATGTATGTTTAAACGTCTAATTTGCCGAATTCTAATATTTTATACCAAATACTCAATTATTAAAAATAACGTTTTTTTTCATTATATTTTTGTTTCACAAATCAAAAGTAAAATAAGAAGTAAACGATTTTCAACCTATGGAAAAAAGTTATTTCAAGTTAATGAAAATTTAGTAGTGTTTTTTTTCATTAAATTAATAAAAAGCTATCTTTCAAGATAGCTTTTTTATTTGATGGATACCACTAAAATTGGTCTTTTAAGAGTATCTTTGCGAACTTTTAAATACAAAATCTCAATAAAATTATGTTATCAACAAATAATATATCGCTATCGTATGGAAAAAGAGTGCTCTTTGATGAAGTAAGTATCAATTTTACTAAAGGAAATTGTTATGGTATTATTGGTGCAAATGGCGCAGGAAAAAGTACTTTTTTAAAAATATTAAGTGGAGAAATTGAACCAAACAAAGGAACTGTTACGCTATCTCCCAATGAGCGCATGAGTATTTTAAAACAAAACCATTTTGAGTATAATGAATTTTCAGTATTGAATACAGTGCTCATGGGGAATAAAAAAATGTGGGACATACAACAAGAAAAAGATGCTTTATATCTTAAAGAAGATTTTACCGAAGAGGATGGAATCAGGGCAGGGGAATTAGAAGCCGAATATGGTGAAATGGGTGGTTATACTGCTGAAAGCGATGCTGCGCAACTTTTAGCCAATTTGGGTATTAAAGAGCATTTACACAATTCCTATATGAAAGAATTGACTGGTACTGAAAAAGTAAGAGTGCTACTTGCTCAAGCTCTTTTTGGAAACCCTGATGTGCTTCTCCTTGATGAGCCTACAAATGATTTAGATGTTGAAACCATTAAATGGCTTGAAAATTTTTTGGCAGACTATGAAAACACTGCAATCGTTGTAAGTCACGACAGGCACTTCTTAGATACTGTTTGTACCCATGTTGCAGATGTTGACAGAAGTAAAATTACCATCTATACCGGCAACTACACTTTCTGGTATGAAAGTAGCCAACTTGCAGCCAGACAACTTAGTGACAAAAACAAAAAAATGGAAGAAAAGAGAAAAGACCTGCTTGATTTCATTGCTCGTTTTAGCGCTAATGCCAGCAAAAGTCGTCAGGCTACTTCACGTAAAAAAGCTTTAGAAAAATTAGTCATTGAAGAAATCAAGCCAAGTAATCGCCGATACCCGGGTATCATTTTCAAACCAGAAAGACAAGTTGGAAACGATATTTTAAAAGTTGAAAAATTAGCTGCTTATGATGAAGGAAAAACTCTTTTCCATGATATTGCATTTGATGTAAACAAAAATGACAAAATTCTTATTACCAGTAAAAATCAATTAGCCGTTACAAAATTCTTTCAAATTATAAATAATGAAGCAAAGGCTACAGAAGGGATTTGCGAATGGGGAACAACTATCACAAAAGCTTACTTACCTAATAATAATCAAGAATATTTTGAAAGCGATCTTACACTTTTAGATTGGTTAAGGCAATATGTGCCTTCTCATATAACCGATGTAGATGAAGATTTTTTGAGAGGCTTTTTCGGAAAAATGCTTTTCTCGGGAGATGAACTAAATAAAAAAACGAAAGTGTTGAGTGGAGGTGAAAAAGTAAGATGTATGTTGAGCAGAATGATGGTACAAAATCCAAACGTAATTATTTTGGATGAACCAACCAATCACTTAGACTTAGAAAGTATTACTGCTTTTAACAATGGGGCTATTGATTTTCCGGGTATTATTTTAATGTCAACACACGACTTGGCTTTTGCTAACTCAGTTTGTAACAGAGTGATAGAGCTAACACCAAAAGGTGTGATTGACCGATTGAGTACTTATGAAGACTATCTTGACAATGCAAGAGTGAAAGAACTCAGAGAAGTAATGTATTCATAAAAAAATAACTTTTTTTTAGTTATAAAAAAACCAATTTTGTATAAACAAGTATTTCTCTTGGATATACAAAGGATGAGTAAAAGAATTTTATTATTTACATTTTTTGTCCTTGCTTTTTGTAAAAATATTTTTTCACAAGAAAGAAAAGGTCTTAATGATACTATCCTTGTAGGTGCTATTATAATCGGTAATGATACATTGCCCCACATAGAATTAAAAGATGTTCTCATCAGAGATATTGCTCCAAAATGGGCAATCAAAGAAAGAAGGCAACAACGAAAACAAGCCGAAGCTTATCAAAGACTCCGTTATAATGTTTACATAGCTTATCCTTATGCCGTTGCTGCCAGTTTTGTATTGCATGATATTGACTCAGTAATGAACACTTTACATAGTAAGGATGCTAAAAAAATATATAAAGAAAATAAAGAAGCCGAACTAAATAAGAGATTCAAAGGAGAATTAGAAAACTTAACAATAGAACAGGGGCAGGTTTTAGTAAAATTAATTGCACGAGAAACAGGCAAGCCGGTTTATCAAATTATCAAAGAATTAAAAGGAGGATTCAATGCAAGGATATGGCAAACACTTGCGTTGTTTTTTAGCAATAACTTAAAAAATAATTATGACCCGACAGGCGATGATGCCGATATTGAGGCTGTTGTACAAGAAATCCTCTCAAGAGGGCATTTTGAAATGAAACGATAGAAGATTTATTACCCATATAATTCAAAATGAATTTGCTTTTTATCAAAGCCTGCCTCTTCAAGTTTCTGACGAGCATCATCTATCATATTTCTCCAACCACATAACATAAAATGGGCATCTTTTTTCCCTTGAGAAAGTTCTAAGTAAATTGGATGCACATATCCGGTTTTGCCTTCCCATTGCTCTCTTGATAAAACGGGGATATAATGAAAGTTTTCCATTTTTTCTTCGAGTTGTTTCATTTCATTGAAATATAGTAAATCTTTTTGCGTTCTTGTTCCAAAAATGATATACACATTAGCAACTTTAATTTGTTTTTGATAAATATGATTTATAATACTTCTAAAAGGTGCAATACCGGTGCCGGTACAAATCAAAAATAAATCTTCCGGTATAAATGTGGGTAATGTAAATACACCTACAGGTCCTCTAAAAGTAAATGTATCCCCAACATGAATTTGATTAAAGATATAAGGCGTTCCGAGTCCGTCTTCAACAAGTGATATCAGTAATTCAAATTGATTTGTTTGATTAGGGGCTGAGGCTATTGAATAGCTTCTTAATCGCTTATTCTTTTTTTCATGTATTGGTAAGTCTAATGTAACGAATTGTCCCGGAATAAAACCAAATGGTATTTCATCTGGTGATTCAATTATATACCGATTGGTATTATGGGTTTCTTTTATTATTTCAATAACCTTTCCGGTTTTCCAGTCCATATTCATAACATAACAATTTTGTTATAAAAATAAACTATTTTCAAAACAATAGAGAAAATAATTTGGGTTTGAATTTCTTTAATTATAAACTGATTTTATTTTTTTGTTAAAATTCTATTTTATAATTGATAGGTGTTTTTAAAGTAATAAAATTTTGATTTCAAATATTATTAAGAATTGGATATGTTAGCTGTTATTATTATTGATTTTTCTTTCGTGTATTGTTTTCCAAAATAAGATAGGCAATATCTTCAGCACACACTCTTACTTTATTTGAATCCAATCCGTCATAATATCCTCTAACGTTTCTATTCTGGTCGATTAATACAAATTGATCGGGATGTATAAAATCTTCTTCATCACCATTGCCATCAGGCAAGCTCAGCATGAGATCTTTTCTTGCAAAATCATAAATTTCCTTTTTATTTCCTGTACAAAAAAACCATTTATCGTGATTGGCATTTTGTTTATCGGCATATTTCCTTAATTGTGGTACAAAGTCGTGTTCTGTATCAACCGTAATGGAAATAAATCGGACTGCGGTGTCATTTTTTTTGTACGCTCGATTTAATAAATTCATATTAGCAGTAAGTGCCGGACATATAGATGCACAGGATGTAAAGAAAAAATCTATAACTAATATTTTGTCTTTAAAGGTTTCGTTGAGAAAAACGGTATCACCCAATTGATTAATCAATTTCAAATTACTTACTTTATGGAATACTGTATCGTAGTGCATTTTCCCATCTACTTTTTGTGAATCTATTTTTGTACCATAGTATTCAGGAAGTTTTACATTCCTTTTTAAAACCTGATTTCTATAAATTAAAAATGCAATTAATGGAACTAATGCCACAAAGAAAATATTCTTTATTTTTTTGAACATAGTACAAAGGTAGAGTTCAAAATTTTTATTCAACTGCTTTTCACAGCAATTTTTAACTTGTATGCGATTTTATTAATTCTCCTAAAGAATCAATTTTAATTTAAACTAGGTCTTTATTTTATCAAATACACATTCCCTCTAGGGTTAAAAAACTTTCTCAATGAATCTACTAATTTAGTCGTATCGTTTTGAGGATTTGATGCTAAAATGGCAACAATGAAATTTCCATTATTATCAATAACTTCTGTTTTATTACCAAAAGAGTTTAATTTTTTTGATTTTGCATCAGCTTGTGCTTGATTATTAAATTGAAACAAAGCTATTTTATATAAACCATCGCTATTTGGAGAGATCGGTGTATTGCTCACACTATCACTTGTGGTAGTTATATTGTTGTTTTGAGAGTCCTGAGGAGTAGGCGGTGTCAACACTTCACTTGTATTATTCATTGTTTGAGTTTCGTGTTGAAGTTCTTGGCTTGAAGCAATATAACGGTAAGCAAAAAATACAACAGTAATCAAAAATAAAACCAATATAAGTGGTAGTAAAAATTTAGATAAAGCTATTTTTTTTCTATTTTTAGAATCGGATTTTGCAGCCGGATAAGAAAAATCTAATTTTTTATCGGTTGAATTTTTAGCTTTATTATCTATTTCAGGCAAAGGTAACGCAGCACTTCCCATGTCCAATTCATCTGTTTGTACAAACACAATTTGATTATTGCTGTGGGTCAAATACCCAAGATGTTCTATTGTAAATTTCCCCGATTTTTGCAACTCTTCTTTAGCCTCACGGCAAAAGGTTTTTATATTATTTGACGTTTTGCTTATACTCACATTTTCAAAACCGGCTATATAAGCTGCAAAAGCATCATCTATGCTGCCTGATGTAGTAAAGCGAATATCGAATTTTGCAGGAGTAATTTCGCCACTCTCTTTCTTTACAGCCGGTGCTGTTTTTACTAATTGAAACTCTCCTAAACCAAGCAGATTACAATATTTATTTTTAATCAAAAATTTTACTATATACTGTGCAATATCCATATTATACTTTAGTAGATTTTTTCTTATCTATTATGCTACTTTGTAAAAGTAAAAAGAAAATAACAAATAAAACGAATTTCGTTTTTCCCTTGCTTTTTAATTTAAAAATTTTTAGTTATTCGTTTTATTTTTTCTTCATTAAGACGATATACAGTCCATTCGTTCATTGGAACTGCCCCTAATGATTCATAAAATTCAATAGCCGGTTTATTCCAATTTAAAACACTCCACTCCATACGACCACATTGTTTTTCTTCTGCAATTTTTACCAATGCTAAAAGTAATTTTTTACCATATCCTTTTCCTCTATGTGCCTCATCAATATATAAGTCTTCCAGATATAATCCTTGCTTGCCTTTAAAAGTAGAAAAATTAAAAAAATACAATGCAAATCCGACAGGCTCTTCATTTTCAAAACCCAAAATACAATGTGCTGACTTGTTGTGTATCAAATGAAAATCTAATTGTTCTTTCGTTATTTCAACTTCATGGCTTAATTTTTCATATAGTGCAATCTTCTGAATAAAGTCATATATAAAAGATATATGACTTTCATTTGCTTCAATTATTTTAAAACTCATGATTCTTTTTGGAATTCCTTTTTAATGTTTAAGCCTATTCCGCCTACCAATACCAATAAAATGAGTATAGATGAAATTAGACTGACTTTCCCCCATTTCAAATAGGTTTGTGGTCTGAATTCAAAATCTATTTTATGCTTTCCTGCCGGTATCATTAAGCCTCTTAATACATAGTCCGTTTTAACGATTGGGGCTTCTTTGCCATCGATAAAGGCTTTCCATCCATAAGGATAATATATATCTGAAAATACAGCAAACCCATTTTGTGAATTATTGGACTCGAATGATAAATCATTCAATCCATATTTAGTTAAAGAAATTTGGGCATTGCTATCTTTTACAAAATCAGTCGTGTTCCCTTGCCAATATTTTTGCTGTACTATTGCTTCTTCTTTTGGTCTAAACGGGTTTTCTACATGAGTGGTATCGCCTAAGCCTTCTGCATTTAATGCCAACATTTCTTTATCGGCATTATCCACTAATTTTACTTTATTTACAAACCATGCATTACCACAAGCATCCGGGTTTTGTTGTACTAACGGTTTTCCGCCGGCATCAAAAATAAAATATTTTGTATTCAACATATTCAACACTTCGGCATTTAAATTCTTTCCAGGTGAAAGTTGATGATCTATCAAATCTTGATAAGCTTCCATTTTAGCCGGATGATACCCTCCAACCAATTTATGGTGATAAGCACCCATTGCATCATTATATGGATTTCTTGTCAAGTCGTACACACGATAATAGGTAGTGTCTTGATTAATTTGCGTATCAACGGGACGAGGTGCAAATTGTTCTTCATATATTTCATTAGACACATAATCATCACTATTTAAATAACGAGTTCCTATTGAAATTAAATCAATACAAGCCAAAACACCTACTAATAAAATAGCAGTTTCTTTTTTTATTTTTTGTTTTAAAAATAACCACAGTACAGAAGCCGCTAATAAAATATACACAAATGAACGTATGCCATCTTTCAATGCTAATGACGAACGATCGCTTACGATTGCATTAAATAGTTTAGCTCCCGCTTGCTCGTTTCCTCCTGTCATTTGTATCATTGATTGTTTAAGTTCATTATCAAATGGACCTCTAAAGTCTAAAAACATTGAGCCTCCTACGCCTATTACCAAACACAAACCGGCAGTTATAATGAATGATTTTTTAAGTACATCCATTCTTTGTTCATTTTTCAAATCATCTGAAAAGTAATTTTGCAAAGCCCAAAATGCCAATATACAAATCATAAAGCCGGGAATCACAATTGCCATGCTGGGTGTTCTAAATTTATTATACATAGGCAAATGATCAAACAAAAAATAATTAAATAACTCAAAGTTTTTCCCCCATGACATCATCATTCCGATAATGGCAATGGCAATAAATGCCCATTTCAATTTATTCTTTACAACATAAAAAGACAATACAAATAAAAACATAACAATAGCACCAAAATAAATAGGTCCTGCTAAAAATCCATAAGGTTGAGGCCCCCAATATGTATTGGCATTTTTTGAAAATTGTTCTGCATTTTCTTCTCCGGCTCCCATATCCATTACTGTTTTGTAAGTTGCTGAGTTTGTGCCTACATTGGTGCGAACACCTCCTCCATATAGGTTTGGAACCAAAAGTGTAAATGTTTCTCCTATACCTTGACTAAACATAAAAGCATAATCTTTATCCAATCCACCATCTTTTTTATTATCTGTTTTGCCTATTGTCAATTCACTATTTCCACCTCTCATTGTTTGGGATGTATATTCTTTTGTGAGCATTAAAGAATCAACGCTTGGTCCTATAGAAATCAAACCAACTGATAACATGATAGCGCTTGAGATAAAAAACTCCTTCAGTTTTTTCTCTTTTAAATCTACAATAAAATACCCAATACCAACAGCCAATAATACCAATAATAAATAATAATCTATCTGATACATTGCATTCGATATCATTAAAGACAATCCAACCAATGCTGCTCCGGCACCGATTAAATATTTTTTGTGATATATCCAGTTCATTCCTGCCAAAACCAGTGGCATATAAGCAATACTCAACATTTTCGTATTGTGTCCTGCACCTATTATTTGAAGGTTGTAAGACGCAAAAGTATAAGCTATTGCTCCAAAGACGGCAATCCAATGGTTTACTTTCCAGCTAACCATTAAAATATAAAAACAAATCATTGATATTAATAAAAAGAAAACAGGACTTGGTAAATGGTCTGTTAGCAACTCTTGTATAGGATGTATCAAATTGGTTTTCCCTCTCATATAGTGTGTTACGGTTGGCATCCCTCCAAACATAGAATTACTCCACATGGGATTTTCTCCCGTTTTTTCATACCAACTTCTTGCTTCCTGACTCATACCCATCCAATGAATGGTATCGCCTGCTGCCAATTTATTTCCTTGTAATGCAGGGTAGCTATATGCAAATGCTATTACAATCAATATCCCGATTGAAATCAAATGTTGTATTGCTGATTTTTTCATTTCTGACAAATTATAAAAAGTGTATAAAAGTAGGAAATTATTTTTTTAAAATATTCAAAACTTATTTGTCTTTTAATTCATAATACCTATTAGAAATATTGATAGAAAGAGTATATTTTTTATAACACAGTGCCTAATGTTTAATTTGAATTTAACTTTGCAAAAAAAACAAAATGGCATACGAATCAATTTCAATTTTTGATATATTCAAAATCGGTGTGGGACCCAGCAGTTCCCATACATTAGGACCTTGGAAAGCGGCATCCGCTTTCTTAGAAAAAAACATAAAAAATCAGCAATTAAGCTTAATTAAAAAACTTAAAGTTTTACTTTATGGTTCTTTGGCAAAAACAGGAAAAGGGCATGGTACAGATATCGCTGTTTTATTGGGACTTTGTGGCGAAAATCCAGAAACGTTTGATGTAAATAAAATAAATGAAACAATTACAAAAATCAAGCAAGAACAAAAATTAAACTTAGCTCATCAACACATTATTCCTTTTATCGTTGAAAAAGATATTGTTTTTTTATATAGTGATAGTCTTCCTTTTCATCCGAATGCAATGACTTTTGAATGTGAATATCATAATGGAGAAACCTTTGCAGATACTTATTATTCTGTCGGTGGTGGATTTGTCGTACAAGAAGAATCTAACGACTTAAATTTATCACAAGTTCAACTTCCTTTCCCAATTGACAAATCCTCTGATATTTTGCACTGGTGCATGAAAACCGGATTAAGTGTTGCCGAAGTTGTTATGGAAAACGAACAAACCTGGAGACCTGAAAAAGAAACAAATGAGCGGATTTTAAAAATTTGGAATGTCATGCTGGATTGTATATATAGAGGTTGTCTAACTGATGGTGTTTTACCTGGTGGGCTGCATGTTACTAGAAGAGCTGCCCATCTCAATAAAAAATTAATAAAAAATCAAACATACCAAAATAAAGATGAATGGTTTAATTTAATTAAAAAAGGAGGAAACAACTTTCAATATATTTTAGATTGGGTAAGTTGTTTTGCTTTAGCTGTCAATGAGGAAAATGCCTCATTCAGTAGAGTAGTAACAGCTCCTACTAATGGCGCTGCCGGAGTTATCCCTGCTGTATTGATGTATTATGTATTATTTTGTGATGCATATACAGAAGAAAAAATTATTAAATTCTTATTATGTGCTTCCGAAATTGGATGTATTTTCAAAAAAGGAGCTACTATTTCAGCAGCAATGGGTGGGTGCCAAGCCGAAATAGGGGTGAGCAGTTCAATGGCCGCTGCCGCTCTTTGTGAAGGATTAGGAGGTACTCCAAAACAAGTTTTGCAAGCAGCTGAAATTGCAATGGAACACCACTTAGGCCTTACTTGCGACCCCATTGGCGGACTTGTACAAATTCCATGCATCGAAAGAAATTCTATGGGTGCTATCAAGGCAATTACTGCTGCTCAATTGGCATTGCAAAGCAACCCGTTTGATGCAAAAGTAAGTTTAGACAAAGTAGTTAATACTATGTGGGAAACGGCAAAAGATATGAATATTAAATATAAAGAAACAAGTGATGGAGGCTTAGCAGTTCAAATTCCACTGAGCTTACCGGAGTGTTAGTATAACCATTCTATTGGGTTTTATCTTTTAAAAGATATAAAACAAGATAGGCGTGCCTTCGGCACGCCTATCTTTATCTCTCTACAAACTTAAAACTTAATCGTTTTTACGA
>JBDHYI010000024.1:0-35367 GCA_039811265.1 Chitinophagaceae bacterium | reverse complement strand
TTAAAGTGGCACGTGAACTGGGTTCAGAACGTCGCAAGACAGTTCGGTCTCTATCTGTGGTGGGCGTTAGTAAATTGAGAAGACATGCTCTTAGTACGAGAGGACCGGAGCGTACGTACCGCTGGTGTATCTGTTGTGCCGCCAGGTGCAATGCAGAGTAGCTATGTACGGAAAGGATAAGCGCTGAAAGCATCTAAGCGCGAAACCTGCTTCAAGATGAGTTTACTTTTAAGGGCCGTAGAAGACGACTACGTTGATAGGCTATAGGTGTAAAATTGGTAACAATAAAGCCGAGTAGTACTAATTGCCCGTAAGCTTTTACTTTTTTATTATACATTTCGAATCCAATATGTTACATTATTGTTTTATCTGTCTTAACCAGAATTTGTAATGCGTGAACAGTTACATTATTCTTCAGATAATTAAAATTATGGTGGTTATACCGAGGGTGTTCACCTCTTCCCATTCCGAACAGAGAAGTTAAGCCCCTCATGGCCAATGGTACTTGGATTTTCCTGGGAGAGTAGGTAGCCGCCGTCTTATTGAATCCCGACTATAATAGTCGGGATTTTTTTTTGTTTTTTATTAATTTTATTTTGATTAATAATAAATAATAAATAATAAATATTTGTTGATTGCTTAAATCAAATTTTATTAAAATAAAATATTCAACTTTTTAGATAAAATATATTTTAAATTTGCTTTCTATGTCTAATCCAGATAACAATTTACCAAAGATTATTTCTCATTGTAAAGAATACGGTTTTATATTTCAAAGTAGCGACATATATGATGGTTTATCTGCCGTGTATGATTATGGACAATGGGGTGTTGAATTAAAAAGGAATATTAAAGATACTTGGTGGCATAGTATGGTATATATGCATGAAAATATTGTAGGGATTGATTCTGCTATTTTTATGCACCCGACTATTTGGAAAGCAAGTGGGCATGTTGATAATTTTAGCGACCCATTAATTGATAATAAGGATAGTAAAAAAAGGTATCGTGTAGATCATCTCATTGAACAATATACAGAACAATTAGCGATACATGATAAGAATAAAGCGGATAATTTGATAAATGAGATGGATATTTTATTGAGTAAAGATGATTTTGCCGGTTTAAAGAAATTAATTGAAGATAATAATATAACATGTAGTATAAGTAATACCTGTAATTGGACTGATGTTAGGCAATTTAACTTAATGTTTGAAACTAAATTAGGGTCTGTTGCTGATGAATCAGAATCGATTTATTTAAGGCCGGAAACTGCTCAAGGAATTTTTGTTAATTTTTTAAATGTACAAAAAACGGGACGTATGAAAATCCCTTTTGGGATTGCTCAAATAGGGAAAGCTTTTAGAAATGAGATAGTTGCAAGAGGATTTATTTTCAGAATGAGAGAGTTTGAACAAATGGAAATGCAATTTTTTGTAAGACCCGGAACTCAAAAGGAATGGTACGAATATTGGAAAAATGAAAGAATAAAATGGCATCATGAATTAGGAATCTCACCTGAAAAATATCGTTTTCATGATCACGTAAAACTGGCTCATTATGCTGATGCTGCTTGTGATATAGAATATGATTTTCCGATGGGCTTTAAAGAAGTTGAAGGTATCCACTCAAGAACTGATTTTGACTTATCGCAACATCAAAAATATAGCAAGAAAAAACAACTTTACTTTGATAATGATATTGACCCGAATACAAATAAACCTTATGGAAATTATATTCCTTATGTGATTGAAACTTCAATAGGATTAGACAGAGCTGTTTTGATGGTGTTGAGTGAAGCTTATAATGAAGAAGATCTAAGTACTCCGGACAAACAAGATAGTAGAGTCGTATTAAAATTCCCGCCTAAAATAGCTCCTATTAAATTAGCGATATTGCCTTTGATGAAAAAAGATGGATTAGCAGAAATAGCTAAAGATTTAATGAATGATTGCAAAACTCATTTTTTATGTTATTATGAAGAAAAAGATAGTATTGGTAAAAGATATCGTAGGATGGATGCTTTAGGGACTCCTTTTTGTGTAACAATTGATCATCAAACAAAAGAAGATGGGACTGTTACAATTCGTTATCGAGATTCGATGGAACAGGAAAGAATTCCTATGAATCAAGTTAAAGATATGGTTATGAAAGAAATAAAATAAAAATGTTTTAATTTCTTTTCAATAAAACAATTGTATTCTTAAAATTAAATATTCGGATTTTACTATTCGTTCTTTTAACCAGACAATTATCCTTTCATAAGTGTAAGAATACTTTTTACCTTTATAATATCTTCTATACTATCTATAATAAGCATAGCGCTGGTGCCGATGTGTTTCAATCTAGCGTTTTTTAAGTTGTATTGAATTACATCTAAAATCTTTTTAAATAGATCACTTTCAAAATAAGGGGAGGAAGGATTTGATAAGAAGTACAGACGTAATTGTTTGTTTTTTAAAATCAGTTTTTCAAACCCTAATTCTTCAGCGACCCATCTTGTACGAAGTGCTTCTATCAAGTGTTGGACTTGGACTGGAAGAGGTCCAAAGCGATCATGTAATGCACTTATAAATGCTTGTAATTCTTCTTCATTTTCGCAATGGTCGAGTTGTGTGTAAAGAGATAAACGTTCAGGAATATTTTCAACATAAGAATCCGGTATCAGTAATTCTAAATCTGTATCTATGGTGCAATCGCTAACAAAATCTTCTTTTTCCAAAATATCTTCTTTGAATACTTCTTTAAATTCGGTATGTTTTAATTCGCGTATTGTTTGGTTTAATATTTTTTGATACATTTCAAAACCAATATCGGTAATAAACCCACTCTGTTCGCCACCTAATAAATTGCCGGCACCTCTAATGTCCAAATCTCGCATTGCAATAGAAAAGCCGCTTCCCAGCTCGTTGTATTGTTCTATTGTTTGTAATCTTTTTTTAGAATCCGGTGGTAAGACGGATATAGGAGGAGCTAATAAGTAGCAGAATGCTTTTTTGTTACTTCGTCCGACACGACCTCTTAATTGATGAAGATCGCTAAGTCCAAATTGATGAGCATTATTAACTATTATTGTATTTGCATTGGGAATATCCACACCACTTTCAACGATATTTGTACAAACTAATACATCATATTCTTGTGCCATAAAATCTAAAATAATTTCTTCTAATTCATTTCCCTCCATTTGACCATGTGCCATTGCAATTCGTATATCAGGGCATAGGTTTTGAATATAATTTTTCATATCCAATAGACCTTGTACTCTGTTATGAATAAAAAAAACTTGTCCTCCTCTTTCAAACTCATAATAAATCGCATCACGAATTAATTCATCATTAAAAATACTAACTTCTGTATGAACGGGTTGCCGATTTGGGGGTGGGGTATTAATGACACTTAAATCTCTTGCACCCATTAAAGAAAATTGTAAAGTTCTTGGAATAGGTGTGGCGGTTAGTGTTAAAGTATCTACATTTGTTTTAATACTTCTAATTTTTTCTTTTGCAGCTACACCAAATTTTTGTTCTTCATCAACAACTAATAACCCTAAATCTTTAAAAACAACATCCTTCCCAAGTAAGGCATGCGTTCCAATAATGATATCTATTTTGCCATCTCTAAGGGAATGTAAAGTTGCTTTTTTTTCTTTGGACGATTTAAATCGGTTTAAATAATCAACCGTACATGGAAATTCTTTTAATCGTTCTTTAAAATTTTGATAATGTTGATAAGCCAAAATTGTAGTTGGAACTAAAATTGCAACTTGTTTACCATCGGCAACTGATTTAAAAGCAGCACGTATAGCGACTTCTGTTTTTCCAAAACCGACATCTCCACAGACTAAACGATCCATGGGAGCATCTTTTTCCATATCTTTTTTTACGTCTAAAGTTGCTTTGTATTGATCGGGCGTATCTTCATACATGAAACTTACTTCTAATTCAGTTTGTAAATAAGAGTCAGGTGAGTGGGCAAACCCTTTTGATGCTTTTCGTTTAGCATAAAGTTTTATTAAATCGCCGGCGATTTCTCGAATATGTTTTTGCGTTTTTAATTTTGTTTTTTCCCAAGCACCACTTCCCAATTTATGCACTTTAGGTGCACTGCCTTCTTTGCCGGTATATCGAGTAATTTTATGTAGTGAATTTATGTTTACATATAAAACATCATTGTCTTTATATATGATTCGAACTGCTTCTTGTACAACGCCATTTATTTCAATTTTTTGAAGTCCGCTAAACCGGCCAACGCCATGATTGATGTGAGCTACAAAATCACCGGGCATCAAATCTTTTAAAGCTTTAAGTGTAAGTGCTTTCCCTTGAGAGTAGGCTTGTTTTATTTTATATTTATGATAACGTTGGAAAATTTCATGGTCAGTGTAACAAATAATTTTTAAATCATTATCAATAAACCCTTTTGCAATAGAGTTTGGGATAGGCGTAAAAAGAATTTGAGCATTGAGTTCTTCGAAAATATCATGGAGCCTTTCGAGTTGTTTTGTATTTTCTGAAAAGATAAAAATATTATACAAAGACTCTTTTTTTTCTTGCAAATCTTTAATCAATAATTCGAAATTTCTATTAAAACTAGGTTGTTCTAATGTATTGAAATCAATATTGACAACAGATGTAATGTTTAAAATATCTTTTGCATATCTGTTTTGAACAAAAGCACCAAACTCAATGAGTTGCCTGTTTTTTAAATCATGGATAAGTTTTTCATTTGAAATAAAGTCATCTTCTTTTATTGTAATGTCTTGCTCATTTGTGTCTAAAATTTTTATTTCCTTTTGTTCAAAAATAGGTTTGAGCATTTTTTGTGTTTTTTCCAAAATCAATTCTGCATCATGAATCCATATTAATGTATTTTGAGGGAGAAAATCAAACAAAGAAGTTTTTTCTTTTGTATCAAAATGAGTTTCGATATTTGGAATAATAGTTACTTGTAAAAGTTTTCGTTCACTCAATTGAGTTTCGGGATTAAAAATTCGAATAGTTTCAACTTCATCATCAAATAATTCAACGCGATAAGGATTTTCATTCCCGAAAGAATAAATATCTATAATGCCTCCGCGTATTGCAAACTCACCCGGCTCATAAACAAAATCAACTTTTTTAAATCCCATTTCTATTAAAAACTCTGTAAGAAATGCTATATTTAATTTTTCATTCTGTTTGATGAATATTGTATTCTTTGAAAAGGTATTTGTATTGATTACTTTTTCACAAATAGCTTCTGGGTATGTAATTAATACTTTCTTATGAGCTGCCGGCACATTAAATTTCATCAATGTTTCGGCTCTTAACATTACATGGCTATTATTTAGTTCGCCTATATGCCCACATTTTTTATAGCTGTCAGGAAATAAACATACATCTAAAGCCTGACTAAGCATCTCAAAGTCATTGTGGAAATAGGCAGCACTTTCTTTATCGTCTAAAATAAAAACATGATTGTAGTTTAATTCTTTAAAAATACTATTCGTAAAAAAAGAAAAAGCACTTCCTCTGAGATTATTTAGGGTAATTATTTTAGGAGAAGATAAATTGAGTTCATCTATCATTTTTTTATGATAGGGGTGTTGAGTATATATGTTTTGCAAATATTGCAAATTCATTGGTCGGCAAAATTAATAGGATTTTATGAAACAAAAGATGATTTATTTTTTTAAAAAAATATATATTTGAATTGTAAATATCATTTTTATTATGTACAAAAAAATTTTCTCATTAATATTTCTTTTATCAAATTATTCTTTTATACAAGCACAAATAAGCATTACAAGAGCAGATATGCCTTGCCCTGCTGCAAATTGTGGTTTAGATAGTGTCCTATTTACAACGGTGCCACCCGTGCAGAACACGATAGACATTAATACTACCGGAGCTAGTTCTATTTGGAATATTTTACCATTACAAAATGGTACTACATCTTACCAAAAATTCTATCCTGTAAACATGACTCCGATAGATTTCCAGCTTGCTTTTTTGGGATCTGATTATGCGCAACCTTTACTTGGTAATCAAAATCTGGTTGGCTTACCGGTTTCAGATGCTTATGAATTTTACAATTATGCGGCAAATAGTAGTAGGTTAGAAATAAAAGGATTTGCTGCACACATGGCTTTGCAAGGTATTCCATTTCCACTTTTAGGTGTTTATTCAAGCCCTGATGTTTTATATCGTTTTCCTTTAAACTTCGGCGATACTGATAGTTCTACTTCATCTTATTCAGTCAGTGTGCCACCTACAACGCCTTTTGCAACTATCAAAAGACAACAAAAAAGAGTAAATTTAGTAGATGGTTGGGGGAGTTTAACTACACCTGCCGGTAATTTTGATGTATTAAGGGTTAAATCGGATATAAATCGTGTAGATTCAATCGTTACTCAGCTTGTACCGATGGGAACTCCATCACATATTATTGAATATAAGTGGTTAGGAGCTGGGTTAAAAATACCTGCATTACAAGTGACCGGAAATGAAATTGCAAATAATTATACTCAATCATTAATTACTTTTTGGGGCGAAGATCCATTGAGTGTTTTCAGTAGTCAAACGTTAAAAGTTAATAATCTTCTTATCTATCCAAATCCAACATCAAATAATGCTCAAATCCAATTTCAAACGAAAAAGAACGGTCAACTTAATGTAGAGATTTATGATATCTATGGAAAACGTGTTGCACATTTCCATTTTTTAAATTCTAATTCAGGTAATTATAATGAAACTTTGCCAACTGGTAAATTATCTGCAGGCAGTTATTTTATAAAATGCAGTGTTGAAGATGATATTACTTATTCTACTTTTTTAAAAATGGAATAAAGTAATGTTGCAATTTTTATAAAATTATTAATATTGAATTTTTATAAAATATTCAATCTGTTAATTACCTTTACTTGCATTGAGTAATACAGATAGTCAATAATATGATTTCAGCATTAATAGCGGGTCTGGGGTTTGGGTTGTTTATGTCAATAACGGTAGGTCCTACTATATTTGCTATCATAAAGTATAGTATTAGTTTTGGTTGGAAAGCCGGTGTTAGTTTTGTTTTGGGAGTGTCATTAAGCGATATTATATATGTTGCATTGGCAAATTTGGCTTCGGGATTTCTTGCAGAATTGATGAATCATGAAAAAATTATCGGCTATATTGGGTCTTCTTTATTTATTGGAATTGGCTTATACGGATATTTAAAAAAAATAAAAGTTACTCGTCATTCACGGGATATTGCTACGGTAACAACGAATGATTATTGGAAAATTTTTTCAAGTGGTTTTTTATTAAATACATTTAACCCCGGTGTTATTATTACATGGATAACTGCTGTCGCCGCTATATCCAACATGCATGCAAGTTATCGCTTTGTGTTTTTTGCAACATGCCTTGGATTAATTTTATCATTCGATTTTTCAAAAGTCTTTTTGGCTCAAAAAATTAGAAACAAACTAACACCACGAAAAATTGTATATCTGAACAGAATATCAGCTTTGTGTTTATTAGGAATAGGGATATTTTTATTAATTAAAATAGCCTTTGATATTAAAGTAGCAGGTCATTAAAATTAAATACTCAGAATGGTATCAATTACTTTTGGATACCATTCATGTTCTAACTTTAAAATATTTGCTGCTAATGAATCTGCATCATCAGTAGGAGACACTAAAACTTTACGTTGCAGAATAATATCACCTTGATCGTATTCTTCATTTACATAGTGTATAGTCATCCCGCTTTCAATTTCACTATTTTGAATAACGGTTTCATGTACATGATGTCCATACATTCCTTTACCTCCATATTTTGGTAACAAGGAAGGATGGATGTTAATTATTTTTTTATCATATTTTGAAATAATATATGAAGGTATTTTCCAAAGGAAACCTGCTAAAACAAGAAGATCCGGTTTAAAAGAATCTAAAGTGTCAATAAATATTTCATCTTCAAAAATGGTTTTATTAACTAAAATAACATCAATTTTATTTTCTTTAGCAATATCCAAAACTCCTGCTTTTCGGTTATTTGCTATTATAACGGGGAAATGAACAGTAGGTTTATCTTTAAAATAATTCAATATGGCTCTTACATTACTTCCGCTCCCGGATGCAAATAACAAAACATTTTTCATGATTAAACGCAAAAATAATAGTAGATTTATTAATAATAAAATCTTAGTATAATTTTTAACTTAATGTGAATAATATTCAAGAGATGATAATAACATTAGAGAATATATTTGTAAATAAACTAAAAAGATGAGCAAAGAAATTAAATATGATGAGAGTTCTATAAAGTCTTTAGATTGGAAAGAGCATATTCGTTTAAGACCCGGAATGTATATTGGTAAATTAGGTGATGGTAGCAGTATTGATGATGGGATTTATGTATTGTTAAAAGAAATTATAGACAACTGTATTGATGAATTTACGATGGGGTTTGGAAAACAAATTGAGATACAGGTAAAAGAAGGGAGAGCCAGGGTTAGAGATTTTGGGCGAGGTATTCCTTTAGGTAAAGTTGTGGATGCCGTAAGTAAAATAAATACAGGTGCAAAATATGATAGTAGCGCTTTCCAAAAATCGGTTGGCTTAAATGGTGTTGGTACGAAAGCAGTTAATGCTTTGAGTACTTTGTTTATAGTCAAAAGTCATAGAGATGGCTTGGTAAAAGAAGTAGAATTTTCAAAAGGAGAATTACAAAAAGAACATAAAGAAACAAAAAACGATGAAGCTAATGGAACTGAAATTATATTTATTCCAGATGAAACAATATTTAAACATTATAAATTTAAAGAAGAATATATAGAAAATCAGGTTTGGAATTATTGCTATCTGAATGCAGGGCTTCAAATAATATTTAATGGGAAAAAATACGTTTCGAAAAACGGACTTTTAGATTTATTAGAAAGAAAAACAAATCCGGAAGAAATACGTTATCCGATAATACATTTGAAAGGCAATGATGTTGAAGTTGCCATCACACATAGTAATGAATATGGAGAAGAAATATATTCATTTGTAAACGGACAGCACACAACACAAGGAGGAACACATCAACAAGCATTTAGAGAAGCTTATGTAAAAACCATTCGAGATTTTTTCAAGAAAGAATATGATACTTCTGATATACGCCAAAGCATAGTAGCTGCAGTGAGTATTAGAGTAGTGGAGCCAGTTTTTGAAAGCCAAACTAAAACGAAACTGGGAAGCTTAAACATGGATGTGAATGGTCCTACAGTAAAATCATTTATGATTGATTTTTTGAGTAAAGAACTTGATAATTTTTTGCATAGAAATTCAGCTATTGCAGATGCTATTAAAAAAAGGATTGAACAAAGTGAACATGAACGAAAAGAACTTAGCGGAATAAAAAAAATAGCAAATGAAAGAGCCAAAAAAGCTAACCTGCATAATAAAAAATTAAGAGATTGTAAAATTCATTTCGATGATATTGCGGAAGGGAAAAATAAAGAGGATATCGAAAGTAAAAAATTAGAAACAACTATTTTTATTACAGAAGGAGATAGTGCAAGCGGCTCTATTACCAAATCGAGAAATGTAGAAACACAAGCAGTGTTTAGCTTGAAAGGAAAGCCACTTAATTGTTTTGGTATGAGTAAAAAAATCGTTTATGAAAATGAAGAAATGAATTTACTGCAACACGCATTAAATATTGAACAAGGAATAGAAGGTTTGCGTTATAATAATATCGTCATATCGACCGATGCTGATGTAGATGGAATGCATATCCGTTTACTTATTATGACTTTCTTTTTACAATTTTTCCCTGATATAGTCCGAAACGGACATGTGTACATTTTAGAGACACCTCTTTTTAGAGTACGAGATAAAAAGGAAATAATTTATTGTTATACTGAGCAAGAAAAACAAGCAGCCATAAAAAAACTGAACGGTAAGCCCGAAATAACGAGATTTAAAGGTTTGGGAGAAATATCACCTACTGAATTTGCTCATTTTATAGGAGAAGATATACGAAAAGCCCCCGTATTAATCAATGCAGAAGCACATATCCAAAAAATGTTAGAATATTACATGGGAAAAAATACACAACAAAGACAAGACTTTATTATTAAAAACCTAAGAGTAGAAACAGATATTGTAGAAAATGTAGAACTTTAAAAAATAAAATTATGATTCATATTTTAGTAGGAAATAAGTCCGCAAAGAGTTTAGAAGCGGCATTTGAATTAGATGAAAATTTAAAAGGAGAAATGGTTGTATTAAATGATAAATTAAGCATTGGAGACATATTATGCAGTCCTGAAATTAAACATGATGAGATTAGAAATGCTTTTTGGAGAAGTATTAACCCGAATTTTAACGAGGAATTAAATGATGAAAATAAAATACTACAACTGATAGAACATGCTTTAAATGAAGATGAACCTGTTTGTTTGTGGCTTGCTCCTTGTGCTGATGATGTGTGTGCATACTATTGGTTACTCCCTTATTTTAAACCATATCCTCAGCTTTTACATACCATAAATATTATAGGCTTGCCATTTCTTAATGAAAAAGGCCAAATGTTTTATCCATCTCATTTTGCACAAATTCCACCTAAAGAATTTACAAAGACAAAGCGACTTTTGAAAGAAGTTACATTAGCAGAGTATGAAGTAGAAACAGAGGAGTGGAGCAAATTGCAGAATGAAAATAAATGGGTAAGAATATATGATGGTGGGAAAAAAATATTATCAAAGGAATTCAATTTCTTTGATCATTTAATCAAAAGTATTGTAAGCGAAGAAACTCAGAAAGCAAACAAAATTATTAGTGAGGCAATCAAGAAAATTAATTTCACTATTCCTCCATCTTATATCGAATATCGTTTAAAACAACTTCTAATTGATAATACATTTTCATATAATGGAAATCTCGAAGGCCCTTTAAAAGATATCGAAGTAAAAAAACAAAACGAAATGAGTGAATCTATAAGTGATGCTTAATGGGAATCTAATTTTATAAACTTCCCCCTCATTATTTGTTGTTTTGTTTCAATTAAAATATGATACAATCCTGATGGTAAAAATTCAATATCAAAGCTTTTTTTGCTATCTGTGTTGAATTCTTCTTTGTAAATAAGTTTACTTGTGATGTCGTAAAATTTTATTGTTGCAAATTCATTATTGATAGGTGTTTGAAACAAAATATTGATTTTTGAAAACGTAGGGTTAGGATATAATAAAACATTATTATTGATAATTTGAGAATTGAAATCGTGTGTCCCGACGGTAAGCACTTGCTTATAAAGCTTTACACCTCCCAATTTATTTCCTACAATCATATCAAACATACCGTCTCCGTCTATATCACAAATAGCAGGAACTGTTCGTGAAACCAAATTAATGTTTGAATATGTTGAGTCAATTCTGTTAAATGTACCAAGGTTATTTAAGAAATCTTCATGATAGCGTTCTATATTTCCATCGCCATTCCCCAACACCAAATAAATATTGTTTGAATTGTCCATACGACCTATAAAAGGTGCGGCATAAGTAAAATTTGTATAAACCGAACCCGCTTTTATATTTCCAAGTGTGTCTTTTTTTAAGGCTAATTTTTTTAGATTGACTGCCGTGCTGGTGTCTTCATAATATTTCAATATTCCCATTTGATCGCCAATGATTAAATCTGTTTTTCCATCTTTATTAAAATCATAAACAATCGGAAAACTATAATCTTCAACAAACACATTACTCAAACTGTCTGTAAAAAATTGGAAGTTAGGTTGAGCATTATTAGCAAAGGCAAAATTTTTATAAACTGCAATAGTGCCATTTGCATTGCCTATCACTAAATCGTCAACACCATCTCCCGTTATATCTCCAAATGTTGGGAAAATACCTTTATAGTTTTTTGAACTCAAATTTAAAAAATCTTTTGTAACCAATTCAAATGAAATATTACCGGGTGTACTCGTATTACGGTAATAAGCTAACATAGATGATTGTGTAAATGTGCCATTGTTAAAAATGCCTTCACAGCCGATAAACAAATCAAGTCGCCCATCTTTATCATAGTCAAAAAAAGTGGGGTAGCTATATGCACCTACATCAATCATATCAGAAACCAATAAAGTATCATGCTGATAAACAAAATTAGGACTCGCATCAGTTCCTATATTTTTGTACCAAGCAACTACATTGTAATTAGCATTTTGGAGGAAGTCACTATGAGTTGTGAAAAGCAAATCATGTGCTCCATTATTGTCAATGTCTATATGATGAGGAATAGGCCAATAGGGCATATTTAATTTATGACCATTTTTATTGTAGTTTGTATCTTGTGCATTAATAATATTAGAACCATTATTATATAAAAGTTGGACATCATTATAAACTAAATTTCCTCCTAAAAGGTCGTAATCACCATCGCCATCAATATCTAAATGTAAAATGGTATTGCCGGCATGCCTTGTTTTTTTATTTAATCCTCCAACTCCTTTACAGTTGACATTCAAATTAACTGCACGTGAAATTCCTTGATATACTTTCCCCCAACAATTATCAGCCAATTCCATTTTTATACTATCGCAAGGTAATCCTAATTCCACTTGCATATTTTTATAAAAAGTAATATAAGCACCAAATACATCATAGGCAAATACATCTAAATCACCATCGTTGTCAATATCAAATATACTTGGAATATCGCTTGGTTGAACATACACATTCACAGGCCCATTTTGACCGGGGTAATATAGCTCTTTGACAAATGTAAATTTTAATTCGTTATTTATATATTGCCCTTTATGCACTGCAACCCCGGCATAGCCTCTTTCAAATAAATCATCAACACCGTCACAGTTATAATCTTTTAAAATAACATAATCTAAAACATTAGGAAAGTTTTTTTCAAAATGCGGAGCATAAGTATATTTTATTTCTCCATTTGAACCAATATTCAAAAAAGTTCTAAATGTATAATTGTATTTGTCGTATAAAACCAAATCTTTCTTACCATCATTATTCAAATCGGTATGATTAATTTGAACGGAATTAATTCCACCTACCCATGGTGTTAAAATTGTTTGTCCATATTGTTTAACAATCCCGTTTTGAGATTCTTCATATACATTTCCTTGAAATTGAGCGACAGTGGCTTTTGAAAGAAAAATGTTTAATAAAATGAATGTTATAAACTTGAAAAAAGAAATATACTTTATTTTCATATAAAGTGATTTAATATAATTATAAAGATATGAAATTTATTGAACAACCATTTGAATAGTGTTTCTTGTCTTTTGCGTTAATAATACTGTTCTATTTTTTAATTCTTCTCTTAAAATATTTTGTTTGTAATGTCTAACTGTGAAAAGAAATAAATTTTCATTTCGTTTTACAGCATAATCTTTTCCAAGCAAAGCAAGCAACTCGTCTAAGTGGCTCGCACGAGCATCTACACAAGCTATAAAACTTATAGCCGCATTTTGCATTAGATTGATTTTTATTTTACAGTGATGAAAAATAGAATAAATTTTACTGAGATTTTCTTCTGTAATAAATGAATAATCTCTTGTACTGACTTGCAAAAGAGTTTGATTGGTTTTGAGAACTAAAATAGGTGGGTACTTAATCTTTTTTTCAGTATTGAAAATTTTAGTCCCTTCTAAAGTTTTGTCTAAAAAGCATTTTACATACAATGGAATATTTTTATTCTGTAAAGGTTTTATTGTTTTAGGGTGTATGACTTGTGCGCCATAATATGCCATTTCAATCACTTCATAAAAAGTAATTTCTTTAATAGGCACTGTCTTAGGGAAAATTTTAGGATCTCCATTTAAAAGACTGGGTACATCTTTCCAGATGGTAACATTATCAGCATTAATAATGTTAGCAAAAATAGCGGCAGTATAATCACTACCTTCTCTTCCTAAAGTAACTGAATTGTTTTCGTTAGTACTTCCAATAAAGCCTTGTGTTATGACTAAGTTTTTATGATTAAAAAGTGGTAAAATCAATTGTTCAATATTGCTTTGAGTAAGAACCCAATCTATATTAGCATCACGATAATTTGAATCGGTTTTAAGAACATCTCTTACATCAACCCATTCATTTTCTATATTGATAGATTTTGAATAAGCGGAAATAATATAGGTAGAAAGCAGCTCACCAATAGAAACAATTTGATCATAATAGTAATCAAAATCTTTAGATGGAGTTTCATTCAACAGCCATTCTATTTCAATAAAAAATTCTTCCAACTTATCGTCCACATTCAATTTTTTATTTAATAATTGATGTGCATATTCAAAATGCTCTTCTTTTAGTTTATGGAATAATTTAAATGCTTCATTCTTGTCATTATTATAAAATGCTTTGACAATTTCTTCAAGTTGATTTGTCGTTTTCCCTTTTGCAGAAATAACTATAAGCAACTTTTCTCCGGCATAATCTTTAATAATAGATGCGATATTTATAGCTCTTTCCACTGATTCAATTGATGCTCCACCGAATTTGAATACCTTCATATAATTATTTATAATGTAGCAAAACTAAAATTTATAATTAATCCTAAAAATGTTTTTTAATTTTAAGTTTCTTATTTTAAAAAACACTAAAAATTAAAACACATTATGAACTTACTACAAATTACACAGACTGCAAATGATATTTCAACACAAACTTTTTCCTATGTTGAAAAAATACAAAATCAAATAATGAATTATGCACCGAAAATTGTCGGAGCAATCATCTTTTATATTATAGGCTCTTGGATTATAAATAGGGCAGTTTCTTTATTGAGAAATATTTTAAATAAAAAACACTATGATGCATCATTGCAAACCTTTTTATTGTCGCTTATAAAAGTAGCACTAACCGTATTACTTCTTATATCGATAGCCGGTATTTTAGGTGTTGACACCACAGCTTTCAGTGCTTTGATTGTAGGGGCAGGAGTAGCTATAGGTTCAGCATTGAACGGTACATTAGGTAATTTTGCCGGCGGAGTCATGATGCTGATATTTAAACCTTTTAAGGTAGGAGATATGATAGAGGCACAAGGCGTAACAGGTGTGGTTACTGAACAAGGGGTATTTAATACAACTGTTTTAACCGCTGAAAACAAAATCGTATTTCTTCCCAATGGACCTTTATCAACAAATACTATAATAAACTACACAGCACACGGTAATTTAAGAGTAGATTTACAAATAGCCATTGCTAATTATGTTGATGTAGAAAAAGCAAAAAGCATTGCATTAAATGCTTTAAATAACACAAATCATGTTTTGGCTACGCCGGCAGCATCAGTTCATATAATTGAAGTTGCAAATGGAATGACTACTTTAGCTTTAAGGCCATATAGCACTCAAGCACACTATTGGGATGTGTATTTTGGTTGTACAGAAGCTGTAAAAAAAGCTTTTGAAGCAAATGGAATTGATGGACCAACACCAACAAGAATTATAATAAACAAATAAAAAAATATCATTATGAATATTAAAGAAGCATTTTTAAATGAATTTAACCATGAGGCCGCAATAACTCGAAAATTTATAGAAAGAGTTCCTTATGATAAGTTAGATTTTAAACCACACCCCAAATCGATGCCTATGGGTAGTTTGACTAATCATATTGTTGAAATTGTTTCCTATTGGCAGCAGGTACTAGAAAACAAAGAATTGAATTTTGCCAATAAAAATACATTTGAAACGAATACATCTGAAAATTTATTAAAAAGCTATGACCAATTTGTAGAAGAAGCTCAAAAAGCTATTCAAAATTATGATGAAAATCAATATAGCAATTTGTGTGAAGCTAAAGCCGGCGATAAAGTATTTTTTACTATGCCAATATATAATATTTGCAGAACTATTATTTTAAATCATTGGATACACCATAGAGCACAATTAGGAACTTATTTACGCCAATTAGACTTACCTGTACCGGGAGCTTATGGTCCTTCGGCTGACGAGGTTTAGTTTTTTCAAATTTTCCAAATTAAAATGGGAAGTATGAATTTACTTCCCATTTTTGATTTGCAATTTTTGTATTAATATAAATCCGTATCGGAAATATATTTTCTTACTTTAGCTAATTCCTGATATCTTGCTTTATCTTCTATTATAAATTTAGGAAAAAGCTTACGTACAGTATCATAAACGCTTTTCGTTATAGGTGCTAATTTGTTTTGAATTCCACGATAATCTACAGCTTGACAAATAGCGATGAGATGAACTGCCAAAACATCAAAGGAATTTTCAATAACTTTATTGCACAATAATGCTGCATTCGTTCCCATGCTGACGATGTCTTGATTGTCATTATTATTGGGAATACTATGTACATACATTGGATTGCTCAATGTTTGGTTTTCTGCCACCGTAGATGTTGCAGTATATTGCATGCCTTGCATCCCGAAATTTAAGCCTAATCTTCCGAGGTTTATGAAAGGTGATAATTTTTGGTTTAAATTATGATTCAATAAATAATTTAATTGTCTTTCTGCCAACATGGACAATTTTGTGACTGCAATTTTTAACTTATCCATTTCCAAGGATACATAATCACCATGAAAATTTCCACCGTGAAAAATATTGCCGTTTTGGTAATCTATTACGGGATTGTCATTAACAGAGTTTATCTCGGCTGTTACGACTTTTTCTGCATGAGTAATTGTCTCCCAAACCGGTCCAATTATTTGGGGAATACAACGAGAACTATAGTATTCTTGTACTTTTTCGTCTAATACTTCTGCTAATACTTCTTTGTCATAAAGATGTTCATGTCTGTTTTTTAATAGCTTGCTTCCTTTAAGAATTTTTCTCATAGCCGTTGCTACTTGTTGCTGACCGTTATGAGGTTTTACTTGGTTTAATTCTCTTGAAATATGATCGTCGTAAGCTTCAGAAATTTCATTTACCATAGCGCTCATCAGCATTTGCCATTTTGCTAAACGATAGCTCATTATTATATTAATCATTCCGATTCCGGTCATACAAGAAGTTCCGTTCATTAAGGATAATCCCTCTCTTATATGTATTTCTAATGGTTTTATTTTAAGTTTTTGCAATACCGATTTGGTATTTTGTTGTTTAGATTGATAAATAACTTCTCCTTCTCCGATTAAGCATAATGCGATATGTGCTAATTGTACCAAATCAC
Organism: Chitinophagaceae bacterium; assembly: GCA_039811265.1. Lineage (GTDB taxonomy): Bacteria > Bacteroidota > Bacteroidia > Chitinophagales > Chitinophagaceae > OLB11. The sequence goes on along the minus strand of JBDHYI010000024.1, from coordinate 18,231 downwards.
CACTTGCACCAACACCACCATGAGTATAAATAACCGGTAAAATATTATTATTGACGAACTCACGAATAAGCTCCACAGTATTTCTATGAATTCCTGATCGGGCTTTCATTAGGCTTGAAAGCCTTGCTAATAAAGTAGCTTTTAAAAATTCCGGTTTCAAAATTTCACCACAACCACTGGCATGACTTCGAATCAAGTTGAATTGTAAATCGAGTCGATCTTCGTTATTAATACGGTATTGAGCCATGGGACCAAAGCCGGTATTGATTCCGTAAATTAATTTTTTGGCAGAATATTCTTTCAAAAATTTAAAACACTTATCAATTTCTGATAAAGCATTTTTACTTAAAACAACTTCTGCATTTTCATAAATGATTTGATAAAATTCTTTTAATTTTAAGTCTCCTCCTGTTATCTCTATCTTCATATATTATTTACAAACTTCAAAAGTAATTATTTATCGCAATAAAAAAAGGAGCATTATGCTCCTTTTTTTATTGCGATAAATATATTATCTTATTAATACTAAATCTCCTTTTTTTACTTTTTGCTTAATCACGCCTTGTTCATTACATTGATAAATGATTACGTAATTATAAACATCTGAGTTTTGTGGTTGCCCTTTATAATTACCATCCCAACCTTCACGTAAATCTCTTGTACTAAATACTTCTCCTCCCCAACGATTATAAATTTTAAATTCTCCAAGTATTACTCCACCACAATAATCAAGCATCCTATAAATATCATTTTTCCCATCTCCATTTGGTGTAAATGCAGTAGGCATATATAAATTGCAAGTAAGTTCTAAATTAACAGGCGATTGAGTAGCTGTTATACATCCATTTGCATCTGTAGCAACTACAGTATATACTCCAGAAGATAAGCCGGTTGCAGTTTGAGTATATTGTCTTGGGTAAATGTCCCATTCATAAGAATAAGGAGGGACACCACCATTTACAATAGCTTCTATAGATCCATCTTTGTTATTCCCTTTACATGTTGCATCATGAACAATTAATGTCATATTTAAAAGTGAATCAGGTTGTGATAAATGCGTGTCGATGGAATCCACACAGCCATGTGAGTCTATTACATAAAATCTGAAATCTCCAACAGCTAAATCTATGAATTCGGGGTTTGTACGAGGTGATGTGTTGTCATACCAATAGTTATAAGCAGGGGTACCTCCTAAAGCTGATAATTTTACATAGCCATTCTTTTTATATTTACATAAAACATCTTTTTGGTCTTCAATTGATAGATTTAATTCATCAGGTTGTGATAGTGTTGCAACAACTTCAGCTGTACAATTATTGGCATCACTCAAAACAATTGTGTAAGTGCCGGCTGCTAAATTACTAGCAGGGCTAGCACCAAAAGGAGTCCCATTTATAGAATAAGTATAAGGTTGAGTACCGCCTATAGCAGAAAAAGAAATTGAACCATCACTCATTCCAAAGCAAGTAGGTTCTTTTGTTCCGGTTATATTCATTTTGATAGAATCTTGTTTTGTTACTGTAACAGTATCTTCAGCATACTCAAAACCACCACAAAGAGTAAAGGTAGCTTTAGCTACATAAGTTGATGTTTGAGTTGGGCAAATAACAACACTGTCTGTATTTGTAGCAATTAAATTGCCATTTTCATACCAATTAATTGAAACACCGCCTTGCCCGCCACCGGGACCTCCACCATTAGGAACAAATTCCCATGCGTCATTTTGTGCCTGCCATGTATTAGGAAGATTTCGACCGGGTACTAAAAATGCAACAGTTCCTTGTCGGTTTTGAATACCATGTATTGCCTTTCCTCCGTTCCAGTTAATGCACAATGGTTTGTTTGCAATATAAGTTTCAATTTTGTTACTACCTTCATAAAGCACTACTTGTTGTGTTGCTAACATTTGAGTACAAGAAAACATTGGAACTTGATTCCAAGAAAGTACAAATTGTCTATTTGGAGCAACTCCTAATGTCTGATAATTGATAGAGCCTCCAATTGCAGGGTAAATATCATGATATGGAGCCATTATCGCATTTTTTGCAGCTTGGAAAGTAGCATTTGGTAAAGGGTTAATACCGCTAAAACTCCAAGGGCAATACCCACCGGCTTGACTCAAATCAAAACTCAATTGTCCATTAGAACCAATAATAAACTTGGTATAAGTACTATCGAAAAAACAAAATTCAAATGGGAGATTTATAATTTGAGACCAACTATCATCTATAGCCAAATTTACAATCGTTCCACCGGTAAATGGCTTAGGATTATATTGTATTTGATTGACTAAATAATTGGATGTTCCACCTGATGCCGGGGTTGTTATTGCTTTTAAAGTTGTACAAGGTTTACATACCGGAAGAATAAAATCAGGACCAATATCAATAGTCCCAGATACTTGTGAAAAAGTATTTAAAATTGCGCTAAATAGTAAAATTAGTGAAATAAATATTTTTTTATACATAAAACTTATTAGGAATGTAATAATTTAATTGACGAAGGTACATTAAAAATGGTTTGCATTAAACGTTCTGGAAATATTTTTTTTCAACAAATTATTAATTATCAAATAAGTAAATGCATTTTAAGATTAATGAAATAAAACATATTACTTTAGCCTTTTGCAAAAAATGAAAAAAATAGGTAAAATTGTTTCGATTTATGGAGTAAATGGCCATGTATGTATTAAGCATAAAATTATTCATGAAAAAGGAATTAAAATAGGAGATGCTTTCTTGGTTGAATTATGGGAAAAGAGCTATATTCCTTTTTTTATAGAGTCAATTTCATCTACAAAAAATGAATTTATAATAAAATTTGAAGAAATACATTCTCGAGAAGAAGCAAAAAAATTACTTCAAAAAAATGTATATTCTATAGATGAAAATATAGAAATATTAGATGATAATGATAGTTGGCTTTTTTTAATTGGATTTCAACTTAAAAATAATAATACAAAACAAGATATTGGCAAAATATTAAATGTTGCACAATTAGGTATGCAAGTATTTGTTGAAATAGATTATAACCATCGATTTATTCACATTCCTATTCATAATAATTTAATAAAAAAAATAGATGAAGAAAAAAAGATAATTTATTTAGATATAGCAGATGGGTTGCTAGATATTTTGTAATCCGGATCTTTTATTTAATCAAATTTAAGTTTGATAACCCAAAACTATATTATATCTATTTTTTACGTTAAGTTAATTGTTTTTTAAAAAAGCAAAAGAATTGTATATTTGAAATAGTATAAAATTATTTACCCATGAAAAAAAATATAACAATCTTAGGAATTATTTTATTTTATCTAACACCACTTAATGCTCAAACTCCAACTATTAAATGGTGGTATGATGTATTAGATTCAAGTTTTGGGCAATCGGCAGCAGGGGATATTGATAATGATGGTAAAATGGAAATTGTTTTTGGTTGTTATCGAAACGATAGCTCAATTTATGCGCTGAATGCCATAGATGGTACTTTGAAATGGAAATTCAACGCACACTCATATCAGAAAGAAGGTTGTAATGATGTTGCTATCTTGATTGCAGATACAGATAATGATGATACCTTAGATGTTGTCGTTCCATCTTCATGTAATCCTAAAACATATTGTTTTAGAGGTAAAGATGGTAGTATAAAATGGGAAGCACCAACAGGAGGGAGTGATTCTCCACCAACTTTTGCGGATATTGATGGTGATGGAAAACCGGAAATTCTCCACGGGGGATTTGATGGAGCTATTAGATGCTTCAATGCAGAAGATGGATCTGCCGCATGGACTTTGCCGGTTCATAATAACGCTTGGATTCAAACAGCACCTTCTTTAGTTGATTTAAATGGAGATGGGAATTTGGATATAGTTGTTGCAACATGGGCTTTTAGTCCAGATACTGATAAAATTTACGCTTTTGATGGAACCAATAGAAATCTATTATGGTCAAAGCCACTCGACAACCACGCATATCATGGGACAGCTATCGGAGATATTGATAATGACGGTAAACCGGAGTTAATAATTGGAGATTATGATGGGAAATTGTATGTATTTAATGGAGAAAATGGAAGCTTACTTTGGACATATCAAGGACAAGTTTATATAGGAGCTCCTGCAACTTTAGCAGATGTAAACCATGATGGATATTGTGATATTATTTTTTGTGATGGCTATGGAGTTGGAGTGCTAGATAGGTTTGGCAGTTTAATGTGGTATTATAGTATTCCAAATTATGGACAGACTTTCAGAGGAGTAGCTGTTGCCGATGTTACTGGAGACGGACGAAATGATATTGTATTTGGCACTCAAACAGGTAAAGTATATTGTTTAAATGGAATGAATGGTACTTTACATTGGAGTGTAGATTTACAAGCCCATATTGGTAAAACATTTGATATTAATCATGCCCCACTAATTGCCGATTTTGATTCGGATGGCTTAATGGATGTTTTTATTGTAGGAGGTAATACAGATTATCCTAATTTTTCAAATAATTATGGACGTGCTTACCTAATTTCAACAGGTCCCGGGCATGGTCCAAATTGGCTTATGTTTCAACATGATTATAGAAGATTATCGAATCATTGTGAATTTCCGGTTGGTTTGACAAACAATGAAACCCGAAATGATGCCCTTACAATATATCCTAATCCGGCAAAAGAGCAATTTATTATTTTAGGAGAATTTAATGGAAACGTGAAAATTTATAACACTTTAGGTCAATTAATTCAAACCAGCAAAATAGAAGGAGTTAATTCAACGGTAAATGTATCTAATTTAATACCCGGTATTTATATTATTGAAGCATATAATAACAATAAATACAAAAAGCAAACCCTTACAATATATTAAAAATATAAAGCTATAGAACTTATTATATTAAAAAAAAGCAGTGCTATTAAGCACTGCTTTTTTTATACAAACAAAGACTTATTCTTTATTATTTTGAAATTCTAAATTTTACAATCTCTGAATGATTTTGAAAATGAATCTTCATGAAATACAAACCGTTTGCATACTGCGAAACATCAAATGATTGTGTATTACCATCTAAAGAATCTTCATGTTGTTGTAGTAATTTCCCTTGCATATCCAGTATTTGATATTGTACTTTTTGATTTTTAGTATCTCCTTGAATCGTTACATTCAAATGGTCTGCTGTTGGGTTGGGATATACGGCAATAGTAGAATTGTTTTTTAAGTATTTCAATAATATTACGTTACTGTATTTGAATTTCCCATCAATATCTACCATTTTCAATCTATAGAAATTATTTCCATAACTTGGTGCTTTATTCACAAACTGATATTTCTGTTCTACTTTACTATTTCCTGCCGCATCTTTCATCCCTAACTCTAAAAATTGCGTTGCGTTGGTAGAATGTTCGATGACAAAGTGAGAAGAATTTATTTCCATGCTTGTTTTCCAGTCTAAAACATGTGTATTATTCACTTCTTGCCCTGTAAAAGATAATAATTCAACAGGTAATACTCCTAACACAATAATACTACTTGCCCAACCATCACCGGCGCCACCATAATAGTTTTTCGCTGTATAGTTTTGGATAAAACTAGCCATATATTCGCCATCACTTTCTCCACCATAATAATTATTTGGGGTATAGTTTTGAATAAAACTAGCCATATATTCGCCATCACTTTCTCCACCATAATAGTTTTTTGCTGTATAGTTTTGAATAAAACTAGCCATGTATTCGCCATCACTTTCTCCACCATAATAATTATTTGGGGTATAGTTTTGAATAAAACTAGCCATATTCACTCCATCACCGCTGCCACCATAAAATATAGGATTATTTTGGCAAAAACTCAGTAAACTAGATAAGGTAAAGCTTGCAATTATTAATATCTTTTTCATATTTATTTGTTTTTTATATGAAAAATTATTCTGCTGTCCTTATTCCTCGCCCACCTGTCATAACATTATTTTTAAGAACTGGTCCTGATGCACTTTGATATCTATCAGAAATCCTACAAGAAGTTACGACATTATCAGCATATCCACCTCCTCGATATCCAATACCGTTTACAGACCAGTTTGCTGCGTTATATAAACCATTTGGGTCTAAATTGCCATCGCCATGCGCACCTGTAAATGATCTACCAAAGGCATTACCACCGGTAATAACCGCTTCCCAATTGTTCCCTGACATTTCCATTACGCCATAATAAGTAGCACCTGAAGTTTGTCTATTTGAAGAATAAGTAGCTAAAGCACCACATCTTATCATTGCTCCGACAACTGTTGAATAGTTGCAATTTCCGGAAAGCCATGTTTCATCTATCATACCTTGGTTAGACGGGGTCGATACTTGATCAATTGTTGTGTTTCCCCAAGCATATTCGTTAGCAACCGGTACTTGATTAGCACCTCTACATATTTTTTCATACTCCATTTCTGTCATCGGTCTTAAAGCACTCCAATCTAATATTGAAAGTAAATCTTCGGTACTAATGTAATTAATAGCTCTTTCAGGATAATCTGGGGTTAAATTAGGATGTGTGCCTGAAATGTTATAACTATTATAGGTATTTCTATTAGTATATTTTGCATAGTCAATAGTATTTAAAAAATCAGCATATTGTTGTTGACTAATTTCATATTTCATACACCACACAGCTTTGTATCCTTTAGGGTAAGCAGCAGGTAATGTTCCGGTAATCCAATAATTACCACCCGCGGTATAAAGTTGGCCTGCTACAGGTCCACAGTTAATTGCGGCTTCAGAAGTAATAGGGTAATAAGTATCAACGGCACCATCTCTAAAATGGTAAATTTCTCCACCGCCACTACCTAAATTAAAAGCGCCTTGTGGGCAATAAACCATTTCAATGGCAAAAAGTCTGATTTCGACACTGTCATTATCAGCTACTCCATCTACACCATAATTCCAACGTAGTTTTGCACCTGACCAGCTTACAGTACCTTGACCATTTGCACTTCTATACATCCAAATACCTTTTCCGTCAGCAGCAGTTTGAATTGTAGAGCCACCTGGTTGTGTGTGCCCACATGCTGCCGCATTACCGGGAGCAGCATAATTGATGGTTGCATGTTGCCAATTGTTTGAATTGATTTTTCTAAATTTTGCAAATATCCAGCATCCATCATAATTGTTTTCATTTGTATTGGTTCTCCATGAGTTTTCCCACGTAATATCATAATTGATAAGTGTGTAATGACTAGCAGGATTTTGACCACTTAGAGAAACACTGGATACTGAAACGTTGTTTGCAAATGACATTACAGCCATGCAAACTAAAATTGCTAAGAATGTTAATTGTTTTTTCATAAAAAATATTTGATTACAAAAATATATTTCCTTTAAAAGAGTGTCAATACCCTTTAAATGGTATTTTATAAACTTAGATTAGTTTTCTTTTTTTTACAAATTCAATCAATCCAATCACAGAATGCATACCGGTTTTCCTAAAAATATTTTTTCGGTGAGTTTCTACGGTTCTTTCGCTAATAAAAAGAGTAGTTGCTATTTGTTTATTACTCATATCCTGAGCAATAAAACGAATGATTTCAATTTCTCTTGCAGTTAGGTTTATATTTTCGTTTTCTTTTTTGATTTTCTGAAATGTTTTTAATTCTTCTAACACTTCATCAGGAATATATTTGTTCCCTTTGTAAATATTTTCGAGAGCAAAAACAAGTTCATTTTTATCAATTGTCTTTAATAAATAACCGGCTATATCTGCTTGTTCTATCATTTTGTCAACCAACATGCCATCGCCATTCATCGTGAGTGCAACCACTTTTACATTCGGACATTTTTCTTTCATCATCATTGCTACTTCAAAACCATCTATATTGGGCATCATAATATCGGTCAATAAAATATCAATCGGGTTTTGTATGATTTTTTCTATCATTTCAAAACCATCAGTAGATTCATGTACTATTTGAAACTGCTCTTGTGAAGATAATAATAATTTTAAACCTTCAATTACAATTTGATGGTCGTCCAATATAGCAATTTTGATAGGAGATGATTTCATAAATCAATAATACAAATCAAAGTTATTATATTTTTTATTTTTTAATATAATTTTTATTTTTCTGCAAATCAACCGCAATTATTACAGCAATACTGAGGTGAAAAATACTTCCTATTTTATCTGATTCTAAAAGCTCACTAAAAAAATTATTTATAAAAACAGCTGCAATGGAGCATAAAGCTCCCATAATAATGTATTGATAAAAAGGTTCTTTTTGTTTATGATATACCTTTTGACCATAATAGAATATTATAAAAATTAATGTTGCATAAAGCAACATGCCCGGTACACCCTGTTCTACTAACATGAATAAAAAATAGTTATGAGTGGTAGAACGTTCCGGATTTCTACTAACCCAAGTTTTAAAGGATGATATTGTATATGCTTTATAATAATCATAAAAATTGTTAGGACCTACTCCAAATATGGGGTTGTCCTTACTCATTCTTAAAGCTGCTATCCAGCGATAATATCTTTCAGCAGAAGAAATATCAGTACCTTGAATGGTTGCAACTATATGGTCTTCTAAAGATTCATGCATGATGGTCTTTTCAAACTTTGGTTTGTATGTTAAATAAGTATTTTTATTAGATAGCCAAGAAACTAAACTAATAACTAAAACATAAAAACCGATTATGACATACTGCATTATCCTGAGTCGGACAGCAACAAAACAAATACCGGCAAATATTACAGCAACCCAAGCTGCTCTTGAATATGAAAAATAAGTTGCAAATAAAAATAATAAAATACCCAAAATAGAAATTAGCCATTGAATACTTAATTTTCTACTGAGTAAAAAAGCAACAAAAATATATGGTAAAACAACCGAAACCATAGAGCCATACATAACATGATTTTGAAAAAAAGGTGTAACAGGGTCATGAACTTCTTCAAATCGAAAGCCAACAGCAGAAAAACGAATTACCACAATCCACACGACTATAAACAAACTAAAAAATAGAAATTGATATGAGCGAATGATTATTTTTTTATCTCCAAAAAGGAAAATGGGAAAGAGTAAAAATGGAACTAAATACCATATTTTTTTTAATAAGAATTTTGAAGAAAGTAAAACATCTTTTGAAAATAAAACGGTGATAATGAGCCAGGCAAATGAAAGTAAAATCGTAAAGAAAATGGGGTTCTTCAATAAATTATTCAGCTCAATTTTTTTATAATTAAAAAGATAAAATAAAAAAAAGAATAAAGTATTCAAAAGCATTAAAGGCTCATCCGGGAAATCAAATTTATCTAAATATTGAAAGGATATAGGGATGAAAAAGAGCAATGCATAAAATGCAAATCTCACATCTTGCAAAAAGAAAGAAAATCCTAAAACAAAAAATGGAATTGAAATTAGTATAGGTAAGTCAGATATAAATGCAATCAAAGAAACAATTATGAAAAGAATTGAGCTTAATATAAACGATTTACTTCCAGCATCTACCTGACTTATTCTCATGCCATGTATTTATGTTTGTTCTCATTCAAAATTTCAACAACAATAGCTATTAAAAGCCCTAAAATAAAAGCACAAGTAAAAGAAATAAGCACACCAATTATTCTAAAAGGCCCTGCTTTAGGTGCCCCCGGTGCAGCCCATTGAGTTACATGTATCATTGGGAATCCATCAAAAGTAGCCGTCTTAAATTCATTGGATAAAGACATATACTTTGCATTATCCATTGCCAGTTTATCTTTGACTTCTTCTATATTTTGTATTTCTTCTAACCCTCTTGCATATTGCTCTCCACTCCCTTTTGATGTAATGGGACTGATGTTTTTTCTGCCCGGAGCTAAGATATCATAGATACCATATTTTGTTCTTAAATTAATTAATGAGTCTGTAATAATTTTCAATTCATTTTGAATAGAATCCCTGCGCAAATCAATGGATAATGCTATTTGCTTGTTGATTCCGATATAAAGCTCTCTTAATTGTGTTTCTATTTTATTGATAGCTGCGTTGACTACTTCATGACAAATTGTTTGGTCTTCATCTGTAAAGGTTATTTCAATGTTTTTTAAGCCGGTTCTGCTTACCGAAAAGTTTTTCGCAAATCGTTTATATGTTTTTTTCATACATTCTTTATCGGTAGAATCAATTTTATAATGCTCTCTTAATTTATATTTTTCGATTAAGTAACTCAATAAAGGAGTTGAGTTTCCTATTACAAATGCTCTATCTACTTCATTTTCTCCGCCAAAAAAATCTATCCATTCTTGTGGTGTTTCTCTAAATAAATTGACTCGTCCACTGATTACTGCCGAAGCCGGAAAGAAAGCACCATAAGCTCTATAATAATTTTTTTGAAAAAGAAAAATTATTGCTGTTATGAATGCTACTAAAAAAGCAAAAATGATAATATGTTTTTTCCACTTTAGGCCTATACGAATTATGTCGAATAAATCAAATCGAAATTCTTTATTGTTGTTCATATATTGATGTAAATATATACTATTATAAAAAACAAATATAATGTGAATATATTATTGAGTTGTGATATTTCTTTTAAGAAATCTAATTGTTTATTTTAAGCAACTTGAGGTATGTTTCAATGTGTTTTCTATCCCACAAACGAATGAGATATACAAGACTTATGAAAATTATTCCATTAAAAGGTATAGCAGCCCATAAACTAATATTTAGAGATTTTAACCCATAATTAAAAATCAACATAACAAAACAAACAGTTATAAATTTAAAAACACGCTTAAATCCTGTTGATAGTTTAAGGATTTTAATACTATATAAAATATAAGTAATTCCTAATCCCCATTCAATAATGAAGCAAGTTATAGCAGCTCCTTTTACTTTAAAACTTGAAATTAAAATAGCATTGATAATAATTGAAAAGATGCTGCCAATCAAAGCAATTTTTGTCAATAATTTTATATTGTCGTTTGCCGTAAGTAAAGTTGAATAGATATACATTATACAAAATGCAGGAAAACTCCCCATTACACATCTAAAAACAAAACTGAGTTCAGCACCGGAATCTTTTGGATATAGAAGGGAAGTTATTTCATCAGCATACATTATACAAAATGCAGTCATAGCTAATGAGAAACTCAACATAATGTTTGAAGTAATAACGACCAAACTTTCAATATTTAATTTTTTGGCTAACATTCTTGAAAACATGGGTAATAAAATACCGGCAAATAAATAAGCTATCATATTGCTTGCATCTAAAACGCGATAAGCTTCTAAATAAATTGAATTTTGTTCTGCACCACTAATACGCTCAAGAATAAGCGTATCGCTTCTCATATATATACCCATGAATAAAATTAATAATGCATAAGGAATACTACTTTTACTGACATGAATAATTTGTTTAAGTGAAATATGTGAAAAATTAATTTTGGTATAACGTTTTGTAATAATCGAAATAGAGTATGTGATAGCTATTAAATAAGCAAGAATTTGAATCAAGATAAACCATTCAATTTTAAAATCTGATTTGTCTTTTGAAAAATAAAGGAAATAACCACAAATCAAAATCATGATTAACTTGTCTAATACAGATAATAAACTATCTGTTTTGAAATGATGATTGGCAGATACATTGCTACGTAAAAATAATAAAAAAGAATTGAGCAATTGTATTATCCCTATACCACCTATTAATAAAAAAGCACTTTTGTCATAATCAAGTAGAAAGGCAACTAGAAATATTATCGCAAAGTAAATAAAAGATAAAATTAATTTAGCAATCAACATGTTGGGCAAATTCTTTTCAATAAAATTAGCATCTGCTGCTACGCTTTTGTTGTTGTAATTTGTAATACCAAAATCTAAAACAATATTGAAAATCAAAGTGAGTGCTAAAAATGCTCCATAAGAACCATACACATCATGACCTACAGTCAGTTGCACTTTCCTATCTATCAAAAAAATCCAAACAGGTTTTACTAATAAATTTAGAAGTAAAGCGATAAAAATATTAGAAATAAAATATTTTTTAATCATCCGACGATATCAACATCATTTTTTCAAAAATATCAATAATCATTTGATTTAAAAATTAAAAATATTAAATTTAAAAAATGCTTACCCTACATTTGCAGACAATTTTTAGGAAATGAAAATTGCTGTCAATACGAGATTTTTATTGAACGGAAAACTGGAAGGTATTGGTTGGTTTACTTATGAAATCATCAAAAGAATGGTTTTAAATCACCCGGAACATGAGTTTATATTCTTTTTTGACAGACCTTATCACTCAAAATTTATTTTTGCACCTAATGTAAAACCGGTTGTAATCCCTCCACCTGCCCGCCATCCTATTTTGTGGTATATATGGTTTGAATGGTCAGTGTGGTATGCACTTAAAAAATATAAAGCAGATATATTTATTTCTACAGACGGCTTTTTGTCATTAAGGACAAATGTACCATCGATTGTTGTTGTGCATGATTTGGCATTTGAACATTATCCAAAACATTTACCTTTTAAATTTAGATTTTATTTGCAAAAATTTACACCCTTATTTGTAAAAAAATCTTTACTTACCATTACGGTTTCTGAATTTTCAAAAAAAGATATTGTTGAACACTATAACACGAATCCTGAAAAAATTGCTGTTGTTTACAATGGAGTGAATGAATTATACAAACCATTAAACTTCGAAGAAAAAACGCTTATTCAAGAAAAATATGCTCAAGGTGCAGAATTTTTTGTTTTCACAGGAGCCATTCATCCACGTAAAAACATCAATAAACTTTTAAAAGCATTTGAGATATTTAAAAATAGGCAAAGAAGCAATATGAAATTGCTTATCATCGGGCGATATGCATGGAATAGCGATGACATTAAGCACAATATTGAAACCCACCCTTACAAAGAAGACGTAATTCATTTTGATTATATGCAAGTAGAAGAATTGTGTAAAGTAATAGGGGCAGCTTATGCATTAACTTTTGTTTCATTGCTGGAAGGTTTTGGCATTCCGGTTGTAGAAGCCATGAAATGTAATGTGCCGGTAATCGTCAGCAATACAACTTCATTGCCCGAAGTGGCGGGAGATGCAGGTTTATTAGTCAATCCCGAAGATGAGAATGACATTGCAGAAAAGCTGATTAAGATATATAAAGATGAAAATTTAAGAGAAAGTTTGATAGGAAATTGTAAAACTCAAAGCGAAAAATTTGATTGGAATCAGAGTGCTACTATATTTTATGATAAGATAATGAATGTACTAAATAATAAAAATAGTACATTTGAAAAATAAGAAAAAAACATGGCAGTTTCTACTGAAAACTATAATATAAAACTACCACAATTTGAAGGTCCATTCGATTTGTTGTTGTTCTTTATCGAACGCGACGAAATTGATATACAAAACATTCCTATTTTCAAAATTACCAATGATTTTCTTGATTATATTAAAGAGCATGAACAATTGAATATAGAACTTGCCAGCGAGTTTATCTTATTTGCATCAACACTTATTCGCATAAAAGCTAAAATGCTTTTGCCACGTAAAGAAAAAGATGAATTAGGAAATGAAATTGACCCACGAAAAGAGTTGGTAGATAAGTTGCTTGAATATAAGCGATTCAAGCAAGCCGCCGAAGAAATGAAAGTATTGGAGGCAGAGAGAATGTTGCAGTTTAAAAGAGGAAATGTAATGAAAGCATTACAGGAAATTGGAGAAAAAATGAGTGAAGGCACCGAAATCCAATCTGTCACTTTATATAAATTATTTCAAAGCTATGAAAAGGTTTTGAAACGAATGCAAGACAGACTTTCCAAACCACAACACGTGGTAATAAAATATAAATATTCATTGGAAAGTCAAAGAAGTTTTTTGATGGATTGGACGCAAAAAGAGAAAAAAATTGCCTTTGAAAGAATTTTTCAAGAATGTGAAGATCGTATTCATGCTATTTTTAATTTCTTGGCTATCTTAGAACTCGTACAACAAAAGTTTTTAACTATTTTGATTGGGGAGGGCAGAAATAACTTTATTATCGAATGGAATGAAGCTCGTGAAAGTGACGAACTTACACCAAATGAAGATAATTAAAAATTACTTTTATAATCTGCAATGACGGATTCCTTCAATATTCAAATAAAAAACAACAAAAAATACATTTACGATGTTATAAGAAAAAAATTCGTTGTTCTTACACCGGAAGAATGGGTTCGTCAAAATTTTGTATTGTTTTTAATTGAACAGCAAAAAGTACCCAAATCGCTCATTTCAGTAGAGAAAGTCATTTCGGTCGGAAAACAGAAAAAAAGATTCGATATTTTAATTACACATAACAATAAAACTTGGATGTTAGTTGAGTGTAAAAGCCAAGATGTAATACTTACTAAAGAATCTTTATCTCAAATTTTATCATACAATGTTACACTCAAAGCATCTTATATCGTTATGACGAATGGACTTGACATTATGTGCTATAGCACCAATACACACCAATGGATAAATGAGTTGCCTTTGTTTTCAATTTAGTCGATAAAAAATAAAGCTTTTTTTGCAAAAAGTAAAAAAACTTCAATATCATTGTAACTGCTTTTGTAAGCATATAGCATTTTTTTTAAATTAAATAAAAATTAGGGAATGAGTTTATTCATAAGAAAACCGATAAGCCAATTAATATCCGAAGCACATGAAGTAGGCGAACACACATTGAAAAAAACGTTAGGCTCTACAGCCTTAATTTCACTTGGTATTGGAGCTATTATTGGAGCCGGTTTGTTTTCTATAACGGGTATGGCCGCTGCAAATTATGCAGGACCATCTATATTAATTTCTTTTATAGTAGCAGCGATTGGTTGTGCTTTTGCCGGATTATGTTATGCTGAATTTGCATCAATGATACCGGTTGCCGGTAGTGCCTACACCTATTCTTATGCGACAATGGGAGAGTTTATGGCATGGATTATCGGTTGGGATTTAATTTTAGAGTACGCAGTTGGAGCTGCGACAGTTGCTTCCAGTTGGAGCGGATATGTAGTTGAATTGTTCAAAAGCTTTGGAGTAAGTTTACCACATGAATTGATGGTAACACCTTTTGATGGAGGAATAATGAATTTTCCGGCTGTGTTTATTGTTACGATTATGTCTTTGGTATTAATTAAGGGTACAAGTGAATCTGCTACTGTAAATAATATCATTGTATTACTCAAAGTGGCAATTGTTTTGATATTTATAATAGTTGGTTTTAAATATATAAGACCGGAAAACTTACAGCCATTTATACCTGAAAATAAAGGAAATTTTGGTGAATTTGGTTTTTCAGGAATGATAAGAGCAGCGGCAGTTGTATTTTTTGCATATATTGGTTTTGATGCGGTGAGTACGGCAGCACAAGAAACGAAAGACCCTAAGAAGTCTATGCCTATTGGTATTTTAGGTTCTTTATTTATTTGTACTATACTATATATTTTATTTGCTTATGTAATGACCGGTGTCGTAAAATATACTGCCTTTAACAGCGGAGATGCATCAAGCCATTTAGCACCGGTTGCAATAGCTATTTCAAATATGGGAGAGGTTGGTGCAAATGGAGTTGTTGTGCCGGCTTATCCATGGTTAAATACTTCAATAATTATAGCCATTTTACTCGGTTATGCCTCAGTGATATTGGTTTTGTTGATGGGACAAAGTCGTGTGTTTTATACAATGAGTAAAGATGGTCTTTTACCATCAGCTTTTTCAAAAGTTCATCCAAAATATAAAACACCATATAAATCAAATTTACTGTTTTTAGTATTTGTAAGTCTATTTGCCGCATTCATACCGGGGCGAGTTGTTGGCGAAATGACAAGTATAGGTACTTTGTTTGCTTTTATTTTAGTATGTATTGGAGTATTGGTAATGCGAAAAAAAATGCCCGATGCACCAAGGGCCTTCAGAACTCCATTAGTACCATTGGTTCCGATATTAGGAGTATTGGTATGTTTCTTTATGATGGCCTTTTTACCTTTAGATACTTGGATGAGATTAGTATTGTGGATGATAGTAGGCTTAGATGTTTATTTGTTTTATAGCGTAAAAAATAGCCATTTGACTTCAAAACAAGAAGGAATTATTTCAAAAGCAAATCGTATAGTTGGTATGTCCGGTATTATTTTATCTATTATTTTATTAGGTATTTCTTTTGCACATCATCAAACTTCTGAAGTAAATCCGGAAACCGGCCAAATTAACGATATTGGACTGTTTTATTTTTCTTTAATATTTTCAGTAATTCACATTGTACTTTTTGGATACAAATTTTTTCAAGGCAAAAAATGAATGGGGGGGACGCTAAACTGTTAAGCACACCATCCAAAAAAGAGTTCTGTCTAGTCCTAAATTAGGTTTACACATTTTTGTGTAAACTTATTTTAGGACAAGACAGT
Source organism: Chitinophagaceae bacterium (assembly GCA_039811265.1). Lineage (GTDB taxonomy): Bacteria > Bacteroidota > Bacteroidia > Chitinophagales > Chitinophagaceae > OLB11. Next base: position 1,828 of record JBDHYI010000024.1, on the reverse strand, counting down.
TGTCATTGTGCAATTTGTGCAATTATTGTGCAATTCATTTTAGCGTATAAAAAGCACCTGCACCTCGTTGTCCGCTTGGTTTTAAAATATCTTTTTCAGTTAAGTCTGTCAAGTCGTTACTTGCGGTATTTCTTGAACAGTCATTTAGTTTTTGGTACTCGCTGTTCGTTATTTTTCCGTTTTCTTTGGCAAACAAAACAGCCTTTACTTGTCGGTTGTTAAGTCCAAGTGTTTGCAAGTGTTCAGCGTTGTAAATGTCTTTTCTGAAAATAACCCAATAACCCGAAATTTCGTAATCATAAAGTGGTTCGGGAAGTCCTGCCAAAAGGCATTGATTGGTCATTTTTGAAAAACCACGTCCCCAAGCTTCAATATAACCACTTCTAAAAAAGGCATTGGCAATGTCGGGATTGTAAGCAAAAGACGGATGTTTGCTTTTCGTCAATTTTTCCATTGTCCAATTTTCAGGGAGTTGTCCCTCGTTCCAAATCATTACTTTATCTTTGTAAACGCTGATTTGAATAGGGGTGTAGCTCGAATAATCCTTGTGTGCAACAGCATTCAAAATTGCTTCTCGAACTGCTTCTTCGGGATATTCAAAGGTTTCTACACGATGTATTCCCTCGTAACTGATGTATGCTTTGAAATATTTTGTAAACAGAATTTCCATTGTTTTTTCCACCTGCTCAAACAAATTCCCGTGAACTTCGTCTTGAAAAAGCAAATCGGCATCGGTTTCAAAATAGCCGATTTTAATGTAAGCACCCGTAACAAATATTTCGGGGTCGGGATGAAAAAGCAAAAGTGCAGCACGTTTTAGAAAACCATTCTCAACCAACTTTAAATTCTCAAGCAAATGCTCATTGCTATCGGTTAAACTATCTTGTGAAAGGCGTTTGTTTTTGAAACCTCTCTTACGAAAGAAGTCAAAAGTTTCTTGCTTCAAATCTTTTACCGAAACTTTTGGAATAGGTGCACCGTCCCAACGCTTGCCTTTTTTCTGCAACAAGAATTTCTCTAACGCAGAACCTTTCAATTCTTGTTTAGTACTTCCACTTCTATAATGATACTGTCCTTTGTAGCTGATTGCGTTTGGATAAGGTTCAACAACAATTTCCAAATAATCGCCTTGTTTGGTTTCGTGCAAATTTACATCAACCATTATGCCCAAAACATCACGCACTTTGTTAGGGATATCTTCTAATAATTTTTTAGTATCAGTTAGACCAACAATATTTCCGTTATCGTCTTTGCCTATAAAAATAGTGCCACCATTGGCATTTGCAAAACCACAAATCCATTGAAGATATTCATCTTTCCAAATGTTTTTGTATTCAATATTTTGATGTTCAGACACGTTGCAAAATTAATCATTTTTTCTGTCTGAATACAGAAATCAACAAACCAATTGCAACTACCACATCAACAATATTCCAAATTTCTCTGCCTAATGTTATTTTGAAAAATGGTTGAAACAACAAAGCAAGTCCGATGTAAATTATCATTTCTGTTTGCTTGTTTTGTTGGTTCGATTGGTAGGCAAGTATTGCAAAGCCGATTAAACCTGCAAATCGCACAAATTGATAATAACCGTAAGGGAAATTAATCAAACAGAGCAAAAGCAAAACTGCCTCATCCTAAAAAAAGTTTACAGGTTAAAGATTAAATCCTATTATTAGTTTACAGTTGTTTTTTAGTCCTGACATTGGTTTACAAATATAGTTTTTTTCTGATAATAATTCTTCCATAACTTCTCTGTTTTTAGTGGGTTTTGTGAATGATGTACTTGATTGGGTGTAAGGTTACTGATACTTAAATGTGGTCTGTC
>JBDHYI010000023.1:0-39353 GCA_039811265.1 Chitinophagaceae bacterium | reverse complement strand
AAAGATTACGAAATGGAGAATACATTCTAAAATTATTCCTTCATCATTTAAGAAGAAGGATGATTAATTTCTTGCAATTCACCCGATTCATTAACCATTAATTTTTTTTCGGCTTCAGGTGTCGCCAGAGAACTGTCTGTAGGAATAACAGTATCTATTGCTTGTAACTCACTTAATTTCGGTAAATCATTAATAGATTGTATGCCTAAATAATCCATAAAAGATTTAGAAGTACTATAAGTTAATGGTTTACCGACCATATCTTCCATACGCCCGGAAATTATAATAAGATCTTTTTCTAAAAGTTTTTGTACTGAATAGTCACTATTTACACCCCGAATATGCTCAATTTCAGCTTTTGTTATTGGTTGTTTATAAGCAATAATAGCCAATGTTTCAAGAGATGCAGTTGAAAGTTTTTTGGTGTATTTATCGCCATTTAATTTTGAAAGAATCGGATAAAATTCTTTTTTACTTAAAAATTGATAGCCACCGCCAATTTGTTTTATCTCGAAAGGATAAAAATCCGATGAATATTTTTCTACAACAGCATTTAACGCTGATGTGATTTTGTCACTATCTATTTGATCGTCTATAGATGAATCTTGAATAAGTTTTATGATATCTACTGCGCTAATCGGTTTCTCAGCACCAAAAATAATCGCCTCACTTTGTAACATTATTTGCTCTATTGTCATAATTTTTTATTTCTATTTTCAAATTTAAGTTATAAAAAAAGTCCAATAAGAAAATAGTAATGCACAGATGTGAGTAACTTTATGGTAAATAAAATAATCTCTACAATTTTTATTTTATTCACAATGATTTTTAAATACTTTTGCGGTTTGAAAAATTAATCAAAACAAATAATATTTTTTAATTATGAACAAAATTAAAGTAACAAACCCTGTCGTAGAAATCGATGGAGATGAAATGACTCGAATAATCTGGAAGTTCATTAAAGACAAATTGATTTTACCTTATGTCGATGTGCCTATTCAATATTTTGATTTAAGCATTCAACATCGTGATGAAACAAATGACCAAGTGACTATTGATTGTGCCAATGCGATCAAAGCATGTGGCGTTGGTATTAAATGTGCTACGATTACTCCTGATGAAGCAAGAGTAAAAGAATTTAACTTAAAACAAATGTGGAAATCACCTAATGGTACTATTCGTAATATTTTAGATGGGACTGTTTTTCGCGAACCAATAGTTATTAATAATATACCTCGCTTAGTACCTAATTGGACTGCACCTATCATTATAGGCCGTCATGCATTTGGTGATCAATATCGTGCAACTGACACAGTAATAAAAGGGAAAGGAAAATTAACCATGACCTTTACGCCGGATGATGGAGCTGAGGAACAAGTTTTTGAAGTTTATAATTTTAATGGTGATGGAGTAGCGCTTACCATGTACAATACAGATGATAGCATAAAAGGATTTGCAAGAAGTTGCTTTAATGTCGCTTTGAATAAAAAGTGGCCACTTTATCTTTCAACAAAAAATACAATTCTGAAAAAATATGATGGCCGTTTTAAAGATATTTTTGAAGAAATATATCAAAATGAATTTAAGCAAAAATTCACCGAAACAGGTATTACTTATGAACACAGATTGATAGATGATATGGTAGCAGCTGCTCTCAAATGGAATGGCAATTTTGTATGGGCTTGTAAAAATTATGATGGCGATGTACAAAGTGATACTGTAGCACAAGGATTTGGTTCTTTAGGATTGATGACTTCTGTTTTGGTAACACCTGATGGGAAAATTATGGAAGCAGAAGCTGCCCATGGCACTGTTACAAGGCATTACAGAGATCATCAACAAGGGAAACCGACAAGTACCAACCCAATTGCATCTATTTTTGCATGGACACGAGGTTTAGCTTTTAGAGGAAAATTAGATAATAACCAAGATTTGATAGATTTTTGTAATAAGTTAGAACAAGTTTGTATTGAAACTGTTGAAAGTGGAATTATGACTAAAGATTTAGCTGTTTGTATTCATGGAAACAATGTCGAAGCAGGAAAAGATTATGTCTATACTGAAGTGTTTTTAGATGCGCTTGATAATGCTTTAAAAGCTAAGTTGGCATAATAACTGTCAATTACAAATAAAATAAAATTTTGAATAATATTTGCCATCGTTTAAATTAAAATGCGATGGCAATTTTGTTTTTGAAACACAAAGAATTTTGATTCAATAGTTTAAAGAATTTAATTGCTATTTACTTTGTCAAATAAAATATTTTTTTTTACAGTGAAAAGAATAGGTAATTCAGATGTAAAATTATAATTTTTGATATTCAAATTTGGGAGAACCTTTTGCACCATTTTTTGAATAAAAATCAATAAAGTGCATTTTATAAAAACTCCCATCTTGACTTTGAATAACGAAATTCATGTAAGTATGAGTAGTATAAATATTATTATCAAAATATTTCCAATCCCAACCTATAGAATTGATATCGCTTGACAAAGTTTTGTTTTTGGCAAATGTCAAATCAATATCATCAAAATTAACTAAACTATCTTTTTGAGCCATTGTCCCAAAGCGATTCGTTAGACAACCTACAACCATATAGGGCATAGGCGGATCAAAATTGTAAAACACATCGGTATAATGTGAAAACATAATATCCCAATCTGTTTTAGGTGGTTCGATTTTTACAATTCCTTTTTTATTTAATGATAAAAATTGAAAATTATAATTACTGTCTTTTTTAATATGAAATGTTTCATCGTTTGAACCATCTAAGTTCGCAATCCTTATATTATAAGAAGTATCATCAACAGATAAAACTTTTACTTTGATAAAACCTCTGTTATACCCGTTTTCATCAAAACCTCTATCTATAACATAAACAGGGTTTGATATTCTCCAATCTCCAATAGCAGTACTGTCTATATTACCGTTTGAAGCATCCGGTTTGCCGATAGTTCTAACACCATTTGTATCATAGTTTAGATTAAAATCACTCTTGCCGCTATTTAATGCAAACATACTACAAGAAGAATTTAGTATAAGATGATAACCTTCTTTGCTTGATTCAAACCCCAAATCCCAATCGGTACGCAAATTTTGATTAATTATTTTATTTTCTCTAAGGTTATAAAAAATTTGATATTTATAATTTGATTCTAAATTTACTTGTTCGGTTATTACATTTCCGGCTATGTGGGGCTGTACAGCAATTTCTTTTTTGAAACAAGCCGTAAGCGATATTAATACAATATAAAAAATTATAGAATTTAAAATCCACTTCATAGTGTTGAATTAAAATTAAATTGCATATTTATAAAATAGCTTCTGCCGGTTGCTAACGGAATTGAGTTACCTGCTGATGAATGTGCCCCTCCAAGCATAACGCCATCAATATTTTTAATGTTAAACATATTTTTACAGCCGATAGTTAATAATATTTTTTTACTGAAAAAAGGTTTTGAGGTGCTTGCATCTAAAAGATGATAATCATCATTAGCGCCAATGATGGGTTGATTATTTTCATCCATAATAAAAATAGGAAGTTTCCCAACGTACCTATAGTAAAATGAAATAGTTGTTTTGGGCTTTTCAAGTAAATAACTTATTGTAGATTTCACTTCCGGAGAATATGAAAATCGAGTAATATTTTTCATAGAATCGGCAAGTAAATTATAGCGACCTATTATACCTCCACCTAAAGTAATGTTAAGTTCTTTGCTACTTATATTACTTGTAAGTTGAAGACCTTTTGTAATATAGTGTTGCAGGTTAAAATATGAATATGCACTTGTATTCAAACGGGAAAGTGTAATCATATCATTAATATAATTATAAAAAATGCCGGCATCTAAATTGAGTGATAACTGATTATAATCTTTCTTTAATATTAAATTAGAATTAACACTATGAGAACGCTCTGCTTTCAAATTTGGATTCCCTTCTATATCATGATTTATATCAACAAAGTAAAAATACATTTCTTTTAAAGAAGGGGCTCTAAAGCCTCTTCCATACGAAAATCGAAAGTTTAACGAAGTGGTTTCATCTTCATTTTTATACAATTCATATTTTAAATGAATAGAAGGGATAACCGGTGCTTTGTAAATCGTGTTATGAATGACTCTTAAGCCGGGGCGAATTATTAAATTGGATAAAGGTTTCAATTCAGCACTTCCAAATAATGCTATATCAAATTGTTGTTTTTTATTATTTCCGATGCGGTTTCCATAAGTTGTTTCATATACAGCATCGTACCCGATTTCATAATTTATTAATTCTTTATTGGATGATTTTATGCTTGCACGACTCATTATATTTTTGAAAAAAGTAGTATCTTGATCACCTATATTTTCAGTTAAAACTTGATCCAAAGTAGTTAAATCTTTGATGTACGTATTTTTTATTCTTTTAAAATAGCTATAATCAACAAAACCACTTAATTGATGTTTGGGAATAATTGAAGAGTTGAAGTTCAAATTATGATTCGTACGATAAGTGTAGTAATTATCATCAAAAGCAGACTCATTATAAGGAGCTCTTGGATAACCTCTGTTTAAAATTTCTTCATTAAAATAATCACTATGCAATCCAAAAGTGGTATTCTTTAAATCATAAAAAATATCTGCACTTGCCCCATATTGTAATTTAGGTTTCCAGCTTTTAAATCGTGAAGAGTCAGCATAGTTCTTTTTTTCAATTTTGAAATTATGATCATCTTCATTCCAACCGTCAAAAAAAATTCGCATACCTGTCAACTTAAATGTTACATTCTTTAATTTAAAATGAGTTGCTAAGTTTAAATTATATCGACCAATACTTTCATAATAAGAACCAATATTGACTGCATAGTTTTTATTGAGTTTTTTCTGAGTAATGATATTGATAGTACCGGCTAATGCGTCCGTACCATAGCTTACTGACATTGGTCCTTCAATAACTTCTATTCGTTGAATTTGCTGAATGTTTATTTGTGATAAATCAATATTACCATTTAAACGACCGGTAATAGGAATGCCGTCTATTAGTATTTTGACGTTTTGCCCGGAAATACCTTGCATACTCATTCCACTGCCTAAAATATTATCTTGAGAAATTTGAATATTCAGTTCTTTTTCTAAAACATCATTCAATTGTTGTGCACCCATTTTCTGAATATCGATTTTGGAAATAACTTTTATATTCATTGTAGATTTGTCAATGGATTGTTCTTTGTATTGTCCTGTAACAACAAATTCTTTTAAAACAAAATGTTTCATACTATCGTTTTGAATAGTAGATTCAGTCTGACTATTTGCATGATTTATGGCAAGTAGAGAAAATACAAAAAACAGAATTAATATTTTTTTATAAAAATACACCTAAGGAAAAATCAATTTATTTTGAACTTGCAAAGCTAAATTCAAATGTTCTTTTTTTTTATGGATAAGAACGAAAATCATAGACATTAAATTACTATTTTAATTGACAAATCAATTAAGCCAAATGCAATGTTTACGGACGTTACAAAGAATTTTTAAAACTTGATTTAAATATCCTTTAAATAAAATGACAAATTGATGACAATTGCCCCAAAAATGTTTTTGATGTATTTCAAAAGTTTAATAAAATACCCAATTTGAGGTATTGTATAACCCAACAACAATTTTTATTTTTGTTTAAAATTTATTTTATGAAAAAGATATTTTTAATTCTTATCGCAGTTAGTTTCGTAAATTTCTTATCTGCCCAAAAAATAAAATGGGACACCGGCAGTTTAAGCGTTTTAGATAAACAAACAAACCTACAAACGAAAGTAGTTTATGATAATTTACAAGTGTCCGAAATGGCAGAACAACAATTTTTAGATGAAAGAAGAAAGAATGATAATACAGAAAAAGCCGGAGCAGGAGATGCTTTTTGTACAAAATGGGATGAAGCTAAAAAAACAAAATATATCAATCGCATCAATGATTATATTCATAAAGCGAGTAAAGAAAAAGTAACAGCCAGCGAAAATAATCCGGATGCAAAATATTTACTTATTGTTAAACCCCTCAATATTGATCTAGGTAAGGGTCGATATTTTGGGACTAAACCTGCCTTGGTTGATTTTGATTTGACAATTGTAGAGTTAGCAAACCCGGATGTAATAGTTGCTCATGGCTTTGCAAAAGAAGTTAAAGGAGAAGCAAAAGCACCTAAGGGAAGTGGCTGGATCCCCGGTGGAGTAGGAACAGCAATGGATGTAGCAAATCGTGCTCAAAATTTTGATGCGACGAATCGTATTGCTGAAAGCTTCGAATTATTAGCAATTGCCATTGGAAAATCAATGAAATAAATCAACTATTCAAATCAAGCTATATAAAGGATGCAGGAATGCATCCTTTTTTTGTAAACGAAAATTATTATTTAACGAGCCAATAAATTATTTCTTTTAAATACTTTTGTTTAGTATTTTTAATAACAATGAGAGACAATGAAAAAATATGGATATGTGCGATGGGGGCTGTAAGTTCAATCGGTATGAATGTCAGTGAAAATTATGATTCCCTTATTCACTTAAAAAGTGGTGTGGGTAAAGCGAGTTTTTTAAAAACAAATCATAGTGAAAACTTGCCAGTATGCGAAATAAAAAAATCAAATAAGGAATTAGCGGATATGGCAAATATGAAAGAAGGTTTGCCAAGAGCTGTTTATTTATCAGCCATTGCAGCACAAGAAGCTTTGGATTCATTCAAAAATGAAATCAATGAAATAGAATATGCTAAATTATCGCTTGGTTTTATTTCAGGCAACACTATTGGAGGAATGGATTTAAGCGAACAATTTTTCGAACAATATTTAAAAGATGCAAGTGCGGGAAAGTTAAAAAATATTATCCACCATGAATGTGGAAGTATAACCGATTTAGTAGCGAGTCATTTGCATATTAGTCAAAATATATGCACAATAAGCACTGCTTGTTCTTCGTCAGCCAACACTATTATTCATGCTTGCAGAATGTTAAAACATAAAAAAGCCGACGTTATTATAGCAGGTGGTACAGATGCTTTATGCCGCTTTACTTTAAATGGTTTCAATACATTGATGATATTAGATAAAGAAGCATGCATGCCCTTTGATGAAAATAGAAGAGGTCTCAATTTGGGTGAAGGAGCTGCTTATTTGGTTTTGGTGAGAGATGAAATAAAGCAGCGGTATCATTTAAAACCTATTGCATATCTGTCAGGTTATGCAAATGCTAATGATGCATTTCATCAAACAGCATCGTCAGCAGAAGGCAAAGGCAATTATTTGGCTATGAAAAATGCTTTACGGATGAGTAACCTGGAAACAAATAATATTCAATATATAAATGCGCATGGTACAGGCACAACAAATAATGATTCAAGCGAAGGAATTGCAATTGAAAAACTTTTTGGTAATGAAGTGCCAATAGTTAGTTCGACAAAATCTTATACAGGACACACTTTAGGTGCATGTGGGAGTTTAGAGGCTGTGTATTGTTGTTTGTCTTTACAAAATGGAGTCGCATTCCCAACACTTAGATTACAAACAGACATGAAAGAATTTCAATTTAAAGTGAATAGAGGTTTGATAACAAATATAACCATCCAACATGTACTAAGTAATTCATTTGGTTTTGGCGGAAATTGCAGTTCTTTAATATTTAGTAATCCTAATAGTTTAAATTAAAATGAATTTTTATATACAAGGCATTGGAAGTATTTCACCACAGTTGTTAAATAAAAGAGGTGAATTGCCCTTGATGCAATCAATTAGAAATGAAATATTTGAATGTGTAGAACCGGATTTCAAAGAATTCATTCAACCGAATTATTTAAGGCGTATGAGTAAAGCTGTCAAATATGGAATAGCAACAGCATTGACAGCACTGAAAGACGCAGGGATTACAACTCCTGATGTGATTACGGTAGGAACTGCTTATGGATGTTTGAAAGATACAGAACAGTTTTTGTCTCAAATGATTGAAAATAATGAAACATTATTGACACCAACTTCTTTTATTCAGTCAACCCATAATACTGTAAGCGGTCAAATTGCTTTGTTACTTGCTTGTCATGGGCATAATTTTACTTTTGTACAAAAAGCGCACTCTTTTGAATTCGCATTAGAAGAAACCATGATGTGGCTTATGGAAAACCCCGACTTAAACATCCTTTGCGGAGGTATTGATGAGAGAACAAAACATTCGCATCAAATTATTTCACGTTTTGGTACTTATAAAAATCAGAATGAATCAATAGAAGATTCAACAGAGGGGACGATTGGTGGGGAAGGTGCAAACTTTTTTATTTTGTCTTCAAATAAAAATGACAACAGCTATGCAAAATTAAAAGATGTTTACAGATGCAATACACAAGATATAGAAAATGAATTATGTCTTTTTCTTGGAAGAAATAATTTAACCTCAAATGATATTGATATTTGTATGATAGGTACTAATGGCGATATTCGATATGATAAATACATCGAACAGAATGTTTCACTTCTGCATCGTGCTGTTAAAATTCAATTTAAAAAATGGGCAGGAGAATATCCTACTGTTGTGGCGTTTGCAGTGTCTTTAAGTGCTAATATCCTTTGTAACATAAAAACAAAAAATAAATTTTTATTTCAAGACCAAGAATATAATGATGAAAATACGAATAATATTTTAATTTATAATCATTACAAAAACCAATACCATTCTTTTATTTTATTAGAAAAAATATGAATTATAAATTTTTAAAACAATTCTTGTTACCCTTACTTGTGATTTTGTCAATACTTGCTCTTTTTGATAAATTCCCTATATGGGTAATCTTGATTTTATTTACGACGTACATTTCATTATTGATTTTGGGAAGTATCTATATAGGGCTGAATTTTTATTTACATTCGATTTGCTCTGTTGATGAATTTCCCGAATTTGAAAATAATCAAGCAGATGACAAATTTATTTGTTTAACTTTTGATGATGGAATACACCCTGTCAATACTCCTAAAACATTAGAAATTTTAAAAAAGAAAAATGTAAAAGCACATTTTTTTTTAATAGGAAAAAATATTATTGGTAATGAAGCTATTTTGAGAAAGATGCATGAAGATAATCATGTAATAGGAAATCATAGTTATTGGCATCATTGGAATTTTGATTTGCAAAGTGGGTCAATCATGGCAAAAGAAATTGAAAAAACAAACCAAATTGTTGAAAAAAATATAGGAAAAAGAACCACGCTTTTCCGTCCGCCTTATGGTGTTACGAACCCAAATTTAGCAAAAGCAATAAATGAAAATAAAATGATTAGTATGGGCTGGAATGTACGTTCTATGGATACGGTAGCCAAATCGAAAGAACAATTGTTGAATAAATTAAAAAATAATACCAAACCGAATGCTGTTATTTTATTACATGAACGATGTGATACAACAATCGAAGTATTAACAGAATATATAGATTATTGTCAAGCTCAAGGCTATAAATTTGTAACTTTAAATGTATAAAATGGGATATTTTTTTATAAGTGTTTTAATGTTTATTTCTCAATTGGCTTTTTCTCAAAAAAGCAATTTTATACCTGTAAAAAACCTATCTGAATTTAAAACGAAATTTTCAACAGCATCACAAAAAATAGAAAGTGTGGAAAGTGATTTTATGCAGGTTAAAAATCTAAGTATGCTCAAAGAAAAGATGAATTCGAAAGGAAAATTTTTTTATAAAAAAATAAATAAAGTAAGAATCGAATACACCAGCCCGTATGAATATTTGATGGTCATCAACAATAATAATATGATGATAAAAGATAATCAGAAAACAAGTAATTATAATTCAAAAAATAATAAAATGATGCAATCTATCAACAATATTATGTTAGATTGTATGCGAGGAACAGTTTATGATAATAAAGAATTTTCAACAGACGCTTTCGAAAATAATAATGAATATTTATTAACCATGAAGCCCGTTTCAAGCGTGATGAAAAAAATGTTTTCAATGATTGAAGTATATCTTGCAAAAAACGATTTTCATGTTACACGTTTGAATATGATTGAAAATGGTGGTGATAATACGATGATGAATTTTACAAATTCTTTATTGAATAAAAATATTTCGGATGCGTATTTTAATACAAAATAGTTTATTTTTTTTGTTTTTGTTTGGCTTCTTTATTTCAAATGCATCTCTATCATTAGATACTGTTAGGATAAAGTATTTACCTCAATTTGAAGCTATAAAATATAGGGCAATGATTGATGTTTTGGGAAAGCATCTGAGTGGGATTTTAATAATAAAAAACATAGATAATAAAACTAATCGTTGTGTGTTTTTAAACGAAATGGGTATTACCTTTTTCGATTTGAGCCTTGAAGAAAATCAATATCATTACGAAAATATCATGAGTAGTTTAAATAAAAAAGGAGTCAAAATTTCACTTGCAAAAAATCTTGGAATGATTTTGATGAATGGTATTTATAAATCGATTATTTCAGAAGAAAATACCAATACAGAAACCACGTTAAAATTAAAACTAAAAAGAAAAGGATATGTAGAATATAAAATAGAGAAACAATTAAATCAAATACCGACTATAATTAATAAAAATCAAAAAGGAAAAAAGTTTATAAGTATTTATCAATTTTATAATTCAACTTATACGATGCCGGATAGTATTTTTGTGGATCACCACCAAGTAAATTTTAAAATCTCTTTAAAACAAATTTATGCTACTGAATGATCTTTACACAATCCTTAATAATACTCAAACTGAAAATAAAATTATTACGGAAGTTAAAATAAATGCCCAACATGAAATTTTTAAAGGTCATTTTCCTTCTCAAGTTGTATTGCCCGGCGTTTGCATGATTGAAATTGCAAAAGAAATCTTACAAGAAAATTTAAAAATAAAATTACAATTATCTAAAAGCCGTTTTGCTAAATTCTTAAATATGTTTTTGCCAAATCAAAACACAATAGCTACATTTGAAATTGAATATCAAAAGCTATCAGGAGATGAAATTCAAGCTACCATTACAATGAAAAATAATGAGTTGGTTTATTTAAAATTACAAGGAGTCTATAAGGAAAAATAAATTTTGGAAACAACTCAACCGATATTAGAATCTTTATTTTTACAATACAAAGCATGTATTATATTACCTACTTATAACAATCATTCAACGATTGAACAAGTTATTAAATCAGCGTTAGAACAAACAAGTCATGTTATCGTCGTGAATGATGGATGCACAGATAACTCTTTATCACTGATAGAAAAATATCCTGTTCAATTAATTACATATAGAAAAAATCAAGGAAAAGGATATGCTTTACGACAAGGCTTTAAACATGCTTTGCAACAAGGATATGAATATGCAATTACAATAGATACCGATGGACAACATTTTCCTGAAGATTGCATTCATTTTTTTAAAAAGTTAGAAACAAATGCAGGAGCTTTAATGATTGGTTCAAGAGATTTAAGCCATGAGAATGTTCCGAATAAAAGCACTTTTGGGAGAGCCTTTTCAAATTTTTGGTTTAAAGTAGAAACCGGTAAAGACATGCCTGATACTCAAAGCGGGTTTCGTCTTTACCCAATCTATCGTTATAAAAACACTCATTTTTTTACTAAAAAATTTGAATTTGAAATTGAAATTATTGTTCGAAGTGCATGGAAAAATATTCAAATAATAGCAGTACCGGTTAATGTTTTTTATCCGAGTAAAGAAGAACGAATTACACATTTTAGACCTTTTAAAGATTTCTTTCGAATAAGTATTTTAAATACCATTTTAGTATTGATAGCATTTTTTTATATAAAGCCACGTGATTTGATTTTAAGACCTTTAAAAGAAAAAGGCGTAAAAAAAGGCTTGAAAGAACTTTTGTTTGACCCAAATGAAAGCATCAATAAACGAGCAGCATCAGTTGGATTTGGTGTCTTTATGGGGATAGTACCAATTTGGGGTTTTCAACTTTTAATAGGGATACCATTAGCTATTTTAATGAAATTAAATAAAACGCTTTTTATTATTGCTGCTAATATTAGCATTTTCCCACCTATTATTTGGGCTGCCAGTTTAGCAACCGGAAAGATTATTTATAAAAATCCAAATTGGAAAATCAATTTCAGAACCATAACATGGGAACAAGTTATTGAGACCGGTAAAGAATTTTTTGTAGGAGGCACTATCTTAGCTATTGTTATGGGAGGAGTATTTTATGGAGTAACTTATTTACTTTTATCTTTTCGAAACAAAAATTAGTATTTAAAAATAGCTCTTAGAATTTCGTCTAACTCAGTTTCTGTATGTACCAATAACTCTCTTGCTTTGCCTCCGACACTCGGTCCAACGATTCCGGCAGCTTCCATTTGATCCATTATACGCCCCGCACGATTATAGCCTAAATTAAATCTTCTTTGCAGCATAGAAGTAGAGCCACTTCCGGAGTTTACTACTAAACGAGCACATTGTTCAAACATATCATCTACATTCGTTAAAGACTTACTACCATTAATTGCTAACTCATCACTGTCGGCACCTTCATATTCAGGTAATTCAAAAGCAGACGGATATCCTTGTTGGGTTCCGATAAATTCTACGATACGTTCCACCTCAGGTGTATCTACAAAAGCACATTGCAAGCGCACAATTTCACTGCCATTAGAAATCAACATATCGCCTTGTCCAATCAATTGGTCTGCACCGCCAGAGTCGAGTATAGTTCTGGAATCAACTTTTGCAGAAACTTTAAATGCAATACGTGCAGGAAAGTTAGCTTTAATAGTACCGGTAATAACATTTACCGAAGGTCTTTGAGTTGCAATTATTAAATGGATTCCGACAGCTCTTGCTAATTGTGCAATTCTTGCAATAGGCATCTCTACTTCTTTTCCTGCGGTCATAATCAAATCGGCAAATTCATCAACGACCAACACGATAAATGGTAAATATTTATGCCCTTTTTGAGGATTCAATTTGCGTTGAATAAATTTTACATTATACTCTTTAATATTTCTAACCCCTGCATTTTTTAATAAATCATAACGATTATCCATTTCAATACACAAAGCATTTAATGTATTAATTACCTTTTTTGTGTCAGTAATAATCGCATCTTCTTCATTTGGAAGTTTGGCTAAAAAATGTTTTTCAATAGCTCTATATATCGAAAGCTCGACCTTTTTCGGATCAACCATTACAAACTTCAATTGAGAAGGATGTTTTTTGTAAAGTAAAGAAACTAAAATCGTATTTATCCCTACAGATTTACCTTGTCCTGTTGCACCTGCCATCAATAAATGAGGCATTTTGGCTAGATCTACAATATAATTGTCATTGTCAATTTTTTTGCCTATGGCTATTGGTAAGCTGAAATCATTATGCAAAAACTTATCTGAAGAAATAAGCGTTCGCATTGATACAATTTGTTTTTTTAAATTAGGAACTTCTATACCAATTGTTCCTTTACCCGGAATAGGGGCTATAATTCTAATACCTAAAGCGGATAAACTCAATGCAATATCATCTTCTAAATTTCGAATTTTAGAAATTCTAACACCTTCTGCCGGAACAATTTCATATAAAGTAACAGTAGGTCCGACTGTAGCTGAAATTTTAGAAATAGCTATTCCAAAACTTTTTAACGTTGATATAATTTGATTTTTATTTTGCTCTAATTCGTCTTTATCAATAGATATTCCTTCTACATTACGTTGCTCTAATAAGTCAATAGTCGGAAATTTGTAGTCACGCAACTCTAAGGAGGGGTCATAAGGCTCATCACTGGCAACGGTTGATTTTTCATTACTTTCTTCAATTGGACTGTCTTCTATTTTTACAACTTCTAAAGTTAATTCATTTGCTTTATTCTGTTCATCTTCGGTAGGAGTTGTATTTTCAATTTCTAATTCTTTATATGTTGAAGTCGTTTCAGTAGTTGTATCTGTTATTTCATCTTGATGAACAGTCTGTTCTTCTCCCATTTCTTCTTCAGTATTTTGAGAAAATGATTTTTCATCGTCATGAGTCGTTAGCGTATCATCAACAACGAGTATGGGCACAATTTCACTTTCAGTATTTTCTCCACCCTGAATATTAGGAGCTACTGTATTTTCGTTAGGTTTAGTAAAATTTAAATGATTCCAAAATGGCAAGTGGAAAATAGGGTTAAAAAATAAAATAATAAAAAAAAGTAAAAGACCTATGATTATAAACAAAGTCCCTAATTCTCCTGCAACACTATTTAAATAATTAACAGTAGTATTACCTAAAGAGCCACCAAAAGAAAACAGATGTTTTTTAGATACAAAAAAATAAGATAGTATGGGCGATAGCAAAATGCTTAAAAAAGAGCAATAAAAAATTGTTTTTAATGATGAAACAATACGTGATTTCAGCATAAGATTCAAACCCAAAATCCCAAATAGTGGAATTAAAAAAAATGCAGCTAATCCAAGTCCGTTATAAATTAATTGATGTGAAACAAAAGCCCCCAACTTTCCGGCTTGATTAGAAACTGATATTGTTTCATCTTTTAAAAAGTTCCAAAGGGCGGGTTCATTAAAAACTTTATCTTGGTCGATTTTCCAAGTGAAAAAATAAGAATAAAAAGCAACAGAAAGGAAAATAGCTATAAAAAATAAAATAAGACCAACTATCTTCTTGAATCTTCCGTCAGAAATAAAGTTAAAGAAATTGAATTTAGAAGAGTTGTTCTTTGTATTAATAGTTTTTTTTTCTTGCTTCTTTTTTTGTCTTGCCATTTGCTTAAGAAGTACAAACCTACATTAAATAAGTGATAAAAAAAGACAACTAAAAACGATTTTTTTAATAAAAAATAAAAACAGTAATAATTTATTGTAAATTGAAAAAAAATAGAATTAAATTTGAACTTTATAAATATATGAAACAACAAAACGGTATTGTGAATTTGGCAAAAAGAGTATGGATTATAGTTGCTTGTTTGCTTTTAAGTTCTCAATATCAATTAAAGGCACAAATGACGGTCGTTGGAAGTCAAACAGCCAATGATTTAGCTCAGATGCTTGCCGGTCCAGGAGTAACAGTTACGAATGCTGTTTTCAATAATTGTGAGCCTGTTGCTGAGGGTAAGTTTTGGGTAACGCCTCCTAATATTACCAATTTAGGGTTGGATAGTGGAATAGTTTTAACTTCAGGGACTGCTCAAAATGGTGCTCCCGGCGTTGGTGTGAATGCACCAGCAGGAGTTAATACTACGACTCACATTAGTAATTATTCAGATGCTGATTTGACAATGCTCGCCGGTTTCCCAAGTAGAGATGCTTGTGTTTTAGAGTTTGATTTTATTCCTCTTGGTGATACAGTAAAATTCGATTATGTCTTTGGATCGTGTGAATATCCAAGTTTTACTTGTTCCAGTTTCAATGATGTGTTCGGTTTTTTTATTAGCGGTCCCGGTATAACAGGCCCCTTTCAAAATAATGCTAAAAATATAGCGATAGTACCTACTACGACAAGTTGCCCTGTAGGTGTAAATACTGTACATTTACTAACTCCCGGAGGGAATTGTTGTAATCCTGCGGCAAACTGCTTTAATCAAACTCCACCATGTGCTACTTTAACAGTGGCCCAAATGCAAAACTTTTTTATTTGTAATGGAAATGGAGCAACTGTAATGTATCCCGGCTTTACTTCTGTATTTACAGCTTACGCACAAACTGTTCCATGTTCTACATACCATTTAAAATTAGCTGTTTGTGATGCTAGTGATCAGATATTAGATTCCGGCGTTTTCTTAAAAGCAGGTAGTTTGAGTTCCAACTCAATTTCAATGACTGCATTGTCTAATTTAAATAATCCACAACCATATATCGTTGAAGGCTGCACTCCTGGTTTTATTAAAATTAAAAGAAATGTAGCTACTCCATTCCCTTATGTGTTTCATTATTCAGTTGGTGGAACTGCTACTTATCCTGCAGATTACAATGTAACTACTATACCTCCCGGTGACCCTTTTGGACAAGTAACTATTCCGGCAAATGACACCGTCGCTTATTTAGTCATTAATCCATTGCAAGATGGATTGCCTGAAGGATTTGAAGATTTAAAAATTTATCAATTTGCTCCTTGCTCAAATAATATTGTAGATTCAGCAGTTATTTTTATCAGTGATTCTATAATTATAAACATTGTCACATCAGATACTACAATCTGTTCCGGTGATTCTGTACATATATTAGTTAATGGCTCAGATTCTTTAAATTATTCATGGACACCTATTGTAAATATTAATAATCCTAATATTAAAGAGCCAATTGTATATCCTACAGGGAATACAAATTATGTTGTTTGTGCTTCTATCCCCAATGCAGTATGTCCTCCGACTTGTGATACGATTAAAGTTGATATGAATGCCCCTCCAAATGTTCATATTTCGAATGATACAATTATATGTAAAGATATGGTCATTCAATTTGGACCTACTATAACGCCTCAACAAACCTATACTTATAATTGGAGTGGAACAGGAGCTGTATTTTTAAATGCAACAAACATTCAAAATCCGGTAGGAACATTTAATGCAATTGGAGATTTTGATTTATATTTAAATGTATCGCCACAAGCTTTTGGTTGTGATGGAGGTGATACTATACATATTAAAGTCTTACCAAACGATATATACTTACATAATGGTGATACTGCTATTTGTAAGGGAGGGACAGTTCAAATAAATGTCACCGGAGATCCTTTATTTAATTATAACTGGACACCTCCTACATACCTAAACAATCCAACGATACCCAATCCGATTTCAAATCCGGATACTTCTATAACTTATACCATTACAGCATCATTTCCGGGTTGTAATCCAATGATAAAATCATTCAATATTGATGTGCAACCAAATCCTAAAATAGATGCTGGAAAAGATCGAGAAGTTTGCGATTGGGATACTTTGCAATTAAACCCTATCGTAACACCTGATTCTTATCCAGACTATTCTTATTCATGGGCTCCTCCAACCGGTTTGACTAGTACAAATACAAAAAATACTGTATTTAATGGACATCAAAATAACACTTACACTGTGTATGTTACTACACCGGTTGGTTGTAGTGATAGTGATAATGTAACCATTACAGTATTCCCTGTTGAATTTGCAGATGTGACACCAACTGAAAAAACGTTATGCCCTTTAGATTCAGTACAGTTTACTGCAAGCGGGGGAGTAAGCTACCATTGGTCGCCCGGTCTGTATTTGAACGACTCATTAATATTTAATCCTATATCAAAACCAATGACTGATATAGAATATACACTATATTCAACAAGCGTAAATGGTTGTATAGATACAGATATTGTTCGAATACATGTTGCTCCAAATGCGGTATTGGACGCCGGTGATGATATTGTTCTCTACCCTGGAGAAATTGGTCAATTAAATGCAACAGGAAATTGTTCATTTTTTGCTTGGTATCCAACAGCATATTTGTCGAATAGCAACATTTCTAATCCGCTTACCAACCCACCTGCCACAACTCAATACTACGTTACAGGATCTACTGAAGAAGGTTGTCCTGCAATTGATTCAATAATTGTTAGGATTTCTCCCGAATCTTTATTAGATTTGCCTAATGCTTTTAGTCCGGGTTCGGGAACAAGTATTAATGATGAATTAAAAATAATAGTGAGAGGTACAGTAACGTTGGATTATTTTAAGATATTTAATAGATGGGGGGAAGAGCTCTTTAGCACTAATGATATAAATAAAGGTTGGAATGGGCAATATAAAGGAGTACCACAACCAATCGGAGTTTATGTTTATATTATAGAAGCAAAAACATCAACAGGTAAAAAAATATATAAACAAGGAAATATAACATTAATAAGATAAAAAACTACACACATAGTATGAATATATCAAAACTAACCAGAAAATTTTCATTAGCTTGTGCACTATCTTTAGGATTATCAATGACTGCCTTAGCTCAAGATATGCACTTTTCTCAATTCAATGGGGCTCCATTAACGTTAAATCCCGCATTAACAGGAAATTTTTCAGGATTATATAGAGTAACAGGAATTTTTAGAAACCAATGGTCAAGCGTTACTACTCCTTATGTAACCTTTGGAGGATCAATTGATGGTCCAATAAAAAAAGACGTAGCTATTGATGATTATTTATCAGGAGGATTGAGTATTTATAACGACCGATCAGGTGATGGGAATTTGGCAAATCTTTCCACTTTGGCATCATTAGCTTATCATAAATTTTTAGGAGAAGATTCAAAAATGTCTTTATCTGTTGGACTACAAGGAGGTTATACTCAAAAAACGATTGATTTGTCCAGATTATATTGGCAAAGTGAATTTAGAAACGGTGGGTTCCAGCCGGGGACGTCCGGAGAGTTGATAAATCCAAAAGTAAACTACTTTACAGCTAATGCAGGTTTGAGTTTTGGTCATGCAATAAGTGAAAAAATTGCATATCAAATAGGCATAGCCGGTCATAATTTAAATCAGCCAAAAGAATCCTTTTTAAGAAAACAAAATAATGAAGTTGGTTTAGGAATGAGAATTAATGCACAATTCGGAGCCATTATTCAAGGAAGTGATAGATTAAGTATCAGACCGGCATTTTTATATCAAACACAAACTGCTGCAACAGAAATGATAGCGGGTACAGAATTTTTATACATTGTAGGTGACCCTGATATTCAATCAGTAGCTACAGGTGTTTTTCTTGGAGGTTGGTATAGATTTGGAGATGCAACACTAATAACAGGTGGAATAGAATTTAAAGGATTCAGAGTTGGTTTTGCTTATGACTACAATATGTCAAACTTAAAAACAGCATCAAATGGTAATGGAGGTTTTGAAATTGCTTTAAGATACATTATGCCAAATCCACTTGATTTTGCAAAAAGAATCGCTTTCCCATGTTCAAGATTTTAAAAAAAAAAGTGAATTAGGTTTTTATTTTTAAATAATTGCTTTTATATTTACGGCTATATATAAATATTATCAAAGGAATGAGAAGAAAACTATTGATTTTATCGTTGATAACTGCCCTGTTTTCATTTAATTATATTAATACTTCGGCAGCACCAAAAGACGATCCGGCATCAAAATTGCCTTTTAAAAAGAAATTAAAATGGGCAGATGGTTTGTACAAACAAGCAAGTTTTTACACTGCTATTGATTACTATATGCAGTTGAAAAAAGAACAGCCTCGCAATCCTTATGTAACATACATGATTGCTGAATGTTTTTGGATGATGAGAGATTATCCACCTGCAGCAGAATATTTTTCAGAAGCTTTTGCACTTGCGCCTGAATTGTATAAAGAAGCACCTTATAAAGAAGGTTTAATGAGAAAACAAAATGGTGATTATGAAAGAGCGATTGAACGTTTTCAATATTATAAAGATAATTATAAAGGAAAAAATAAAAGAATGAAATTATACGCCCAAAAAGAAATTGATGGGTGTAGAATGGCAATGAAATCATTAGAGGATCCGGGGAAAGCATTCGTAAAAAATGCGGGACCAAATGTAAATACAGCTTACACAGAATTATCACCTATGCCTTTAGGAGATACTGCTTTGCTTTTTGCAACTATGGATCAAAATAAAATTATTGACCCTAAAGATTCCAAAAGAAAAGATTGGGTGTCTCGTTTTATGTGGGCTCCTAAAGAAACTGACAGAACAAGAGTTAAAGATAGTTTTGAAGTAAAAATGAAATTTGAAGATGGAAAATACAATGACCCTAAATATCATATCGGTAATGGTTCATGGAGTCCGGGAGGTTCACGTTTTTACTTTACAAAATGTAAAGAAGATAGTTTATCTACAAAATGTAAAATATTTGTCTCTGAATTTAATGGAAAAATTGGTGCTAAAGGGAAAGGTAATTATGGACAATGGTCAGTACCTAAAGAATTAGATGAATTCATAAATGACCCTGAATCAAATAATACACAGCCTTACTGTGCTATGGTTGGTAAAAAAGAAGTACTATTCTTTGTTTCAAACAGAAAATTACAAAGCGCCGGTGGATATGATATATGGTACACGGTTTACGACTCTGCAAGAAAAACTTATAGAAGACCTCAAAACTGTGGTAAAAAAGTTAATACTTGGGGGGATGAAATGACTCCTTATTTTGATACCAAAAAAAATAAATTATACTTTGCTTCAAACGGTTGGCCTAATTTAGGAGGATTTGATATCTTCAGTGCTGATGCGGCAAGCCCTTCAAGATATTCTAACGTTACAAACTTAGGGTTCCCTATTAACTCCTCAGCTGATGATATGTATTATGTACAAGACCCGGGTGAAAAAGATAACGCTTATTTAGTTTCAAACAGAGTTGGAAGTTACTACGTTAAAAATCCAACCTGTTGTGATGATATTTGGAGAGTAATTAAAGAACCTAATTTCTATGTAAAAGGTATCGTTTTAGATGAAGTTACCAATCAACCAATTGACAAAGTGGTAGTTAAAATGAAAGACGAAGCTACCGGCAAACTTAAGGATACAGCTTATTCTCGTGAAGGTAATTTCTTATTCTATACACCAATGGGTAAAAATTATACTATCACTGCTGATAAACCCGAGTATGTTTCAGGAAGAACTGTAGTAAGTACAACCGGTAAATCCACAATGGATCCGGATGATACTACTCTTGTTACTATTTATATGAGACAAATTACACAAGATTTTGAGTTCCATGTAAACAATGTTTATTATAATTTCAATAAAGGCGACTTCCAACCTGATTCTTATGCAGCTTTAGATTCATTAGTTAGATTTATGATAGATAATCCTGCTGTGAGCGTTGAAATTAGATCATATACTGATGCCATCGGTAACGATACTTACAATGAGGAATTATCTGTAAAAAGAGCTCAAGCAGTAATGAGTTATTTGTCTTCAAAAGGTATAGACAGAGGAAGAACGATAGCAAGAGGAGAGGGTAAAAGAAATCCAATAAGACCAAATGCAATTAATGGTAAAGATAATCCAATCGGGCGCCAGTATAATAGAAGAACAGAATTTAGAATCATTGGTGAATCTGCAAATATGAGAATTATATATGACGAAAATAAACCTGAATTTATTGATAAATCAGGTAATGAAGAAAGAGAAAGAAATCTTAGAATTAATGATGAGGATGAAGAAGGAGGAGTACCTGACTCTGATGTGAGACCGGGTAGTAGAGTAGGGGGAGAATAATTAATGAAATAAGTATAGTTATTTATAAAAGGAACGACCTCGAATTTATCGAGGTCGTTCCTTTTAATTTAAAAAATATATAATTGATTATATAGTATGTTTAAAGATAGTGGCATTATGGACAAAATTGATTTTTTACATAATTTCTGTCTTTAAAAATTTCAATCGTGTAATTGGAAATAAATGTTTAAAATTATTTGTACTTTATTTAGCATTAAAACGAATACTCCAGATTCCTCGTACTTCATTTTCCTTGTAACCTACGGCTAAATCTTGTGGATATAATTTCAAAATTTGAGCTTTTACATCTTCTTTAATATCTGTACCGTGACACTGTAAACACATTGAGTTGGTCAATATTGGGTAATAAAATTGAGTTTCATTTTCTTTTTCTAAAACAACCGGTTTAATTTCGTTTTGAGCTTTTACATCTTCCTTGAATTTTGCAATATATTTTAATTCTTCTTCATTGGCTTTATTATTTGGATTTCTGTTTTTATCAGAAACTCTTTTTATAGAAGCATGATAGTGATTTGACATACTATCTGTCAACGGAATTGCTTGAATATTACAAAAATTTAAGGCAGCTAAAGTACCTTTATTTTTAATTGCACCCATTAAATTTTTACCTAAAACTTCCTTTGTAACTAATGCATATTCTAAACCAATATCCTCAAGTGATTTTTGTGTATTAGATTGTGATGTTAACGGTTTCCCGCTTTGTTTCCATGGAGTATTTTCTTTTTTGCTCCAATATTCAGAAAACCAAGATGGTTCTTCAATTTGATAATCATATATAAAAGCGGCTATTTTTTCTATATCATCCATAGGATACATTTGAATAGGCATAGCTCCGAAATTTTTCAAAGCATCTTTTAGTTTAGCACGTTCATTTGTAGGATTTTCAACAAATGATTTTATTTTTTGAATAAAATCTTCTTTCGAATTGGATTCTTTTAGATAATAAGCTTTTACTTCAACCATAGGTGGAGCAACTCGCCCTTCAATTTCAGCAGCTTTAGGTGTATGACAAGTGTAACAATTAGCTTCCATAAGCCTTTTACCCTCCACGGCAATTTTAGGTAAATTAGAAATGTCTTGGCCTTCGGCATTTGAATTACTTTGAGTTTCTTGCTCACTACAACTTGCAAAAAATAGAGCCAATGCAATAAATAAAATTCGTTTCATAAGATTATAACTTTTTTAAAAAGATACTGACAAAAAATAACTTTCAAATGTACTATCATTCTTTACTACACTCAAATAAGAATTATTAATAATAAATAAAAAAGAATCAATGTAAAAAGAGGGAGCTATTTTTTATTAGTGATTAATTAATGATATTATTTATATCGAAACTAACACAATTTTTGAGTAATTGATACATTTAAATAGAGATAGAAAATATAGCTAACTCATTGTAGCAATTAGTTGTTTAGTATATTTATCTTGAGGCCTTGTGTATAAATCATTTGCATTATTGTATTCCAAAATTTTTCCTTTTTGCATGACAGCGACGTGGTTGCTTATATGCTTAATAACATTCAAATCATGCGAAATAAAAAGATATGTAAAACGATATTCGTCTTTCAATGAAACCAATAAATTCAATACTTGTGCCTGTACACTCACATCTAAAGCCGACACACTTTCATCGCATATTAAAAATGAAGCGTTTAAAGCTAATGCACGAGCTATACAAATACGTTGTCTTTGACCTCCGGAAAATTCATGAGGATAACGTTCATAATGCGTATGATTTAAGCCTACTTTTTCAAGTAGATAAATTACTTTGTCTTTTCTGTTTTTACTCAATTCAATGCCATATACATCCATGGGTTCTTTTATAGCGCTTCCAATAGTCATGCGGGGATTCAGTGAAGAATAGGGATCTTGAAAAATAATTTGTACCTGTTTTCTATATTCTTGTAACTCCGATTTTGAAAAACTTTGTATGCTTTTACCTTTATAAAGAATATCGCCTTTAGTAATATCACTTAGTTTTACTATTGCTTTTCCGATAGTCGTTTTTCCACATCCACTTTCGCCTACCAAACCTAACGTTTCACCTTCTTTTATTTTTATTGAAACACCGTCAACGGCTTTATACCATGCTTTAGTTTTATTGAAAAAACTTTTTTTAGTAGGGTACCAAACATGCAAATCATTTAATTCCAAAATCGTTTTGGCATTTTCAATTTTTTGTAATTGAGTATAAAATAATTCATCAGAAATATCATTATTTTTTATTTCTAAATTATCCATTGCATCACTAAGTGTAGAAAGAAATTTTACGCGATAATGGACATCGGGTTTGCATTGCAAAAGAGCTTTCGTGTAAGGGTGCGTTGCATGATTGAATATTTCATTCACCGAATTCATTTCAACAATTTCTCCTTTATACATCACAATGACTCGATCTGCAAAATGCTTTACTACTTTCAAATCATGTGTTATAAACAAGATGGCCATTTGATATTTAGACTGTAAATTTTTAAGTAATATTAAAATATCATTTTGTACTACAACATCTAAAGCAGTTGTTGGTTCATCAGCTATTAAAATTTTAGGATGACAACTAATGGCCATAGCAATCATTACTCGTTGTTTTTGTCCGCCGGATAATTGATGAGGATATTTGTCAAAAGTTATTTCAGGTTGCGACAACTTTACTTCATGAAAAAGTTCAATTGCTTTTTGTTTTGCACTTTCAAAAGATAAATTTAAATGCAATTGTATAGCTTCAGTGAGTTGTTTCCCACAAGTCATTAGCGGATTGAGTGAAGTCATTGGTTCTTGAAAAATCATTGCGATTTCATTTCCCCTGATGTTTTCAATTGCCTCTTTAGGCGAATTTAAAAGCGATATTGATTGATTTTTTTTATTGATAAAGTGAATGGAAGAGTTGGCATCAATAGTTGCTTTGGAAATTAAAAGTTGCATGATGCTCAAAGCGCTTATTGATTTTCCGGAGCCACTTTCGCCAACAATAGCAAGTGTTTCACTTTCTAAGATGGAAAAGGAAACTTGTTTTACAGCCTTAATTTTTTCATATTCAGTAGCTATTTCAACACTTAAATTTTCAACTTTTAAAATATCTTTTTTTATTTCATTCAATGTTTTTTCAATTTTGGAGACTTACCAAAAATAATAGCATTTTCAAATAAATTTTAAAGTTTATTATTTTAAAATCTAAAAATATTGTATTTTTCGCCTCAAATGAGAAATTACATGATAAAAAGATATTTGCTGGGAATGTTTTTTATCTTTCTTGCAAACATATCCATTGCGCAATTTAGAATCGGTCCGATTGGAGGAATAAATTTTAATAGGCAAATTTTAAAATCAAATACCTATCGTTATGAAGGTGTTTTTAAATCTCACATGGCCTTCAATGCCGGTGTTATTGCTGATTTTACTTTAAATAAACATTTTAGCTTTCAACCCGAACTAATTTATACACTTCGAGGAGGTAAATACAAATTAGACAGACAAAATGTTTCAGAAGAATTCAATACAAGTATTGGTTATATTTCAATGCCATTATCGATGACGGCAAAATTAGATTTACGCAGTGCATATTGGATTTTTGGTGCCGGCCCTTATATAGAAAAATTATTACATTCTCAACATACATACTATTCTAATGGCTTGAATATAGAAAATGGGGCATTACGAGTAGGCACAGACATGCTCACAGACCAAATTAAACCATGGGCGGCAGGGGTAAAACTTAAAACCGGTTTTGAATTAAAAAGAGGAATGTATTTAGTAGCTTTTTATGATTTCGGAACATCTGATTTGAATCCACAACCAACTTTTATGCGTACAAAAACATTTGGTGTGCAAGCATCATTTATATTTAGTACGACGGAAGAAGACCGTTATGAACGTTTTGAAAAATTTTATGAATTTTAAATTCTTTTTTATTGAAAAAATTTGCTTTAGTAACAGGTGGCAGTAGAGGAATAGGGCGTGCAATTTGTATCAAATTAGCATCTTTACAATATCATATACTCATTAATTATAAAGGCAATTTAAAAGAAGCCGAAACCACAGCAGAGGCATGCAGAGCTTTTGGAGTCGAAACGGAACTATTAAAGTTTGATGTTTCAAAGCCCGAAGAAATTAATAAAGTTTTGGGTGAATGGATTTCAAGAGAAGACAAAAAATCTACCATTGAAATATTAGTAAACAATGCTGGTATCAGACAAGATAATTTAATGGTCTTTATGAATGATGAACAATGGACACAGGTGATAGACACGAGTTTACAAGGAATGTATCATGTTACAAAGCAAGTACTGAATCCGATGTTGCTCAATCGCTTTGGAAGAATTATCAATATGGTATCTTTAAGTGGACTAAAAGGAATGCCCGGTCAAGTAAATTACAGTGCGGCAAAAGCCGGCATGATAGGAGCAACCAAAGCCTTGGCACAGGAAGTTGCAAAACGAAATATTACGGTGAATGCAGTTGCTCCCGGCTTTATAGCCTCCGACATGACTGCCGATTTAGATGAAAAAGAATTGAGCAATTTAATACCGATGAAACGTTTCGGTAAGCCCGAAGAGGTAGCATCATTAGTCGCTTATTTAGTTTCAAAAGACGCATCATATATCACAGGACAAGTGATTTCGATAAACGGCGGGTTATATAGTTGAGTTTGTTCTCGATTAATAAAATACCACAAAAAAATACAGTTTTTTATACTCCAACTTTTTCATATTAAACAATATATATATATATATATATATAGTTAATGTAATGTTAAAATCGGGGGGGGGATTGTATATTAAAAACTTCATTTTACATTCGTATCACAAAACCTCTACTAAAGCAAAAACCTACTTTCTTAAATACCGCGGATTTAAAAATATTTTTTAAGGAAATAGGATGAGTTGAAAGAGAGAGAAAAATTTAATAATCTAAAAAAAAATATAAAAATGAAAAACATATTATTAGCGATATTTAGCATCGCATTGTTTACTGTTGCATGTAAAAAAAGTACCTACACTTTAGAAACAAAAAATTCTGAATCTACCAAAAAGAAACGAACTAGTATTAGAGATTCTGTATTTTTTAACAATCATTATTATCATATTGCTGATGGAATGCTACAATTTGAGACTATTGATGAGTATTATAATTTATATGGAACTGAAATTGAAGATACCGATCCTATATTGTTACAAGAATTTGCAGATAATGTAAAAAAATCAAATGCAATTAATACTTACTGGGAGTATAAAAATTTTCCTATTGATTCTATTCAATATAGTTTTATTGGTAATATAGTAAATCAAGATGGAATTATTAAAATTGATGATTATTTATTATTACTTGACTTTGAAAATGAAAAGGTTTTTATGACATCTAATAATAATACACAAGAATTATTAGACGCAGTGAATGGGGATGTTTCAGATAATATAGAAGTATTCTCTATGAATGATGACATTGCAAGTAAAATAATGTATAAGAAAAAGAAAGGATTCTTTTGCAAAGAATATTATGCAGATAGAGAGCATGATGGACGGAGCATTCAAACATTAAGCCAAGTATGGCTTGAAGAGGTACAAGCGTATGTTTTAATGGCTATTTCTCATGAAGCCCGATATGCAAGCTATGGTATTTATTTTGAACTATTTTCAAGAGCTGTAGTAGTGCCTGCTGTACCTTATGCAAATGACTATTTTAAACTCTATACAACTTATACATGGGAGAGAAGATGTAGTAGTAAGACGGGAGGATATACTTATACAGATGATTATACAAATGTCCCTACAACTCATTACAAAAGAGTGTGCTATGGCAATCTTAGAGCTTTAAAACATTATTATTTAAGAACCATTTTGACGTCACCAAGTTCGCCTACTGGTTATTCTGAATTAATAATTCAAGATTAATTTAAAAACAATAACCCCTTTGCAATTAATTTTGTAGAGGGGTTTTTATTTAATATAAATATGAAAAAGATAATTTTTTTAACAAGTTTAATTATATTATTTTATATTGGAGAATCTTGTGCACAAAAGAAAATTCAAATACGCCCTTCATTGGGATGGGCAAAAGGATATAATGCCCAATATAAAGTAATTACTAATACAAATTCTCAAGACAATTGGTTGGAAAACAAGACAAAGTATGTGTATAATAGAGAACGATATACAGATAGGCTATTTGACTTTCAAATTGGGCTTATGTTAGAATATGAAATCAATAAGCATCACACATTAGGTATTGGCTTTATGACCGGTGGTACTGAAAGTAATTTCACAACTCATTTAAAGGACACTATTACAAGGCTTTTATACTATACAAGTGGAAGTAGAGGGAGATATATAAAGCAAGGTATAGAATACACATTCACCCAAAATATAGGGGATTTTATTAAATCTAAAAATAATTTTCTGAATAAGATTTCTATTAGTTTATTGTTTGGGGCGTTTATAACTAATAATGCGAGCGGCTATGATAATGATTTTATCACTTTAGTTAAAGATAATCATAATAATACGGTTGATAGTTTACTTTCTCCTGCTACCGTTATTAATGATAGGGGATGGATGATAAGCGGAGGATTAAGATTTTCATATTTAAATAAAAAGCATAAAGAAAAAATATCTATATCATTATTGTATGATCATGGGCTTAGCGAAATGGTACTATTTGAGCATAAAACATATTTTAATTATTTGAATAACTACATTATCGGTCAACAATTAAGTAAAGGAAGTCAATTGAAATTATATATCAGTTTTCCAATAAACTTATACGATTTCAAAAAAGATAAATTTAATTTATTTAGATAAAAATTCATTTTTTTTTTAAAAACTCCTTACATTCGTATCACCAAACCTCTACAAAAACAAACGCCATACATACTGCGACGAAGCTCCATTAACAGGTAGGCGAAATTTAAAAAATATGAGAAAGATAATTTTAATGTGCATAGTTTCACTAATGACCTTAATTCTTATTCCAAATATTGCAGAAGCAAAGAAAATAAATATTAACCAGACCGTCACATCAGTTGATGGTTGTAAATGGACAATTACAGGATGGATAGATGTTAATGTAGAATTCGGTTGGCCTCCAATTTCTGTTAATAATTACGACATAACTATTAGTGGACCTTGTGGTAAACATCACTTTATAGGTATGGTAATACCCCCTTCTAGCAGTAGCAGTACTTATGGAATCCAAGGTACTCTGATAAACATAGAAACAATGAAAGAAGAAGATATTAACAGTTCAATTTTTTTGCATTCAATTTTATCACAATTAAAAACACAATATGATGAATAAACAACTCTTATCTGCTATTGTAGCAATTATCCTATTTGCCTTATTGTCGTGTAGTAATAAGCCAGAAAATAATTCCATAAAAGGAAAATGGTCAATCAACAACATTTCTTATTCACCCACTGATGAAAGTTTGGATACTCTTTCACTTGCTGACATTGGAGCTATGATAACGGCTGGGAATGAGCTAAAACCTTCATCAGTATTAATTACTGATAAAAGCCTTATCTTATACACATCTCACGGGGATAGCTCAATACTTCGATATGCACATTCAAGTGTAGAAGACGGAAAGTTTATTTTACAAACAGAAAAGGGCGCTTGTACGTTTACCTTTACTTCCGATAAGGAGGCAGTACTTTCTTTTTCTGGAGCTACGTATAGCTTGACTAAATCTACTCATGATTAACTGAACTTTTGAGTCGAATGGAGCATGTCTCAATCAGCTTTTGTGTAAAGAGAGATTTTTTGTTTTTGTCTTTTTTCTTAAAAAATAAATATTAACGCAGATTGGTAATTTTTCTTATATTCGTATCACAAAACCTCTACGAAAACAAAAGCCTTACCTACTGCGATGAAGCCTCATTAACAGGTAGGCGAAATTTTAAAAAATATGAAAAAGATAATTTTTTTATTATTTGTTACACTTGTAATTATGAGTGTGTCATGCACAAAAAAACAAGGGAATATTACCGAAAACTCTGATTCAACTTTAAATGTTAATCCAACAAAAGCAAATAAAGTAAGTGTAACAACGAAAGTTGGATATTGGAAAGAAATTGGAAATGATTTTTATTGTGTAGGAAGTTCAGGAAAATGTTATGTAATTGTCGTAACACCAAATGTTACAGAAATGGGAAACATTAATGGAGCAAATTATGAAGCAGTTTCAAATGATGGAACAACATTTGAATTTACAACATTTGATATTGATGGAGCAAGTACAAAACAGAATATTTCTCATTTGGAACAAGTTCAAACAACTTCAGATAGTTGGCGAGTATCAATTCAATAACTATTTTATTCAAATATATGTGGAGAGAAATCTCCACATATATTTGAATAAAATAATTAAAAAAGATAAATAAAATGAAAAAGATAATATATATACTCGCTGCCATTTTATTATTTAATAGTTGTTCAAATGAGAATAAAAAATATAAGATTCTTAAAACAACAGCTCAAAAAGAAAATTTAGTTGTTTATAAAACATCACCAACGAATACAATCTTAATAAATGATACCGTAGTATTAAACATTTGCAACTTTAATAAAATAGTACAGATTAATATTAATACCGGAGAACAACTGTCATCAATTAATTTCGATAATTATGTAAATCCAACTGCTTTAGCATATTCATATTATCATGTTGATACTAATTTAACTGATTTTAAAGAATTCAAACAATCTTTAGTGAAAGAAAATAAAACAGAAATTTTTTACGCTCAATCCAAAACAGATAGTACAATAATTATTACTTATTATATTATAGTGCCAAATGTTAGAATATCATACGGAGTCAATAATGAAGAAGATACTGTATTTCAATCTGCGGAAAAAATACCATATTATTCAATACTTAATTTTAAAAATGAAAAAATTGAAGAATCTCATATTATGGAATTTTCAACAAATCAAGTAGAAAAAAACACTACTATTTTAGGACAAGGAGATTTGTTTTTAGATGATGAATGTTATATGAGTAGGCTTGCAGAACATAATGATAAGATACAATTAATTAGAAAATATAAACTGCCAACATTTGAAGAAATACCAACAGATATTTTAATAGAGAACGAAACGCTTGATTACTCAACGATGTTGATGAAATCATATTTGACAAAAATTAATAATAAGTTGTATTATTCAACTAGGACAAAAATATTTGATAATAAAAATCAGTTGCTATTCGACTTAAAAAAAGAAATTCCGGATTTATATCAAATTATTAAATTTGATTTCAAAGATAGCCTACTATTTTTTCAATATATTACAGAAGAACAATTAAAACCTAATCATGGAAATTGCGTATATATATCTATTTTAGATAAGGTAAAAAATAAAATTATATTTTCTGCGAATTGTAGTTTTACTCCATTTGTAAAAAGTAATGATAAATTAATTTATATAATAAAAGATGAAAAAAAATATTATTTTCAAACTGTTGCTCTTTAATCTATTTCTTCTAATCTTGTTAGCTTGTAATGATAACTCAAGTCATCAATTTTATCACAATAAAAATTCTGATGAAAATATATTGTTATACCTATATGCAAAAGCAGAATGTGTGAACTGTAGTATAGAATTAGAATATAAAATGAAAAATATTCTAAATACTTATAGTATTAATAAGCAGAATGTTTATATGATTTGTAATAATAATGTGAGAGAAATAGAACTGCCGGATTTAAAAGATAAATACCAGAATAATTTTGATATAAGTAATATCAAGATAGATAAAATAATTTACGAAAAATATTCAAAGAGTATAAAAAATTTTAATAATGCCGGTGGCTTTGTAGTGCTTGATCCTGAAGAAAAAGTAATATACACAGAAAATATGAAATAAAATGATTATAATTTAAATGTAATTCTTTTTTCAAAAAAAACTCCTTACATTCGTATCACAAAACCTCTACTAAAGCAAAAACCTACTTTCTTAAATACCGCTGATTTAAAAATATTTTTTTAAGGAAAGAGGATGAGTTGAAAGAGATGGGAGAAAACAGTAGGAGATTTTAAATGAATAAGCCAATTAAAATGGAATGATAGAACCAATACTAGATGGCGTAAGAACAGATTAAAATAAAAAGTCGCGCCCACATTCAAACGTATAACCATAATCTATCATCTAAGTTTTAAAAGGCAAGTTAAATAAAATCGTTTCACTACTATATCGCAGGCTAAAACAAAAGCCATACCTACTGCGATGAAGCCCCATTAACAGGTAGGCGAAATTTAAAAAATATGAGAAAGATAATTTTTTTATTATTTGTTACACTTGTAATTATGAGTGTGTCATGCACAAAAAAACAAGGGAATATTACCGAAATAAAAACCGAAAAAACAGTTAAAAAAACGAGAAAAAAAGTAATCGTTATTACCCAACCGGGAGTTTATAAATATATAGATGATTTACATGAAGGATGTATTACATGGCCAAACTCTACATGCTATAGAGCTATAATTTTCATTGATTCAAGAGTTCAGCTTATAGGTGTCAATCCTGATGGAGGGCAAGATGGAAATTTTAAAATTTTGACGGGAGAAGATAATGCGGGGAATTTAACGGTTTATAAAGGTTCAACCCAATTGGATACAACATTTACATACTTCGAATCACATACAACAGATGGATATAATTCAATTTTTAGTTTTAAATAATGAAAAGTCCTTTGTTTTTTAAAAAAGCAGTTGAATATTTTTAAGTTCAATTTTTTTTTAAAAATTTAATAAAAATAAATAACTACTTAAAAAAAGAAAGTGAGAAAAATTAAAATTTATAGTTTAATAGGTTTGATGATAATGGCATCTTGCCTTAGAAATGAAAAAAATATTTTAAAGCAAATGCAATATTCAAATGTAACATTAAATGAAGACAATATTGTATTGAGTGGGTTTCCAAATAAATTAGTATATGGCTCAGATTCTACTCTGTATTTTATAAATCAAAATCATATTATTGCAGTTAACCCCATTAATGGAACCCTAAAACAAGTATTGAATACAGACTCGTTAAATGCAAATTCTATTTTAAACTTATACTATAAAATTGACACATCACAATATAGCAAACTAATTGAAGAAAACCATTTAAGTACAATTCAGCCTAAATTGGAATTAGCAAATTTTGATAAGCTCAATTTAGATACGTTATTACTAATTTTTAATATAAATTATCCTAATATACACATTAAAAATAATGAAGACACCAATGTTTTAGTAGAATTAAATTGTGAAAGAGGTTTATTATTTTTTGGCCTTCAAAAAAATAACTTTTTAATCAAACCAATTACATTATTCAATGATACAAATAAAATGATTGGAGATATCCCGGAGTCCGGATTTTTCACTTATAAAAATAATCTATTTATTGGGAGAAATTGTTTTGGAAATAATAATACTCGCTATTCGATATTAAGTTGTTATGATATTGAATCCTTATTACTAAAACCGGATATTCCGATATATATCACAAAATCAAAAGAATCTGAAATAATTAAGAATAAAGTAGAAATAATTCATAACTATATTTCTGTGATGAGAAATGATGTTCTATATACTGATAATGATTATTCTATTTTTGATTTGTCTTCTCAAAAAGCACTTTTGAATTTAAAACCATTTATAAAAGGGAATTTTTATATTAATTATTCTTTTCCTATGAGTAAAGACAGTTGGTTTATTGAAATTTTAACAGCTAAAGATAAATCCCTTTATTTATATCGAAAGAATCAACTTCAACTAATTCAATCAAATTATTCAAACTCAACATGGTTATGCCATCCAACTAAAAATATTTTTTATTGCCTAAAAAAAGATTCTTTAAATTACAAAATTGTAACCTATGAATTTTAAAATAAAGTATATTTTTTGGCTCAATCTTTTTTTTATTTTGGCTTGTCAGCAAAAAGAAACCCTATTTTCAAAACTTAATTATAATAAAGATATTTCGAAAATATTAATTATAGTTTATAATAATGATAATACCTGTATTAGTTGTAATCTCGCATTACAAAATTTTTTTTTAGATATAAGAACAAATCAAAATTTCACAAATGGGATTGTTACAGTATTGAAAGCGGTGAGGGAAAAAGAAAAAGGTAAAATAGAGAAACAACTTATTGAATTTGGTGTTCATTCCAAATTTATCTATGACAATAACCTATTCAATGAACTGTCTCAATATTTTAGTGATGTCCCTTCAGCTGGTGGATTTATTGTATTGGATAACAAAGATAATTTACTATTTGAACTATCTTTTAAATCTCCATACTTTTCAGAGAAAATTCAATCGATTTTTGATAAGTAAAAAAAATATAACTTTTTTGGTTTTCGCCATTAGTATTCTTACCAACAACACTTTTATTCCATTGTTACTTGTTGTTCATAAGAGCTACAAGAGCGAAAAACAAAATACACAACGTTAATGTAATGTTAAAGTTGGGGGGGGTATTGTATATTAAAAACTTCATTTTATATTCGTATCACCAAACCTCTACAAAAACAAAAGCCTACTTTCTTAAATACTGCAGTTTAAAAATATTTTTTTAAGGAAAGAGGATGAGTTGAAAGAGAGGGGAGAAAATTGTAGGAGATTTTAAATGAATAAGCCAATTAAAATGGAATGATAGAACCAATACTAGATGGCGTAAGAACAGATTAAAATAAAAAGTCGCGCCCACATTCAAACGTATAACCATAATCTATCATCTAAGTTTTAAAAGGCAAGTTAAATAAAATCGTTTCACTACTATATCGCAGGCTAAAACAAACGCCATACCTACTGCGATGAAGCCTCATTAACAGGTAGGCGAAATTTTAAAAAATATGAGAAAGATAATTTTAATGTGCATAGTTTCACTAATGACCTTAATTCTTATTCCAAATATTGCAGAAGCAAAGACAATAAAACTAAATGAAACAGTAACATCTACAGGTGGTTGTAAATGGACAATTACAGGCTGGATAGATGTTGGATTCTTTCCACCTAGTATTAACCATTATGATGTTTGGGTTGTTGACTGCCATGGAAATAAAACCCATTTTGTTGGGATGGCAATTAACCCTAATAATACTAATGGCAATACACAATTTTCTGACTTTGAAAACCAGTACGAAATTATTTTCGCTCCAGTTCCAAACCAGATACCTGATCCAAGGGAAATATTTGACATTATTAAAACAATAGGATTAAATCCTAGCAATCAAAACGAATAGCTATGAAAAATATTAAGTTTAATTTATTGTTAGCTGTTTGCTTTTTCATGCTAATTGTGACATCATGCAACTCAAATAGCATTAATGGTACCTGGCAAGTTTCAAATGCAGATAACAATGCTGGAATAGCGAGTATTGGTTTATTTAAGTTACTACAACAAGAAACACCTATTTCTTTCAAATTTAGTGATGGCAATAAAATGGAAATTCTAAATAAGAATGGTGAAGTAATTGACCACTACAATTATAAAATTGATAAGAATAATTCATTAGAAATTTCTCAAGAAAATGGGACTCCTCAAAAGGGTCAAATTACATTTCTTTCTAAAAAGGAAGTAAAAATTTCTTTTCCAGGCTATTCTTATAGTTTAGCTAAAAAGTAAAATAAGAGATGAGGCTGTTTAATGTAACACAGCCTCATTTTTTTACAAAAGTAACTTCTCACAAAACGGATTTGAACGCAAGGCAGGCAGATGTACTATACTCACCTGTCTACCTTTTTAAAACATTCTACAAAATCCAAGCAACAGTTCTTTCTATTCCTGCCCTGTGTCAAGCCCCAGCTCGTAAAATCATTACCTAAGTTAAAAAATATTGTAGAGTCATATTATTCAAACAAAAAAATTTATTACGGCTTGTATAAATTTAAAATTGAAAGATGAATACAATAGACAGTAAACAGATATTAATTGCTTTGATGTTGGTATTAGCCTCTTGCAAAATCAAGAAAAATATCAATTTTGAAACTCCTTCAAAAACTAAAGCATACTATGTAGTTTACACATATAAAAACTGTTTTGATTGTTTTAATAAATTAAACGATTACTTATATCATAAATATAGTGAAAATAATAATCCCTTTAAAATGAATTATATTTTCTATAAATCAAGCTTTTTAAACAACTATGCTATGATGTCTAAGCTAAATAAAGAACCTGACATAAAGATAGTTGATTTTAAGGATACTAAAGTACTCTCTAAAATAAAGCATTTATTAGATGAAAAAAATATAAGCCCTTATATAATTATTGATTCTGCAAACGCTTATAGGGTAATTAAGTATAACCAATTATTTGATAAAGAAGGTAATGTTATAGATTTTCAATTAAACTTAAATTAAGTATTCAATTCTATATTATTAAAATCGTTATTTGAAACTATAAGCGAAAAATCAAAAACGCGTTGAAGCATACTTTTCAATAAGAAGAGATGCCACTTTTTGATCAATAGGATATGTAACATCACTCTCTTTCATTTTATTTAAAGGCATCCATTTGAAAGTTGTTTCTTCATTTTTATAATCATAAATGTAAAGTGTAAATTCTTCTAAACTCATTTCACTTGGTTGCACCAAATAATAAATACTAATCACTTGCGAGCCATCAAATGCCGATGCTTGAAAAAAATCTGTAGTATAAAAATGAGATAAAATCTCAATTTCAATATTGAGTTCCTCTTTCCATTCTCGTTTCAAACATTGAATAATTCCTTCACCAAATTCCAATCCGCCACCCGGAAATTTTGTAAAATATTGATCGGCATAATGTTCATCACAAATTAAAACTTCATTTAAATGATTTATACATAATCCATAAATACGAACATTAAAACGTTTCGAAATCATCATTTAAAAATTTAATAACCGTTCAATAGATTCTGCTATTCTGCTTTTTGCCAAAAAGTTTTTTTCTAATGATATATCAAAAGGAACAGGTGTATCCAAGCTGGCACAACGAATAATCGGTGCATCTAAATATTGAAAACAATGTTCGCTTATCCATGCTGATATTTCACCACCAATTCCGCCTGTCAGTGTATCTTCATGAAGAATGAGCACCTTGCCTGTTTCTTTCACGACTTCTTCAATCGCATTGAAATCAAGAGGGGATAGTGTTCTTAAATCCAGTAAACTAATTGAAATATCCGGATGTTGTTTTGCATATTCCAACATCCAATGTACACCGGCACCGTAAGTAATCACGCTTACATCAGTACCATTTAAAACTTTTTTGGCTTTACCAATTTCTATCGTATAATAATCTTCACTGACTTGAGAACTAATACTTCTATAAAGCGCTTTGTGTTCAAAGAATATAACAGGATTAGGGTCTTCAAATGCAGAAAGCAAAAGTCCTTTAGCGTCCTCCGGTGTAGATGGATAAACCACTTTTAGTCCGGGCGTATGGGTAAACCAGGCCTCATTACTTTGCGAATGAAAAGGGCCTGCACCCACTCCTGCACCGGTCGGCATTCTCACAACGACATCGGCATTTTGCCCCCAGCGATAATGAATCTTTGCGAGGTTGTTTACTATTTGATTGAAACCAACAGATACAAAATCAGCAAACTGCATTTCCATCATACTTTTATATCCTTTAATAGATAACCCTAAAGCCGCACCAAGAATGGCACTCTCACAAAGCGGTGTATTACGTACTCTATCTTTGCCATATTTATTTACCATTCCTTCGGTTACTTTGAATGCACCTCCGTACTCTGCTATATCTTGCCCCATTAAAACGAGTTTAGAATGTTTTTGCATCGCCAAGTCTATGGCATCGGAAATGGCATTAATAAATTTTATTTCCTTTTTTGAATTATTATTTATTTCACTGGTAAGAGATTGAAATGGTGCAAAAATATCCTTTAATTCCTTTTGCGTATCAGGTATTACATCATTTGCATTAAAACCACGTTCTACACTTTCATCAATATAATTTTTAAATTCAGAGCGAATATCTTCAATTACTTTTTCGTTTAATATTTTTTCTTTTAATAAAAACTGTTCATAATTAGCAATAGGATCTTTTTTCCCCCATATTTCAAACAATTCTTTTGGTACATATTTTACACCGCTGGCTTCTTCATGCCCCCTCATACGAAAAGTCATACATTCTATCATAATTGGTTTTTGTTCTTTAATACAATATTCTCTGGCTTTTTTTACCTCACTGAATACTTCCAAAATATTATTTCCATCTATTGTGATAGCTTTCATTCCATAACCAATTCCTTTGTCGGCAAGTTGCTTACAAATAAATTGTTCACTGCTTGGTGTA
This sequence comes from Chitinophagaceae bacterium, assembly GCA_039811265.1. Taxonomy (GTDB): domain Bacteria; phylum Bacteroidota; class Bacteroidia; order Chitinophagales; family Chitinophagaceae; genus OLB11. The sequence goes on along the minus strand of JBDHYI010000023.1, from coordinate 1,834 downwards.
CTTAACCCATAGCCATTATTCTCAATAATAAATATAACCGGTAGATTCCAAACGGCAGCCACATTCATAGCTTCATGAAAATCGCCTTCGCTGGTAGCTCCATCACCGGTAAAGGCTAAAGCAACATTTGTATCTTGATTGAGTTTATGTGCTAATGCAACACCATCGGCTATTGCAAGTTGAGGTCCCAAATGAGAAATCATTCCACAAATATGATGCTCATTACTGCCAAAATGAAAACTGCGTTCACGACCTTTACTATAACCATCTTCTTTACCTTGCCATTGCATAAACAATTTATCTAAAGGCATTTTACGGCTGGTAAACACACCTAAATTACGGTGCATCGGCATGATGTATTCCTTTTCTTCTAAAGCTAAAGTTGCTCCGACTGCTATAGCTTCTTGCCCAATACCGCTAAACCATTTACTTATTTTGCCTTGTCGTAGAAGAATGAGCATTTTTTCTTCTATCATCCTAGGTAAAAGGAGTTCTCTATATAAGCTAATTAATTGTTCGTTTGAAAACGATTTTTTATTAAAATTCATGTTGCAAATATAGTAGTATGCAAACAGATTTATGAATACTGCATGGTAAAATAGGGGATAGCAATATGCATTTTTTTGCTACATGATAAAACAAAACACCGACAGTTCGTTTGTGCATGTAATGATGTCTCCAAGAAAAATCAATACTACATTTTTCTACCGCACCAATAAGTTGGTGAATTTTGAAGAGTTTTTAGCAGTGATAAAGAAGTGATTTGGGTTTAACAAAGAAGAAAGCGTGGCTGGTCGCTAAAATGATTACTGCTTATTGTTATTTAAAATGCTATTATTAAGAAATGATTTGGGCTAAGTGATGAACAAGTAAAACAGCAGGTAAAAGACCGATTACCTTTGAAAAAACTTTTCGGATAGTCACTAGAAAGCTTAAATCCTCTATAATTACTACTGAACTTTAATAAGCACGTTGAACAGTATTCTTGATTTTCTTGACTTGTACATGATTTAATATAATTTAAAAAGCATATTGGATGAGATATGTACGGAAAAGAAAATTAATAAATAAGCGTATTTGTAATTTATTAACTTTTCTTAAAACCCAACAATATCAACACTTTTAAGAATAATTGTATAAAAATAAATAAATAAATGAAAAATATATTTGGAAGTTATTTAAAACGTATTACCTTTGCACTCCCAATTACGGAAAATAGTTCTTTAAAAACGGAAAATAAGAAAAAAGGTTAGCCAGATAAATTTTAAAAAAAAAATAAAATAAAATTTGGTAATTAAAAAAAACATCATACCTTTGCACTCCGTTTGAAAATAACGAATAAAAAATACAGAAGTTCTTTGAAAGATGGAAACAACAGATTAAAAAATGCAAATTTTTTAAACAGGTAATCTTAGCGAAATTAATTAAACAGATCGCTAAATTTTTTTGAAAAAATTTAGCCATGATCAAAACTCATTTACAATGGAGAGTTTGATCCTGGCTCAGGATGAACGCTAGCGGCAGGCTTAACACATGCAAGTCGTGGGGCAGCGCATTATAGCAATATGATGGCGGCGACCGGCAAACGGGTGCGGAACACGTACGCAACCTCCCTCAAAGCGGGGAATAGCCTCTCGAAAGAGAGATTAATACCCCATAGTATCTTGGAGTCGCATGAATTCAAGATTAAAGCTCCGGCACTTTGAGATGGGCGTGCGGCTGATTAGGTAGTTGGTAGGGTAATGGCCTACCAAGCCGACGATCAGTAGCTGATGTGAGAGCATGATCAGCCACACGGGCACTGAGACACGGGCCCGACTCCTACGGGAGGCAG
>JBDHYI010000022.1:0-40225 GCA_039811265.1 Chitinophagaceae bacterium | reverse complement strand
TAGAATTAAAATAAAATGACCAAAAGAATATTTTTCATAACCCTATTTATAATTTCGATTTTATTGACATCATGTTATGATTATGGAGTGTCACATGAACCATACACCAATCATAAAAAAATAAATTTGCCTCCACCACCGCCTAAAGTAGTAGCACCCCAACTTACAAAAAAAGAGTATTTAGAGAAAACTTTTAAAGAATTAAAAAATACTTTAACAGAAGCCGAAGTGGATATGATTAACGATAGTATAAAAGTAATATTTCCAAAAAATATTCTTTACAAACCCAATGAAATTATTCCTTATACTGATTATAGCTCATCATTCGAAAGGTTTTCAAATATTTTAAAGAAATATTACCAGACAAATATCATTATTGTCGGGCATACTGATAATAAAGGAAAGGAGATTGTAAATAGAGATTTGTCAAAAAAAAGAGCAGATAAGATTAAGGATATATTGATAGAATTTGGAATTGGAGGATATAGATTAGTTGCACTTGGATTACGTTCAATTTCTCCTATCAAAAGCAATGCAACAGAAGAAGGAAGAAAGATTAATAGGCGTGTAGAATTTATCGTGCTTTACCAGGAAAAAAATAAATAGAAACGATATACTAAGAATTTTGTAAATTCAATTATATTTGTTTCATATTGAACATTAATGAAGATGAAAAATAGAATTAGTATTTTAATTATATGTCTTTTTACTTTAATATTGTATTCATGCAGTAAAACAAAAAGTGCCGACCCTCCATTACCAAAAGAAAGAAAAGAAGCAGTTATTGTAGCTGCTAACAATAGCACCCTTATTAGCTATGATGCAAATAAAGGTACAAAACTTTGGGAGGCTGTATTATCAGGGAACTGCAAGGGTACACCGGTTTTATATCAAAAAAAGGTTTATGTACATACTGACAATGCAATGCTTTATGCTATTAATGTGATAGATGGTAAAATAGAAAAAAGTTTATCAACATCATTCATGTCAAGCCCTTTTGCTATTGCACAATATGGAGATAAATTGTACTTTGCATCTGATAAATTATATTGTATAGATACCGCTTTTAATCCGGTATGGGAATACGATGGAGGAGTGGCATGTAGCAGTTCTCCACAATTCTACAATGATAAAATTTATGTGGCTATGGGGGATAAAATTAATTGTGTCGATTTAAGTGGAAATAACGTATGGCAATCGGCAGCTGTTGGAGCCGGCATTATTACATCTTCAGTGAAAGTCATTGCAGACGTTGTTTATTTTGGAGCTCAAGATAAAAAAATATATGCCCTCAATGCGAATAATGGAGCAATCAATTGGTACTATACAACATTAGATAAAGTTGAGTCTTCACCAATGGTGTATGGTGGCATGTGCATTATTGGAGGAAGTGATTATAATTTATACTGTTTGGATATCATTGATGGCTCTTTAAGATGGAAATATCATACTTTAGAAAGAGTTGTTTCATCACCCACAGTTCATTCTTCTACCAATACCATTATAGTAGGCAGTTATGACTTTAATCTTTATGGTATTGATCATGTTTCAGGCAAATTAAAATGGAAATACCCTGCCGCAAGTTTAATAAAATCATCACCGGTTGTGATGGGAAACCTTTCTTACTTTACATCGTATGATAAATACTTATATTGTATTGACTGCCGCGATGGTAGCCTTGTGTGGAAAGTGTTTTTAAATGCTAACTCAGAAGGCTCGCCTATTGTTGATAATACTCGTACAGGTTTATATTCCAGCGAAAGCGGAATGAGTGAATATTAAGCTGTTTTTTTAGCAATTATCATATAGTGATCAAAGAAAAATTCATGTTTTAATAATTCGGTACCAAGTATAGTACAGGAACGATCGGTAAGCATTTTTTGATATTCATTCAAATCATATTGATGTGGATGTAAAATGTCACCCGGTAACATTCTAAATATTTTTTTGAATATAGAGTAATTATGTGCATCTATCGTTACTACAATATACGCTTGTGAAGATGCAAAAGAAATTAATTTGTCAAAACTTTTATAAATATCTTCCACATGATTGATAGCATTCATACAAAAAATAACATTGTATTGCTTATCCGATTCAAAATTTTCTAAACCCGCATTTACAAAATTTATAGATGGGTACATTGATTTTTTGAAATGAGGTAAATCATTTTGATATGAATCTATCAAGGGGTCGAAAGCAGTAGTGTTATTTTTATCGAAAAGCATAAAAACACCTGCCGGACCACAACCGGCATCTAAAACGGCATCGCTTGGTTTTACTTCAAAATAAGTATTACATTTTTTATATAAGCTAAGCCAATATTCATATTTCCATTGAAGATAAGCTTGAACATCTTTATTCTTTAAATAATTTTGCCACCATTTTCTTTCAACAAATTGAGCAATATTCCATCTCCACTTTTTAAACATTAAAATTCTTTTTGCAAACCTACTATTTTTAAAATAATTTTAATTGCATCTTTAATGTTGTTTAAAAAAATTAAAAATAATGAAATTCAGTAAAGACGACCCTATCAGATTAAAGAAAACAAATGAAGAAGGCAAGTTCGTTTCATATATAGATAAAGAAACAGCTTATGTAATAGTAAATAAATTGAAAATCCCTGTTTTAGTTGACGATATAGAGCATCCTTATCTTGCTTGGTTTTTAGCATCAAATAAAAAAGAAAATGAAAAAAAATCAATAGTGAATGAAATAAAAAAAGATTTGAATTATAAAAAAGAAACAGGAAAAGCAAATGGGATTTTTTTAAATTTTTTTCCTCAATATTCCAAAGATGAATTTGATGAAAAAATAGAAAAAATTAAAATTTATTTTATCAATGAAACAACACATTCATACCGTTTTTCATATCAAGTTTTTGAACAAGAAACCTTGTATTTTGAATTGGAAAGTGAGTTAAGAGATTATGATGAGTTTTATCTTCACGACCTGTCATTTGAAGTAATGGCACATTCTCCCATTTTTAAATTTTCATTTGCACGACTTGATGATACAACTTATAATTATCAATCTAATTATGTGTTAAAACCCAAAAAACTTTTTCAACATTTAGAAACGATAAAAAAAGAGAATGTTCCTTTTTTTAAAATTCTTTTGATTGATAAAATTGAAAAACGAAAACAAGAAACAATTGCAATGCCAACAAAAACAATATTTACATCCAACACAAATCAAAATAGAATAAACATTTATTCAACAGTAAAACACACTGTGGACTTGCATATAGAAAAATTAAATGTGCATCATCAACAATTAAGTTCAGAAGAAAAATTAAAGATGCAATTAGATGAATTTGAAAAGCAATTGGATTTAGCGATTGCATTGCATCAAGCGGCTATTGTTTTTGTTCACGGAGTAGGAAAAGGAATTTTGAAAAATAAAATTCATAAAGCATTAGATGAAAAAAAGAAATTAAGAATTATAAAAAGTTATTCTAATGATTATACAAAAGAACATGGTTTTGGTGCAACAGAGGTAAAAATTTAGGTATGTTTATTTACAAGATGGCAAAATCATCTGCATCTGCTAAAAATTGAAATTGTTTCCTAACTCCCTGAAGATAATTTTTGTCAAGTGAAATAGTTTGAATTGTTTGTTCGTGTACTGATTCATAAATGATTTCACCTAAAGGCCCTATAACACAGCTATTCCCCTGATATTCGATATTATTACCGTCGGTACCAACTCGATTTACAGCCACAACATAACATTGATTTTCGATAGCTCTCGCTTGCAAAAGTGTTCGCCAAGCATGACTACGTTTAGAAGGCCAGTTAGCTATACAAACCAATACATCGTATTTATCATTAGGAGTCTGTCTTATCCAAACCGGGAAGCGTAAATCATAGCATATAATCGTATTAATTTTCCACCCATTGACCTGAGCAAAAAATTTTTTATCGCCGGGAGCAAAATGTTCATTTTCTTTACTGTAAGAAAATAAATGTCGTTTATCATAAAAACCGAACTGTCCATTAGGCTGCATCCAAATAAGTCTATTGAAAAATTGATTGTTGTCTTCTACAAAGAAACTTCCGCACAATATGATTCTATTATCTTTTGCAATACGTTTCATCCATTGAAATGTTTTGTCTTGCATGCTTTCAGCAAGTGTATTTTTCATACAAAAACCGGTGTTAAAAGTTTCAGGTAACAAAACAATTTGTTTGTCTCCTTGCAGAGATTGAATTTTTTCTTTAAATTGAATTAAATTCTTCTCTTTATCTTCCCAATGTAAATCACTTTGTATTAGTGTGAAATTTAAATTTGAATTCATTTTTATTTTATTTTAAAACATCTTCAAGTACTTCCAAAATTAAATTACTTTCAAAACCTTTTTGTGCTAAATAATTTTTAATAGTATTTGTTTTTTCAAACTTATTTTTTATGTTTTTTATTGTTAGAAGTTTTTGAGTAGCTAATTTTATAATAATATTTCTGTAATCCTTATCGTCAATCTCACGCAAAGCATGTTGTATAAGATAAGGGGAAATATCTCTCATTTTAAGCTCATATTTGATTTTAATTTTTCCCCATTTTTTATGATAAAATTTTCCTCTTACAAATTGAATGGCAAAACGCTCTTCATTCAAAAAACCCTCTTCAATCAAGGTAACTATTATATTTTCTAATTCATTACCATAGACCTTCATGCTTAAAAGTTTAGTTCTTACTTCTCTATGACAACGTTCTTGATAAGCACAATAATGTTTTATTTTTTCAAGAGCAGAAGACATTGCAATTCCTATTAAGATTCAACAATACTAATTTTAGCAAAATTAAGCATTATCTTTTTCACACCTGCCAGCTTATTGAAAGCAATGGTAGCAATACGATTATTGGCAGGTCCTTCTAAAGAAATAATTTTCCCAAAGCCAAATCGCTGATGTTCTATTTTCATACCTTCTTGCATCAGTTTAGGGTCGCTCGGAATAAAATTTTTTGAAGGTGTGTAGTTGTTGGCAGCGGTATGATTTACTACTTTTTTTTGCTGAATGGCAGGTGGAGCTGTATTTGTTTTAGACCTTTCCGTCGATTGGAAATAGGACTTGCTTGCTAAGGAGTTATCAACCATATTTTCAGGCAATTCATTCAAAAAACGACTGGGATCATTTTGAACTAAACTACCAAAACGATAACGATTTGTTGCATGTGTAATGATAAGTTTTTCTTTGGCTCTTGTGATGGCAACATAAAATAATCTTCTTTCTTCTTCCAAATCGTCCCTGTCATACATACTCATGATACTTGGAAAGATAGACTCTTCCATGCCCACTAAAAAAATAATCGGGAATTCAAGTCCTTTAGAAGCATGAATTGTCATGAGTTTTACTGTATTTTGCTCATCATCTTTCTCTCTGTCAGCATCGGTTAATAAAGTAATTTGTTGCAAATAAGTACCTAAGCTTGTATCTTCTAATTCGCCATCTTCATTGGGAGTTTCAGTAAATTCTTTAATAGCATTCAGCAATTCCTGTACGTTTTCTGTACGGGCTAAGCCTTCTACTGTTTTATCTGTATTGAGTTCTTTTTTTAATCCGGAACTTTTTCCTATTTCTTCAGCTACTTCATAAGCATTTTTATGATTCATTAATTCGTGAAAATATTTCATCATCACGACAAAATTTTGAATAGCTGCTAAAGATGCTCCTTTTATTCCGGCAAGTTCTGCTTGTGTTAATGCTTCCCAAAACGTAATTCCTTTTTCATGAGCAAAAAGGGATACTTTATTTAAGGTGGTATCACCAATTCCACGAGTAGGATAATTGATAATTCTTCTCAAAGCCTCTTCATCTCTTGGGTTAGCAACGGCTCTTAAATAAGCTACATAATCTTTAATTTCTTTTCGTTGATAAAATGACAAACCTCCGTATATGATATAAGGAATATTAGAACGTCTTAATGATTCTTCAAGTGCTCTACTTTGTGCATTTGTACGGTATAAAATTGAAATGTCATTATTGTTATAATGATTTCGCAATTTCAATTCTGAAATTGAATCTGCAATAAATTTCCCCTCGTCATTATCAGTGAACGTACAAACGATTTTAATTTTATCGCCTTGCGGTTTTTCAGTCCATAATTTTTTTTGTATTTGATTTTGATTTTTTAAAATAACGGCATTTGCTGCTTGCAGTATCGTGTCGGTGCTTCTGTAATTTTGTTCTAATTTTATAATGCTAACGTCATCATAATCTTTTTGGAACTGGAAAATATTTTGCATACTTGCACCACGAAACGAATAAATACTTTGTGCATCATCACCCACTACACATACATTTTCATGCATAGCTCCTAACAGTTTTACTATATGATATTGAGCTAAATTGGTATCCTGATATTCATCAATCATGATATATCGAAACTTCATTTGGTATTTGCTGAGTGCCTCCGGAAAGTTTGATAGCAAAATGTACATATTGACTAAAATATCATCAAAATCCATAGCACCATTTCTAAAACAGCGTTTACTGTATGTTTCAAAGATTTGCCCTATTTTAGGACGGTTACTACGGGCATCTTCTTCTTGTATGTCTTGATCGGCTTGATATTCACGATATGTATATAAATTATTTTTTGCAGCCGAAATACGATTATAAATAATAGAAGGTTTGTAAAGTTTATCATCGAGATTCATTTCTTTGACAATTACTTTAATAACACTTTTTGCATCGTCAGTATCATAAATCGTAAAGTCGGCAGGATAACCGAGGCGGATAGCTTCAACCCTTAAAATACGAGCAAATACGGAATGGAATGTACCAATAAATAAATTTCGAGCTTCGTTATTATCCAACATTGTTTCAATACGTTCCTTCATTTCTTTAGCGGCCTTGTTTGTAAAAGTCAATGCAAGGATGCGAAAAGAATCAACACCTTCACTGATTAAATATGCAATACGACATGTCAAAACTTTTGTTTTTCCTGAACCGGCTCCTGCCACTATCATTAATGGTCCTTCGGTATGTAAAACGGCTTTTCTTTGAGGTTCGTTTAAAGATTTTAAATACTCTTCCATGCTAAAGCAAAAGTAACATGATTTGAGTTAAATAATATTGATAAAAAATATAGGACGAAAAAATCTTCACGAATGGTTGATTTCTAAAAAAATACTTTGAAATAAAAACGCTTTTCGAGCTTATAACATTTTTGTTTCCATTATTTTTGCGCTAGAAATTTTTAAATATAATAAATGAACTCGAAGTATTTAATATTAATAATAGGGGTGTTGTTTCTGTATGGATGCAATGGAGGATTTAGTGTGAAAGGAAAAATTTTAAATATGCCCGTTCAACAATTTAAAGTAGAAGAGCTTGGTGTTGAACAAAGCAGAATGATAGATTCCGGAACTACCGACAAGGATGGAAATTTTTCATTTTCATCTTTAATAGAAGAAGAATCATTATTCCGTATAAAATTTGAAAAAGGAAAATATATTTTACTAGCATTAAAAAATGGCGACCATGCCGAAATTGAAGGTGATTGGAATCAATTAGAAAACTATACGGTGAAAGGCTCTGTAGGTAGTATTATTTTAAAAAGTTTTTTGGTAAATTTAAGAGAAAATATCAATGATATTCAAACAATGCAAGTGGTACTGGATTCGATAAATGTCAGACCCAACAATGATTCTTTGAAACAAGCAGCATTGCAAGATTTGAAAAATATTAATTTACAATTTGTGGAATATGTAAAAAAATTTTCTGATACGACTCAAAGTGTTGCCAATGCACTTTTTGCTGTAAACATTATTAATCCGGCTTATGAACTACCTTTTATCACTGATTTTTATCAAAATATTACCAAAAGATTTCCCAATTCTAAAAATGCTAAAATGTTTGCTGATAAATTTTTAAACAATATTAAAACATTAGAAACTGCAAACCCTCACAAAGGTGAGCCGGCACCTGATTTTAGCGGCGTCACACCTGAAGGAAAAACCATAACGCTCAGCAATTTTAAAGGGAAATATGTTTTGCTTGATTTTTGGGCATCTTGGTGTGCACCTTGTAGAGACGCCAGCCCGCAAGTGGTAAATGCGTACAACACTTTCAAAAATAAAAATATTGAATGGATCAGTATTTCTTTAGATAGTAATAAAGATAAATGGATAGAAGCAATACAAAAGGACCAATTAAAATGGACACATATTAGCGATTTAAACGGATGGGCAAGCGCAATTGCACGTAACTATGATGTGAAAGCCATACCTTGTTATTATATCATTGACCCACAAGGGAATATTGTAACTGTTGAAAATACGATTGAAGACGCTGTGAAACACTTGAGTGTTCTTTTAAAATAAAAACAATCTCTTTCATTTATGTATAATCTTGTAAAGAAAATATTATTCAAATATGATCCCGAAGAAGTTCATTACAAAGTCATGAATTGGCTTACAAAAGCATACAATTTAGGAATAGGTAAAAAATATCTTGAAAGTAATTATTGTTATCATCACCCTTCGCTCGAAAGAGAAGTTTTTGGAATAAAATTTAAAAACCCTGTCGGATTAGCAGCCGGCTTTGATAAAGATGCAAAGTTTATTGATGAATTGTCTTGTTTAGGTTTTGGGTTTATTGAAATCGGCACATTAACGCCAAAGCCACAAGGGGGCAATGATAAACCTCGTATTTTTAGATTCCCGACAGATGCAGCTTTAATAAATCGCATGGGATTTAATAATGAAGGAGTGGATGCGGCCGTCGCAAGATTAAAAGAAAGAAAATCAAATATCATTGTTGGAGGAAATATTGGGAAAAATAAATTAACACCCAATGAAAATGCTATTGATGATTACTCATATTGTTTTAAAAAATTATTCGATGTGGTTGATTATTTTGTTATAAATGTTAGTAGCCCGAATACCCCTAACCTTAGAGAGTTGCAAGAGAAAGAACCACTTAAACTATTGCTTACTCAAATTCAAAATATCAATTTGGCATATCCCAACCCTAAACCTATATTGTTAAAAATAGCACCAGATTTAAACGAAACCCAACTCGATGAAATTATTGAAATCGTAAAAGCTACAAAATTGAGTGGGATAGTTGCTACAAACACCACCATAGAAAGGTCTGGGTTAAGCGACAAACAATTAATCGAAAGGACAGGGGCAGGTGGAGTAAGTGGCAAACCATTAAAAGAAAGAAACACCGAGATAATAAAATATATCCATAAAAAAACTAACGGAACCCTACCGATTATTGCAGTAGGCGGGATTTTTACACCGGAAGATGCAAAAGAAAAATTAGATGCAGGAGCAAGCTTGGTACAAGTTTATACCGGATTTGTCTATCAAGGACCAACCATAGTTAAAAAAATTTGCAAGAGTTTAGTAAGTTAATTTTTAAAAATCGTTATTGAGTTAAACCCAAAATTCGTATTAAAGTTTTGAGTTAAAATTATGATTCATTAGTGTTTCCTTTCGTTCCTTTGTCTTGATATAAAGGAACCTAAAAATCAAGGCTGTATTGAATGTTGCTAAAAAATCGTCTAAACCATGATTTATAGGATTTAATGATGAACGGGATTTTTTATTTCATAAAGATAAGTATTTTTTGTCCCTAACATTAGAACAAGTTTTCAATCCTAAATTCATAACATTTCATATTTTCATATCAAATTTAAAATTTCCTTTCCAATATTTTATAATCATAAACAAAAAGAAAGAGGAGTGAGAAAAATAATATATTAAAAAATTAAAGAGAAAAAATACGAATTTATCTTTTAGCTTGATTGGCTATTCCTAATGACTTATAGATATAAGACTGTGCTGTTTCTCTTACATTTAAGGAAGAGTTTATTAATTTATTTTCAGCAGTAGGATATGTTCTATTTGATAAAAAGACAAATACAATATCATTTTCAGGGTCTGCCCATACACAAGTTCCGGTAAATCCTTGATGTCCAAATGTTTTAGGCGATACATTATCACTGCATGGCGAAGGAAATCCTTTTCTAAAATCAGGTTTGTCAAATCCTAAAGCTCGCCTACTGATTGATGAATATTTTGCTGTAAATAAATCAACTGTTGATTTTTTAAAATAACGCTTACCATCATAAACACCACCGTTGAGTAACATTTGAAATGCAGTTGCAATATCGCTTGCTGTTGAGAAAATACCCGCATGCCCACTCACTCCACCAAACATAGCAGCACCCATATCATGCACATATCCTTTTATTACGTTATACCTGAAATAGTTATCTTTTTCACTTGGTGCAATATCTCTTTTTGGCAAATTTTGATAGGCATTAAAGGCGGTATTGCTTAATTTCATTGGCTTATAGAATGTTTCATCTACATAGACATCTAATGATTTTTTCGTAATATTTTCTACTACTTTTTGTAAAAAAATAAAATCCAAATCACTATATACATATCTCCCTCTATTTTCGAGTGGACTGTATAAAATACGTTTCCACATAGTATCTATCCAACGGCTATTCATGTATAAATTTTCATCCACCTTTACATTGTATAATCCTGATTTTGTTTTTTGATAAATTTCACGCTTGGGAACTTTATTTGAATCTAATGTTTCTTTATAGAAAGGTATCCAACTTTTGAGGCCTGCTTGATGTGTAAGGATGTCTTTTATTTTTAAATATTCTTTATCTGTACCTTTGGTAAAAGGCAAATATTTTCCTAAATTATCATCTAATGAAATTTTGCCATCGTCATAAATTTTCATAATAGCAAGGGTGGTCGCAAGTACTTTCGTAACAGATGCAACATCATAAACGGTATTAATATCTACCAATTTTTTCTTGTCTTGTGTAAGATATCCGAAAGGTTTATCATAAAATACTTTACCTCCTTTGGCTGCCAGTATTCTACATCCCGGAAATGCTCCCAACTGAATGCAACGTTCTATAAAATTGTCTAACTTATCAAGTTCCTTAATGTCGGCTCCTACCGATTGAGGACTTACACAACATTCTAATAGTTTGTCATTATTGAAAAAACGAGTATCACTTAATTCTTTAAGCGTTTGTATGTTTCTATTCTCTTTTTTAAAAACAATTGTATCACTGACTTGCCCTAGTATATTTCTCATTGACACAACTCCATCGCCGGCTTTGTAATTTTTACAAACACTTATTGGAAGTTTTCCTTTTGCTTTTAGGCTACCTGATAATATTTTAGAAATAATCTCTTGTGTTTCGACAGCATCATCGTAAGCCACCATCATTCCTTTTGTTTCACAGAAATTTTTTAAAGCATAAGGGTTTCCAAATAAAATCGTCAATGAATTAAATTGTGAGGATAATGTATTTACAATATTGATTTCTAAAGAATCTAAACCAAAATTATTAGTAGGGTATCCGCTCATATTGTGTACCCCAATAATTAATTTTGCTTGTTTATCTATTTTATTCAAAAATTTCTTTACTTCTTTTGCATTACTTGGAGCATACAAAATATTTTTCACTCCCAAGTCTTTCAATGATTTAATTATTTTATTTTCGGAAGAAGTCCCTACTGCAATGTATGTCAGATTTGCCTGTGCTACGTTTTTAAATTGGTCTATGATTTGATAAGGGTCGCTTAAAAGTGTAACGGCAGCTTCGGCAATTTGCATTCTAATAGGCGATATGTATTGATTGATATCCTCATCTATATTTTCAGTTTTGATTGGTTCTATTTGATTTAATCCTGCATTGAATTTAGCTTGTAGAATTTTTTTCACACTTTCGTTTAATCTATTTTCTAAAGATGGATTTTTTTGAATTGCATCTTTTATCTTTTTTACACCTGCGTTCACATCTTGAGAAAAAAGCAATATATCATTACCCGCTTCAAACGCTTTCAAGTCTATTTCGCCGGGAGAAAAATATTTAGCAACACCATCCATATTGAGAGCATCTGTAAAAATCAATCCATTGAAATTCATTTTTTTCTTTAGCAAATCAGTAATTGCATTATAAGACAAAGTAGTCGGTGTATTTTTTTGATTATCTATGGCCGGAATGTTCAAATGGGCTACCATAACTGATTGCAGTCCGTTTTGAATAAGTTGATTAAAAGGAAAAAGTTCTAATTCTTCTAATTGTTTTAATGTTTTTTTTATTTCGGGTAAATCTTTGTGCGAGTCCACTTCTGTATCACCATGACCGGGAAAATGTTTTGCACATGCCATGATTCCGTTGTCTTGCAAGCCTTTCATATATTGCATTCCATAGTTTGCAACTTTATTTTTGTTTTCTCCGAAAGACCTAAAATTAATAACAGGATTGCGAGGGTTATTATTAATATCAATAACGGGAGCAAAGTCAATATGCACTCCAAGTCGTCTGCATTGACTGGCAATCGCCGCAGCCATTTTATAAACGATGGTACTATCTTGCATAGCACCTAACATAATTTGTCTTGGAAAATCTTTAATTCCGGTCAATCGCATACCCAGCCCCCATTCTGCATCCATTGAAATAAGCAAAGGCACTTTGCTGAGTTTTTGATATTGGTTAGTCATATTTGCTTGTGCTGTTGCATTTCCTTGCATGAAAATAAGTCCACCGATTTGATTTTCTCTAATGAGTTTTTCAATATATGCTTGATTCGCTTTTTCACCTCCGGAATAAGCTGCTATCATATAGAGCTGACCTATTTTTTGCTCTAAGGTCATTGAGTTGAATATACTATCAACCCAAGATGTAGTTGCTTTTTGAGGAGCAGGAATATTATTAATTGCAGGTTGTGCAAAGGTTGAAATAAAATTAAGAATACTAAAAACAATCAAAAGAATTTTCTTCATTACAAAATTTATGTGTTTTGTCAAAGGTAAATTTTTAAACTGTTTTAATATTGAACTGATAGAAAGAAAATGATGAATTTATTTTTTTAACATACAATTAAAACAACAATTTGTTTAAATCCTCGTTACATTTACAAAAATTATTAAAATTTTATTTTTATGAAAAAACTGATTTCCTTATTTATGCTATTGTTATTTGTGTCGAGTATAAATGCTCAATCTTCAAAAAAAGAGAAAATAGATTATGGGAAAAATATTGTCAGTTTTATTCCTTTTTATGCGATAGCCAATAATCAATTTGGCATTGGTGTATCTTATGAATATTTGATGAATGACTACATTGGTATTCGGGTGCCTTTGATGGCTGATATAAATCATCCTTATTTTAATGGCGGTATTGAATTAAAGTTATATCCTGTTAAGAATACCGGCGTGGCAAAATATGCGGTGGCTCCAATGATAATGTTTGGCTCCGGCAAAGGAAATATAGAAGATTATGTGTGGGATCCGGTAAATAATAATTATATTCTTACAACTTCTAACTATAATCGGACTCACTTTGGATTTTTGCTAAACAATAGTTTGAATTTCACCATATCAAAAAACTTTTATATAGCGATGGATGCCGGTATTGGTATGAATTATTTTGATAAAACTACTTATACGAGTAAACCTACCACCACTAGCAAAACTTCTTTTTTAGCCCAGTTTCAAGTACTGACCGGGTTTCGGTTTTAAACATCAGGGTAAAATGTGGAGGCTAATATGCCTTTTCCAAAATTACTTCACTGCTATACACTTGTGTATTGAGTGGTGGGTTGAGTTTTTGAATAGAAAAATAAAAATATTTGAGTTCGCTAAAAAGGCTTAAACATTCTTGCTCTATATTTTGAGCGATGGTTTCTAAAAGGTCTTCTCTGCTGGAAAAAACTTTGTTGATGCAATCTAATAAAATAGAATAGTCAATGGTATCATGAATTTTTTTTACTTCTCGTTGTTCAAATCCTAATTTACAATTTATTTCAAACCTGTTTCCCAAAATTTTCTCTTCAGGATATAAACCATGATATCCGAATAAAGATATTTTATTTAATTGGATGTAATAAATAGCTTTTTAATTTATGATATTAAGGCTGAACGTTTACTACTTTGGATGATTCAAAATCGTTTACGAATTTTGAATTGGAAACATATAACCTAAATGTAAAGTCGCCCGGATGTGAGGGTACATAAAAAACAAAATCACTTGTACTTACCGTGCTGTCGGGCATCAACCATCTTTGTTTGTCGTATCTTTTAGAGCAGTTTGTTAGTTTGATGGTGTCACCTACATGATAGGTTTTATTATCAACGCATATTTGGGAAAAAGGTTCTCCTTTTTTATCGCAAGCTATAAAAAAAATAATGGCCAATAAAAGGAGTGATATGTTTTTCATTTTTTTAAAATTAATCGTACAAATATAATTTTTATAATAGAATTTCAAAAGTAAAAAAATAGAATATTTAAGATTCAATAAATTTCACTTGGTATTGCTCAAGCTCATCTAATATTGGTTTATACACCATTTCACTTGTTGGGATTTGTACTCCATAAAGGTTATTTATTTTTCCTGTCAGGAATAATTTTGTGTAAATAGCCATTGGTAAGCCAACCGTTTTTGCCATTGCTGTATAAATATTGTTTTCACCTTCAACAATTAATGTGCTGGTTTTTTGTTTGTTTTGATTTTGAAGGGTATATCCAAATTCATGATGCATCACTATCATATCCTTATCCTCTTTTTTCATTTTCCATTTTTCTTCAATGAGCATTTGTAAAATTTGCGATGAGGTAAATTCGCCCTCTTTAGGAATAGGTTTATTACTAAATAATTCAAGCCAATTCAGTAAATGATATGCAACATCAGGTTTTGTAGCAGCTATTGAAAATATTTTTTCTTTTATTTCTTCAGCAGTTTGCAAATGAGTTATGGATTTGAACCATTGAAAATAGGTTGTATTTTGAGTATTCATTTTTATTTTATCATCGACTAATCCTAAATTGACTACCACATTCCAAGCAATGCAAAAATCTTCATGACGAAATGTAGCTCTCAATAAAGTTTTTATATCGCTTAAGCCATATATATTTTTATATTTAAGACTATCACGATTAGCATAAGCTGCCAATGCACCAAAATTAGGAACGTCTATGATTTCTACTTCACGAAATAGCTGTTCATAGCTTAAATGTTTTTTAGTATTATCTTGTAAAAATTCTGCACCGGCTTTTCCGGCATTTACAATATTTTGAGGATTCCAAGAAACTTTATAATGCCAAGGATTATCGTCACTGACCGGTGCTACTAATCCTCCACAATATGATTTAAAAGTATGGATAATCGCTCCTTCATTTTCTAACTCATGAATAATTTTCATTGCACTTAGATGGTCTAAACCGGGGTCCAAGCCTATTTCATTCATAAAAGTCAATTGTTTTTTAGCTACATCTTCATGCAATGCTTGTATTTCATCAGAAACATAAGAAGCGGTGACTAAATTTTTACTATATTCCAAACAATCTTTTGCAACTATAATATGTAATGAGGGGGGTAATAATGAAATAACAAAATCTGCATTTTGAATTAATTTTTTTCTTGTATCATCTTCAAAAATATCCAATTGGATTGCCTTACCCTTAGGATTATTTCCTATTCTGTCTTGTGCTACTTTTAAATCGGCATCTACTGATGTGATATTCCAGTCATAATGAGCAGAGACCGAAAGAAGATATTGATATAAATATGAAGAGGACTTGCCGGCACCAAAAATTAAAATATTTGTCATTGATTGAAAATTAATTAACTTCGCAAAGTTATAAAGAACATTATTTTAAAATGAAAAGAAATACTTTCAAATTGTTATTAATTGCTTTTGTTTTTGTAGCGGCTTTATCATCATGTGCTACAAAAAAGAAATATGGTTGTCCTGAACATATTTCTATTGAACGTCTTTTAGGTTTATAAAAACATTAAAACATGAAATGGATTGATTTAAATGAGCCTGCACAATTAGATTTAATTGATAAAAAAAGTATAGAAAGCCCTATATTAATTTTTAAACATAGTACTCGATGTTCTATCAGTAAGGTGGCATTAAGTCGCTTAGACAACGGACAACCTGAATTAGAAATGGATTGTTATTATTTAGACCTCTTAAATCATAGAGATATATCTAACTTAATTGCAGAACGATACCAAGTAGTGCATCAATCACCACAAGTATTGATTATTCGAAACGGAAAATGCGAATACTCTGATACGCACATGAATATCACTTTTGAAGATATTAAAAAAGAAGCAACAGAATTAGTGTAATTCTATATGAAATGCTTTTTTGTCAACAATAACTGTTGCTGATTTATCACAAGAGCCATCTCCATAGTCTAAACTTCTAAGTGTTTTGCCTTGTGGCTGCATTTCAATAGTCCCTTTAGTAATATAACGACAAGTCAAATCACGAATTAAAGGGTCTGTTATATTCATTGCATAGTATTGTTTATTTCCATTTCTGCCATTTCCGCTTCCTTCTAATTTATAAATATCATCTCCCCAAATAGGAGTGTCTTGACCTTGAATCCAAGTACGAGTTCGATTAGCGTTCCAGTAAACAGTATCTTCCCCAACTTGTTTTACGAATTTACCTTCGGTTTCTATTTCAAAATATTTTTGTCCTACTAAATTATGTCCTTTATTGCCGATAAAAATTGTTCCGGCGACAAACATATCATCTAAATAATAGTTTTCAAATTGAATTAAAGTTGAGTTATTGGTATCAGCATATTTATCACCTGTATATTCTGCAATGATTTTTCCTCTTCTGTTTCTACCATCGTTACAAAGACAATTTTCGATTCCAAAATCTATTTCTATTTTTCGAGGAATTGAAACAGTGTCATGTATAATATTTGCACAGTATCCCGCCATTTTATAATTTGCTAATAGCTCCCCGCTTGACTTGGTGGCAGCATCATCTACTATGGAAATCGCATTATCAAATAACATTTCTCCTAAAACTTCTTCTTTTACAATTTCTATATCTGTATCTCTTTCCCTAACACAAGCAGTAAAAAGAGATAATGTTACCAAACTTGTTAATAATATAATTGCTATATTTTTTTTCATTGACATATCTTGTTCTTACTAAAAAACGAATAAAAGTAATATAAAACATTAAGATTGTGTATATTTTTATAAAAAATATTCACAAACAAAATTTTAATTGGTAGAAATCAAAGTAATAAAACAATGATTTTGAATGAAATTATTTTAATTCACAGTCATGAAATCCATCTGTTATATCGGGTTTAGAGTTATGTTTTTGACACAATTGGATAGCTCGTTTTTTTGAATAGGTTTCAATTTGAATCTCAGTTCCGGTACCTGAAAACCCACCATCGCATTTACAACTATATAAACTTTTTTCACAAGAAGATATTGCAATCATTGTAAATAAGCAAAAGGTTTTTAATAGTATGTTTTTATTTTTTTTCATATTTAATTTTAAACGTAAAGATCCATTTTTTATTGTCTTAAAATAGAAGGAATTTTATAATTTCACACGTTAAATATATAAGAAATCAATGAGCAAAATAATTGTATTGGGCGCAGGTATGGTAGGAAGCGCTATTGCATTGGATTTATCAAAAAAGCATATTGTCGGAGTTGCTGATTTTTCAGAAAATTCTTTGCAAAAAATTCAAGAGAAAAATAAAGAGATTAAGACATTTCTATTAAACGTTACAAATATTTCTGAATTGAAAAAGACGATACAAGATTTTGATTTGGTTATGTGTGCCGTGCCCGGATTTTTAGGATTTAATACATTAAAAAGTTGTATCGAGGCTAAGAAAAATGTAGTGGATATTTCATTTTTTCCTGAAAATTCTCTTGAACTGCATGAATTAGCCCTTAAATATGGAGTAACTGCTATTGTTGATTGTGGTGTAGCTCCCGGTATGGATAATTTTATTTTGGGGTATGAAAACGAACGATATAAATTAAGTCATTTCGAATGTCTTGTGGGAGGTTTGCCTAAAATAAAAAAGTGGCCTTTTGCATATAAAGCTCCTTTTTCGCCCATTGATGTTATTGAAGAATACACACGTCCTGCACGCTATGTAGAGAATGGACATATTGTTACAAAAGAAGCATTGAGTGATATCGAGCATATAGAATTTGAAAAACTAGGGACTTTAGAATCATTCAATAGTGATGGACTTCGTTCAATTATTTATACAATGTCGCATATCCCTAATATGAAAGAAAAAACACTGCGGTATCCGGGACATGCCGATTATGTGAAAGTATTAAAATCAAGTGGCTTTTTCGGGCAGCAATCTATGGATTTTCATGGTATAAAAATTAGCCCTATTGAGTTTACTTCCAAAATACTATTTGATGAATGGAAACTGCAAGATGAGGAAGAAGAATTAACAGTAATGAGAGTTACACTCAAAGGACAAAATGAAAATGGTGATACAAAAACAATAGTTTATAATGTACATGATGAATATTGCCCACAAACTAAAATGTCATCAATGTCAAGAACAACAGGTTATACAGCCTGTGCTGCTGCTCAACTATTTTTAGATGGATTGTTTGATAATAAAGGAGTTTATCCTCCGGAATTGATAGGAAAATATGAAAATTGTTTTCATTTTGTTTTAAATTATTTGAAAGAAAGAGGGATTGATTATATGAGAGAAGAGTTTTAGAAATTGATTTTATAATAAAACTAAATTAACTTCGTTTAAATAAAATACTTTCATTCAACTGCTATAAAATTTAGATTGAAATTTAATTTTAAAAATATCTTAATATCAATCCCTCACGATAGTATTCAATTTATTGCTTGTGTTTTTGTTATTCTTGGAATGTATTTTTCAAGAGCACTCATTAGCATTGGAATGATAACATTGATTGGTGCTGCTTTGCTAAATGTAAATTTTTTTTCAAACTTAAAAGAGCTATTTAAGAAGCCTCATTTGCTTTTTATCACCGGATACTTCCTACTGAATTTGCTTTCCTATTTTTGGTCCGACAATGTTCAATATTATGAAGAACGTATGCGAATTATGATGCCTTTTTTAATTCTACCATTTTCATTTTTATCTATGAATAAATGGGAAATGAAATGGTATGATTTGTTGCTTTTGCTTTTCATTTTAGCAAATCTTATTGGTATTTCTTGGAGTCTTTATCAATATATACAACAAAAAGAAAGTTATGATATTGCTTACAGCTACTCTAAGTTAATTCCGACACCGTTTAAAAATGATCATATCCGATTCAGCCTTTCTGTGGTAATGAGTATTTGTTTTTGTATTGATTTGTTTTTAAAATATAAAGGAAGCTTTTTTAGGATTTTATTATTAATAATTGTTTGTATCAATATTTTATATATACATATCTTATCTGCCAAAACAGGCGTAGTAGCATTTTATCTTGTTGCTATTTTAGGTGTCATTCAACTGATTTTTTCAACTAAATATAAAAAAATCGGAGTGCTTTCATTTTTTATCATTATAACACTTCCGTTTATCATGTATTTTATGTTTCCTTCGTTCAAAAACAAAATTGGCTATTTTAATTACTCTTTAGAACAAATAAAAAACGATAAAAGAGAAGCCAATATCAGCGATGAAGGGCGTATCATTTCTTATCGTTATGCAATTGATATTATAAAGAAAAACCCATTTTTAGGTGTAGGTATCGGCGATGTTTATGACGAAATGGACAAGTACTATCAAAAAGATTTTCAAGAAAAAACGGCTATAACTTTACTTCCACACAATCAATTTTTGATGAGTGGTGTTGCATTAGGCTTTATAGGAATTTTATATTTAATAGTGATGATGATTTCTATATTTAAGTTGGTCAAAAAAAATGATTTTCTTTATTTGAGTTTTTGTTTGATTATGCTTTTCACGATGATGATTGAGCCTTTGTTTGAAACACAATATGGTACCTGTTTGTTTTTATTTTTTTTATTGCTTTTAATGAAACGTTCAAAGTTTCATTTAGTATCTATGTAGTTGCTTTATTGGCATAAGAATAGAATATACTAATTTTACATTCAATTTTTATAAAAAATGAATAAAAAGCCCATTGAATTAATGTCTCCTGCAGGCTCATTTGAATCATTGCAAGCTGCAATAGATAATGGAGCCGACTCGGTTTACTTTGGAGTGGACCAATTAAATATGAGAGCAAGAGCCACTATGAATTTTACTTTAGAAGACCTCCCTGAAATTGCTAATCGATGCCATTCAAAAGGTGTAAAAACATATCTTACATTAAATACCATTGTGTATGATCATGATTTATCTCTTATAAAAAGAATAATAGATGCAGCTCAAAAAGCGAATATTTCAGCCATCATCGCATCAGATCAAGCCGTAATTAATTATGCCTTTACTCAAAAAATGCCGGTGCATGCTTCTACCCAATTAAATATTACCAATATTGAAACGGTTAAATTTTATGCATTCTTTTGTGATGTGATGGTTTTGTCAAGAGAACTGAGTTTAAGGCAAGTCAAAATGATATGTGAGCAAATTGAAAAAGAGCAAATCAAAGGACCATCAGGCGAATTGGTAAAGATTGAAATTTTTGGTCATGGAGCTCTTTGTATGGCAGTTTCAGGAAAATGTTATTTGAGCTTACACACTCAAAATGCATCGGCTAATCGTGGCGCCTGTGTGCAAAATTGCAGGAGAGCATACAAAGTTATTGACTTAGAAGATGGGCACGAATTGGAAATACAAAATGAATATATCATGTCCCCTAAAGACCTTTGTACAATAGATTTTTTAGATCAGGTAATAGATGCGAAAGTAAGCGTATTGAAAATAGAGGGCAGGGGGCGAGCTCCTGAATATGTTGCTACAGTTACAAAAGTTTATCGTGATGCAATTGATAGTATAACCAATATTACTTATACATCTGAAAAAATAAATGATTGGATGTCGCAGTTAGAAAAAGTATATAACAGAGGTTTTTGGAGTGGTTATTATTTAGGTCAACAGTTAGGTGAATGGACAAACAAAAGCGGTTCTTCTGCAACACAAAAGAAAATATACATTGGTAAAGCAGAGCACTATTATACCAAATCACAAGTCGGTGTATTTCAAATTGATGCCAACGTTATAAAAGAAGGAGACCCTATATATATCATCGGACCTACTACAGGAGTTGTTGAAAGTGTCATTGATGAAATAAGAGTGAATGATGAAAAAGTAAATGAAGCTAAAAAAGGTGATTTATGCTCGTTTAAAGTGCCTTGTTATATTCGAAGTTCAGATAAATTGTATAAAATAGTTCCTGCGTAAAATGGTTATCATTACACATCAGAGAGAAAAATGTATAGGCTGCAACTATTGCGTGGAGTTGGCTTTCCAACGATGGCGTATGTCCAAAAAAGATGGGAAAGTAACGTTAATAGGCGGTGTCAATAAAAAAGGATTTTATACTGTTAAAGTTGGTGATGAGGAGTTGGAAGATAACTTAAAAGCAGCACAAGCCTGTCCGATGAATATTATTAAAGTAAAAAAAATAGATTAATCTGTTTATTATATCTAAATTAAAAGTGTGCTTATCTATTTTTACTCATTAGAATTAATTATTTTTACCCTATAATTATTTATAAATAAATTTAAAAATCATGACACCCATTTTCGAACCATTTAGAATAAAATCAGTAGAGCCCTTAACATTCACAACACGTGAGCAACGTATTGAACTTTTAAAAGAGGCAAAGAATAATGTATTTTTAATCAAAGCAGAACATGTATTGATAGACTTACTTACCGATAGCGGTACTTCTGCGATGAGTGCTCAACAATGGGCAGGTATGATGGTTGGGGATGAATCTTATGCCGGTGCAAAAAGTTATTTTCGTTTTCAAGAAAAAGTACAACTAATTACAGGTTATAAGCACATTATACCAACACACCAGGGGCGCGCTGCCGAGAAAATAATATTTACACTTTTAGGAGGAAAAGGCAAAACATTTGTAAGCAATACTTTTTTTGATACAACAAGAGGAAATATTGAATTTTCAGGTGCAGAAGCAATCGACTTTTTAACAGAAGAAGGAAAAATTCCTCATCATATTGCAGACTTCAAAGGGAATATGGACACTAAAGCCTTAGAAGATTATATTCAAAAAAGAGGAGCAGAAAATATTCCTATGTGTGTGATGACAATCACTAACAATTCCGGTGGTGGTCAGCCGGTTTCACTTCAAAATATTAGAGAAACTGCTGCCATCTGTAAAAAATACAGTATTTTATTTTTTATTGATGCATGTCGCTTTGCTGAAAATGCCTACTTTATTAAACAAAGAGAAAAAGGTTACGAAAACAAATCAATATTAGAAATATCACAAGAGATATTTTCATTTGCAGATGGTTGCACCATGAGTGCTAAAAAAGATGCTTTGGTAAATATAGGTGGTTTCCTTGCTATGAATGACGATGCCTTAGCTCTTGAATCGAAAAATTTATTAATCATTATGGAAGGGTTTCCAACTTACGGAGGCTTAGCCGGTCGTGATTTAGAAGCAATGGCTCAAGGACTTGAAGAAGTGATGGATGAACAATATTTAAAATATAGAATAGGTAGTATTCAATATATGGGTGAAAAACTTCAAGCTGCCGGTGTACCTTTAATTTTACCAACAGGCGGACATGCAGTGTATTTAGATGCAAAAAATTTCCTTCCTCATATACCTGCATCAGAATTGCCAGGAGTAGCCCTTGCTAATGCTCTATATATTGAAGGCGGGATCAGAGGTGTAGAAATTGGGTCACTTATGTTTGGGAAATATGATGAAAACGGCAATCATATTGCACCTCCAATGGAACTTGTTCGGCTTGCTATTCCACGAAGGGTTTACACACAAAGCCATTTAGATTTCGTATGTGATACTGCCATAAAAGTTTTCCAACAAAAAGAAAATTATAAGGGATATAAAATTACTTATGAATCTCCTTTATTAAGACACTTTACGGCTCACATGGAAGCACTTTAACCCTTAGCATTAGGATTTAAAGGTTAAGGAAAATATACTCAAAATTGAATAAGTAATTTGGTTATAGTTCTTCACTGTTGCATCAGGCTTTTGAGGTGGAGGAAAGATATGAATACTAAATATTAATATTCCTTCTTTTTAAAGTATAACAAGCTAAAAAAATAATAGCTACTTATGTAGCTATTATTTTTTTGTAATAAATATATTCAAACCAAATTTAATCAACTACCATTTAGTCAATTTCAATTTTTGTGTTTGAGTTCCATTTGATACTTCAATGATGTAGAATCCGTTTGCATATTTTGTTATATCAAACTCTTTGGTGTTTTTACCTTTAACCGCTTTCAATTGGTCTTTCATGATTATTTGTCCTGTTACATTCAAAATGGAAATATCTAAATCAGTTGATTCTAAACTTTCAATATTTAAAGTAAACTTACCATCAGATGGGTTTGGATGTACTGTTATTGATTGATTTCCGAATAAATCATTTATAGAAAGTGGGGTAGCATTTTTCGTAATTAAATTTACATTATCAATGTATAAATTATTACCATGACTGTTACTTCCTCTAAATCGTACGAATATTTTTTGTCCTTTATAATTACTTAAATCTACTTGATCTTTTCTCCATTGATTAATAGCAGTTGGAGTAAATACAGTATTCATCATTCCGGCAGTTGCCAAATTTTGTCCCCATTTTTTATAATTAAGCGGCATAAAATTATCGTTACAATTTAATGAAACCCAAAGACTCAAGGTATCAGGTATATTAGGTCCATAAGCATGAGCCACGTCAAATGTGAGTAAAACAGAATCTGCTGAAATACCTGTTAAATCAAGCATTGGGCTTTCTAAGTCATCTATTGCGTTTTTAGCATTGTAATTGAAGAAATCCATATACGCTGCATAAGTATTGGTTCCGTTTGCTCCAACCTGACAGTATGTTTTTTGCCATTTTACATTATTATCATAATCAAAAACGTTCCAGCCTTTAGGTGCAAAAATAGTGGTATCAAATTTTTGAATATAAGGTGCTGTAACGGTAAGCGGGGCAATAATAATTGAAGTTGCAGAAGTTGTATCATTTAATTGATTGATGTCTGCATTTGAGGCTGTCCAAGTTTTTACAACATAAGTACCGGGGTTCAACATATTAATTGTACTATTAAAAGTATATGTAATGGTGTCACCGATATAGAGCGTTGTTGGAATATATTCTGTTACAGGAGTTAAATTATTTACTTGATATGAAACAGGTAAATTTGTAACATCTCTTAAACCTATATTTTGTACTTTTATTTTAACAGGTACATTTCCACTAGACTGGCATACGAATTGTTTTTCAAAAGGAAGTGTTGTTCCAAGATTTATTAAATCATCTAAACAGTTAATTTCACCGGGTAATTTTCTATATGCAATACATCTTCTGCCATAAGCTCCGGTTATACTATCTATGGCAGCTACAGCAAAATAAAGTGTATCGGTCATGTTTACACCGTTATAAATATAAAAATCATGTGTATTCGTAATTCCTATTTGTTCCATATACTTTGCTCCTAATTGATAAACTATATACTTATTGGCTTCCGGCAGAGAATCCCATTTTAAGTGAATAACATTACCACAAGCAGTATCTATAGTAAGACCTGTTGGTACTTTGATAAGACTAAAAGTAGTATCGCTCATATCAGCAATTCCGTTTCTACTTATTTTCATCAACATTTTTCCTGAAGTAGTATTAGCCGGAGGCGTCCAATCGTAATATCGTCTGTTTCCGGCAATAGAGTTTGAAATTACAGTCCAAGTGGCACCGGCATCAATTGAATATTCCAATGTAAAATCATCATTATTGCTATAAGCATCCCAACGTACTCTTTCTTTTACCCCATTTACAAAGGCATCTCTTCTATTGGGGTAAGTCATTTTAATTGAATCAGTAATAAAATCATAAGTCACAACAAAAGTTTGAGGACCTTGTGGCACATCATACCCTGCAACGTGAACAGTATATGTACCGGGAGCTACGGTATCTATAGTAACTTGCTCTATATTATTAAGTGAATCTTTCTGTCTTGTAGCTAAAGAACTTAAAGCAGCTACATTGGGTGCATTGTTTAAAACCCAAGGTTTTAATGTATTCGCAGCAGGAGTAGTCAATGTCAAATCTAAATCATTCACCAATACAATTGCATTTTGAGGATTGCCGGTTGGGTCGTGCCAATAGAGCATTACTTTCAATTGTTTAACCCCGTTGGGAACGTTGATTGTAAAATTTTTGGTATTTCCATTATCTACAGAGTCAATAAAATATTGATTATTTTTTAGAACATTTAAACTTCTAAATGCATTTATTCTTCCATATCCATAAATAAAATCGGGACCTGCATTACCTAAATCATCAGCAGTATTCATTAGCACTGCTTTCATCAAAGCACTATTCGGGTCAGCACCTGCATTGAAAGAACGATATGCTTGCCATAAATCTGCCAATGTACCGGCTACACCTGGGCAAGCCATTGATGTTCCTGTGAAGTTATCGTAAGTATTGTCGGGCTGGGTTGAAAACACATCGGTTCCTACTGCACATACTTCCGGTTTTAAACGGCCATCTTTACTTGGTCCTCTACTTGATGAAGATGCTATTTTATCATCTTTTTCGACATTTCCAACTGCAATAACATTTTTTCCGGCTTTGTATCCTCCTGTTATTGTAAAATATCCTTGAGCAACGCCACCACACTGAGTAGCACCACTATTACCGGCAGAGTGGACGCTCATTAAAGAGAATTTAGAATTAATTAAATTATCAGAGTTTTTAGCACTATTGTTATAACCATCATTACATCCTTGTCCGAGTGAATTTGAGGTGATACGCACCCCGTTTGTATTGTAATGATTTCCTGCATTTGTTAAATTGCCATAATCTTCATAAATATGCAAATCTGCTCCTTTTCCGTTTCCTTTTCCTTTAGGATTAAAATTTCCGGCACCACCAACAATACCAGCTACGTGATCGCAGTGAGTACCACCGGCTCCCATATTGGCCGGATGATGAAACACACGACCTTTGAAGTCAATATGAGGACCTATTGCTCCGTCATCACCAATAGCGACAGATACACCTGTTCCGTCGAAATGGTATCCATTGGGTGATGCTTCGTCAATTAAGTTCACTCTATGATCAGAACGACCTTCCGTATTTTCAAGTTGAGCAGGTGCGTCGGTTGCTATGATATATTTTATCCATTGACTTTGAGTGCTTGCTTCTAACTGAGCTTCTTTCATTATCACTTTTACTGTTGTCGCATCTTGCCATTCTATTAATTGAAAATTATTTTTTGTGATTTGAGATTCTACTATTGACTTATCAATAGTCGGGTAAGTATATAGAAGAACTTCTACGTTGTTATTTTCTTTTTGAATCCAATAGGGCAATGGTCTGTCTTGTAATTGTCTGTCTAATTTAAATTTTGCAGTATAAGGAAGTATTGTACTAATGTTATATTGGCTTAAAGAATGGACATTAGTCTGTGTTGGAATTGCAGCCAAAAAAGCCCATCTGGGTATATAATCAAAAAAGACTATTCCGGTTTGCTTAGAAATTAATTCTCTTTCTTTCAGAGATGTAGATTTTGAAAATTGAACAATACAATAATTAAAATTTTCAAATTGGGTTTCTTTCCAATCTTGAAATTGATTTATAGATTCAATATTGTATTGGGTGTTTATTTCTCCGGAGTTTAAAAATATTTTTTGAGAAAATGATTGGGTGCTTATGAGGCAAAGCAAAGCCACTAAAATTCTTTTCATCTTATTATTAAAATCATTTTAATTTTCAAACGGTATAAAGTTAATTCAATTTAATGAATTAATTACATTGTTTACTATATCAATGACTAATAAATTAAGTAAACAGTTGGAAAAATGAGATTATTGTTATTTTTTAACAGTCTATCTATTCATTATATTCATCTGATAGTTGTTTGGCCATATTGCAATAAAGGCAATTATCTTTTCCGCAACCGGTATAAAAATCATGATTTTGAATTTTTTCCCAAGAGTCTATTATTTGATTTTCTACTTGTTCTATTTGTTCTTTGGTATAGCTGTATATAACCGATTTGGGCAGTTTGTTTGTAGCAGGGTCAGGCTCAACAAATTCATATCTGGCACAACTCACATCCCAATTGCGATGAGGGTCTTTATCTAATAAAATTTTATAAAACATAGCTTGTCTCCAATAGTTACCACCTTTACCGTCTTTATCCTCATCCATCGTTTTAATATTTTTACGATAGTATTCTCCTTTTGTATTTCCTGTTTTATAGTCAATCAATTCAATTCGATTATTATCAAAATATTCAATTTTATCAACAAAACCTTTCAATGGTATATGATTGAAATTTGCTTTTAAATTAAGTTCTACGCTTACATTTTTATGCCATTTGTTGATATTCTCATTATAAATTGTTTTTATGATATCCAAACCATATTCTACTTTATTGTCAAAGCCTTCTGCATTAAATTTTTCTTTATTTCTATTCATATAAAAACGGAAATATTGTTCAAAATCTTTCAATGGTGGAAAATTCCCTTTATTTAATTTCATATTACTGAAAAGTTTTTCAAGTGCGTAATGAATAGCATTTCCGAAGGCGGCATTTTCATTGATAATGGATGGGATTCTTAAAATATTATCATAGTAAAAATGGAGGGGGCAATCAATAAAATTATTCAGGGCTGTTACACTTAATTCAAAATTTTCTAATTTCCTATCAATAAATTCTTTTTCTAATTCTTTTAGCTTGATAGTAGTATTTTCTTCTGTTTGTAAAGTTTCAAATTCTAAAATAGTTTGAGCATCTATTGAAATTTTTTCTCCTTCATAATCTTCTCCAAAAGCTTCATATAAAAATTGTGATTTTTCATTTTCTTTTTCTTTCAAATCAAAATTATAATAGGAAACGATCAGTTCTTTTTTTGCTCTTGTAAGGGCAACGTATATTAATCTTCTAAGTTCATCAACATCTTTATTTGATTGTTTTGATTGAAATAAGTTATCCGGTAATTTAAAAGATGTATTTGGGCTTTTTCTTTTTTCCCAATTTTCTTTTGTCATTCCGGTTAAAAACACATATTGAAACTCCCTTCCTTTTGAACCATGAATTGTAAATAAGCGAACCGAATTTTCATTTCCATATAATTTGTAACATGGTATTTCGATATCATTTTCGTCCAACAAATCAATTTGATGAATTAATTGAGTTATGTCCATTTCAGGATTGATATGAGATTCTTGTTTTACAAAATCTAAAAGAGCAGTCAGTATTTCAAGTGCTTCATATTTATTTTCAGCATTTAAAATTGTTTTTATGATATTACAGTCTTGCATTATCTTATCTATCAATTGCAGCACAGAAAAATTGTATGATTCTTTAATGAGTTTTTCTAAAATATAAATTGTTTCATGCAAAACATCTTTTGAATTTTCAATAAAAAGCTTTGAATTTTTTGATTGAATTGATTCAACCAAGTATCTTCTGAAGGAGTATTTCTCGGTTCTATTTTTACCGGCAAACTCATTGTAGTTAATTAGTTCTTTTGCTATATCAATAGGATTGATGTCAAAAAAATTGTAGTGTAAAATTTGAAATA
The DNA here is from genome assembly GCA_039811265.1 of Chitinophagaceae bacterium. Taxonomy (GTDB): domain Bacteria; phylum Bacteroidota; class Bacteroidia; order Chitinophagales; family Chitinophagaceae; genus OLB11. The sequence goes on along the minus strand of JBDHYI010000022.1, from coordinate 11,705 downwards.
GCAAAGTATCTCCACTATATGGGTTTACCCGCTCATTAGAAATATATCGTAAAATATTCAGTACTTTAAGTGCTAAAGTTTCACGAAGTAAATTGCTGTTTTTTCTAAAATAAAATGGAATATCTAATTGTTTTAGATATTTAGATAAATCAAATGCCGCTTGATTTGCAAAGTTCAATACAGCTATTTCATTTGTTGATACGCCTTGCTCAATAAGTTCTTTGATTTTTTTGGCAACAAAAATTTGTTCATGCCTTATGTTTTTAAAGCTATAAAGCACAGGTTTTGAATCTTTCTGAAATTCATTTGTATTAAATGAAATTAAATTTTTATCTAAATTTTCATCAGTATTTACAAGCCTTTGCTCTGAATGTTCAATAAGTTTTTTTGCGAGTTCAAGAATCCCTTGTGTTGAACGGTAATTTATTTTCAAACAAATTTCTTTAAGTCCATCATTTTTATATTTATTTTGAAATTGAATCATATTCTCTACACTGGCACCCTGAAATCTAAAAATGGATTGGTCATCATCGCCCACAACAAAAATATTTGGAGTATTATCATAATTGGTAAGTAACTCAATTAATTTCATTTGGGAGCCATTGGTGTCTTGAAATTCATCAACTAAAATATATTGATAGCGTTCTCTTAACCCGAATAAAACATCTTCTTTCTTTTCAAGTAAATCAATAACCCAATGAATCATATCATCATAATCATATCTGCTTTTTTGCAAAAGTTTATTTTTATAGTCGTCAAAAAAAATAATTGTATCGGTTGTTTTTTCTAAAGGTTCAATGATTTTATTTATAACTTCTTGTTTTAATTTTCCTTTATTTGGTCCTCTTGATGCAAGGTTAGCCGGGTCATTTTTTATTTCTTCTAAAGCTTCATTTATTTTTTCTGTTAATAATGTGGTACTCCAATTTTCTTCTTTTATTTTTCTAAAAGCTTGTCTTAAATATGTTATATTCTTGGTTGGGTTTTTAGGACTATAAAGTAAATTCCCTTTTGGAATATTTATTGAAATTCCTTTTAAGGTTTCAACTAATTCTAATTCCGAAATCAACTCTAAATTATCTGTATCAAAGTGTTTAAGATTGTTTTGTATTATCTCATTGCAAAACGAATGATAAGTATGAACGGCGATTTGCTGTGCGGTATCAGCGCCGATTAATTTGAATAACCTATCTCGCATATTCTTTTTGCCTTCATCGGTATAAGTCAAACAAAGAATATTTTGTGGAGAAATTTGCGCATCACTTCTAAGTAAATTTGCGATTCGCATAGCTAAAATTTGAGTTTTACCGGTACCTGGCCCTGCAACAACCATGACAGGTCCGTAGATTGTTTCTACAGCTTCTTTTTGCTCTTTGTTTAATTTCTCAAACTCTGTTTCAAATTTATTTTCAATCATTTTACATTTCGTTTTAAAACCCAAAATTATAAATTTAGAACGCAACCAGTTTGCGTTGTAAAAAAAAAGGCTATCATTTTTTGACAGCCTTTTAAAAATATCAGTTAAGCTTTATTAGAATCTCGGACAAGCAAAGTTGTAAGAGCGAGTTTCGTTTCTAATAATACAGCCGTTATAAATCAAAGAAATTTCTAAAGCTCCGTTCCCTTTAGTTGCAGGAGTAAAGCCGGATAAGTTTAAGTCATAACTTACTCCGATTTTTGCTTTTGACCATTCAAATCCGATATAAGGTGCAATAGCATCGTTATAGCGATACCAAGCTCCAATATAGAATACAGAGTTAGCTACATCGTCTTCATGATTAGGATTCATGATAAACCCGGCAGCGCCACCCAATAATACTTCATAGGCTTTTCCTTGTTGCTGGTACATACCACTAAGATAAGTAATGAATTTTTCATTTAATTGGAATGAACCACCTAAAGAGGCAGTTAATCGTGAATTTATTTTATGTTTTCCGTTTAAAAAAGTTTCAACAGGTCGAGTTATATGATAATAAGAAAGTCCTGCATAGATATTGGTTTTTTCTGTTACATATCCTGAATACATTAATCCTGCATTGATATCAGGGTAATTTAAAACTGCATTACCGAAGTTTTCACCACTTGGATAATCAGTTGTACCGGTGATGGTGTTATATTGATTTTCGAAAGTGAGTTTATTAAAGTTGATACTTTTTTGTACAAAAAATCCTTGTACGCCAATGGATAGATTTTGAGGTTTAAATTCATCTTGGCTCAATTTTTTATGATAAGCCAATGATAAACCGGCAGTAATATTTTGAAGAGCTCCTGTTCCTGATTTATCGTATAAACCCATCAAGCCTACTCCAAGTGCATCTCCATTTAATTTCCCTTTTAATAATGCCATATCATAAGAGAAAGTACCGGTAAGATAAGGTGTTGAATTTACACTTCCCCACTGCGTTCTGTAGTTGCCTGCTAAACGCCAATCACAACTTACAAGCCCTGTATTGGCAGGATTAAGTGTGAGTGGTGACGTAAAGTATTGTGTAAAGTGAACATCTTGCGCTACTGCCTGTAACCCGAGAAAAACTCCAATTGCTAATAGTAGTTTCTTCATATATCTTTATTTTATTAATCTTATTTTGTTGTTAAAGGTAATACAATTTTTTTAAAAACAAAGTATTCTTTTCAAAAAGACGAATGGTTTATAAAAAAAGTTTGTTTGTTGTTTTAAATTTTATTTATTCAATACAATACGAAAAGTTGTGCCTTTACCTAATTCAGATTTTTTTACAAAAATGTCTCCATGATGATATTCTTTAATTATGCGTTTTGCAAGTGATAAACCAAGCCCCCAGCCTCTTTTTTTGGTTGAGAAGCCGGGTTCAAAAACCTTTTTGATGTTCTGTGGTGCTATTCCTTTGCCGCTATCTTTAATATCTATAATTGTTTGAGCTACTTCATCATTTATTTGAATATGTATTTCGCCTTTTCCATCCATTGCATCTAAAGCATTTCTAATGATATTTTCAATGACCCAATCAAATAAAGAGCCACTGATAAGGACCAGTATATCATCCTTATTGCTCGAAATTGAAAAGATCACGTTTATTGAAGCCCTTTTTTGCATATAGGATACTATATTGTGAATATGCTCTAAAAGTTTTTCTTCTTCTAAGCGTGGTACACTCCCTATTTTTGAAAATCTGTCTGCTATTAATTGTAGTCTTTGTAAATCTTTTTCCATTTCTTGAACTGTATCCGGAGAAATATTATTTGCTTTTAGCAATTCTACCCATGCAAATAGTGATGTGAGTGGGGTCCCTAATTGGTGGGCTGTTTCTTTGCTCATTCCTACCCACACTCTGTCGTGTAATTGTTGATTTGAAGTATTGATATAAATGGATACGATCAAAAGAAAAAGAAACATAATTATCAGTAAGATATAAGGAAAATAACGAAGTTGTTTGAGCAACATAGATTCTCCATAATAAATAAATTGGCTTTCTTGTTCAGAAATTTTTATTACAATTGGCGGATGTGATTTCTTTATTTCTTCAAACGTTTGCTGAATTTGAAGTTCATTTAATGAACTGTCTATATTATTAGATCCCAAAACTATTCCATTTTGATCAGTGTAAAATAATGGAATGGTTGTATTGCTTGCTAATATGTTTGATTCAACATAACTAATATTTTCATCCATTGTTTTCCCTACTGATTCTAATGTAAGTGCTATCAATTCTACTTTTTTCTTCTCTTCAAAGGCTAATTTTTTAGTCAAATTATTGGCAAAATATAAAGCTGCAAATGCAATAGAAATTGCAATTAGCATAAAAAAATTATTCCAATTTAAAAATTTTTTTATCATTGATTTGGCTAATTTAACCCAAAATATACATTCTAAAAAATGAGAAAAGAAATTTAGAAGATGTAGAGGAAATTAAAATCGATTATATTTTTAGAGTAATTGAAATAAAAATGAAGTTGTTTCCATAATTAAGAATTATGTGTATGATTGAGGATAAACAATGTTTATCAAAATAAAAAAATCCTTGATAATGAATTTATCAAGGATTTTTTGCCATTTAATGGCTAAAAAATTAAAATGAATTATTGTTTATTGCCGGAAAAATTATAGATTGTTGTTCCTGCTGCATCAGCTTCATTGATTTTTATTGTCAATGTAGTTCCTGTGTATGTACCATTACCGGAATAAGTATATCCTTGTTGAGTTACATTATCAACAATGAAAGCATTTTTATCTGTCATTGTACAAGTAAAAATAAAAGTTCCTGCGATGTTTAAAGTGAATTTTTTCTTGTCAACACCTGAAGCTGAAGTTGTTGTAGCTAAGTTTGAATATGTATTACCTAAATTATCACTTCCACTTAATGAGTAAGTTCCTATTAATTTAGTTCTTGATTCTGTATCACAATTTGTGCCTTCAAATCCAACTTCACAATTACAAGAACCGTCTGATTCGTTACAAGTTCCTCCATTGTTACATACTACTGATTTACATTTATCTCCTTGGCAAGAAGTAAATAGAATAGTTGTGAATGTTCCTACAGTTAATAAAGTTGATAATAATAAAGTTTTAAGGTTTTTCATGTTTTTTTAATTTAAAATTTTCAACAAATGTAAAAGAAAAAGAATTTAGAAACAATTTATTTTTACTCTTTTTACAATTAATTTACAATATATTTTTATCTCTTACTCATCTAATTTCAGTACGGCTAAAAATGCTTCTTGTGGGACTTCTACGTTACCAATTTGTCTCATTCTCTTTTTCCCTTCTTTTTGTTTTTCTAACAATTTTCTTTTTCTACTAATATCTCCACCATAACATTTTGCCGTAACGTCTTTTCGCATAGCACTTATATTTTCTCTTGCAATTACTTTAGCACCTATTGCAGCTTGTATAGCAATTTGGAATTGTTGTCTTGGCAAAAGTTCTTTTAATTTTTCACATAATTTTCTGCCAAAATCTTGTGCTCTTGAACGATGTATTAAAGCACTCAATGCATCTACTTTATCTCCATTTAATAAGATGTCCATTTTTACTATGTCACTTTCTCTCAGATCAATTGGATGATAATCAAAAGAGGCATAGCCACGTGTTTGGCTTTTTAATTTATCATAAAAATCAAAAACAATTTCCGTTAAGGGCATTTCAAAACTCAATTCTACTCTCGTTGGTGTTAAGTAGCTTTGGTGTGTCAACATTCCTCTTTTCCCTATGCATAGATTCATGATATTGCCTATGTATTCAGGTTTTGTTATTATTTGTGCTTTGATAAAAGGCTCTTTAATACTTTCCAGTCGAGATGGGTCCGGCATTTCGGTCGGATTATTAACAATGATGTGTTCGTTCTTAGTGGTGAGGGCTTCAAAGCTAACGTTTGGAACAGTGGTAATAACCGTTTGATTAAATTCTCTTTCTAATCGTTCTTGTATTATTTCCATGTGTAGCAGCCCTAAAAAACCGCAACGGAATCCAAAGCCCAGTGCTTGAGAAGTTTCTAATTCAAAGGTGAGTGAGGCATCATTGAGTTGTAGTTTTTCCATACAGCCTCTTAGTTCTTCAAATTGGTCGGTTTCTACAGGATAAATACCGGCAAATACCATTGGTTTTACATCTTCAAAGCCATGAATTGAGTCTTTACATGGGTTTGTAACGGTAGTAATTGTATCGCCAACTTTTACTTCTTTAGCAACTTTAATACCGGTTATAATATAACCAACATCACCGGCTCGTACTTCATTTTTTTCTTCCATGCCGAGTTTTAAAATACCCACTTCATCGGCTTCGTATTCGGTGCCACTATTGACAAATTTGATTTTATCTCCTTTTTTTAAAACGCCATTAAAAATTCTATAATATACAATTATCCCTCTGAAACTATTGAATACACTATCAAAAATCAGTGCTTGTAAGGGGGCATTTACATCTCCTTTGGGGGCGGGAATTCGCTCTACGATTGCTTGTAAAATTTCATCAATTCCAATACCGCTTTTTCCACTTGCTAATAAAATATCTTCTTCTTTACAGCCAATTAATTCTATGATTTGGTCTTTCGTTTCGGGTATCATAGCCCCTTCCATGTCAATTTTATTAATGACAGGAATAATCTCAAGGTTATTGTCAATGGCTAAATATAAATTAGAAATTGTTTGAGCTTGTATTCCCTGCGAAGCATCTACCAATAATAGCGCACCTTCACATGCTGCCAAAGCTCTACTTACTTCATAGCTGAAATCGACATGCCCGGGAGTATCAATTAAATTAAAAACATATTTTTCTCCTTTATAAGTGTAATCAATTTGAATGGCATGGCTTTTTATCGTAATACCTTTTTCTCTCTCCAAATCCATATCATCCAGCACTTGATCCATCATTTGTCGCTCACTAATAGTTTTAGTATGCTCGAGCAAGCGATCAGCCAAGGTGCTTTTCCCATGATCAATATGTGCAATGATGCAGAAGTTTCTAATATTTTTCATATTTAAAGAAAGAATAGCTTGTAATTGCTTAAAAAAGCTTGTAAAATTAGTTTTAATTATCTTAATAAAAAAAACTGATTATATAGCTTGTACATAATCAGTTAAAACATTTTTTTTAAAGAAAAATTTTACCAAGTATCTGCGTGGCTTGAAGAGTCTGTTGAATTTGAATTTTGTTCGTCTTGTTCAGGATATTCATGATTAAACGCATCAAAATCAAAATCCGGCATTAACTCCGTTTTTACATGATCGATAGTTTCTGTCAGGGCTTTTAAGAACTTATTAAAATCTTCTTTATATAAAAAGATTTTATGACGTTCATAACTTCCTTCGTTGAATTTCTTTTTGCTTTCAGTTAAAGTAATGAAATAATCATTGCTTTTTGTTGATCTTACATCAAAAAAATAGGTTCTTACTTTTCCAGCTTTTAATCTTTTACTGAATAAGGTTTCGTTGTTTCTTTCGTTGTTTTCGTACGACACAGTTTCTATTTTTGTTTTTAAAATGAATAATAATATTTAAAATATCGAAACAAATATACTATATTCCATGATACTACAAAATTTGCAGCTCTTTTTTCTAATTATTTTTTATACTATAAAAAATAGAGTGATGATTCAGAATTACAAATTTTAAAATAAAAAGTTACGAAAATGGGTTTGAATTTTTAATTTATTTATATAGCGAAAACGCACAGAATATAAAACAGAAAATTGTCGGTAATAAGGCTGATAGTAACATGTAAAAGAAGGTGTATATATTTATCATATATTTTTTTATCCCAAATTTTAACAACAATGATTTCGTTTTGATTGTTTTTCAATCATTTCCTGTAAATGTGGAACTTAATTGCAAAGACTACGAAAAATTATGCAGGGAACTTTTTGATTTATTTAGAGCTATTGAATGTTGTTTGCAATAAACTTTTAAAAGAATTATTTTGCTGTATAAATAGACATTTTACACATAAAAGTTATAAAAATGTAGTTTATATGTTTTATTTGGTGCGCTGTTCATATTATCAATAACTCATGTTGCAACTTTTTGCTATACGTCATAATGTTATACGGTACTCTTTTTAATACTCTTTCTTAAATACTATGTTGTCTGAATCTAATTTTTCAGCATTTAGATAATTGTCAATTTTTGTTATTGGTTCAATCGTGCCATCATTTTTAATTATATAAGAATTATAACCTAAACTTGAAAGTAAGTCCAATGCCTTTTTATGTGTTTCATTTTTTCTTTTTGGTTCTAAATATTCCATTACAATGATTGGTTTGTAGTTTTTGAAAAATGTCAGCCCTCCACTTATTACATTATATTCTGCTCCCTCTACATCTATTTTAATAATTTGAGGATTAAATTTTCCGTCTTTTGTTATAGTGTCAATTGTTGTAGTTTCTACTTCTACTTTTGTTGGTTTAAAATTATTAATCCATTTTTTACTTTCAAATTGAGTAATGTCTGATGTGTTATATTCAGAATACAAATTAGGGAATTCATAAAAAATAATTGGTTCTAAAGAATTTGAAATTGCTTTTTGTTGAGTAATAATATTTCTCAAACCAGCAATATTTTCTTGAAGTAATTCATAACTTTTACCTGTTGGTTCAAACGAAAGTACAATTCCATTTTCACCAACTAATTCGGATGCTATAAGTGTAAAATAGCCAAAATGGGCTCCTATATCTAAAAAATGATTTGAGTTATTTAGATTTCTTATAATAAATTTTGCTAATCTAATTTCTGATGGATGAGATTTGCCGCCGGTTAAATAAATATCTGTGGATGCAGGTAAAGCAATAGTCATGTTTCTGCCATAAAACAATTTAGTATTTACTATTTTTTCTTTTTTTGTTTTTGGATAAACCAATTTTCTATGAAACATTGCCAATAAATATTTATATGGGTTATTCCATAAGCGCATTATTTTAGAAGAAAGGGCAATCTTCTCCACCGATTGTAAACTTTTTAATAAATTATTTTCCTTCATATTTAATGTTCAATAATTATCTTATGATTAGATACGGTTTTATTTGCTTGGTTGAAAATGGTGATAACATAAAAACCATTACTCCAATTTCTACAATCTATAATATTTTTATTGCTATGAAGAGTTCCATCTAATAATTTAGTTCCAGTTAGATTGGTAATAGTAAATTTAGAGTCTTGAATTTCATTTGGAAGAATAATAATTATTTCATTATTTGATGGGTTAGGAAAAATGGATACTTGTTTTTCTTCTAACAAAATCTTATCATTTGGATTATTTGGATTTTGTATTTTGGTAAATGTATAATTAGGTTCAATAATATTTATTGAATGGTTTTGACAATATGCTTCTTCTAATTTAATGTTGTGAACTTTATTGTCCCCATTTACAAAAGGGGAAGCAATTAATTTAGAATTATAATAAATATTAAAATTATCTGTATATTGTAAGCTATTAGTTGCCGCTATACCATCGGCCCCAAAAGTTTTATTGTAAGAGTAAATCCAAGGACTATTTGCCAATTTTTCAAAGTAATATACTTTTTTATCATCGCCTATATATGCAACCTTTTTTCCATCTGGACTAACAGTAATTTCAGTACCCATTGCAAGCGTTTGAGTATTTACTGGATGACCATTAAATTGAGCTGACCATGTTGGGCTATTTGTTATCCAAGTCCCAGCGTTGTCAATGAGTTCATGTATTCTTAAAGCATTGCCATTAGTTAGTTCTTTGCCTATATAGTAAATGCTGTTTCCATTTAAAGCAATTTTATTAGGTATTATTCTTAAATTTTGCGTTATTAATTGTGATTTAGGGACAGATACATAATTGTAACTCCAGTCATTTAGTATAGTATAATAATATAAAAAACCATCTATTCCAACATAATAAAGCCTGTCATTTAATGAATTATATGCTAAAGCTCCACCAACCTCTACCATACTAGTAGAAGCAACTTGACTTGCATAAGTAGGACTAACAGTTACCCATGCTCCGTTATATTTAATGAAACCATGTACTCTTGATTTCCCAGTCCCGTTATTTTCTTTCGCAATATAAAAAACTCTTGTATTAGATGTAAAAATTAAATCCTTATCTGCTTTTAAATTTTGACTAATCATCGGTTGTTTTACAAAATCAAAGTATGTATAATTCCAAGGATTTACTACATTAAACCCATGAATTAAATCATCAATCCCTATATATAGAATTGTATTTCCATCCGGGCTAACAGTTATATCACTTTTTGCTTTAAATTGGTTTGTTACGTTAACACCTCCATATATTTGTGCAGAATAAGACGGACTTACTGTATACCAAAGATCTAAATCAGCATCTTTAATATAGCCGTGTATATAACCGTCATTTGCGATATAGTACATTTTATCTGTACCTGATAATACCAAAGATGATGAAACATGAGGTGTTATAGGTTGATTGATTACTTTTTTATTTGTAAAATTAAGTTGTACCCAATTAGAATTACCAGCAAACGTATTATTCCAAATGTTTTTAATAGTATTTTCTTGATTAAAAGCATTAGTTGCACACCTATAAAGAGGGTTCGAAGTTAAAGGTGGGCAAGATTCTGAATACATTCTTCTGATAGGCATTTTAAAATGTCCATTGTTATTAAAACATTTTATTTTATAATATAAATAGATTAAAATATCATTCCTATAGTTTTCTGGTTGTTTTGCAAACCATGAAATATCATCATACCCCCATAATCTCCATTCATCTTTGGATATATCATAGTTACAACCCGTTAAACATTCAATGTCTGAATTGTCAAATTCTAAAACAAATGGGTTATTAATTACTCTCCAACCTTGAGGGTTAATACCAGAAATAGTTTTACTAATTAATGAATTATGATTATTTATTAATTTAGAGGGTTGTAAAGTTTGTGTACATGGTAATGATTTATTTTCAACCATATTAATTGGTTGTTGATGAAAATCAAAAAGAAGTATTCTATCTTTATTTGGTAAAGGGTTTGATGGATTGGGGTCAAAGTACATTCCTTCATTTAAATGAGTAGTGCATAGTACATTACCTCTATTATAGTTTTTGGCAAATTTTCTTATTTTACTTAAAATTAAATTCCATGAACTGTAGCCTGTTTGTTTATCATATAAACCAACAATTTCAGCTTGACCGAAGTGGATTGATTCAAAACCTCTCATTATATACTATGTAGCTAAAAAGTAATACCACATTTGTGAATGTACCGAACTAATATTAATCATCCATTTTCTTTCATCTTCTGACATATCTCTACCATATGGTTGCCATTGATTAGCAGGCATAGGATAAAGCATTGCATTATAGCTCAATCTATTATTATATGGAATTGGTTGGCCAAATTCATTCCAAACATAATCAGGGATATAAAAAGTCTCAATAGTAGGACTAGTATATTCAGCTATAAATGCTTGACAAATAACTTCAGGATCATTATTTTTTAATTCTGTAACATTTTGATAAGATTTATTCAATAATTGATCAAATTTTGTCTGTCCCCACCCGTTTTCCCACCATCCAACTACATTGGAAATAAATTTAGCCTTTAAATTTTTTGCTATTTGTATATCTGCTACTCTATTTTGTTCATTTACAAAAGGTCCTTCAATATCTGACAAAGAAGACATATCTACAGTTCTATCTAAATAATTATCTAATATTTCCTTAGACATTTTCCCATTGAAATAATAATTTTGTGCGTTTAATTTATAGCTAAATAATAAAACCATTATTGATATGATTATTTTCTTTTTCATTTTATTTATTTTTTATAATTTAGTGTTTTCTCAATAATTGAGATAGTTTATTATAACTCCAATCCATCAAAAAAAATAATTTTTTATTTTTAAATAATAATAAAAAATTATTGAAACGAGTTAACAAATATACTATATTCCATGATACTACAAAATTTGCAGCTCATTTTTCTAATTATTTTTTATACTATAAAAAATAGAGTGATGATTCAGAATAACAAATTTTAAAATAAAAAGTTACGAAAATGGGTTTGAATTTTTAATTTATTTATATAGCAAAAACGCACAGAATATAAAACAGAAAATTGTCGGTAATAAGGCTGATAGTAACATGTAAAAGAAAGTATTTATGTTGATACGCATACTTTTTTTATCAAAAAAAATTTTAGCGATAAGTTGGCTTAATAGACATTTTTTAGGCTCAAAACTTCCGAACCTATTATTATCATTAGCTTTGAAGCAAATCAAAGGTT